>NZ_JBAHWD010000001.1:0-806266 GCF_037044575.1 Nonomuraea sp. LPB2021202275-12-8 | reverse complement strand
TGGCAGTGGGTACGGCCTGCCCGTGCGTGGCAGTGGGTACGGCCTGCCCGTGCGTGGCAGTGGGGCGAGATGCGGGCCGTTCGCGAAGGCCTTCCGCGCGCCGGGGTGAAGGCCCCGCCATGACATGAAAGGCGAATGCAACTGTGTGATTACTCAGCGTGAAGTCGAGGATCCCAGGCCGTCCCGCTCGTCGCGGCGCGGCTGGCCCATCTGGCCCATCCTGGTGATCGAGCTGGTCCAGCAAACAGTCGGCTCGGCGGTGGTCGGCTGCGTTGGCGTCATGGAAGCGGGCAAGCATTGTTGGGCCGCTGCCTGCGGAGGCGGGTGCGGGGCGTGCGCGCGTCGGTGTGGGCCAGCGAAAACGAGCGTCTCGAAGGACTCAAGGTGCCGCTGCGGGTCCCGGAAAGAGGTGGGCCGCGAGCTCTGAGTGATCGATAGAGTGCTGAACGTAGCCAAAAGCGCTGTGAGATGCCGGGGGATGCTGTGACAAAAAGCTACTCCTGGCTGGCGAAGCGGGGTGGCGGCGTCCAACGGTTTTGGGAATCCAGGTAGCGTTCGCACTATGGCATCGCCAACTGGAACCATCGATGCGCCTTTCGGCCGCATGTTGACCGCCATGGTCACGCCGTTCACCGATGACGGCGCGGTTGACTACGACGCTGTGCGCCGTCTCGCCACCTATCTGGTGGACGAGCAGCGTAACGACGGACTGATCGTCAGTGGGACGACCGGCGAATCCCCCACCACCTCCGACGACGAGAAGGCGCGAATTCTCGGCGCTGTGCTGGAGGTCGTCGGCGATCGGGCGACCGTCGTGGCGGGGGCGGGCACCAATGACACCCGGCACAGCGTCGAGCTGGCCAAGTGGGCTGCCCGTGAGGGTGCCCATGGCCTGCTTGTGGTGACTCCCTACTACAGCAAGCCTCCGCAGGAGGGGTTGTATCGGCACTTCACGGCTGTCGCCGATGCGACGGATCTGCCGGTTATGCTGTATGACATTCCTGGGCGTAGCGGCGTGCCGATCAAGACTGAGACCTTGATCCGGCTGGCGCAGCACGACCGCATCGTGGCTGTTAAGGACGCCAAGGGAGATTTGTTCGCCGGTAGTCAGGTGATGTCGATGACCGATCTCGCCTTCTATTCTGGTGACGATCTGCTCAACCTGGCCTGGCTCTCGCTGGGTGCGGCCGGGTTCGTGAGCGTAGTAGGCCATGTGGTGGGCGCCGATCTTGCCCGCATGATCCGACTGCACCGTAACGGTGACATCGACCAGGCCCTGGCCATTCACCGCCAGGTGGCCCCCGTAGTCGACGGGATCATGTTGAGTGCGGGCGGCGCGATCATGGCAAAGGCGGCGCTGAGCATGGTGGGAGTGCCGGTCGGACCGGTGCGCCTGCCGCTCGTGTCCGCGACGGAGAAGCAAATCGCCGAGCTGCGTGCTTGCCTGGTGGCCGGCGGGGTGAAGTTGACCGACGCATAGGAACGGGGAGGAACCGGAAGTTTTGAGAACACGATTTGACATTGGGGGCCGGGCATGAGCCATCCGCATCCAGATCTTGGCCCCCCGCCGCCGCTGCCCGATGGAGGGCTGCGCATCGTCGCACTGGGCGGGCTGGGTGAGATCGGCCGGAACATGGCCGTCTTCGAGTACGACGGCCGCCTGCTGATCGTTGACTGCGGGGTGCTGTTCCCCGAGCCCGATCAGCCGGGTGTCGACCTGATCCTGCCCGACTTCGACTACATCAGGGACCGGCTCGACCAGATCGAAGCCGTGGTCCTGACGCACGCTCACGAAGACCACATCGGGGCTGTGCCGTATCTCCTGCGAGAGCGGCGCGACATCCCGCTTATTGGATCCAAGCTGACGCTTGCCCTGATCGAGGCCAAGCTCACCGAGCACAGGATCCAGCCGACCAAGCTCCAGGTGGTCGAAGGTGAACGTCATACCTTCGGGCCGTTCGACTGCGAGTTCCTGGCGGTGAACCACTCGATTCCGGATGCCTTGGCCGTGGCCATCAGGACGCCTGCCGGCATCGTGCTGCACACCGGCGACTTCCGCATGGATCAGTTGCCAAGTGACGGTCGACTCACTGACCTCGGTGGATTCGCCAGACTCGGTACCGAGGGTGTCGACCTGCTGATGTCCGACTCGACGAACGCTGAAGTGCCAGGGTTCGTCACCAGCGAGCGCGAGATCGGCCCGGTCATCGACGAGGTCATCCGGACCTCTGAACAGCGGGTCATCGTCGCAAGCTTCGCCTCGCACGTGCACCGTATCCAGCAGGTCATCGACGCGGCCGCCAAGCATGGCCGAAAGGTCGCGCTCGTCGGTCGTTCGATGGTGCGCAACATGGGTGTCGCTCGCGACCTCGGATATCTCAAGGTGCCGCCGGAGATCATCGTCGACTCGCGCGACATCGAGGAGTGGCCGCCGGAAGACGTGATGCTGATCTGCACCGGCTCCCAGGGGGAGCCGATGGCAGCACTGTCGCGGATGGCCAATCGCGACCATCCCATCCGCATCGCCGAGGGCGACACCGTCCTGCTCGCCTCGTCTCTGGTGCCCGGGAACGAGACCGCGGTCAACAGAGTGATCAACGGGCTTACCCGGTGGGGTGCCCGTGTCGTACACAAGGGCAACGCCAAGGTGCATGTCTCCGGACACGCGGCCGCGGGCGAGCTGCTTTACGTACTGAACCTCACCCGGCCGTCCAACTTCATGCCGGTGCATGGGGAGTGGCGTCACCTGCGGGCACACGCCAAGTTGGCCGCGCTCACCGGCGTGCCGGACGATCACATTGTGATCGCCGAGGACGGTGTCGTGGTCGACCTTGTCGACGGTCGAGCGAAGATCGTCGGCGCGGTCCATGCCGGGTACGTGTACGTGGATGGCTCGTCGGTCGGCGAGATCACCGACGTCTCTCTGAAGGATCGCAGGATCCTCGGCGACGAAGGATTCATCTCGGTGGTCATCGTGGTGGACTCCAGCACCGGCAAAGTCACCGCCGGTCCGGAGATACACGCTCGTGGCTCCGGTATCGATCCGGCGCAGTTCGAGGGCTTCATTCCGCAGATCGAGAAGGCTTTGCAGGACAAGGCGGCTGACGGAGTGGTGGACACGCAGGAGATCCGCCGCGTGGTCCGTCGCACTGTCGGGCGTTGGGTGAGCGACACCTACCGTCGCCGCCCGATGATCATCCCAGTGGTGGTCGAGGTCTGAGTCTGTCGTGGGTACGGCACGCGCTTGCGCCTGCCGTACCTGTGAACGGCTATCGGGTTGCGGAAGGGGCGAGCAGCACTTCCGCAACTGTCTGCCGCAACGGGCCACTTTTCGTGATGCCCACAGGAGTGCGCTCAGGGGCAACATTTCAGGCGTCTCTCTGACGCAGCAGCCAGGCGCCTATGACCACGGGCAGCAGCGAGTAGCCCACGAGCACTGCGACCGCCGCTGCAGGCGACAGCAGCGAGCCATACACCGTGTCTATCGTCGAAACGCCGGTGATCTCACGTGGCAGCGCTCCGATCATCACTGACCCGAGCCGATCACTCCATGGCTGGGGCAGGTTACCCGCGATGATCGGGATGACGTAGACGAGGCTCACGAGCAGGACGATCGGACCCGACGTGGAGCGCAGGATCGCTGCCAGCCCCAGCCCGAGCAGTCCGAACGTCGGCACCGTCAGGCTGAAGGCGATCAACAGCGGCAGCTTGTCCGCGAACGGCACCAGGTAGATGCCCGCGAAGCGATCACCGATAATCGATCGGCAGACGAAGTAGGTGCCGAACGTCGCCAGCGAGCCCGTGAGCAAGCTGACGACGCCTATCACGGCGGACTTCGCGGCGATCACGGGCCAGCGCTTCGGCACGATGGCCAGGGTCGTCCTGACAAGACCGGTCGTGTATTCGGATGTCATCGCCAGCACGCCCATGATGCCCATGCAGAGCTGCGGCACGATGAGCACGACTTCTTCGAGTGCGGCAAGGCGGGCGCCGGTTTTCTGCGCTGGGGCGGCCCTGTCGTACATGTCGGCTGTCATCCACGCGAGGCCGAGGCCGAGCAGGATGCCGCAAAGACTGAGGCCCGCGATGAGATAACTCGAACGTACCGAACGAATCTTGAGCCATTCGGAGGAAAGGGCGTTCAAGCGTCTCTCCTCTTCAGCAGGTAGAAGCCGGCTGAGAGTGCCACCAGTGCGTACGCGAGCAGTGCCGCGAATGCCGCCCAAGGAGGCAGGATGCCGTCACCGAGACGCGAGGAGAGCCGATCGCCCGCGATCTGGGGAACGAGGTTCGGCAGCATCAGGGATGCCACCCGGCTGTTCCACGGCTCGGGAAGGTAGTTGGCGATGCCGGGCAGCACGAACAGCATCGCCACCACGGACACGATCGCGGCTGCCGTAGAGCGGGTGGCGGCACCGAGACCGAGTCCTACCAGGGCCAGCACGGTGACCGAGACTCCAGAGGCGAACAGCATCGGAAGATCGTCCGAGAAGTCGGTGCTGTTGAATCCGAGTCGGCGATCTCCGGCGATCAATCGTGCGGCCACGTAAGTGACGAGAAGGATCGAATAGGCGGCCACCAGCGTCACCACGCCGACGACCGCCGCCTTGGCCAGCAGAAGCATGCCGCGTTTCGGCACGACGGTGAGGCTGGCACGGATCATGCCCGTGGCGTGCTCGGAGGTGATGGCCAGCACGCCGATCGTGGCGAGACTGATCTGCACCAAGGGGAGGAATCCTTCCTCGGGCGCGGCGGCCCTCAGCGACCCGCGCTCCTCCGCCAGGCTGCCCACGTAGAACGTCCACGCCACCCCGAGGACCACCATGAGGGCGGCTGCGCCGAGCGCGTGATAGGTGGAGGAGATCGAGCGCAGCTTGAGCCACTCGGAAGAGAAGATCATCTTCATGATGTCGCTGCTCCGTACTCGACGCTGCTCGCGGTGAGCGCGAGGTAGGCATCTTCCAGGGAGGGGTAGCGCGTGGTGAGCTCCTGGACGGTCGCCTCCGTGATCAGCTTGCCTTTGCCCACGATGATGATGTGATCGGCGGTCAGCGCCATCTCGCTCATCAGGTGGCTGGACAGCAGAATCGTCCTACCCTCCGCGGCCAGTGAGCGCATGAGATCACGGATCCAGCGCACCCCATCGGGGTCGAGCCCGTTGACCGGCTCGTCGAACATGAGGACGCCGGGGTCACCGAGCAGTGCGCCCGCGATGCCCAGCCGCTGCTTCATGCCGAGTGAGAATCCGCCGACGTGCTTACGTGCGACGCCGGCCAGGCCCACCCGCTCCAGCATCTCCGACACCCGCCCAGGGCCGATGCCGTTGGTGCGAGCAAGGCAGAGCAGGTGGTTGTAGGCGCTGCGGCCGCCATGCGCGGCGCCCGCGTCCAGCAAGGCGCCCACCTCATGCATGGGTCTGCTCATGGAGGTGTAACGCCTGCCATTGACCAGTGCCTCACCGGACGACGCGGCGTCGAGGCCGAGGACCAGCCGCATCGTGGTGGACTTGCCCGCGCCGTTGGGCCCGAGGAAGCCCGTCACGTGTCCCGGCTGCACAGTAAAGGTGAGGTCGTCGACGGCGAGGGTGCGCCCGTAGCGTTTCGTCAGTCGGTTGATTTCGATCACGTCGTAAAGGCTGGGGCACGGCGGGCCCCGCCCACATCGGACCACGGTCCGAACTCCAATCTCAGACCCCGGGCTGACGTGCGACCCCGAATCGCGGGCTACCTTCGTGGCGTGAACGACGACTCGCACCCCCTCTTTGCCAGGAGGCTGGCGCGTGGCCAGCTGATCATGCTGGACCTGGCGGCTGGGTTGAGCTTGGCGCTCGTGTTCCTGACGACGGCGGTCAACGCTGGAGACCTGCCACCATGGGTTCGGATCGCCGTTCCTCTGGGCTTGGGGCTGCCGCTGGCCATACGGAGGCTGTTCCCTTTGCCGATCTTCGTGTTAACGCTGGCGCTCGCCGTCGTGGCAGTCTTGATCGGGGCGGTGAACTTCGCCTATGTCTCGCCCGCGTACGCGCTTTACCTGGTGGCGGTGTCCGAGAGTCGCGGCACCTGGCTGCCGACCTCGGCCATCGGAGTGGTCGCTGCGATCACAGGAGCTGGACTCGTGCTGGCAGGGGGAGTGCCTCGGGCGGCTGCTCCGGAGTGGCTGCTGGGCGTCGACAAGATGCTCATCGGCATCGCGGCACTGGGTGGTGCCTGGACGGTCGGGCGAGCCATGCGCGAAAGAAGAATCTACGCAGCCCATCACACCGAGAGAATGGCGGCCCAGGCTGTGGCCGAGGAGCGATTGCGCATTGCGCGCGAGCTCCACGACGTCGTGACCCACAACGTGGGATTGATCGCGGTGAAGGCAGGTGTGGCCAATCATGTCCTGGCAGCCAGGCCAGAGGAGGCGCATGATGCGCTGCGTGTGATCGAGACGGCCAGCAGGAGCGCGCTGGTAGAAATGCGCCACCTGCTCGGCGTCCTCCGTTCCGCGGATACACCAACCCGGGACCCCGCGCCGGGTATCGACGGCTTGGACGGTCTGGCGGAGCAGGCCAGGATGGCGGGGGTGAGGGTAGACCTCGATGTCCAGGTCCATAGCGGCGGCGGCGGTAGTTGGGACCGCGCCGGCGAGCCGCAACGCACAGGCCGGGGTACCGTGCCGGGTCCGGGCGAGGGGAGGGCGCCGGCATCGAATGTGGTTCCTAGCGAGGCGCAGGGTTCGGAGGTTGGGGAAAGAGGCCGCGTTGCCCGGTCTCGGGCAGGGCGTGGGGATTCGGCCGGCGTGAGAAGGCTGCCAGAAGGGGTGGAGCTGTCCGTGTACCGGATCGTGCAGGAGGCGCTTACCAACGTCGTCAAGCATGCGGCGCCCGCCCGTTGCTGGGTGTCGGTGGTCGACGATGGGGGATCCGTGCGGATCGAGGTAAGGGACGACGGGCCGGGGCAGCGCACGCTGCCCGGAGAAGGGGTGGGGCACGGGCTGATCGGGATGCGAGAGCGCGTCATGATGTACGGCGGAGCTTTCGAGGCGGGAGGACTTCCTAAACGGGGGTTCCGGGTGTCGGCTGTTCTGCCCTACGGGAGGGCTTCATGATCCGTGTGCTTGTTGCGGATGATCAGGCGTTACTCAGAGGCAGCTTCAAGGTGCTGGTGGACTCTGAGCCCGATTTGGAGGTCGTCGGTGAGGCTGCGACAGGGGTGGAGGCCGT
Organism: Nonomuraea sp. LPB2021202275-12-8; assembly: GCF_037044575.1. NCBI lineage: Bacteria > Bacillati > Actinomycetota > Actinomycetes > Streptosporangiales > Streptosporangiaceae > Nonomuraea > Nonomuraea sp. LPB2021202275-12-8. Next base: position 799,062 of record NZ_JBAHWD010000001.1, on the reverse strand, counting down.
TGCGGTCGCGTTGGAAACACGGCCGGACGTCGTGCTCATGGATGTGCGCATGCCGGAAATGGACGGTATCGAGGCGACCAGGCGCCTCGGGGATGTCTCGCGGGTCTTGATCGTGACGATGTTCGACCTCGACGCCTACGTCTACGACGCCCTGCGGGCAGGGGCCAGCGGGTTCCTGCTCAAGGACACTCCGCCTGCCGACCTGATCGCCGCCATACGGGTGGTGGCGGCGGGGGACGCCCTGCTGGCTCCGGCCGTGACGCGCCGGCTGATCGAGGAGTTCGCACGGATCCCCGCCTCACCTCGTGTTCGAGCGTTGGAAGGTGTCACGGAGCGGGAACGGGAGGTCCTCACGCTGATCGCTCGGGGGTTGTCCAACACCGAGATCGCCAAGCATCTCCAGGTGACGTTGGCCACGGTCAAGACACACATCAGTCATCTGCTCAACAAGCTTGAGGCGCGCGATCGGGCTCAACTCGTGATCGCGGCTTATGAGAGTGGCTTGGTTGCGGTGGCGCGTTGAACACTGGGGGAGCATGGGGTGGTGTCGGGCGATCAGGGAAGCTGCCCAGACACTGCCGGGCCGTCTGGCGAGGAAGAGGGGTGAGTCCTTGCCGATGGTGATGAGGTGAGACCGTGCGGATTCGGGCACCGAGGTTAGGGCTGCTGTTGCGGATGCATGCGGGTTAGGACCTTCGGGCAATCCACTCCGCCGCTATGGCGGCGCGGGCGCGGGCGCTGTGCCGGGGTCTACGTCGACGCCACTGCCGCTGTTTCGTCCGTCACCCTGTTTCGTCCGTCACCCTGTTTCGCTGGTCACGTTGTTTCGCTGGTCACGTTGTTTCGCCCGTCACGCTGCCACGCCGCTTCGCCGTCACGCTGTCCCGGTACTCGAGTGGCCATCTAGCGCGTGTGGCTCCGAACGGCCTCGCGCATCGCCGCCCAATTTGTCCTTTCAGCCAGGTCCAGCCGCTCATCCAGCATCATCCTCAGCAACACCAAGATCCAACCTGTGATCACCGCGCCATCGCGGGCGGGCTACAGCGCGGCGAGTCGGAGCGCCTCCGCCATGGCCGCCAGCCGCTTGGGGCTCGCCAGACCTGCGTGGTAGAGGTGGATTTCCGAGGCGCCTGCTTTGGCGTATGTCCTGAGCAGCTCGGCGAGGGCTTGGGCGTCGGCGTGGCGCGGGGGCAGGGCCAGGACGTACGCGCCGACCCGCTGGCCGGGGCCGCACAGCTCGCCGAGACGTGCGAGGCGGGCGGCGTCGGTGGACGGGTCGCCCCAGCAGTTGCCCACCAGTACGTCGGCCGCCTGTTCGCCGTCGGGGAGGGCTGCGAAGGGGCCGGTGGCCCAAGGGGCGGGGTTCGCGTGCAGGGTGATGGGCACTGCCGGTGCCAGTTGCCGGGCTGCCGTTATCAGGCGCAGGCGCAGCGACGCCGACAGCTCGACCCGTACGGTGCGGACTTCGTCGGCGAGCGGTCCGAGGGCGGTTTCCAGAGGCCCGCTCGTTGTGTGCGTGCCACGGGTGCCGCTTGGCGTGTGTGCGCCACGGGTGCCGGTTGTGGCGCGGATGTCATGGGTTCCGGTTGTGGTGTGTGTGTCATGGGTTCCGGTTGTAGCGTGCGCGTCGCCGGTCCGGGTTGTAGCGTGCGCGTCGCCGGTCCCGGACGGTGGCCCGTCGATGGCCGCCCGTACCCTGTCGCGCGTGCCCTCCGGGTAACGGTCGGCGCAGCCAGGGCAGAAGCAAAGTGACATCAGGTCGGCGTCGAAGTCCGCACCCGCCGTCTTCTCATGCACGCTCTGATGCGCGAATCCCATCGCGCCGCAGCCTTCGAGGATCAGCCCGTCGGGTTCCCCGACCGTCAGGACCTCACGGACGAGCCGCTCGCAGTAGTCGGCCACGTCCTCGAACGACGGGCAGAGGGCGTACGGGTAGGGATCGCCGAAGGCGTTGCGCACTACGAGGTCGGGGTGCGCCTGCCCGAGGAACGAGTTGTGCGTCAGCACGGTCCAGGCGTGCACCTTCAGGCCCGCTGCGAGCAGCGCGTCACGGGCCCGCAGGTAGGCGTCCGGCGCGGTCCAGGTGGGTGCGGCGGGCACCAGCCGGCCCCAGGCCTCGGGCCGCACTGGCAGGTAGAACGCCGAGTGCGGCACGTCGAGGATGCGGTGCGAGGGGTGGTAGGGGGTTGCCGCCCGGGTGGAGTGGTAGCTGGCGGCCAGGGCCACGGCGTCCACGCCGAGCGCGGCGAGGCGTTCGGCGGCGGTGGGGTCGCCGACGATGTCCCAGGGGTAGGCGTAGGCCAGGTTCACTGGCGTGCTCCTCGATGTGTGGCAGGTACAGGCCAGGGGCGCCGGCCGTGTTGACGGGTGTGGGGCGGGGGTGTCGATCTGTTTGGTGGGTGTGGGTCAGAGGTGCTGGTCGTGTTTGGCGGGGTGTCGGTCGTGCGTGGCGGGTGTGGGTCAGAAGTGCCGGTCGTGTTTGGCGGGGTGTCGGTCGTGCGTGGCAGGGGTGGATCAGAGGTACCGGCCGTGCTGGGCGGGGCGCCGGTCGTGCTTTGCTTGGCAGGTTTGGACCGGGAATTACTGTCGACGGGCGATATGGCGCGTGATCGCTGGTGTAGGGGGCCGCTGTGGGTGCGTGGGGGGTGAGCGGCACAGCCCTATGTGATCGCTGATGTCGAGGTGGGCCGGGTTCATGTGCGGAGAGGGTGGAATCTGGTCGCAGGCCGTGTCCACCAGCATGCGGTCGGCGTGGGCCGGGGTCACCAGCGGGGTCTCTTCGCTGTGAAGGACGGGTCGAAGCGGCGCATGTAGGTGGTGTCGTCGCGGGCGGTGACGCCGCACTTGCGGTACTGCTCGTGCATGACGGCCAGCGCGTCGCGGTCGAGTTCTACGCCGAGGCCGGGGCCGGATGGCACGGGGACGGCGCCGTCGACGAAGCGGAGGCTGCCGGGCGCCACCACGTCCTGGCCGTCCTGCCAGGGAGTGTGCGTGTCGCAGGCGTGGGTGAGGTTGGGGGTGGCGGCGGCCAGGTGGGTCATGGCGGCCAGGCTGATGCCGAGGTGTGAGTTGGAGTGCATGGAAAGTTCCAGGCCGAAGGTCTCGCACAGGGCGGCGATGTGCGAGGAGCGCACCAGGCCGCCCCAGTAGTGGTGGTCGAGCAGGAGCACGCCGATCGCGCTGGTGGCGATGGCGGGGGGCAGGTGTTCGGGGGTGACGACGCACATGTTCGTGGCCAGGGGCATGGACACGTGGGCGGCGACGCGTGACATGCCGGATATGTCGGGGGTGGGGTCTTCGAGGTACTGGAGTACGCCGTCCAGCTCGCGGCCGACCCAGATGGAGGTGTCCACCGTCCATACGGCGTTCGGGTCCAGGCGCAGCGGCACGCCGGGGAACGCGTCACGCAGTGCCATGATCGCCGCGACCTCGTCCGCGGGCGGGTGGACGCCGCCTTTGAGCTTGATCGAGCTGAAGCCGTACTCCTTGATGAGCAGCGCGGCCTGCTCGACCACGCCCGCCGGGTCGAGTGCCGCGCCGAACCTGTCGGGTTCGGCGTCCGGGTGTCCCGCCCACTTGTAGAACAGGTAGGCGCTGTACGGGACGGCGTCGCGGACCCGGCCGCCCAGCAGGTCGACCACCGGCACGCCGGCCGCCTTGCCGCGGATGTCCAGGCAGGCCACCTCGAACGGGGAGAACACCCGGTCGACGCTCTTCTCCTTGGTCGCGGCGCCGGTCAGCCCGTGCAGGTCGCTGACCGTGTCGCCGACGGTCGCGGCGACCCTGGCGTACATCTCGTTGGTGGCGTGCACGTCCAGGCCGGTCAGGACCTCTGCGCACTCGCGTACCTTGGACAGGTGTCGCAGGTCGCCGTACGTTTCGCCGAGCCCGCTCAGGCCCTCGTCGGTGATCACCTCGACGATCGTGCGCAGGGCCCACGGCTCGTGGACTCCGGCGGCGTTCAGCAGGGGAGGATCCTTGAACGCGACGGGGGTGACGTGGATCTGCCTGATGATCATGTGATCGCCGTCCATATATGTGAACAAGGGTCAGATTTGTGGACAGAATGCGGCAACTGTAAGAATTGAGCTGAGAAAGTGTCAAGACTCCGAAGGGCCATTCGATGATCTACGGATACGACCCCAGGACCGGCGAGACCGTGGGCGACGCGCTGCCCGAGACGGATCGCGCCGGGGTCGACATGATCGTCTCTGCCGCGGCGGCGGCCGGCGAGGCGTGGCGGGCGACGCCGGCGGCCGAGCGGGCGCAGGCGCTCGAGGCCGTCGCCGACGCTCTCGCCGCCGCCACCGACGAGCTGTGGGAGCTCGCCGACCGGGAGACCGCGCTGGGTGAGGTGCGGCTGCGCGGCGAGGTCGCCCGTACGGCGGGGCAGTTCCGGCTCTTCGCCCAGGTGATCAGGGACGGCGGCTATCTGGAGGCGATCGTCGACCATGCCGACCCTTCGACCACGCCGCCCAGGCCGGACGTGCGCCGGATGAAGCAGCCGCTGGCCGGTGTGGTGGCGGTGTTCGCCGCGAGCAACTTCCCGTTCGCGTTCTCGGTGGCCGGCGGCGACACCGCCTCCGCGCTGGCCGCGGGCTGCCCGGTGGTGGTCAAGGCGCATCCCGGCCACCCCAACACCTCCCAGCGGGTCGCCCGGATCGTCCGGCACGCCCTGCCGTATCCGGACCTGCTGGGGCTGGTGCAGGGCATGCAGGCGGGCGCCGACCTGGTCCAGCACCCGAGCGTGGTGGCGGCCGGGTTCACCGGGTCCGTCGCGGGCGGCAAGGCCATCCAGAAGCTCATCGACGAGCGCGAGGTGCCGATCCCGTTCTACGGCGAGCTGGGCAGCGTAAACCCGGTCGTGGTGCTGCCGTCGGCGCCCAAGGCCGAGGTGGCGTCCGGGTTCGCGACCTCGCTCACGATGGGCGTCGGGCAGTTCTGCACCAACCCCGGGCTGATGTTCGTGCCCGAGGACGACGAGCTCCGCTCGGCCCTGGCCGAGGCCGTCGAGGGCACGACGGGCGGTCCGATGCTGGCCGAGCGGATCAGGGACGGCTATCTCGGCGGCCTGGAACGGCTCGCTGAGCTGCGCCTGCTGGCCGAGGGCAAGCCGGGGGAGGGCGGCTGGGCGGTCACGCCCAAGGTGTTCACCACGGACGTGAAGTCGTTCGCCGAGAAGCTGCCGGGCATCGGCGAGGAGTGCTTCGGCCCGGCGTCGATCGTGGTGACCTACCGCGAGGTCGCCGAGCTGCGGCCCGTCCTGGAGCGGCTCGAAGGCTCGCTCACCGCCACCGTGCACGGCACGGACCCCGACGAGGCCGCCGAGGTCGCCGACGTGCTCGGCGCCAAGGCCGGCCGGCTCATCTGGAACGGCTGGCCCACCGGCGTGGCCGTCACCTGGGCCATGCACCACGGCGGACCCTGGCCCGCCGCCACCTCGCCGACCACCTCGGTCGGCGCCACGGCCATCGACCGCTGGCTCGCTCCCAAGGCCTACCAGGACTGGCCCGCCGAGCTGCTGCCGAACGAGCTCAGGGACGACAACCCGCTGGGTGTGCCGCGCCGGGTGGACGGCACCCTGACCCGCTGAGGGCCACGGGCCGTGCGGATACGATCCGCACGGCCCCATGCCGATCAGGCCCCCACGATTTCTAGCCCGGCGGCGATGATCTTCTCCAGCTCCGCCACGTGCTCCGGCGACGGATCCATCAGCGGGGGCCGTACCCCTCCGACGTCCAGCCCGCGCAGCCGGACGCCCGCCTTGACCAGCGAGACGGCGTAGCCGGGCATCAGGTCGCGGAGCTGGACCAGCGGCAGGTAGAAGCCGGTCAGCAGGCGGCGGGCCAGCACCTCGTCGCCGCCTGTCACCGCCTTGTGGAAGGCCAGCGCGACCTCCGGCACGAACGCGAACGCCGCGCTGGAATACAGGTCCACGCCCAGCCCGCGGAAGGCGGGCACGGTCAGCTCGGCGGTCGGCAGCCCGTTGAAGAACGTGAACTCCCTGCCGGTCGCCTGCCGCACGGTCAGGATGATGCGCTGCAGCAGGTCGAAGTCGCCCAGCCCGTCCTTGAACCCGATCACGTCGGGCATCCGGGCGAGCTCGGCCGCTGAGGCCGGGGTGAACCGGGCGTTGCCCCGGTGGTAGACGATGACCGGCAGGCCGCCGGCGTCCGCCACCTCGCGCACGTAGCGGACCAGGCCGTCGGGTGGGGCGGTGACGAGGTAGGGGGGCATCAGGAGCAGGCCGTCGGCGCCGCTGCGGGCGGCCGCGCGGGCGACGGCCCTGGCGAAGGACAGCGAGCCGCCCGCGCCGGCGAAGACCGGGACCCGCCCGGCGGTGGCGGTGACGGAGGCGGCCACGACCCGGGTGTAGTCGTCGAGGTCGAGCGCGTTGAACTCGCCCGTGCCGCACGCGGTGAACACTCCTCCCGCCCCGGCCGAGACTCCCTGGTCGACGTGCTGGATCAGGGGGCGCTCGGCCACCTCACCATCGGGTCCGAACGGGGTCACGGGAAAGAAGAGCACACCATCTAACCGCATCAACGCCTCCTTCTAGCGGATGCCCTCCCGGCGGAGAGTGGCAGCCAGCTTGCGGGTGTGTTTGATCACCGCTTCGGTCACCTGCTCGACCTCGGCGGGACCGAGCGCCGCCGGCATCGAGCAGCTGATCGCGTCGGTGGCCGGGATCCGGTAGTCGACCGCGACCGCCACGCAGGCCACGCCCGGCGTGCCCTGCTCGCGCTCGTAGGCCCAGCCTCTGGTGCGGATCTGGTCGAGCTCGCCGGTCAGCTTGGGCAGGTCGGTGATCGAGTGATCGGTCATCGACGTCAACGGCTCCGGGACCAGGGCCGCGACCTCGTCGTCGGTGAGCTGCGCGAGCAGCACCTGGCCGAGTGCGGTGACGTGGGCAGGCAGCCGCCGGCCTACGCGGGGGATGATGTGGTGTGCCTCGCGTGAGTCCCTCGTGGCCAGGTAGAGCACGTGCGCCTCGTCGCGGCGGGCGAAGTGCGCGGTCTGCCCCACCTCCGCCCGCAGGTCCTCCAGCGTCTCCTGCGCGAACGGCAGGGCCGGGTCCTTGTCCAGGTAGGCGGTGCCGGTCAGCAGGGCGTGCGGCCCGATGCCGAAGGTGGATCTCGTCCCGTCCGTCTCCACCCAGTTGAGCTCCACCAGGGTGCGCATCAGCGCGTGCAGGCTGCTGCGCGGGAACCCGGTGCGCTGTTGCAGCTCCGACAGGGTCAGGGTGTCGTGCGAGGCGGCCAGTGTCTCCAGGATGCGTACCGTCCGCTCGGCGGACTTGACCAGCTGCGGCTCCATGCTCATCCCATCTCGACTGAGGCTTCGATGTGTCAGCATATGGGATGCCATCCAGATACATGGACGCTCAGCCCTTGACCGCACCGCTGGTGAGGCCGCGCATGAACTGCCGCTGGAAGGCGAGGAAGGCGATGATCGACGGCAGCAGCGCCAGCAACGTGGCCGCGAGCAGCACGCCGATGCCCACCTCCTCGTCGGAGCGCAGCGAGCGCAGCGCGATGGGCAGGGTCCACATGCTCGACTCCGGAGCCACGATCAGGGGCAGCAGATACTGGTCCCAGATCATGGTGAAGCCGAAGACGCCGATCACGCCGAGGGCGGGGCGGCAGAGCGGCAGGATGATCGTGAAGAACGTCCGCAGCTCGCCCGCGCCGTCGATGCGCGCGGCTTCCTCCAGCTCGACCGGCACCTCCTTCATGAACTCCGTCATGACCAGGATGGAGAAGCCCCAGGCGCCGACCGGCAGGATCATGCCCGCGTAGGTGCCGATGAGGTTGACGTTCAGCACCGGCATGTCGGCGAGCACCAGGGACAGGGGGATCGCGATGATCTCTTCGGGCAGCATCATCGTAGCGAGCATGATCAGCATGACCACCGTCATGCCCCTGAACTTCTTGCGCGCCAGGGCATAGGCGGCGAACACGCTGACGAGCACCTGCAGCAGCAGCCCGAAGCCCACCACCACGAACGAGTTGAACAGGTAGTGGTAGACGTTCCGCTCGCCGGCCTGGACGAAGTTCTCCAAGGTGAACTCGTCGGGCCAGAACGAGAAGGAGGTGGGGTCCAGCGTCTTGTTGAAGGCGCTGATCAGCAGCCCGACCAGCGGGCCGGTGAAGATCAGCACGATGCCCGAGTAGGCGAGGATCTTGAGCGCGGTGGCGAGGGGCCCGCGCCGCGTCTCCAGCCCGAGTGCGCTGTCGAATCTCATGCCGCCGCCTGCCTCCTGCGCATCAGCTGGACCCCGACGGTGAGCAGCAGGGTGGCCGCGAACAGCACGATCCCGCCTGCCGACGCGATGCCCAGCTCGCCCGTCTGGAACCCGAGCTTGTAGATCAGTGTCATCAGCACCTCGGAGGAGCCGTTCGGCCCTCCGTTCGTGAGCACGTACACCTCGACGAAGACCCGCAGGCCGCGGATGGCGGCGAGGGTGAACAGGATCCAGAACACCGGACGCAGCGCCGGCAGCGTGATGTGCCGCAGGCGTCGCCAGGTGGAGGCGCCGTCCACCGCGGCCGCCTCGTAGAGCGTGCGGTCCACGCCGACCAGCCCGGCCAGGAAGATCATCATGTCGTACGGGGTTCCGCGCCAGATGCTCATGCCCATGATCGACAGCAGCGAGGAGTCCTCGCTGGCCAGGAAGGGCTGCGGGTCCAGCGACACCCAGCCCAGGATGGTGTTGAGCAGGCCGGTGTCACCCGGGTGGTACATGATCCGCCAGACCTCGGCCACCGCCGCCATCGTGGTCACGACCGGCAGGAACGCCGCGGTCCTGATGAACCAGAGATATCTGGCCGGTCCCTCGATGAGCAGGGCGAACAGCAGGCCGAGCAGCAGTGACCCCGCGGTGGTGCCGAGCGCCAGGACCACGCTGTGCCAGATGGCCGAGGCGAAGGCGTCGTCCGCCAGGATCGTGCGGTAGTTCTCCAGGCCCACCCAGCGGGTGTCCACGTACCGGATCTCTTGGAAGCTCATCACCAGGCCGGTGAACATGGGGATGAACTTGAAATACAGGAACAGCAGCAGGGCGGGCGCAAGGAACGCCCAGGCGATCAGCGGCCCCCGCCAGCGTGCCCGCAGGGGGCGACGCTGCTGGGGGACCGCCGGCCGGGACCGCGCCTGTGTGAGCGTCGGGGTCATGATGCCTTTTGGTTCTGCAGTTCCTGGGTCAGCTTGGTGTTGGCGGCTTCCATCTCGGCCTTGACGTCCTTGGCGCAGTCGGCCCAGACGGTGTTGATGGAGTCGGCCGAACCCTGGCGGATCGGCGCCCAGTTCGGCACCGGCGGCGCGTAGACCGCGTCCGCGTAGGCGTCCTGGAACACCTTCCAGCGCGGGTCCTGGCGTTCGGCGGCCATGTCGACCTCGCTGTTGACCGGCAGGCGGACGATGGCGCCGTTGGCGTCCTTGTTCATGCCGATCCGCTGGCCCTCGGCGGAGACGGCGAACTCGGCGAACTTCTTCTGGCCGGCCTCGTTCCCGGAGCCGGCCATCAGGTAGACGTTCTCGCCCTCGCCGAGGGTGCCGGGCCCGCCCGACGGGCCCTTCGGCATGGCCACGACCTCGATCTTGTCGGTGCCGACGCTCTCGACGAACCGGGCGAGAACGTACGGGCCGACGAGGTAGATGCCGCCCTGGCCCTTCTCGAACACCTCGTGCGTGACCGTGGTGTCGTTGCTGACCGCGCCCGGGTTGACCGTCTTGGCCTTGCAGAACTGGTCCTGCAGGAACTGCACGGCCTCGACGGTCTTGGGGTCGTTCATGGTGGCGGTGAAGGCGCCCGGGCTGCCGGCCGTGAGGAAGTCCCCGCCGTTGGAGTAGATGAAGGAGGACGCGTACCAGGAGGCGTAGCCGCGCTTGGTGCCGGCGGGGATCACGAAGCCGGCGGTGTCCTTCTGGCCGTTGCCGTCAGGGTCCTTCTCCGTGAACGCCTGGGCCAGCTTGGCCAGGTCCTCCCAGGTCTTCGGCGGCTCCATGCCGACCTTCTCGCGCCAGTCCTTGCGCATGATCAGCGCGAAGGCCTGTGCGGAGAACGGCGCGGCCCAGGTCTTGCCGTCGCTGGCCGTGGCCGCCTTCCAGGCGAGCTCGGACAGCTTGTCACCGCCCGCGAGCGAGGCCTTGTCGACCTCTCGCAGCCAGCCCTGGGTCTGCATGTTGCCGATCTGGGCGGTGTCGTTGATGACGATGTCCGGCAGATTTCGCTGCGCGGCCTGCTGCTGCAGCTTGGTTTCGAAGTCGTCGAAGAGGGCGACCACCTTGGTCTTGATGCCGCTGGCCTTGGTGAAGGCGTCGGCCAGTTTCTGTGCTGTCTTGGCGGAGTCCGAATCGGGCGTCTGCCTGATCCAGATCTCCAGCGCTTCGTCAGTGGCCGACTCTGAGCCCCCGGAGCCGCAGCCTGTCAGCGTTACGGTCAGGGCCGTCGCGATCGCGACCCCGAGCAGATGACGTGACATCAGACCGCCTCCTGTTCACATATGTGGACATCTGTCGCGGACATGTAAATTGTCCTTGCGAACGTAACGAGTGACACACATCACGGTCAATATTCAAGAATGTGAATCTGATACAGGGTTGTGTACAACGGGTCCATGCGCATTCTCATGACCGGCGCTGCCGGGAAGGTCGGCACCCTGCTGCGTCCCCGTCTCGCCCGCGATGGCCGGACTCTGCGCCTTTCCGACCTGCAGCCGTTGGAGCCAGGGCCCGGTGAGGAGCTGGTGCTCGCGGATCTCGTAGACGAGGCCGCCATGGCCACGGCGATGAAGGACGTCGACGCCGTGATCCACCTGGGCGGGCAGAGCCGCGAGCATCCGTGGGCCGACATCGTCAGGGCCAACATCGACGGCACCCAGGTGCTGATGGAGGCCGCCAGGAGGGAAGGGGTCCGGCACCTGGTGCTGATGGGCAGCCACCACGCGGCCGGCTTCCACACCCGGCCGCCGTCCGGCGAGGAACTGCCGGACTACGCCTTCCCCCGTCCCGACACCTTCTACGGCGTGAGCAAGGTCGTCATGGAGGGGCTGGGCAGCCTCTACCACGACAGGTTCGGCATGAACGTGACCGTGATCAGGCTCGGCACCTGCAACGAGGGCTCGGCCGACACGCGCGGCCTGGCCACCTGGATCTCTCCGGACGACCTCGCACGCCTGGTGGAGGCCGCGCTGACGGCTCCCGGCTTCCACGTCGTGTGGGGGGTCTCCGACAACGCCCGCCGCTGGTGGTCGCTGCGGGAGGCCGAGGCCATCGGCTACGCCTCCCAGGACGACTCCGAGCCCCAGGCCGAGGCGCTCATCGCCGAGCACGGGGAGCCGGATCTGACCGAGCCGTTGCACGACCGCGCGGGCGGGGTCTTCACGCTGAAGGAGCTCGGCGGCTCCTGGTGAGCGTTCCTGCTCGATAGCCGCCTCGACCGCACAGGTCGGGGCGGCTTCGTGCATCCAGGAGAGCTCTGCTCATCTGTGCAACCGGTTGTAGAGCTTCCGAGGCAAAGCCAAAATGTTACGAACGCGTGACGGCGTCCACATGGCATCTGAGCTGGGGATATGAGGTTGTCGATATATCGGTAACGGGTTTGTAACACCTGCAAAGGGTTGACGGAACTTTTCATCTGCCTATAGGAAGGCGCTATCCGATCCCGCCGTGCCGGGCTGGGCCTGGAAGAGGGATGTATGTCCGAATCAATCTCTGTGACCCCGGAGCGTGCGGTCGCGACCACGCGAGCGCATTCTCAACCGCCAGGACGCCGACGCCGCGCTCCCCATGTGAACGTTCACAGGCGGCGAGAGGCGCGCGCGGCCTATGTGTTCCTCGCGCCGTGGTTCATCGGCCTCTTCGTGATCACAGTGGGGCCGATCCTGGCGTCGCTGTACCTGTCGTTCACCGACTACAGCCTCCTGGAGGAGGCCAAGTGGGTCGGGCTCGGCAACTACCAGGAGATGTTCTTCGAGGACACCCGGTTCCTCACCTCGCTCAAGGTGACGACGATCTACGTGGTCGTCTCGGTCCCGCTGCAGCTGATCTTCGCCCTGGCCCTCGCCCTGGCACTCGACCGGGGACTGCGCGGGCTGACGTTCTACCGGTCCGTCTACTACCTGCCCTCGCTGCTGGGCGGCAGCGTGGCCATCGCGATCCTGTGGCGCAAGATCTTCGGCACGGACGGCCTGGTCAACGGAGTGCTCTCGATCTTCGGCATCCAGGGTCCCGGGTGGGTGTCCGACCCGGACACCGCCCTGGGCACGCTGATCCTCCTGCACGTGTGGACGTTCGGCGCGCCGATGGTGATCTTCCTGGCGGGGCTGCGGCAGATCCCGAGCAGTTACTACGAGGCGGCGGCGGTCGACGGAGCCACCAAGCTCCGCCAGTTCCGCTCGATCACCCTGCCGCTGCTGACACCGATCATCTTCTTCAACCTGGTGCTGGAAGTGATCAAGTCGTTCCAGTCCTTCACGCAGTCGTTCATCGTCAGCGGCGGCAGCGGAGGACCGGTCGACTCCACGCTCTTCTACACGCTGTACCTCTATCTGAAGGGCTTCAAGAGTTACGAGATGGGCTACGCGGCCGCCATGGCGTGGGTCCTTCTGCTCATCATCGCCGGCCTGACCGGCGTGAACTTCCTCGCGTCGAAGTATTGGGTCTTCTATGGCGACACGAAGTAAGCCGGTTCCGCTCCTGTTCCGCCCGATGCCGCGGGGGAGCCGCCTGCTCAAGCACCTGCTGCTGATCGGCTTCGGCCTGATCATGCTCTATCCGCTCTTCTGGATGATCTCCAGCTCGCTGAAGCCGGAGGAGCTCATCTTCCGGGAGCCGGGCCTGTGGCCCAGCGAGGTGACGCTGGACAACTACAGCGAGGGCTGGACAGCGCTCAAGCACACCTTCGGCTACTACCTGTGGAACTCCGCGGTCATCACAGGCCTGTCGGTGGTGGCGAACCTGGTGGCCTGCTCGCTGGCCGCCTACGCCTTCGCCCGGCTGGACTTCCCGCTGAAGAAGATCTGGTTCGCCGTCATGCTGGGCTCGATCATGCTCCCGCACCACGTGACGGTCGTGCCGCAGTACATCGTGTTCGCCGAGCTCGACTGGATCAACACGATCTGGCCGCTGATCGTGCCCAAGTTCCTGGCGACGGACGCGTTCTTCATCTTCCTCATGGTGCAGTTCATCCGGACGCTGCCGAGGGAGCTGGACGAGGCCGCGGCCATCGACGGCGCCGGCTACTGGAGGGTGTTCGGGCAGGTCATCCTGCCGCTGTGCATGCCCGCCCTGGCGACGACCGGCATCTTCACCTTCATCTGGACCTGGAACGACTTCTTCAGCCAGAACCTGTACCTCACCAACTCCGACAATCTCACGGTGGCCGTCGCGCTGCGCCAGTTCCTGGACTCCAGCGGTGAGTCCTCCTGGGGACCGATGTTCGCGATGTCGATCGTGTCGCTGGGCCCGATCTTCGGGTTCTTCCTGGCGGGGCAGAAGTACCTGATCAGGGGCATGGCGACCACGGGATTGAAGTAGTTCCTCTTCACCCCCTGCAACTCTCCAAGAGGAGGTAGAGCTGTGAATCTCAGCTCTCGCAAGACGATGTGGACGGTCGCCCTGCTTTCGGTGGCCGTGATGACGACGGCCAGCGCCTGTGGCGGTGGCGGCGGTGGCGGCGAAGGGGCCGAGGGCGAGAAGGTGTCCATCACCTTCGCCTACTGGGGCAGCGACGCCCGGCAGAAGCTGACCGAGGAGGTCATCAAGAAGTTCGAGGCCAAGAACCCGACCATCGACGTCGAGGGCGACTTCTCCAACTGGGACAGCTACTACGAGAAGATCGCCACCAAGGTCGCCGCCAACGACGCGCCCGACGTGATGAGCATCGAGATCCGCGGCCTCAGCGAGTACGCGGGCCGCGGCGCCCTGGCCGACCTCTCGGGCAAGGTGCCCTCCGCCGACCTCGACCAGCAGGTGCTCGCCAGCGGCCAGATCGAGGGCAAGCAGTTCGCCATCCCGACCGGCGTCAACGCCTTCTCCATGATCGCCAACCCGGCGGCGCTGGAGAAGGCCAAGAAGGAGCTGCCCGACGACAGCTCCTGGACCTGGGACCAGTGGGCCGACCTGGCCAAGGACATCTCGGCCGCGGGCGATGGCGTCACCGGCGCCGAGTACAACTACAACCCCGGCTGGCTGCAGATCTACGCGGCCCAGCGCGGTGAGAAGTTCTACGACGGCACCAAGATCGGCATCTCGGTGGAAACCCTGAAGTCCTGGTGGGCCATCCACCAGAAGCTCATCGAGAGCAAGGGCTCGCCGGACGCCGCCAAGAGCGCGGAGATCGGCGCCACCGGTCCCGAGCAGTCGCTCCTCGGCACCAACGCGGGCGCCATGGGCATGTGGTGGAGCAACCAGCTCAACGCCCTGGCCAAGTCGTCGGGCCAGGAGATGACCCTGCTGCGGATGCCCAAGACGGAGGGCGCCACCACCGGCGGGATGTTCCTGCAGCCCGCCATGTTCTACACGGCCTCGGCCAAGACCGAACACCCCGCCGAGGCGGCCAAGCTGATCGACTTCCTCGTCAACGACCCCGACGCCGCCGCCATCCTGCTGAGTGACCGCGGCCTGCCCACCAACTCCAAGGTACTGGCCACGGTCAAGGACAAGCTCCCGCCCGTGGACCAGAAGACCCTCGCCTTCATCGACGAGGTCAGGAGCGAGCTCAGCCCGATCGAGGCCCCGCCGAAGGGCGCGCTGGAGATGGAGGACATCCTCAAGCGCAACTCCGAGGAGGTCCTGTTCGGCCGGGCGACTCCGGACGAGGGTGCGCAGAAGTTCCTGACGGAGGCGAACGCCGCCATCGCGGGCTGACACCTCGCAAGTGATCCACCATGGCCGGGGGTCCTCATCTGGGCCCCCGGCCGCCGTCTCGATCGGGGAGAGCAGTTGAGCACCAGGTACGCCATCGTCGGCCTCGGCCATCGCGCGCAGATGTACGTCGACGCGCTGCTGGGTGACTGGCAGGACACCGGGACGATCGTCGCCCTGTGCGACACCAACCAGACCCGCATGGACTACTACGCCGAGCGCATCGGCAGCCCGGTGCCCTGCTTCGAGCCGCGGGACTACGGCAAGGTGCTGGAGATGGCCGACGCCGTCGTGGTCTGCACGGTCGACGCCACCCACGCCCGCTACGTGATCGCCGCCCTGGACGCGGGGCTCGACGTCGTCGTGGAGAAGCCGCTGACCGTGGACGCCGAGAGCTGCGCGGCCATCGCCGAGGCGGCCGAGCGCAGCACGGGCAAACTGGTGGTGACGTTCAACTACCGCTACTCTCCGCGCAACTCCGCCGTCAAACGGCTGATCAGCACCGGCGCGATCGGCGACATCACCTCCGTGCACTTCGAGTGGACGCTCGACACCATCCACGGCGCCGACTACTTCCGCCGCTGGCACCGCGACCGCGCCAGCTCCGGCGGGCTGCTCGTGCACAAGTCGACCCACCACTTCGACCTGGTCAACTGGTGGCTCGGCGCGGCGCCCGAGCTCGTCTTCGCCCAGACCGACCTGCGCTTCTACGGCCAGGCCCTGCCCCGCGGGCCGCGCCCGGACCGCGGCCAGGGCGCACCAGGACTGGGCACGGACCCGTTCATCCTGGACATCTCCGCCGACGAGCGGCTCAAGCGCCTCTACCTGGACGCCGAGCACGAGGACGGCTACATCCGCGACCAGGACGTCTTCGGTCCCGGCGTGGACATCGACGACAACATGTCAGTCCTGGTCCGCTACGCCAACCGGGCCACGCTCACCTACTCGCTCACCGCGCACGCCCCGTCCGAGGGCTACCGGGTGGCCTTCAACGGCACGCAGGGCCGGATCGAGCTGGAGGTCTGCGAGCGGGCCTGGACCCCGCCGCACGCGGCCATCGACCCGAGCGCCGCCGGCAAGGAGCACGCGTCCGGGGCCTGGGAGCGCCTGACCGTGCACCGGCACTGGCAGGAGCGCGAGGAGGTGCCGATCGAGCAGGGCGCGGGCGGTCACGGCGGCGGTGACCGGCTGCTGCTGGACGACGTCTTCCGCGGCCCCGGCGACGACCCGCTCGGCCGTCCGGCCGGCTACCGCGACGGCATCCGCAGCGTGCTCGTCGGCGTCGCCGCCACCCGCTCGGCCACCACCGGCCGCCCCGTCCACCTCAGCGGTGAGGGCACCCGCCTGGCCGATGCGTGATCCGTACCGGACGGTGCGCATGACGGGCGCGGCCGGGCGGCGGCGTGGCTGAGCTCAGGCACCTCGGCGCCTACTCCGGGCTCGCCGAGGTGGCGGCGCACCAGAGCGGCGCGTTCCCCGACGCCGCACCGGGACCCGAGCTCAGGCAGGCGGCCCGCGCCGCCATCGGGACGCTCGACCTGACCGCCGAGGACGTCCGGACCGAGCGTACGTGGACCGCGGGCGACCTGGCCGGCGAGGAGCTGTCCTGGTCGGTCGGGTACGGCCCGCGCACCCACGCCTACCTGCTCAGACCACGGGAGGCCGCCGGTCCGCTGCCCGGCGTGCTCGCGCTGCACTGCCACGCGGGCATGAAGTGGGCGGGCAAGGAGAAGATCGCCGACGGCCCCGAGCCGCCCACGCCCGAGGTGGCGCGGCTGCGCGAGCAGATCTACGGCGGCCGCGCCTACGCCTGCGAGCTGGCCAGGCGCGGCTTCGCGGTGCTGGCGCACGACGTCGTCGGCTGGGGCAGCCGCCGGTTCGCGCTGGAGGACATGCCCGAGCGGGTGACCGCACTGGCCGCCGACCCCGCGCTGTCGCCGGCCGACCGCTACGACGTCGCGGCCGGGCACCATGAGCACGTGCTGGAGAAGTACTGCACGCTGCTCGGCACCTCCCTGGCGGGCGTCGTGGCGGGCGAGGACCTGGCCGCGGCGGCCTACCTGCGCGGCAGGCCCGACGTCGGCCCCGTCGGCTGTGTGGGCCTGTCAGGGGGCGGGCTGAGGGCCGGCCTGCTCGGCGCGTTCGACCCCGACGTCAGCGCGGTGGCGATCGCCGCGATGATCTCCTCCTACCGCGACCTGCTCGACGGCTACGTCGCCTCGCACACCTGGATGCTCTACCCTCCCGGCCTGTCGCGGCTGTGCGACTGGCCCGCCCTGGTGGCCGCCCGCGTGCCGCGACCGCTTCTCGCGCTGTACGGCGAGCGGGACGAGCTGTTCCCGCCCGAGGGCATGCGCAGGGCGCACGAGGCGATCTCCCGCCGCTACCCGGCCGGAGGCTACGAGGGCGTGTTCTTCGACGCCCCGCACGCCTTCGACCAGGCCATGCAGGAGCACGCCTTCGCCTGGCTGGCCGACCGCCTCAGGCCGTGACCGCGAAGACCGGCCTCATCGCCTCCCGGCCGCGAGGCCGGCGGCCTCCTCGGGGGACAGCCGGCCGTCGGCGACGACCACGGTGACCCTGCGGGCGAGCTCTTCGGCGAACTCCAGCGGCGTGTCCCAGGCCAGCGCGGTCCCCACGCCCGGATACTCGGCCACCCTGACGAACCACGGGTCGCTGTCCTGCACGAACAGCAGCGTCCACTCCTCGGACGACAGCGCCAGCCAGGGCGCGCGAGAGCCGTGCACCCGCTCCTCGCCCTCGGCCGACGCGGTGAACACCCGCAGCCCCTTCGAGTCCGCGGGAGCGCGCCAGAAGAACCCTCCGTAACCCGCGCCTGCCCGCCCCTTGGTGGCCGAGCTGCGCACCGTCAGCGGCTCGCCGGTCAGGTTGCGCAGCGTGAACGCGAAGTCCAGCGCCCACCCCCCGGCCAGCGGGACGGCCCCGACGGTCCGCTCCTCGCGCACCAGCGGCTCCTCGCCGGGTCGCTCCCACAGCAGCGTCTCGGTGAAGCCCGAGGCGTCCCGCGCCGTGAACGCCACGTGCCGCTGGACCCCGTGGTCGTCGAGCCAGGCCGGCCCCTGGTCACGGACGTAGGTGCGGCCGCCCCAGAAGTTGCGCCCGCCCAGATCCGTGACCGCCACTCCCGCGCCCAGGTGGTGCGGGTGGTCCTGCGGCCGCACCTCGGTGACCACGACGCCGCCGAGGGTCCGTACCGGATGGAGGTAGGGCCGCGGCGCGGCGGTGAGCGGCAGGTCGGGTGCGGTGGTGTAGTCCGCCACCACGGCGCCCCGCACGATGAGGGGGACTGCCCAGCTCACGCCCAGCTCGGAGAAGAGCGTCAGCCGCTCCGCGCAGGTGTCCACCACCCGCGCGATGTCCGGCAGCACCCGCCCCTCGCCGGAGAGGTCCTGGTGGTCGTCGGCGATCGGCAGCGGCTCGGGGGCGACCCTGATGGCCTCCATGACCTGCATGAACGCGCCGGTCCTGTGGATCGGCACGAGCAGCTCGCGGCCGGAGGAGAGGTGCTCGACGAGATTCTCCAGCAGGTCGGTGCGGCCGAACCGCCGCACCGGCCCGTCGTTCACCTGGACCTCGTCCATGGTGTAGGTGAGCCTGATGCGTCCCCGCTCGCCGTGGACGACCACGTAGGGCTCGTCCCGCTCGGCCGCGCACAGGGTCACGGCCGCCACGATCGGCGTGCCGCCGGCCAGGGTGACGCGGATGGCGGAGGTGTCGTCGGACTCGATCGCGTTGGCGTGGAAGAGCTCCGTCTCCACCGAGGCGACGGCGCCGCGCTCCTCGGCTCCGGCGACGGCCAGCGCGGTGGCCAGCGCGTGCGCGAACGGGTTGGTGAGCGCCCCGTCGACCACGTCCACGCCGTCGAGCACCCTCCTGCCCGCCCAGGCGCTGCGCGTGAAGTAGGCGGCGGGCCGCGGCCACGAGCCGGCGACGCCGATGCCGGTGACCCGGCCGATCGCGCCGTCCGCGATCAGCTCGCGTACCGCGGGCACCGCCGCCGAGCCGAGGCTCTGGAAGCCCACCTGACAGGCCAGCCCGGCCGCGCTCGCGGCCCGCTCCATCCGGTCGAAGTCGGCCAGCGTGGCCGCGGTCGGCTTCTCGACCAGCACGTGCGCGCCCGCTTCCAGCGCGGCGAGCGTCAGGTCCGCGTGGGTGGGGATGGGCGTGGCGAGGATCGCGATCTGCGCCCCGGTCCGCTTGATCAGCTCGGGCAGGTCACCGGAGATCTCCGGGGAGCCGAGCCCTTCGAGGCTTTCCGGCTCGACCGGCAGCACGTCGCAGATGCCCACCAGCCGCACCAGGTGGGTCAGCCGCCGCAGCCGGTCCAGGTAGTTGGCGCCGAAGCCGCGGGCTCCGGCCAGCACGACACGCATGTCACCTCCAGCGGAGGCCGAGGCCCCGGTGCTCGCCGGCGCGCAGCGTCGCGCCGTCAACCTGGACAGGGTACGGCTCGGCGAGCAGCCCGAGCGCGGCGAACGAGGCGTCCTCGACGTCCTCGGCCAGGCACGGCAGCGGCAGCGCGAGCGCGAGCTGCCCCGACAGGTCGGGCAGCAGGTGCGGGTAGACCGGCACGTCGTAGGCCCGGGCCAGCTCGGTGATGCGCAGGAACGGTGTGATCCCGCCCACCCTGACCACGTTGGGCTGCACGATGTCGCAGGCGCCCGCCGCCAGCAGGTCGCGGAAGCCGTAGACGGTGTAGACGTTCTCGCCGACCGCGATCGGCACGTCCGCCGACCGCCGCAGTTCGACGTGGGCGGGCACGTCGTCGGCGGGCAGCGGCTCCTCCAGCCAGTGCAGGTCGTACGGCGCGAGCGCGTCGACGGCGCGGCGGGCCCGGTGCAGGTCCCACCGCTGGTTGGCGTCGATCATGAGCAGCGTGTCGGGGCCGATCACCTCGCGGACCGCGGCCACCCGTTCCACGTCCTCGCGCAGGTCCGGCCTGCCCACCTTCATCTTCACGCCCGGATAGCCCGCGGCCTTCCAGCGGCCGGCCTGGGCGACGAGCTCGTCCAGCGTGTAGTGCAGGTTCACGCCGCTGCCGTACACCGGGACACTGTCCCTGCGCCGGCCCAGCACCTCCACCAGGCCGCGGTCGCCGCAGCGCAGGTCCCACAGCGCGAGATCGACCCCGGCCAGCGCGACCGTGGTCATCCCGCCCGGTCCGGCCTCGCGCAGGTGCCGCCAGAGCCGGTCCCACACCACCTCCGGGTGCGGGTCCAGGCCGATCACCGCCTCGCGGATGTCATGCTCGAGCAGCGCCCGCACGGCCCGCGCGCCGATCTGGGGGGTCCAGGAGAACCCGGTGCCCGTGCGGCCGTCGTCCAGGGTGACCTCGACGACCATCACGTGGTTGGCGGGCACGTCCGGCCCCCACGGCCGTGGCAGCGCGGCCGTGTGGGAGGTGACGGTGAGGTCGCTGATCACGACCCACCGGCCAGCGATCGCCCGTGCTTGATCAGCGTCTCCAGCTCGGCCACGTCCTCGGGCGAGGCGTCGACCAGCGGAGGCCGCACCGGCCCGGCGTCCAGCCCGCCGAGCCGTACCCCCGCCTTGACCAGGGCGACGGCATAGCCGGGCACCTTGGCGCGCAGCCGTACGAGCGGCTCGTAGAACTCGGTGAGCAGGTGCTCGGCGCCGTTGAGATAGGCGGTGGCGATGTCGGGCGCGAAGGCGAACGCGGCGGAGGAGTAGAGCTCGATCCCCAGCCCGCGGTAGGCGCCCATGGTGAGCTCGGCCGTCGGCAGCCCGTTGAAGAAGGTGAAGTCGTCGCCGATCTCCCTGCGGATGGCGAGCACGATGCGCTGCATGAGGTCGATGTCGCCGAGGCCGTCCTTCAGCCCGATCACGCCGGGCACCCTGGCCAGCTCCACCGCCTGCTCGGGGGTGAGCACCACCGAGCCGCGCTGGTAGACGACGACCGGCAGGATCGCGGCGATCGCTCGCACATAGGCCAGGAAGCCCGCCGGCGTGCTCATGGACAGGTAGGGAGGCATGAGAAGCAGGCCGTCGCAGCCCGCCTCGCGCGCCGCTGCCGCCTGGTTGAGCGCGGCGCCGAGCGGCCCGCCGGCGCCCGCGAACACGGGCATCCTGCCCCGTGTGGTCCCGGCGGCCACCCGGACGACGGCCGCGTGCTCGGCCCCCGACAGGGCGGCGAACTCGCCGGTGCCGCACGCCGCGAACACCGCGCCGGGGCCGTGTTCGAGGCCGCGGGCGATGTGCTCGGCCAGCACGTCCTCGGCCAGCTCGCCAGTCGGGGCGAACGGGGTGACGGGGAAGAAGAGGACTCCGCTGAGGTTCATCCGATCTCCAGTTCGGTGCGCCAACTGCGCTTGGCGGTCCAGCCGAGCATGCGCTCGGCCTTGGCCGAGGTGAAGGCTGGGCAGGTGCCGGTCAGGGGGGAGGCGCTGGGCTTGGTGGCGGGCAGGACGGCGGGCAGGAGCTCGGCGAGTGGCCGCCGGGCCAGCGCGTCGGAGGCGCCCGCGAAGAACACCTCGCCGTTGGGCAGGCTGGGGAGCCGCTCGATGAGCACGGAGATCATGTCCGAGGCGTCCCTGGCGTCGATGTAGTTGAACAGCGAGACCCCGGCGATCTCCGGCCGGTCCAGGCGATCGGCGATGGTGTGACCCGACTGCGTGGGCGCTCCCGCCCACTCCTCGGGCGCCACCACGAAACACGGCCGCACGGCCGCGAACCTGGTCTCCGAGTCTCGGGCGAAGGCGGCCATCGTCTGCTCCGCCACGAGCTTGGACAGGCTGTAGGAGTTCCACGGCTTGGCGGGATGCTCTTCGTCTATCGGCAGGTAGCTCGGGGTCCAGCCCGAGGGCGCGCCGTAGCCGATGACCGTGGGGCTGCTGGCCACGACCACCCGGCCGACACCGAGGTTGCTCGCCGCCTCGCACACGTTGAAGGCGAGCTGGGTGTTGGTGCGGAAGGTCAGGCCGTCGGTCCGGCTGAACGGGGTCGCGATCGCGGCCAGGTGGACCACCACGTCGGGGCGGAAGCGCGCCATGACGTCATAGGCCTCGCCCAAATCCGTCAGGTCGGCCGGGAGGGTGGCCGCCGCTTCGTCCGGTGTGCCGGCGGTGACGTCGACGCCGATCACCTCGTGACCTGCTTGCGCCAGTGTGGTGACCAGGCTGCGCCCCAGCCTTCCGGCGCTGCCTGTCACCAGTGTTCGTGTCATCGCTAGCTCACCCTCCTGCAAGGGGGTCGGATACCGCAACCGGTTGCAAAAAGTATCGAGGTGGGGTCGGGAGAACGTCAAGCCGCGCCGGTCCCGGCCGCCGGGTAACCGGTGCTCATACAAACGGATATGGTGGCTTTTGACGGTATGCGTGGCGTGATCGCTCGTCCATTGACAGAGATACAAGCGCTTGCATTAATGTACAGGGCATGCTCGGAGGCCAAGCGTGGCGGTGACGATTCGTGACGTGGCGGAGGCGTCAGGCGTGCACGTCTCCACGGTGTCACGCGCATTCTCCGCACCCCATCTGGTCAACCCCGTGACGCGCACCAGGGTGCTCGCCATCGCCGAGGACCTCGGCTACCGGCCCAACCGGGCCGCGCGGGCGCTGACGACCGGGCGCACCCACAACATCGGCCTCATCGTGGCCGACATCGCCAACCCCTTCTTCCCGCCCCTCATCAAGGCCGCCCAGGCGCAGGCCAGGATGCGTGACTACCACGTGTTCGTGGCCGACACCGACGAGGACCCGCAGGTGGAGGAGGAGCTGATCCAGACCCTCACCAAGCAGGTCGACGGCGTGCTGCTGTGCAGCCCCCGGCTGACCAACAGGACCATCGAGCGCCTGCGCGAAGAGATCCCCTTCGTCGTGGTGAACCGCAGGGTCAAGGGCATGCCCACGGTGCTGATGGACGTGGGACGCGGCGTCAGGCTCGCCGTCGAGCACCTCACCGGCCTCGGCCACCGCAGGCTCGCGCTCGTCACCGGCCCCAGCGGCTCGTGGACCAGCAAGGAGATGCAGGCCGCGGCCGCCGCGATGAACGAGGCCGACGTCACCTTCCTCGGTCCCAACCCGCCCACGGAGCAGGGTGGGCTGGCCGCCGTCACCGACGTGATCGCCTCCGGCGCGACGGCGGTGCTCGCCTACAACGACCTGGTCGCCATCGGGCTCATCGAAGGGCTCGCCGAGCGCGGCATCGACGTGCCGGGCGACATCAGCGTGATCGGCGTCGACGACATCGTGCCCGGCCGGCTGAGCCGCCCCAAACTCACCACCATCGCGATGCCTACGGCCGCAGCCGGGCGAATCGCCGTGGACCTGCTGCTCCAGTCGGTCGACTCCGAGTCGACCAGCGGCGTTACGGTGCTGGAGACGAGCCTGATCGTCCGCGAGTCAACGGGGGAGACCCATTCATGATCTTCGGAACGCTCCCATCGGGGGAGCCCGTCGAGCGCCACGTCCTGTCATCCGGGCGGCTGCGCGCCTCGGTGCTCAGCTACGGCGCGATTCTGCAAACGCTTGAGGTGTCGGGCGTCAACGTCGTGCTCAGCCTGCCGACGCTGGAGGACTACCTCACCCGCAGCCGCTACTTCGGCGCGGTCGTCGGCAGATACGGCAACCGCATCGCGGGTGGCCGCTTCACCCTCGACGGCGTCGAATACCGGTTGCCGGCCAACAACGGACCCAGCAGCCTCCACGGCGGCATCGAGGGCTTCGACAAGAGGGTCTGGACGGTCTCCGGCGTCACCGACTCGTCCGTGACGCTCACGCTGACCAGCCCCGACGGCGACCAGGGCTATCCCGGCACGCTGACCGCCTCGGTCACCTACACGCTGGCCGACAACGCCATCCGCCTGGACTACACCGCCGAGACCGACGCGCCGACGGTCCTCAACCTCACCAACCACTCCTACTTCAACCTGGCCGGCGGGGGCGACGTGCTCGGCCACGTGGTGCGGATCGACGCGGAGCACTACCTCCCGGTGGACGACCACAAGATCCCCACCGGCGAGCCGGCCCCCGTCAAGGGCACCCCGTTCGACTTCATCACCCCCCACGCCGTGGGCGCCAGGATCGACGGCGCCTACGACCACTGCTTCGTGCTGGACGGCGACATCAGCGTGGTCGAGCCGGTCAGCGGCCGCACCATGCGGGTGACGACCATCGAGCCCGGGGTGCAGTTCTACGCGGGCGGCATGCTCGACGGCGAGACCACCTCCTACGGGCCGCACGCCGGGCTCTGCCTGGAGACCCAGCACTTCCCGGACTCGCCCAACCAGCCGCAGTTCCCCTCGACCGTGCTCAGGCCGGGGGAGCGCTTCACCTCCACCACCACCTACGCGTTCACGGGCTGATCATCCGGGCGGGCATCGCCCTGAGCACCAGCAGCGCCACGTCGTCTCTGGACGGGTGCGCGGCGAAGGAGTCGACCGCCTGCCGCACCCGCTCGGCGACGGCGTTGGCGCTCAGCCCGATACAGCCCGACAGCAGGTGCGCCAGGCCGTCGTCGTCATCCAGCAGCCGCTTGCCGTCCCGGCGCTCGGTGACGCCGTCGGTGACGCAGAGCAGCACCTCCTCGGGAGCCAGCTCGAACGTCTCCACGTAGAAACGGGCGTCGGCCTCGATGCCCAGCAGCAGCTGAGGCTTGGCCATCACCTCCACCTTGCCGTCGGGGCGCAGCCGCAGCGGCGGCACGTGACCGGCGGAGGCGATCGTGCACAGCGCCCCGCCCTGCGGCAGCGGGGTCAGCTCGCCGCAGAGCAGGCTGAGGAAGCGGCTGTCGTCGCCATCCTCCAGCAGCGTCTGGTTGAGCCGGTCCAGGATGTCGGCCACCGTGTAGTTCTCCTTGGCCAGCAGCCGGACGGCATGGCGGGCCAGCCCGGTGACCGCGGCCGCCTCCGGGCCGCTGCCGCACACGTCGCCCAGCGCGAAGCACCAGTGGTCGGCCACGGTGAACAGGTCGTAGAAGTCACCACCGACGTCGGCCCCCTCCTCGGCGGGCCGGTAGATGACCGCGGACTCCAGGCCGGGCATCGGCGCCACCCGCATGGGCAGCAGGCTGCGCTGGAGGACCCGCGACGTGGTCGCCTGCCGGGCGTAGAGCATGGCGGTGTGCAGGTTGAGGGCGACCAGGCGGCACAGGTCGGCCAGCAGGTCGGCCAGCTCCAGCGGCAACGTCGGCTCGGCCCGCCCGATCACCAGCGCGCCGTGCGACTTGCCCTGCGTCAGCAGCGGGAACGCCAGCACCGTCTCCTGGCCGACGGGCCAGGTGACCTCGCTCAGCGGTGAGCGCGGGATGGCGGGCAGCGACTTGCGCAGCTCGGCGTTGTGCCGCTCCTCGCTGTGCCACACGTGGGCGAGCCTGGTCATGCCCGCCAGGTCGGTCAGGTAGACCGCCGCCCAGGTGGCGATCTTCGGCACCACGAGCTGCGCGGCCAGGGCGGCGAGGAGTTCCTCGTCGTGCACGCCCGCCAGCAGCTCGCCCGCCTCGGCGAGGAAGGAGAGCCTGCCCCGGTGGGCTCGCTCCTGCTCGGCCAGCCGCTCGCGCTGCACCGTGACCGCCACCTGGTCGGCGATGTGCCGCAGGCTGACCGTCAGGTCCTGCTCGAAGCGGGTGGGCTGGGCGGCGGTCACCGCCAGATGGCCCACGACCTCGCCCGCCACCAGGAGCGGGGCGCACGCCAGCGACCTCGCCTCCAGCCGCTGGGCGAGCTCGACGTCCACGGCGAGCAGGTCGTCCACCAGGGCCGGGGTCTTGCGGTCGGGGTCGAACACGCCCGCCGCCAGCACGCCCACCAGCCCGGCCGTGGCGCCCGCGCCGGCCGCCACGCCGAACCGGTTGCAGCCGTCGGCCCGCAGCAGCACGTAGGCGGCGTCGCCCCCGCTGGACAGCTGGACGATCTGCGCGATGGTGTCGAGCAGCTCGGTGAGCGGCCTGTCCTCGTCGAGCAGGTCCTTGATCCGCCTGCCCGCCTCCCGCCTGTACGGCGCGGGCGGCGAGGCCAGGACGAACCCGTGCTCGCTGCCGGCCACCATCCAGATCGACCGCCGGTGCTCGGCCCGACCATCGGTGCGCAGGTGGGAGACGTAGACGGGCATCAACCTGCCGTCGCGATGGCGCATCCGCGCCTCCCCGCGCCAGCGGCTCAGGCCGAGCGTGTCGGTCAGCGACAGCGCGTACGGCCCGTGCCCGCGCCAGGCGACCAGCTCCTCCAGCGGCCGGCCGACGGCCTGCGCCGCCGTCCAGCCGAGCAGGGACTCGGCGTCGGAGTTCCACGAGACGACGCGCTGGTCGGCGTCGGCCACCACGACCGCGACGTGCAGCCCGTCGACGGGCGGGCGGGGCGCCGGGAGCGACGGCGGCGAGGGCACCTCGTGCGCGTCGGCGAACTCCATGCGCACCCAGACCCGCTTGGCCGTCCTGGTGTAGGTGACCCCCCAGGCGTCGGCCAGCATGCCGGCCAGCGCCAGTCCGCGGCCGGAGGTGGACATGGGGTCCGCGGGCGGCGGCTCGCCGTCGAGGATCTGACGGGTCGGGTGGTGGTCGTCGACCTCGATCTCGAGTTTGGGCGGAGCGGCGTCGGCGTCCAGGCGGCACGTCAGCTCGATGTCGGTGCCCGCGTGGACCACCGCGTTGGTGACGAGCTCGCTGGTCAGCAGCACGGCGTCCTCGGCCAGATGGCTCAGGCGCCACTCGCCGAGCACCTGGCGGACGAATCGGCGCGCTGCCGCCGGAGCATGCGGCGTGCCGTCGAAGGCGGTGCTCGACTCCCGGGTCGTGTCCACTCAACGTCCTAGAACATCACTCGATGTGGCAGTTCGGTCACTCTCAGAGTGGCAGACTGAGAGCCTCTCATACCTCCAGTTATGAAGAAGGCCCCTCATGGTCGCCAGGTTGAGCTCCCCGTCTGCGACTGGAACGCTCCGCGAATCGGACCTGCGCCCCTGCTGATGGGCCTGCAGCAACTGCGTGACGGCAACTTCCGCCAGTGCCTGGAGGCGCCGGCGGATCCGTTCCTGGAAGCAGCGAGATCGCCAGACTGCTCGGCGGCGAGCTGCACGCCAGCAGCCGGCCCGGCCTGGGCAGCACGTTCACGCTGTACGTGCCCGCCAGGTGCCTCACCTCCACCGTCACGGCCGAGCCGGACGAGCAGCGGGCCGAGACACATAGTCCGAGGCGCCGCAGGAGATCGTCTTCTCCCGGTCACCGGGCATGGCCTTGGCCGTCAGCGCGATGATCGGCAGTTCGGCGAACCTGGGCATCTCCCGCACGGCGCGGAGGGTCTCGTAGCCGTCCATCTCCGGCATCATCACGTCCATCAGCACCAGCGCGATCTTCTCCGCGCGCTCCAGCATCTCGATCCCCTCCCTGCCGTTCTCCGCGTAGACCACCTCCGCGCCGAGCCGGCCGAGCACGTGCGTGAGCGCGTAGACATTGCGGATGTCGTCGTCCACGATGAGCACCGCCTGCCGGAGAAGGCCGCGCCGACCGGCCCGTCCCGCAGCTCGGAGAGCCTGGCCGCCGAGTGCCAGAGGTCGTCGCCCGGTTCCGCGGTGGGCCATGCGGCGTGGTGCTGCACGGGTGTGCTCGCCGAGTTCTCCGAACGGCTCGGCGCCGTGCATGCCCGCCTCGACGGCCTGACCGGCTCCTGCAACGGCGATGCCGAGCTCCGGAAGGCCATCGAGGAGCTGGCCGAGAGGGTGGCGGAGATACGGCGGTCCTTCGACACGATCCGCCTCTGACGGGAGACGTACGGGAGACGTACGGGCGATATTGGGGCGACATTGCCGGTGACCGGCGCGTCCCGGTGCTTTCGCGGGGGTCTCCGACGTACCTTTGGCATCATGGCCACCCGTACGCCGAAAAGCGCATCGAAGGGGCCGGCGAAGCGGTCGCCCTCGTCCCGCTCGACCCCCGCGAAGCGGGGAGCCACGTCGGCGGGGCGGCCCAGGGCGAAGGGGGCTGCGCCGGCACGTAAGCCGTCGATGACCCACCAGGACCCGATCAGCTGGGTCTTCACCATGATCGGCAAGCTCATCGTCGGGCTGTGGATGCTGCTCGCCAACGGCATCGGCAGCACCGCCAGGGCGCTCGGCAAGAACGCCCGCGAGCTCGACCCGGCGCACCGGCGCGACGGCGTCGGCCTGGCCGTGCTGGCCGGCGCGATCGTGCTGGCGGCGATGACCTGGCGCGACACCGGGAGCGGGGTCTCCGACGCCGTCAACACCGTCCTGCACGCCGTGTTCGGCTCGCTGGCGTGGGCGCTCCCGCTGCTGCTCGGCCTGCTGGCCTGGCGCTACCTGCGCCACCCCGACCAGAACGCCGACACCGGCCGGATGGTGATCGGGTGGAGCGCGCTGCTCGTCGGCGTCCTCGGCGTCATCCACGTCGCCAACGGCACCCCCTATCCGGCCGGCGACGCCAGCAACACGATGGACAGGGTGTCGCAGGCGGGTGGTCTCGTCGGGTTCATCGTGTCGGCGCCGCCGATGAGCATCCTGCCGCAGTGGATCACGATTCCGCTGCTGCTGCTCCTGTCGGGATTCGGCATTCTGGTGATCACCGCCACGCCCGTGCACCGCATCCCCGAGCGGCTGGGCGAGCTCAAGCACATGCTGCTCGAGCGGAACACGCCCGACGGCACGTCCCCCCAGCAGCCCAGGAAGCGCGCCAAGCCGAAGAAGACCGGCCCGGAGCCCGGCGACCTGGTCAAGCCGTACGACACGCCGGTGCTGGCCGACGACGACCCCAAGAACGCCAAGCGCGAGGGCCACTCGCCGGAGATCGTGCCGGGGCTGGTGGACGAGGAGGAGCCCGCTCCGGTCAAGAAGGAGCCGCCGCACCCCACCCCCGCGCCCCGCAAGGTCGAGCAGCTCGTGCTCTCGCCGCAGACGGGCCCGTACCTCCTGCCCGACCTGCAGTTCCTCAAGCCGGGCAGCCTGCCCAAGCCGCAGACCAAGGCCAACACCACCGTGGTGAACGCGCTGACCAGCGTGCTGGAGCAGTTCACCATCGACGCGCAGGTGATCGGCTTCACCCGCGGGCCGACCGTGACGCGCTACGAGATCGAGCTGGGCCCGGCCGTGAAGGTGGAGAAGGTCACCGCCCTCACCAAGAACATCGCCTATGCCGTTAAATCCGCGGATGTCAGAATCCTGTCGCCGATCCCCGGCAAGTCGGCGATCGGGGTGGAGATCCCGAACGCGGACAAGGACCTGGTGGCGCTCGGCGACGTCCTCAGAGCCCAGGTGGCGCAGGCCGACCACCACCCGATGATCGTCGGGCTGGGCAAGGACGTCGAGGGCCGCACCATCGTCGCGAACCTCGCCAAGATGCCCCACCTGCTGATCGCGGGAGCCACCGGCGCGGGCAAGTCCGTCTGCGTCAACGGGCTCATCACCTCGATCCTCATGCGCGCCACGCCCGACGAGGTGCGCATGGTGCTGGTCGACCCCAAGCGCGTGGAGCTCTCGGTCTACGAGGGCATCCCCCACCTGATCACGCCGATCATCACCAACCCGAAGAAGGCCGCCGAGGCCCTCGAATGGGTCGTGGGCGAGATGGACAGGCGCTACGACGACCTGGCCGCCAGCGGCTTCAGGCACGTCGACGAGTTCAACGCCGCCGTGCGGGCCGGCAAGCTGCAGCCGCCGCCGGGCAGCGAGCGCGTCTACCAGCCCTACCCCTACCTGCTGGTGATCGTCGACGAGCTGGCCGACCTCATGATGGTCGCCCCCCGCGACGTCGAGGACTCCATCGTCCGCATCACCCAGCTCGCCCGCGCGGCCGGCATCCACCTCGTCATCGCCACCCAGCGGCCCTCCGTCGACGTGGTCACCGGCCTGATCAAGGCGAACGTGCCGTCCCGGCTGGCGTTCGCGGTCTCCTCGCTGACCGACTCCCGCGTCATCCTCGACCAGCCCGGCGCCGACAAGCTGGTCGGCCAGGGCGACGCGCTGTTCCTGCCGATGGGGGCCAGCAAGCCGATCCGCATCCAGAACGCGTTCGTCTCGGAGAAGGAGATCGCCGGGATCGTCGCGCACTGCAAGACGCAGATGCAGGCCGAATACCGCGACGACGTGGCCGCGGCACCGGTCAAGCGGGAGATCGACGATGACATCGGCGACGACCTCGACCTGGTGATCCAGGCCGCGGAGCTGATCGTGACCACCCAGTTCGGCTCGACCTCGATGCTGCAGCGCAAGCTGCGCGTCGGCTTCGCCAAGGCGGGGCGGCTGATGGACCTGCTCGAGAGCCGCAACGTGGTCGGTCCCAGCGAGGGTTCGAAGGCTCGCGAGGTGCTGGTGAAGCCCGACGACCTCCCGGGTTTGCTGGCCGACCTGCGTGGCGAATGACCCCAATGCACTCCTCCCCGGAGCTTACTGGTTGAATATGAACCACTACGCTACGTCGTGGTGGGGGAGGCGTTTGCTGTGGAGGAGCAGAGCACTGGGGCCATGCTGGCGGCAGCCAGGCAGTCGGCGGGGCTGACGGTCGCGCAGTTGAGCGCGACCACGCGCATCCGGGAGGCGATCATCAACGCCATCGAGCGTGACGACCTCTCGCAGTTCGAGGGCGACTTCTACACCAGGGGGCATGTCAGGGCCATCGCCAAGGCCGTGAGGCTCGATCCGGACGAGGTCATCCATCTCTACGACCAGGAGCACGGGGGCGCTCCCGTGCCGGTCCGGGCCGCGGCGGTGTTCCAGGCCGACCGCGCGCTCCGGCTGGGCGAGCGGCGCGGCCCGAGCTGGACGATGGCGCTGGGCGTCGCGGTGGCCGTGGTGGTGGTCTTCGGCGTCGTGAGGGTCATGGGCGGCGCCTCCGACCAGGTGCGGACGGCGGGCGTGCGGCACGCCACGGGAGCGCCCAGCGTGCCGCCCAACTCGCCGTTCACCGAGGAGCCGCGCCGCTCGCCGCCCAAGGCCCAGGCCATCGCCAAGGAGGACCTGGTCGTGGTGAAGGTCAAGGCCAAGCGCGCCTCCTACCTCAACGTCCGCGACGCCAAGGGGCGCAAGATGTTCGCCGGCACGTTGCAGGCGGGCAGGAGCTCGACCTGGCGTACGGCGTTGAAGATGAATCTGCTCATCGGCGACGGCGGTGCGGTGTCGTTGCAGGTCAACGGCAAGAACCTGGGTCCGGCGGGCCGCAGCGGCGAGATGGTGAAGCGCTCTTTCGGCCCCGCCAAGTCACGAGCCCGGTAGCCCGTGCAGCGGGTGGTGGCCAACTCCCGATACCGTAGTGTTCACCATGTCATCCCGCCGAACCGCATCGCTGATCACTCTGGGCTGCGCGCGCAACGAGGTCGACTCCGAGGAGCTGGCCGCGCGACTCGAGGCTGCCGGCTGGCAGCTGGGCGACGACGACCCAGACGTCGTCGTCGTCAACACGTGTGGCTTCATCGACTCGGCGAAGAAGGATTCCATCGACACGCTGCTGGCCGCCGCCGACTCCGGAGCCAAGGTGGTCGCCGCGGGTTGCATGGCCGAGCGCTACGGCAACGAGCTCGCCGACGCGCTGCCAGAGGCCAGTGCGGTCATCTCCTTCGACGACTACGCCGACATCGGTGGCCGCCTGGACGACGTTGTCGCCGGGCGGCCGCTCACACCCCACACGCCGCGTGATCGCCGCACCCTGCTGCCCATCTCACCTGTGGAGCGCGCCGCCGCACCCAGGTCCAACATCCCCGGCCACGGCGACCTGCCCGACGGGCTGGCGCCCGCCAGCGGCCCTCGCGTGCTGCGCAAGCGGCTCGACGAGAGCCCGGTGGCCTCGCTCAAGCTGGCCTCCGGCTGCGACCGGCGCTGCACCTTCTGCGCCATCCCGGCCTTCCGCGGGGCGTACGTCTCCCGAGACCCCGACGATCTGGTGGCCGAGGCCGACTGGCTGGCCCATCGCGGCGTCCGCGAGCTCGTCCTGGTCAGCGAGAACTCGACCTCCTACGGCAAGGACCTCGGTGACCTGAGGGCGCTGGAGAAGCTGCTGCCGAGGCTGGCCGCCGTCGAGGGCGTCAACCGGGTGCGAGCCAGCTACCTGCAGCCCGCCGAGCTGAGGCCGGGCCTTATCGACGTGCTGGCCGGCACCGAGGGCATCGCCCCCTACTTCGACCTGTCCTTCCAGCATGCCAGCGGCCCCGTGCTGCGCAGGATGCGGCGCTTCGGCGACCCCGACCGCTTCCTCGGGCTGCTGGAGTCGATCCGCGAGCGGGCCCCTGAGGCGGGCGTGCGCTCCAACTTCATCGTGGGTTTCCCCGGGGAGACCGAGTCTGAGTTCGGCGAGCTGGTCGGCTTCCTGGAGCAGGCCAGGCTGGACGTGATCGGTGTGTTCGGCTATTCGGACGAGGACGGCACCGAGGCGGCCGGCTTCGACGGCAAGCTCGACCAGGAGGTCGTCGACGAGCGCGTGCGCGTGCTCACCGAGCTGGCCGAGGAGCTCAGCGCACAGCGCGCGGAGGAGCGGATCGGCACGGAGGTCGACGTGCTCATCGACGACGACCTGGGTGACGGCGGCTACGAGGGCCGGGCCGCCCACCAGGGGCCGGAGGTCGACGGTTCCGTCACCGTGCAGGGCATAGGCCTGGTCAGAGGCCAGATCGTGCGGGCCGTCGTGGTCGACGCCGAGGGGGTTGACCTGATCGCACGAATCAAGGCCGTTCCATGACCAGGGACGAGCGCCGCGTGGTGAGCCCGTGGAACATCGCCAACGTCCTCACGGTTCTCAGGTTGGCGCTCGTCCCCTTCTTCGTCGTCTGCCTCTTCCTGCCGGGCACCGGCTGGAGGCTGGCCGCGCTGGCGGTGTTCGCCGTGGCGTCTTTCACCGACCACCTCGACGGCGAGCTGGCCAGACGCTACGGGCTCATCACCGATTTCGGCAAGATCGCCGATCCGATCGCCGACAAGGCCCTCACCGGCGCCGCGCTGGTGTGCCTCTCCCTGCTGGAGGAGCTGCCGTGGTGGGTGACGGTCGCGATCCTCGGCCGCGAGCTGGGCATCACGCTGCTCAGGCTGGTGCTCATCAGGCGCGCGGTCATCCCGGCCAGCTATGGCGGCAAGGTCAAGACCGTCCTGCAGATCGCCGCGATCGTCCTCTACATCCTGCCCGGCGTGCCCGACCCGCTGCGCTGGGTGGCGATGGGCGCCGCCCTGGTCGTCACCGTGGCGACGGGCGTCGACTATGTCGTGCGGGCGTTCCAGCTGCGCAAGGTGGCCAGGCGAGCACGCGGGGAGTGAGCGGATGACGCAGGTCGCGGAGGTTCTGACGATGCTGGTCCGGCAGCGGGCCACGCTCGCCGTGGCCGAATCGCTGACAGGCGGGCTCATCGGCGCGACGATCACCTCCGTTTCCGGGGCGTCCAAGGCGTTCAGGGGCGGCGTCGTCTCCTACGCCACCGATCTGAAGCAGGCGCTGCTCGCCGTGCCCGAGGACCTGCTCCTGCGCGAGGGGGCGGTGCATCCCGACGTGGCGGCGGCGATGGCGGCCGGGGTCGCGCGGCTCTGCGACGCGACGTACGGGCTGGCCGTGACGGGAGTCGCGGGGCCGGAGCCGCAGGACGGCCGGCCGGTCGGGACCGTCTTCGTGGCCGTGAGCGGTCCAGGTGGTGAGATACACCAGCGACGGCTGAGCCTTCAGGGGTCGCGCGAACGTATCAGGGTAGAGACGGTGGACGAGGCACTCGATCTACTAGCAAGTGTGGTGAAGGCCAACAAAGGGGAACATTCCGGATGATTACCGTGTTACGTCCCGAGCGAACATGCGAAGCACGGTCTGACGCGGTGTCGGTGGATACGGGTACGGTGGAGCTGTGAGTGAGGTCCGTGAGCCAACTGCAAGCAGCAAGCGCCCGGCAGGCGGGCCTGATGAGTCACGCGATGTGCCACGAGATGAGCCACGTGCGGCGGGCCAGGGGCGGAGACGCCCGATGATGACGGCGAGGAGCATGTACGAAGCGAAGAAGAACAACGGGCGGCACGATCCGATCGCGCGGGGCGTGGTGAAGACATCCACGCCGGGGAGGGAGCGACAGATGATTCTGCTGCGTCAGCTGCTCGGCGACGTGCTGAGACGGCTGCGGGTGCGGCAGGGACGCACACTGCGAGAGGTGTCCACACTGGCGCGCGTCTCGCTGGGCTACCTGTCGGAAGTCGAGCGTGGCCAGAAGGAAGCGTCTTCCGAGCTGCTCGCATCCATCTGTGGTGCGCTTGGTGTGCCGCTGTCGCAGGTGTTGCGTGAGGTTTCCGACCAGTTCGCGCTGGCGGAGCTCCAGGCTGCCCCTGTGCTTGCCGAAGCGCCGGAGCACGAGCGTCTTCCCCTTGCCGAGTCGGTGCCCGGAGGCATCTCCGACACCGTTTTCCCCGAAGTCAAGGACATGGTGGCCGCCTAGCCAGGTTGGCAGCCACCGCACCACAGGATCAGCCGCTCCTGTGGCTGCGCCCCCATCTCCCCTCGGCTGATGCGGGTGCCGCATCGACGACAGGGTCTGCCCGCCCTGCCGTAGACCCAGGTCTGGTTGGCCGGTCTGCGGTCACCTGTGGTCACCGTGCCCGCATGATGCTTGTTGGCGTCCAGCAGCCGCCGCGCGAGCGTGACCACTCCCTCCAGGTCCTCGATGTCCCCGACTCTGCGCCACGGCCAGATCCCGCGCAGAAACAGCGTCTCCGCGCGGTAGATGGTGCCGATCCCGGCCAGGTTGCGCTGGTCCAGCAGTGCCGCCCCGATCGGCGTGTCCGGATCCCGGAGCAGCCGCCGTACGGCTTCGGCCGGATCCCAGTCGGGCCCCAGCAGATCCGGCCCGAGGTGGCCGACGACGCCGCCCTCGTCGGCCGTCTTCAGCAGGTCCACCATTCCCAGGCGCACGCCGACGGCCTGCCACTGCTCGTTGGCCAGGATCAGCCGCACCTGATCGCCTCCCCGCGCGGTGCGCCGTCCGGCGGGCATGACCAGCCAGCTTCCGTCCATGCGCAGATGGGTGTGCACGGTCAGGCCGCCCTCGACCCGCGTCAGCAGGTGCTTGCCGCGTGACACCGTCTCCAGCACGGTCCGGCCCGTGAGGTCGGCGGTGGCGTGCCTGGGCACCCGGAAGTCCGATCGGGCCAGCGCCTGGCCGTCCAGCGCCCCTCGCAGGCGTGCGGCGGTGCGGTAGACGGCATCTCCTTCGGGCATGCCACCAGTCTAGGAAGGACCGGGGCGAAGGAGACGATCGTGCCGGTCGCCCCTGATGCCGTACGGGGTCAGTCCCAGGCGGCGGGGTCGGCGGCGAGCTGGCGGACGCGGTCGGGAAGGTTGCCGTTGGCCACCTGCTCCAGGGTGACCTCCTCCAGGATGCCGCGCTCGGTGGCGCGCAGGGCGATCCACACCTGCTGCAGTGACTCCGCCGGACCCCGGTAGCCGACGTGTTCGGGACGCTCGCCGCGGACGTTGGCCAGGGGGCCGTCCACGGCTCTGATGACGTCGGCGAGCGAGATGTCGGCGGCGGGCCTGGCCAGGACGTAGCCGCCCTCAGGGCCGCGCTGACCTCGTACGAGACCGGCCCGGCGCATCTGCAAAAGAATGTTTTCCAGGTATTTGGGCGGCATGTCCTGCTCTTTGGCGAGCTCGCCCACGGTAGTCGGGCCGGCACCGGCTGCGGCGAGTTCGGCGGCGGCGCGGAGGGCGTAGTCGACACGAGCGGATAGGCGCATGTTCTCGATTATCCCTCCTGGTCAACACTGGTTAGGCGCAAGGTCGTCAGAACGGGCAGATGATCGGAGTACGGGACCCTCGGGGCCTGCGCGGATAGCGCGGTAAGGCCCTTGGTGATCAGTACGTGGTCGATCCGTTCGGTCGGAGCGTCGGCGGGCGAGGTGGGCGGGTCGCCGAGCGCGATCAGCGGGTCGGAGAGTCCCGCCGACAACAGCACGTCCATGGCGGGGTCGCCGGGACGGATGTTCAGGTCACCGGCGAGGATCACCGGTCTGACGACCCCTGACGAGCTGGAGGACAGGTCCGCCTCGGCCGCGTCCTTGCCCGCCGCGAGGTCGCGGACGATGGACGCCACCTCGGGGGCCTGCCCGCCGGGGGCCTGCAGGTGCGTGTTGACGATCCCCAGCTCCTTGCCGCCCACGTCCAGGACGATGGCCTGGGCCTGCGCGCCCGTGGGGTAGTCGTGCTCGCCGAGCCGGTGGGAGTGCACCTGGCGGACCGGCAGGTTGGTGAGCAGCGCGTCGCCCCAGACGCTGTCGGCCGCCGGCGCGAAGTAGTGGCGCATGCCCAGCCCGCGGGCGATCCGGGCCAGGTCGTCGTGGCCGCCGTTGAGCAGCCAGCCGCGGTCCACCTCGCTGAGCAGGACCACGTCGGGCCGCTGGGCGCCGGCCCAGGCCGCGATGTCGTCGAGCGAGAGCCGCCCGTCCAGGCCGAATCCCATCCGGATGTTGTAGGTGATCAACGTGACCGTGTCGCCCTGCTTCGCCTGTACGGCGGGCACCGGTCGCCAGGTCGACACCAGCACCAGGGGCGCGAGCACGACGGTCGCTCCCAGGATCACCCATCCGGCCCGCGACGTCCGCTCCAGCTCCTGCGGGTGGCGGAAGGGCACGACTGCCACGGCCGCGACCAGCACCGATACCGCGATGGGCACGAACCGCTGGGGGAAGCCGAGGTCCAGGTCGTAGGCGGCGTAGTAGGCGAAGGTGGCGACGAGGAAGACGAGCCCGCCGGCGAGCACGCCGAGCCCCGGCCGCCCGATGCGCCTGTCCGGCTGGGCGGCCGCGGCGAGCAGGGGGCCGAGCAAGAGGATCCCCAGGGCACTGGGGGCCGCCGACGCGGTGAATCCCGACGAAGGCGTCATCAGGATCGCCGTAGAGCACACGAGCATGATGCCCGAGGCGACTTGGCGGAGCCATGAGGGCTGCGGCTGGAGCGCGTGCCCGGCCGCCGCGAGGACGCAGAGCACCATCAACGCGGCGCTCGCTGCGGTCCACACCAGCGACTCGGGTCCTTCGGCCGCCTTCGTCCAGGAGGTGGCGGCCATCCCCACCAGCAGCAGGCTCGGTCCGAACAGGAACCAGACGCGGGCCGGAGCCAGGCCGGCCGGGTCGTCAGGCGCGGGGGGCAGCCGGACCAGGGCCAGGAACGCGGTGCAGAGGGTGAGCGCGGCGAGCCACGGGAACACCCCGGGACGCCAGACCAGATCCACCCCGTCGAGCAGCAGGTGGACGAGCACCGAGAACGCCAGGCCGCTCATGATCCCCCCGGGCACGGCCTGGCGGGGCAGCGTCCGCGCGCACCCGTACAGGAAGATCAGGCCCGCCGTCACCCCCGCCGACGCGACGTACAGTTGCCCGATTCCCGCCTGCAGGAGCACCCGTGCCAGCACCAGCCCCACCGCCCCGCCGAGCAGCGCCCAGCGCGGCTTGAGCGCCACGGCCAGGAACGGCAGCGCGAACCAGGCGGCGGCGTACAGTCCCATCAGCTCCGGCGGCGTGGACCCGGCGCGCCCGAACAGGGTGATCAGCGACGGCAGGAACACGCGCAGCACGTCGAAGAGGAGCAGGACGCCGAGCGCGAGCATGACGACCGGGCCGCGGGGGATGGTCATGAGTCATCCTCGCGTTCGCTCGCACTGGTCAGCAAGGGTGAGAGCGCTAAACTTCCAGGAAGCCTTTTCGATAAGACGGTGGGATTCAGCGTGGAGCGACGCCCTGGTGTGCCCAGACTGCTAAGGGAGATCAACGACCGGGCCGCGCTGGACCTGTTGCTGGCCACCGGGCCCATGACGCGCGGCCAGATCGGCGACCTGACCGGGCTGTCCAAGGTGACCGCGTCCCAGACGCTGGCCAGGCTGGAAGGGCGCGGGCTGGTCGAGGTCGTCGGCGCGCAGGCGGGCGGGCGCGGGCCCAACGCGGCGCTCTACTCCGTCATCGCCTCCAGCGCGTACGTGGCCGGGCTCGAGGTCGGGCCGGACCTGATCTCCACGGCGATCGCCGACATCCACGGCCACACGGTCGCCGAGATCACCGTCGACCCCAACGGGCATGACGACCCGGTGCCCGCGGTGCACGACGCGATCATGAAGGCCTGCCGCACCGCGAAGGTGAGCGCGGCCAAGCTGCGGGGCGTGGTCATCGGGACGCCGGGCGTGGTCGATCCGCGCAGCGGCGACGTGCGCTTCTCCTTCGACCTGCCCGGCTGGCACGAGGGCATCCACGAGGCGCTGGCGGGCGACCTCAAGCGCGAGGTGACGATCGAGAACGACGTCAACCTCGCCGCCATCGCCGAGCGGGCCGGCGGGGCCGCCAAGGGATGCGACGACTTCGTGCTGCTGTGGTCCAGCCGCGGCCTGGGCATGGCGGTCATGCTGGGCGGCAGGCTGCACCGGGGCCGCTCGGGCAGCGCGGGCGAGATCGGCTACCTGCCCGTGCCCGGCGTGCCGCTGCCGGAGGACATCCGCACCTCGCCCGGCCGGCTGCCCTCGCTGGCGGGCGGGCTGCAGTCGCTGGTCAGCGCCGAGGCGGTGGCCGAGCTCGCGCAGGGTTACGGGTTCGCGGCCGACAGCGCCGGGCAGGCCGTCCAGGTCGCGGTGGCGGCCGGGGCCGGTGGCGAGCCGCTGCTCGACGAGATCGCCTCCCGGCTCGCCCTGGGCGTGGCCGCGGTCTGCGTGATCCTCGACCCGGGCCTGGTGGTGCTCGCCGGCGAGGTGGGGCACGCCGGGGGCGACGCCCTCACCTCCCGCGTCGAGGAGGCCGTGGCCAGGATCTGCCCGGTGCGCCCGCAGGTGGTCACCACCGCGGTGACCGACCCCAACCCGGTGCTGCGTGGCGCCGTGCTGGCCGCGCTCGACAGGGCCCGCGAGGAACTGCTCACCTCCTGAAGAGCTCGACCGCCGCCTGGGCGTTCGGCCGGGCCGCGCCGTAGGTGGCGATGTGGGCGGCGCAGGCCGGCCGCCAGATCGGCAGCCCCATCTCGATCACCGTGGCGTCCGGGCGGGCGGCCACCAGCGCCGAGACCAGCTCGCGGCTGCCGGCGTGGCGGTGCGCGTCCTTGACGACCACGACCAGTGAGCGGTCCCTGGCCTTGGCCAGGATCCCGGGCACGTCGGCGGCGGCGGGCGTCACGCGCAGGATCTCGGCCTCCGGCAGCCAGGGCCCGACGCCCCACGGCACGTCGCCCACCGCGATCGTCGGGGGCGTGTCCACCTCGATGACCAGCGGTTCAACCAGAGGGGCGGGCTCGCCGGTGAGCCGCACCGCGCGGCGGGCGGCATGCAGGCCGACCCCGTTCTGCTCGGCGAGCACGCGGGCCGGTGAGCCGAACCAGCCGCGCAGCGCGTCCACCCTGTCGGCGGCCTCCTCCAGCCTGGACAGCGGCAGCCTGCCGTCGCCCACGGCGGCCACGATGCCGTCGATGATCTGCCGTACGTCGTCCTGGGTGGGCAGCGGCCCGAGGCAGAGCAGGTCGGTCCCGGCGGCCAGCGACAGGACCGCGCCGCCCGCCAGGCCGACGCTCTCGGTGATCGCCTGCATGTCCAGCGCGTCGGACACCACCACACCGTCGTAACCGAGCTCGCCCCTGAGGAGCTCGGTGAGCGCGGCCCTGGACAGGGTCGCGGGCGTGTCTCCGGTCAGGACCGGCACCGCCACATGCGCGGTCATGATCGACTTGGTCCCGGCCTCGATCGCGGCCCTGAACGGTGCCAGCTCCCGCGTACGCAGCAGCTCCGGCGTGACGTCCACGACCGGCACGGCCACGTGCGAGTCGACGTGGGTGGCGCCGTGGCCGGGGAAGTGCTTGACGCAGGCGGCCACGTTCACCGACTGCAGGCCCTGTACGGCGGCGACGGTGTGCCGTGAGACCAGCGCCGCCTCGCTGCCGAACGCCCTGGTGCCGATCACCGGGTTGTCCGCCTCGGAGTTGACGTCGGCGTCCG
Organism: Nonomuraea sp. LPB2021202275-12-8; assembly: GCF_037044575.1. Taxonomy (NCBI): domain Bacteria; kingdom Bacillati; phylum Actinomycetota; class Actinomycetes; order Streptosporangiales; family Streptosporangiaceae; genus Nonomuraea; species Nonomuraea sp. LPB2021202275-12-8. The sequence goes on along the minus strand of NZ_JBAHWD010000001.1, from coordinate 759,308 downwards.
GCGCCATGTCCAGGTTCACGCCGCAGGCGGCCAGCTCCGAGCCGATGGCCCGGTAGACCTGGCGGGTGAGCTCCACGTCGTCCACGGCGCCGAGCGCCGCGTTGCCGGGATACGGGCTGCCGACGTGATAGGCCAGGCGAGTGACGTCGCCGCCCTCCTCGTCGAGCGAGACGACGGGCTCGCCCGCGGCCCCGCGCAACTCCGCGGTGAGCGACTTCAGCTGCTCGGCATCGGCGACGTTGAAGCCGAAGAGCGTGACGCCGCCCAGGCCGTGCTCGAGCTCGCGCAGCACCCAGCCGGGCGCCGTGGTGCCCTGGAAGGCGGCGAGCAACGTGCCGGCCGCGAGGCGGCGCAGCCCCCGATCACTTCGACTCATGGCTCCTCATCGGAAAAAGGCAGGGTCAGATACGGCACGCGGGTGCGGGCCGTACGAGAGCCGTGTCGATCAGCCCTTCACGGCGCCGGCCATCAGGCCGGTCACCATGCGGCGCTGGACTATCAGGAAGAAGATGACGACCGGGATGGTCATCATCGTGGAGCTGGCCATGATGGCCCCCCAGTCGGTGCCCTTCTGCCCGAAGAAGTACTGCAGGGCCACGGGCATGGTGTAGCCGGACGACTCGCTCATCAGCACCAGGGCGAAGATCAGCTCGTTCCACGCGGTGATGAACGAGAAGATGCTCGTCGCCACCAGGCCGGGAGCGACCAGCGGGAAGAGCACCCGCCAGAACGTGGTGAGCCGCGAGGCGCCGTCGATCCAGGCCGCCTCCTCCAGAGACTTGGGCACCGCGGCGACGAACGTGCGCAGCATCCAGATGCCGAACGGCAGCGTCAGGCCGACGTTGACCAGGATCAGGCCGGCGAGCTGATCGGCGAGGCCGAGGTCGATGACCCTGAGGAACAGCGGGATGAGCAGCGCCTCGGCCGGGATCATCTGCGCGACCAGCAGCAGCATCAGGAACGCGGTGCGCCCCTTGAACCGGAAACGGGCCACCGCCGTCGCCGCCAGCAGCGAGAACACCGCCCCGACGAGCACCGTGCCCAGCGCCACGATCGCGCTGTTGCGCATGTAGACCCAGATGGAGTTGCCCGCCACGCCTTCGGTCAGCACCCGCTCGACGTGCTCGAAGGTGAAGTGCGTGGGGAACGGGATGAACTCGGTGGTGAAGATCTGGTCGTTGGCCTTGAACGCGGTCGAGACCATCCAGTAGACGGGGAAGATCGCGAACACGAACACCAGGATGCCGATCGCGTTCAGCACGGCCTTGCGCAGCCGTTTGCGCGCCAGCGGGGTCATCACATGTCCTCCTGCTTGACCAGCTGCCGGACGTACACGGCCGTGACCACGAGCAGGATCACGGTCAGCACCAGGGCGATCGCGGCTCCGGAGCCCATCTTGGGCGGCGGCCTGAACGCCTCGGCGTAGGAGTACATCGACAGGTTGAACGCCTCACGGTTGGCCGGGCCGCCCATGAGCACGTACAGCTGGCTGAAGACCTTGAAGTCCCAGATGATCGACAGCACCGTGAGCACCGCGAAGACCGGCCTGAGCAGCGGCAGGGTGATCTTCCTGAACGTCCGCCAGGCGGACGCGCCGTCCACCCGGGCGGCCTCGTACAGCTCGGACGGGATTCCCTTGAGGCCGGCCAGCACCGACACCGCGATGAACGGGAAGCTCGCCCACACCACCGTGATGATCAGCACCAGGTAGATGGACCAGGCGTCGTTGAGCCATGGTTCGCCGGTCCAGTCCGAGCGGCCGAACAGCAGGGTGGACAGCCAGTTGGGCAGCAGGTTCAGCGCCCAGTTGATGATCCCGGCCTCGGCGTCGAACAGCCACTTCCAGATGACGCCCTGCGCGACCGGTGGCACGGCCCAGGCGAACATGATGCCGACGATCACCAGCGTGGACATCTTCTTGCCCAGCTTGTTGAGCAGCACGCCCACTGCGGTGCCGACGACCAGCGTCAGCGTGACCGTGAGGACGGCGAAGACGACGGTGTTGCGCAGCGCGGTCCAGAAGATCTCGTTGTCGAAGATCCGGGTGAAGTTCTCGGTGCCGATCCACTCGGCGGGCTTGCGGCCGCTGATCTGCGGCAGTCCCACCTTCTGGAAGGCGATGATCGCGACCTGGACCATCGGGTAGAGCAGCAGCGCCCCGATGACCAGCAGGCCGGGGATCAGCAGCACGTACGGGATGGACCAGACCGGCAGGCCTCCGGCCTTGGCCGGACGCCCGGAGCGGCGGCGGCCCGGGGAGGAGGGGCCGCCTCCGCCCCGGGTGAGCGTTGACGTGTCGGTCATGAGTCGTCAGGACTGGTTGAGGATGTCTTCGAGCTCGGTGTTGGCCTTGCCCAGCGCCTCGTCGACTGTGGCCTTGCCCTCGATGACCTGGCGTGCCGCGTTCTGCAGCACGGCCTTGGTCTCGTTGGCCTCGGTCCAGTTCGGGTCCGCCGGGAAGGCCTTGGCCTTGGCGAAGGCGGCCGCGAACGGCGCCTGCGCCGGGTCCTCTGCCAGCTTGGCCAGCGCGTCCGAGTAGACCGGGAGCAGGCCGCCGTCGGTGGCGTACTTGACGCCCCACTCCTTGCCGGAGGCGAGCTTCACGAACTCCTTGGCCGCGTCCATCTCCTTGGCGGTGCCCCACACGGCGATGTCGTTGCCGCCGAGGAAGGCCTGCGCCTCTCCGCCGTCCTTGGCCGGGAGCGGGAAGAAGGCGAGCTTGTCACCCTTGAGCTTGCCCTTGCTGTCCTCTTCGATGCCCGCCAGGTCCCAGGAGGCGGTGAGGTACATGCCGACCTTGTTGTTGGCGAAGCGGGTGCGGATCTCCGTGGTGTTCTGGTTGAGCCGCGACTTGCTGGACAGGCCGTCGGTGACCAGGGCGGTGTACTGCTCGAAACCGGCCTTGAAGCCGGGGTCGGTCAGCTTGCCGGTCCACTTGTCGCCCTCCTTGACGGCGTACTCGCCGCCGGCGGTCCAGGCCAGGGAGCCCAGCAGGTGGTTGGCGTCGGAGCCGCCGTTGAAGGCGAAGCCGTCGACGTCCTTGCCCTTCTCCGCCTGGATCTTCTTGGCCGCGGCCATGAGCTCGTCCCAGGTCTTCGGGACCTCGAGCTTGAGCTCCTTGAACCAGTCGGCGCGGTAGAGGACGGCGCGGCTGCCGCCGCCCCAAGGCACGGCGTAGGTCTCGCCGTCGATCGTCTCCAGGCCCATCAGGTTCTTGGGGATCTGGGCCTGGTCGCCGGCGCCCACGATGTCGGTGATCGGCGCGAGGGCCTCCTGGCTCTGCCAGAGCGGAACCTGGTCGTTGCCGATCTCGGTCACGTCGGGGCCGGTGCCGCCGGCCGCCGCGGCGGTGAACTTGTCGTTCACCTGGGGCCAGGGGATCCACTCGACCTTCACCTTGGCGCCGGTCTGCTGCTCGTAAGCGGCAACCAGCTCGTCGGTGTACTTCTGGGCGGCGGGGTTGCTGTCGCCCAGGCGCCAGAAGGTGAGCTCCTTGCCCGCGTACTTGGGGCCGCTCGCCGCGGCGGTGGCCGCCTGGCTGGGCTCCGCAGGGGTCTCGCCGCCGCCACAGGCGGCCAGGCCCAGGGCCAGGGCGGCCGTGGTGACCGTAGTGGCTGTGATCTTCGCGATCCTCACAGGGTTCTCCCTTCCCGGGTGCTGGCCTAGGGTCCGCACCAGGCTGATCGTCATTTGCCTAACGAGTGGTGTTAAACTAACAAGAAACTTTCTTAAAAGAAACGCTCGTTAGCCGATCGTGACGAGAGGGGCGCGTCGATGAGCCGGAGCCCGGGGACCCCGCGGCTGCTGAGGCGGTTGAACGACCGCACCGCACTGGAGCTCCTGCTCCACGACGGCCCGCTGACCCGTGCCGAGCTGGGGGAGCGGACCGGGCTGTCGAAGGTCACCGCAGGTCAGCTGCTGGCCAGGCTCGAAGACCGTGGGCTGGTGGAGGTCGCGGGGGAGCGCGCCGGCGGCAGGGGGCCGCACGCCGCCCTCTACGGCGTGGTCCCGTCCAGCGCCTACGTCGCCGGGGTGGAGGTGCTGCCCGACAGCCTCACCGTCGGTGTGGCCGACATCACAGGCAAGACGGTGGTCGAGGTCACGGTCAATCCGGCCGACGCCCGCGACCCGGTCAAGACGGTGCAGGACGCGGTGCAGCGGGCGTGCTCCTCGGCCAGCGTGAGCCTGTCCCAGCTGCGCGCGTTCGTGATCGGCACCAGGGGCGTGGTCGACCCCCGCACCGGCGACGTGCGCTTCTCGCTCGACCTGCCGTCCTGGCATGTCGGCGTGCTGGCCAGCCTCCGCCAGACCCTCGGCGCCTCCGTCACCATCGAGAACGACGTCAACCTGGTCGCGCTCGCCGAGCACCGCTACGGCGCGGCGGTCGGGGTCGACGACTTCGTGGTCATGTGGGCCGGTGTCGGCCAGGGGCTCGGCGTCATGCTCGGCGGCAGGCTCTATCGCGGCATGAGCGGAGGTGCCGGCGAGATCGGCTGGCTGCCGGTGCCGGGCGAGCCGCTGCCCGACGACGTCAGCCGCCCCAACTCCGGCTCCTTCCAGCGGCTGGTCAACCACGACGCGCTCCGCGGCCTGGCCGACCGGCACGGCGTGACCGGCGCCGGCGTGCCCGACCTGGTGCGCAACGGCAGCGACGGATACCTGGACGCGGTGGCGGCGCGGCTGGCGGTGGGGGTGGCGGCGGTGGCCGTCGTGCTCGACCCAGGACTGATCGTGCTCAGCGGCGACATCGGCAGGGCGGGCGGCGAGCGGCTGGCCGCCAAGGTGCAGGAAGCCGTGGCGCACGTCTGCCCGACCCGGCCGAGCGTGGTCACCACCGGGGTGGCGGGCAACCCGGTGCTGCGAGGCGCCCTGGTGGCGGCTCTGGAGCAGGCCCGCGAGCAGGTCTTCTCCGACACTGTGTGAGAATCACTGCCCATGTGGCAGCCATCGAGCGACATCGTGCTCATCTCCGACACCCGCGTGGTGGGGATCCCGGTGCGGGAGAACGACGAGCCCCTGGCCGACGTGCGCGGGCGCCTGCGCGTGGACGAGCGCCTGGCCGACGCGGCCGGCGCGTACGCGCACCTGCGGTCGGGCCTGCTCGCGCGGCTGGAGCGGGCCGAGCGGCTGCTCCCCGACGGCTTCCACCTGCTGATCGTGGAGGGCTACCGGCCGATCAGCACGCAGCGCCGCTACTTCGAGGAGTACCGGGACCAGCTCCAGGCCACCTTCCCCGAGATGTCGCCCAGCGAGGCATATGTCGCGGCAAGTAGGTATGTGTCCCCCGTGGAGGTGGCCCCGCACACCGCCGGAGCCGCCGTGGACCTGACCCTGTGCGCCTCCGACGGCACCGAGTACGACATGGGCACCCAGGTCAACGACAACCCCGAGGACAGCGACGGCGCCTGCTACACCCAGGCCCCGCACATCACCGCGGACGCCCGTGCCCACCGCAAGATCCTCGCCGCCGCACTGGAGCCGGCCGGCCTGGTCAACTACCCCACCGAGTGGTGGCACTGGTCCTACGGCGACCGCTACTGGGCGCTCGCCACCGGGCAGCCGGCCGCCTGCTACGGCCCGGTCGAACTGCCGGCCTGAACGCGGCGGTTCCGCAGGGCGGCATACGGGCACAAACCTGTACGGAGGCTCCTGGACTTCCCTGCGAGGTGTGGGCATGGTTCCGTTGATCGGGATCGAAGAGGAGTACCTCGTCGTCGATCCCCGCACCCGCCACGTCACTCCCCGGGCCGCCGAGGTGCTGGCCGCCGCGACGGACGTGCTGGACGTGGCGCACGAGATAACCCGTTTCCAGGTGGAGGCCAGGACGGCGCCGTCCGCGGACCTCACCGAGCTCGGGACGCAGTTACGCGCCGCGCGCAAGGAGGTCGCGGTCGCGGCCCGCTCGTGCGGCCTGGCCGTGGTCGCCAGCGGCATCCCCGTGCTGGGCAACGTGATGCCGCCGCCGCTCAGTGACGACGCCCGCTACGAGCAGGGCCGGGTGCTCTACCGGGCACTGCAGGACGAGATCAGCATCTGCGCCCTGCACGTGCACGTGGACGTGCCCGACGAGGAGACCGCCGTCTACGTGGGCAACCATCTGCGCCCGTGGCTGCCCACGCTGATCGCGCTGGCCGCGAACTCGCCCTTCTTCGTCGGCCGCGACACCGGCTACGCCTCCTGGCGGGTGATCAGCTGGGGCCGCTGGCCGGTCTCCGGCGCCCCGCCGTACTTCCCGACGTTCGGCGACTACGAGGTGGCGGTGCGCGCGCTGGCGGAGTCGGGCGCGCTGATGGACCCGAAGACCGTCTTCTGGGACACCCGCCCGTCGTCCAAGCTGCCCACGGTCGAGGTGCGCGTGGCGGACGTGCCGCTCGACGTGAGCGACAGCCTCACCATCGTCGGCCTGGTCCGCGGGCTCGTCGTCACTGCCCTGGCCGAGGTGGAGCGCGGCGACCGGGGGCTGCCCATCCCGTCGGAGGTGCTGCGCGCCGCCTACTGGCGGGCGGCCCGCGACGGGCTCACGGGCGACAGCCTGGACGTGCGGCACGGCGCCCTGACGCCCGCCCCGGTGATGGCCCGCCGCCTGTTCGAGCACGTACGGCAGGCCATGGACCAGGCCGGTGACCTGCCGTTCGTCGAGGAGGGGCTGGACCGGCTGCTCCGGCAGGGCTCCGGCGCGGCCCGGCAGCGAAGGGTCCTCGACCGCGCGGGCCACCTCGCCGCCGTGGTCGACGACCTCATCGAGGCGACCGTCGCCTAGTGCAGCGCGAGGGCCATGGCCACGCCCAGCCCGAAGATCACCACCACGCCGCGCAGCACCTTCGGTGACATCAGGCGCGCCAGCCGGGAGCCGAGGAGACCGCCCACCAGGCTGGCGGGCGCGATGATCGCCACCGCCTCCCAGCGCACCGCGCCGAACAGGGAGAAGGCCACCACCGACACCGTGCTGATCGCCAGCGCCAGCGCGGCCCGCACGGCGTTGACCCGCTGCAGGTTGTCGTGCAGGAACATGCCCAGCACCGCCAGCAGCAGCACGCCCATGCCGCCGTTGAAGTAGGCGCCGTAGCAGCCGCCGAGGAACACCCCGACGAAGACCAGCCTGTCGGGCCGCCGCCCGGTCTCACCGCCGAAGCGCGCTCGCAGCCACGGCTGTGCCAGCAGCGCCAGGCTGGCGAACGCCACCAGCCACGGCACCAGCGAGTCGAACAGGTTGTGCGGCGTGAACAGCAGCAGAGCGCTGCCCGCCACCGCTCCCAGCATCGCGACGGCCGACAGCCCGGCTGCCCTGCGCCGCTGGCCGCTCAGCTCGCCGCGGTAGCCGAGCACGCCGCCGAGATAGCCCGGCCACAGCGCCACCGCGTTCGTCACCGAGGCGGTGAGGCTCGGATAGCCCAGCGCCAGCAGCGCGGGAAAGGACACCAGGGTGCCACCGCCGGCCAGGGCGTTGACCACCCCCGCCAGCAGCCCGGCGCAGGCCAGGAAGGCGACGTCGCCCAGCGGGATCATCGAATCTCCTTACGTGGGAATCCCGCTGTCATCGGGAGAAGATGGGAACCGGTGCGCGAGGTCAACGGCCTACGGCGTAGCCTTGCGCGCCGCGCGGGTTCGCACCGGCCCGGAGGAAGCCGCCGTCACGGGCGACGGCGCTGAGCCTGCCGAGCGACCACGGCCCCTGAGCCTCGACCTCGTGCCCGCGCCGCCGCAGCTCGGCCAGCACGCCGGCGTCCAGCCGGTCCTCCACATGCATGACTCCCGGCCGGGAACCGCGCGGGAAGAACGAGCTGGGGAAGTGCTCGGAGTGGAACATGGGGGCGTCGATGGCCTCCTGGAGGTTCAGCCCGCCATGGACCAGCGCGAGGAAGAAGTTGACGCTCCACTGGTCCTGCTGGTCGCCGCCCGGCGTGCCGAACGCCAGCCAGGGGCGGCCGTCACGTAGCGCGAACGACGGCGACAGCGTGGTGCGCGGCCGCGTTCGCGGGCGCAAAGAGGCGGGCAACCCCTCCTGAAGCCAGAACATCTGCGCTCTGGAGCCCAGGCAGAAGCCCAGCTCCGGGATGGTGGGGGAGCTCTGCAGCCAGCCGCCGCTGGGGGTGGCGGAGACCATGTTGCCATGCCGGTCGACGACGTCCACGTGGCAGGTGTCGCCGCGTACGGTGCCGTCGGCCGACACGACCTGCTCGCCGGCGGGCACCCTGCTCACCGTCGGCTCGCCCACGCCGCCCCGCCCGCCGGACAGGCCCGGCGCGGAGGCCGTCGTCCCGGGCGCCGGGAACACCGGCAGCCGCGGCTCGCGCCCGCCTGGGGATCCGGGCCGCAGCTCCAGGCTCGCCCGGTCGCCGATCAGGGCGCGCCGCCCGGCGTTGTAGGGCTCGCTCAGCAGGTCGGCCATCGGCACGTCGGTGTCGCCGTACCAGGCCTCACGGTCGGCGAAGGCCAGCTTCGCCGCCTCTGTCACCGTGTGCACGTAGTCGGCGCTGAGCAGGCCCATCCCGGCCAGGTCGTAGCCGGACAGCAGGGCGAGCTGCTGCAGGAAGACCGGCCCCTGACCCCACGGCCCCGTCTTGCACACGGTGTGCCCGTGGTAGTCGAACGTCACCGGCTCCTCGACCGAGGCGGACCAGCTCGACAGGTCGTCGCCGGTGAGCAGCCCCCCGTGCTTGTGGCCCGAACTGTCGAGCCAGGCGGTCCTGGCACTGAACTCCGCGACGGCCTCGGCCACGAACCCCTCGTACCAGGCGCGGCGGGCGGCCTCCAGCTGTCCTTCGCGGGTGCTCGACGCGGCCTCCGCCTCTGCCACCAGCCGCCGGTAGGTGGCGGCGAGCACCGGATTGGCCAGCTTGGAGCCGGGCTCCGGCACCGAGCCACCCGGCAGCCAGGTGGCCGCGGACGTGGTCCACTCCTCGGTGAAGAGCTGCTCGACCGAGGCGATCGTGGCGGCGATCCGCTCCAGCACCGGCACGCCGTGCTCGGCGTAGTGGATGGCGGGAGCGAGCACGTCGGCCAGCGACCAGGTGCCCCAGCGCTCCAGCATGAGCATCCAGCCGCCGAACGCGCCGGGCACCGTGGCCGCGAGCAACCCGGTGCCGGGCACCGCGTCGAGCCCGAGCTCGGTGAAGCGCTCGATCGTCGCCGCGGCCGGGGCGACGCCCTGCCCGCAGACCACCGACACCTTCTGCTCGGCCTCGCTCCACAGCAGGATCGGCACCTCGCCACCCGGACCGTTCAGGTGCGGCTCGGCCACCTGCAGCACGAAGCCGGCGGCCACCGCCGCGTCGAAGGCGTTGCCGCCGCGCTCCAGCACCCCCATGCCGGTGGCGGAGGCGAGCCAGTGCGTGCTGGCCACCATGCCGAAGTCGCCGGTCAGCTCGGGCCTGGTCGTGAACAAGGTCGTTCCTTTCATGAGGCGGCGGCCGCGTCGGGCAGCCGGTCCGCCGTGACGAGATGGCACGCGGCCGGGTGGCCGCTCGTGCGCGGGTCGGTCAGTCGCGGTTCCTCTGTACGGCAGCGGTCGAAGGCCAGCGGGCACCGGGTGTGGAACCGGCAGCCGGACGGCGGGTCGACCGGGCTCGGCACGTCACCGCCGAGCACGATCCTGCGCCGCTCCCGCTGCCTGACCGGGTCCGCCACGGGAGCCGCCGACAGCAGCGCCTGCGTGTACGGGTGCCGCGGCTCGGCGAAGATCTGCGCGGTGGGGCCCGACTCGACGATCCTGCCCAGATACATCACCGCGATCCGGTCGGCCAGGAACTCCACCACCGACAGGTCGTGCGTGATGAACAGGCAGGAGAAACCCAGCTCCCGCTGCAGATCGGTGATCAGGTTGAGCACCGAGGCCTGCACGGAAACGTCCAGCGCGGAGACGGGCTCGTCGGCCACCACCAGCTTCGGGTTCAGGATCAGCGCCCTGGCCAGGCCCACCCGCTGCCTCTGGCCGCCGGACAGCTCGTGCGGGAAACGGCTCGCCATCTCCGGCCGCAGCCCCACCCGGTCCAGCATGGCCGCGACCCGCCCGGCCACCTCGCGCTTGGCGGCGGCCTTGTGGTGCACCAGCGGCTCGCCGACGATCTGCTCGATGGTGAAGCGCGGGTTGAGCGAGGAGTAGGGGTCCTGGAAGACCATGTGGACGTCCCTGCGCAGCGGGCGCATGGCCCGGCGTGACAGGCGGGTGATGTCGCGATCGCCGAGACTGATGCTGCCCGAGGTGGGGTCGGTCAGCCGCAGCACGCACTTGCCGACGGTGGACTTGCCGCTGCCGGACTCGCCGACCAGGCCGAGCACCTCGCCCTGGCCGATCTCCAGCGACAGCCCGTCCACCGCGCGTACCTGGTCGTAGTGCTTGACCAGGTCGTCGATCTTCAGTACGGGGTCGGTCATCGCTGGTCTCCTGGGTGGAAGCAGGCCGCCAGATGCCCGTCCGCCTGCCGCGCCAGCGGAGGTCTGGCCAGGCGGCAGTCGTCCTGGGCGCGCGGGCAGCGCGCCTGGAAGGCGCACTCGTCGGGGTCCGACAGCGGCGAGGGCACCATGCCGGGGATCTCGGCCAGCCGCCCGTTGACGGCGGCCGACGGCAGCGCCTTCATCAGGCCGACCGTGTAAGGGTGACGCGGGCGGGCGAACAGCTCCTCGACGGGAGCCTGCTCGACCGCGCGGCCCGCGTACATGACCACGGCCCGGTCGGCGATGTCGGCGACCACGCCCAGGTCGTGCGTGATGAGGATGATCGCGGTGCCGAGCCTGTCACGCAGGTCCCTGAACACGTCCAGCACGCCCGCCTGGATCGTCACGTCCAGCGCGGTCGTCGGCTCGTCGGCGATCAGCACCCGGGGCGAGCACGCCACCGCGATGGCGATCATCACCCGCTGGCGCATGCCGCCGGACAGCTGGTGCGGGTACTCCTTGACGCGGCGGCGCGGCGCCGGGATGCCGACCAGTTCGAGCAGCTCCTCCGCGCGTGCGTCGGCGGCCCGGCGCGAGAGGCCCTCGTGCCTGCGCAGCACCTCGGCGATCTGGTATCCGACGGTGAACGACGGGTTGAGCGAGGTCATCGGCTCCTGGAAGACCACGGACACGTCCTTGCCGCGCACCTTGCGCAGCTCCGCCTCCGGGAGCGTGGTCAGCTCGCGCCCGTCCAGCGTGATCGACCCGGTCAGCTTGGTCGAGTCGGGCGGCAGAAGCCTCGGCACCGACATCGCGGTGACCGACTTGCCGCACCCGGACTCGCCGCACAGCGCCAGGATCTCGCCCTCGTCGAGGGTGAGGGAGATGTCCCTGACCGCCTGGACGATGCCGTCCTCGGTGTCGAAGTGAACGGCCAGGTCGGTGATCTCCAACAGGCTCATCGGGCGCTCCTCGGGTCGAGAACGTCACGCAGCCCGTCGCCCAGCAGGTTGAAACCGAGCGTGGCGAGCGCGATCATCAGGCCGGGCCAGATGGCCAGCCAGGGCGCGACGTCCAGATACTGCTGCGCGGTCGTCAGCATGACGCCCCACGACGGCGTCGGCGGCTGCACGCCGAGCCCCAGGAACGACAGCGTGGCCTCGCCGATGATGGCCGCCGGGATCGCCACCGTGGCCTGCACGATGAGCGGGTTCGCGCAGTTCGGCAGCACGTACCGGAGCAGGATGTGCCGGTCTCCCGCGCCGTCGGCGATGGCCGCGGCCACGTAGTCCATCTCCCTGATCGCCAGCACCTCGCCGCGCGTGATGCGGATGACGGCGGGAAGCTGGGAGAAGCCCAGCGCGAGCACCACGCCCTTCAGCGACGGCCCGATGATCGCCGCCAGCCCCACCGCGAACACCAGGAACGGGAACGCCAGCGTCACGTCCACCAGCCGCATCACGATCGGGTCCAGCCAGCGCCGGTAGAAGCCGGACACCAGGCCGATCGGGATGCCGACGGCCATCGCCAGCACCGTCGAGAGCACCCCGGCCTGCAGCGAGACCTGCGCGCCGTGGGCGATCCTGGCCAGCGCGTCCCTGCCCAGGTCGTCGGTGCCCAGCGGGTGCGCGCCCGACGGCGGGGCCAGCGTCGCCGCGTAGTCCTGCGCCGACGGGTCGCCGGTCACCAGCGGCCCGAACAGCGCCAGCAGCAGGAACGCCGCCACCAGCACCAGGCCCGCCATCGGCATCGGGCGCCGCCTGAAGCGCCGCCACAGCCTGCGCCGCCGCTCGGCCTTGCCCGCTCTGACCGGCGCTACGGCCAGTGCTTCAGCCATGACCGCCTCCTGAGAGCCTGATGCGCGGGTTGAGATAGGCGTACGCGATGTCGACCAGCAGGTTGACCACCACGTAGCCGATCACCGTGACCAGCACCACCGCCTGGATGACCGGATAGTTCCGGGTGAGCACCGCGTCCACGGTCAGCTTGCCGAAGCCGGGGATGACGAAGATCTGCTCGGTCACCACGGCGCCGCTGATCAGCGCGCCGAGTTGCAGTCCGAGCACGGTCACCACGGTCGTCAGGCTGTTGCGCAGCGCGTGCGCGCCCACCACCTTGGCCTCGGGTAGGCCCTTCGACCGGGCTGTGCGCACGTAGTCGGCCGACAGCGCGCCCAGCATGGCCGAGCGGGTCTGCCGCATGAGGATCGCCGCGAACCCGGCGCCGAGCACCAGCGCGGGCAGCAGCATGCGCTGCAGGTTGGCCGCCGGATCCTCGCTGAAGGGAACGTAGCCGGAGGCAGGCAGCCAGCGCAGCGTCACCGCGAACAGCAGGATGCCCAGCAGCCCCAGCCAGAAGTGCGGCACCGACAGGCCGGCCAGGCCGAACCCGGTCGCCACGTAGTCGGCGAGCTTGCCGCGCCGCACCGAGGCGACGATGCCGGAGCCCACGCCGACGACGATCGCCACCAGCATGGCCAGCGCCGACAGCTCCAGCGTCACCGGCAGCCGCTCGACGAGGATGTCGGCGACCGGGATCTGGTCCTGGGTGGACCTGCCGAGGTTGCCGGAGACGGTCTGGCTGACGTAGTCGACGTACTGGGCCGGCAGCGGCTTGTCCAGGCCGAACTCGTGCCGGATGGCCTCCACCACGGCCGGCGAGGCCTCCTCGCCGGCCATGACCACCGCGGGGTCCCCGGGCAGCGCCCGGACCCCGAGGAAGATCATGACGCTGGCGAGGAACAGCACGATCACCGCCGATCCGCAGCGCCGCAGGATGAACCAGACCATCAGGCGACGAACCCGGCGGTCGTGTAGCGCGGCAGACCGTCCTTGAAGTACTGGACGCCGGCGACGTTCTTGTTCATGCCCAGGTAGTACTTGTTGTGGTACAGGTACACGACGCCGCGCAGCTCGGCCGCGCGCTGCATGGCCTTGCTGTAGAGCTCGGCGCGCTCGGCGGTGTCCTGCGTGGCGGCGGCGTGCTTGATCGGGTCGTCGACGCCCGGGTCGCTCATGCCCGCGTAGTTGTTACTGCCCTGGCTGGTGACCAGGTTCGTCAGGTTGCCGTCCGGGTCCACGCGGCCCGACCAGCCGCTCAGCATGACCTGGAACTTGCCCGACTTGCCCTGCTCAAGGGTGCTGACGAACTCGGCCGTCTCCACCGTCACGTCGAACCCGGCCTCCTTGGTCATCTGCTGGACGACCTGGGCGAGCCGCTGGTTGGTTGCGTCGTTGGGCGAGGTCAGCTTGACCGGGATCGGCGTCGGCACGCCGGACGCCTGCACGAGCTGCTTGGCCTTGGCCAGGTCGCGCTTGGGGCACTGCAGGGCGGGGGTGCGGTAGGCGCTGTCGACCGGCACCGGGTAGCAGTCGACCTCGTGCAGGCCGTTGTAGACGGTCTTGTTGATCTGCTCGCGGTCCAGGGCCAGCTCGAACGCCTCACGCAGTTCCGGGCTCTTGGCCAGCGGGCTGTCGACCGGGCCCGGCTTGTCGGTGGAGCCGGTGGCGTTGCCGACGTTGATCTGCATGCCGTAGTAGCCGAGGCCGCCGCCGGAGACGACCTTCAGGTTCGGGTCGGCCTGGACGCCCGCGACCGTGTTCGTGGCGAGCTGGTCGGCCACCTGGACGTCGCCGGACTTGAGGTTCGCGGCCCGCACGTTCGGGTCGACGATGATTTTGAACACGAGCTTGTCGAGCTTCACCTTGGCGGCGTCGTAGTAGTCCGGCGCTTTGTCCAGCACGATCTGGCTGCCCGAGGTGCGGCTGGCGAACTTGAACGGCCCCACGCAGACCGGGCCGGCGCCGAAGTTGTCTCCGGCGCTGTCGAGCGCCTTCGGCGACATGATCATCCCGGCCCGGTCCGCGAGCTGCGCCGTCAGCGGCGTGAACGCCCGCTTCAGCGTGAGCTTCACCGTGGTCGCGTCGACGACCTCGACCTTGGAGACGGCCTCCAGGTCGGCCTGCCGGGAGGACTTCTCCCAGGTGCGGTGCCGGTCCAGGGACTTCTTGACCGCCTCGCCGTCGAACGCGGTGCCGTCGTTGAACTTCACGCCGTCACGCAGCTTGATCGTCACCTCCTTGCCGTCCTCGGAGATCTCGGGCAGGGCGGAGGCGAGCTGTGGGACCAGCTCGGACGCGGGATTGATGTCGTAGAGCTTCTCGCACATGTTCGCGAAGACCTCGCGGCCCACCAGCGTGGTGGAGATGCTCGGGTCGAGCGCGTCAGGGTCGGCGTTGAGCGCGACATTGAGGGTGCCGCCGCTCTTCACGGCCCGGTTGTCGGCACTGGCGTCGACGACCGTCGGCGCGGCCGGGGACCCGCTCGAGCCGCCTCCACCGCAGGCCGCCAGCACGATGGGCAATGCGGCCAGTGTCGCGACGAGTTTGGGTCTCATGGTGCCTCCGAGGGGGTACGGCCAGCTTCAGGAGACTGTATACAACATTTCACGTTACATGGGTGTTTCGTGCCCACTTGATGTTATGTGAGTGTGTTCTAATCGTTCGCGTAGTTTGTTGTACGCAGGTCGCTGCGGCCGACCGCCGTCAGGAACGACCTCCGGGCGGCGGCGACGTGCGCCACCGCCCTGGCCTCCGCCTCGTCCTCGTCGCCCGCGGCGATGGCCTCGCACATGCCCAGGTGCTCCGACCAGGAGTGCGGCCCGCGTACGGAGGCCGTCTGGCTGAACACCCACTGTGCCCGCTGCAGCATCGGCGTCATCATCAGGTTGAGGTAGGAGTTGCCCGCGGCCTCGCCCACGGCGAGGTGGAAGGCCGTGTTCAGGTCCGCCACCGCCCCCAGGCGCCCGCCGTCCACGGCCTGCCTGGCCGCCTCCAGCACCCGCCGGAGCCGCTCGACCGACGCCGGGGTGCGCTTGCGCGCGGCCAGCCGCGCGGCCAGCCCCTCGATCGCGATCCGCACGTCGAAGAGCTCCGCGCCCTCCTCCGCCGACAGGGTCGCCACGGTGGCGCCGATCCGCGGGACGACCTGCACGAACCCCTCGGCGGCCAGCACCCGGATGGACTCGCGCACCGGGTTGCGCGAGACGCCGAGCACGGCCGCCAGCCGGTCTTCCACCAGCCGCTCACCCTGGGCCAGCTCGCCGGACAGGATGCGGCGCCGCAACTCCGCGGTGACCTCGTCGCGCAAGGTCCGGTGCGTGGCACCCAAGGTGAGATCAGTCATAGGGCTACTTATCGTATACAGACTCATTCCTATGCCTGTACGGGATACAGAGTCCGAGACCGTACATCACCGGCCGAAGCACGATCACGCAGGTGGCCACCGGCCGACGAGCCGGGAACGGGCGGATGGCCCCAGCGGCCAGCAGCACAGGGATCGTGCGCACGGCCCCCGGCATCCTGAACGCCATGCCGGGCGGCGGCCGGGTGCGCATCATGTCGAGCAGCTCCGACCGTGCGCCTGGTGAGCGGGCCCGGCCCAATGTGTCACCGCGCCTCGACCGCTTCGGCCGAAGCGCGCCCGCCACGGTTGCGGGCCGCGGTACGGCCGACCCCGTGTAGGAACGGCTCAGGCGCGGAGCCGGAGTCCGCGAGGTGTCGGGTGGAAGCCGGCCGCCTCCAGCGCCGCCGCCAGAGGAGAGTCCACGATCGACTCACCGTCGGCCCGCTCCACGGTCAGCTTGCCCAGGGCGCCGTCGCGGACGGCCAGCGCCAGGGCCTCGACGGCGGGCTGCAACCGGTCGCCGTCGGCGAACGACAGCAGCGTCTTGCCGCCCCGCTCCACGTAGAGCACCAGGTAGCCGTCGACCAGCACCACCAGCGCCCCCGCCTTCCGGCCGGGCTTGTGCCCGACCTCGCCAGGATGCTGCGGCCACGACAGGGCGGCCCCGTACGGGTTGGCAGGGTCGGCGGCGGCCAGCACCACCGCCCGGCGTGCCGGCTCGCGGCGCCCGACCCGGCCCTGAGGCGCCCCCGGCCCGCGAGCACCGCCGAACGACCTGTCGTCGGGCGGCGGCCCTCCGCCAGGAGCTGTCAGGGACGAATCCCCCCAAGGCGTTGCGCTGGAGAGATCCTCACCGGAGGACGTCGTACCGAAGGACGCTTCACCGGAGCGCGTCGCGGCGAAGGGGGCTCCCTCCGAGGGCGACCGGTCGAAGTCCGCTCCGCCCGAGGGCGCGATGCTCGGCGCCATGGCGCGCATCCGGTCGACCGCCCCCGGCAGCGCGAACTGGGCGCCGCCGAGACCCTCGACGAAGTAGCCCCGGCGGCACCGCCCGCTCTCCTCGTAAGCCCGCAACACCTGATAGATCGGTGTGAACCCGCCAGGCAGCCGCTCGGACGTCACCGCTCCGCGCGTCACCACCCCGTGCCGCTCCAGCAGCACCTCCGCCTGGGCGTTGGCCCGCTGGGTGGCGTCGGCCGCGGGCTCGGGAAGCAGCCACCACCGCCCGCCCACGGTCGGCGGCCCGCTCCTGGTCGGCAGCACCGCCCGCCGCCGCTTGGTGGCCGGCCGGTGGGCGGGACGGCCGGAGCCGAGAGTGGCACGCAGCGGCGCCAGCGTGTCGCCCGAGACGCGGCCCGCCCACACCAGATCCCACAGGGCGGCGGCCAGCGCCGCGTCGTCCAGCAGCCCCAGCCGGTCGGACAGCCCGCGGAAGAACAGCGCCCCACCACCACCGAGCGCCTCCAGCACCTGCTCGTGCACCGGCGTCATGGTGATCTCGCCCGGCTCGGGCAGCAGCAGCGGCGCGGTGTCGGCGAAGTAGAGCGACACCCATCCGTCGCCACCGGGCAGCGACCCCTGCCCCGCCCACATCACCTCGCCCGACGAGGTCAGCTCGTCGAGCAGCGCCGGATGGTAGCCGGGAACCCGCGTCGGCAGCACGAGCGTCTCCAGCGCGGAGGCCGGCACCGCCGCCCCCTGCAGCAGCTCGACCGCCCGCACCAGCGCGTCCATCGCCCTGGCGGTCCCGGCCATGCCCTGCCTGCCACCTGATGCCGTACCGGTGCCCGTTATGCCGTGCCAGGCGGGAGCGAACAGGGCCAGCGTCTCCGGTGCGACGGGCTCGACCTCCTTGCGCAGCCTGGCCAGCGACCTGCGGCGCAGCATCCGCAGCACGCCCGCGTCGCACCACTCCTCGCCCCGCCCACCGGGCCGGAACTCGCCGTTCACCACCCGACCGGAGGCCGCCAGCCTGCGCAGCGCGTCATCCACCACGGCCACGCCCAGGCCGAACCTGTCAGCCGCCGTGCTCGCCTGGAAGGGACCGCGCGTGCGGGCATGGCGCGCCACCAGGTCGGCCAGCGGATCGGCCACCGGCTCGAGGAACACGTGCGGGATCCCCACCGGCAGCGGCGCTCCCAGCGCGTCGCGCAGCCTGGCGGCGTCCTCGATGGCGGCCCACTGGGTCTCGCCCGCGATCCGTACCCTGATCGCCCGGCGCGCCCGCTCCAGCTCCTCCAGCCAGGCCGTGTCCCCGCCCCGCACGCCGACATCGGGCGCCAGCAGCGGCCCGTGCGAGCGCAGCAGGTCGGACAGGTCCTCCAGGTCGCGCAGCGGCCGGTCCAGCCTGGCCAGCTCCCGCTCGCTGTCGGCGATCACGTCGGGGTCGAGCAGCTCGCGCAGGTCGGCCTGGCCGAGCAACTCGGCCAGCAGGTTCGTGTCCAGGGCGAGCGCCTGCGCCCGCCGCTCGGCCAGCGGAGCGTCGCCCTCGTACATGAAAGCGCCCACGTAGTGGAACAGCAGCGACGCCGCGAACGGTGACGCCTGCGACGTCTCCACCTCCACCAGCCGCACCCGTCGCGCCGCCAGGTCGCGCATGAGCCGCACCAGCCCCGGCACGTCGAAGACGTCCTGCAGGCACTCGCGCATCGTCTCCAGCACGATCGGGAACGACGCGTACCGGGAGGCCACCCCGAGCAGGTGCGCCGCCCGCTGGCGCTGCTGCCAGAGCGGGCTGCGCCTGCCGGGCGTGCGGCGTGGCAGCAGCAGCGCCCGCCCGGCGCACTCCCTGAACCGGGAGGCGAACAGCGCGGAACCGCCCAGCTCCTCGGTGACGATCTGCTCGATCTCCTCGGCGTCGAACGCCGCCACGTCGGTCGGCGGCTCTGCCAGCGTGTCGGGGATGCGCAGCACGATGCCGTCGTCGGAGTGGACGGCCTGCACGTCGAGGCCGTAGCGCTCGCGCAGTCGACGGTTGATCGCCAGCGCCCAGGGAGCGTGCACCCGCGCCCCGTAGGGGGAGTGGATGACCACCCGCCAGTCGCCCAGCTCGTCGTGGAAGCGCTCCACCAGCAGCGTCCGGTCGTCAGGCACGTAGCCGGTGGCCTCGCGCTGCTCACGCAGGTAGGCCAGCAGATTGTCGGCGGCGTAGGCGTCGAGGCCGGCCGCGCGCAGCCGCTCGGTGGACTCCTGCCCGGCCTGGTCGCGCAGGAAGGCGCCGATGGCCCTGCCCAGCTCGGCGGGGCGGCCCGCGGTGTCGCCGTGCCAGAACGGCAGTTTGCCCGGCTGGCCGGGCGCGGGGGAGACCAGCACCCGGTCCGCGGTGATGTCCTCGATCCGCCATGAGGTCGCGCCCAGCACGAAGACGTCGCCGACGCGGGACTCGTACACCATCTCCTCGTCGAGCTCGCCGACGCGGGAGGCCTTGTCGCCGACCAGGAACACGCCGAACAGCCCTCGGTCGGGGATCGTGCCGCCGTTGGTCACCGCCAGCCGTTGCGCGCCGGGCCGCCCCTGGAGTGTGCCCGTCACCCGGTCCCACACGACGCGCGGCCGCAGCTCGGCGAACTCCTCGCTCGGATAGCGGCCGGCCAGCATGTCGAGCGTCGCCTCCAGCGCGCTCCTGGGCAGCGTGGCGTAGGGGGCCGCCCGCTTGACCACGGCCTCCAGCTCGTCGACCGTCCACTCCTCCAGCGCGGTCATCGCCACGATCTGCTGGGCCAGCACGTCGAGCGGATTGCGCGGATAGCGCAGCTCCTCGATCAGGCCGCCCTGCATGCGCTCGGCCACCACCGCGGTCTGCACCAGGTCGCCGCGGTATTTGGGGAAGATCACGCCCTTGGACACCGCGCCCACCTGGTGGCCCGCCCGGCCGATGCGCTGCAGGCCGCTCGCCACGCTCGGCGGCGCCTCCACGCACGCGACCAAATCCACCGCGCCCATGTCGATGCCCAGCTCCAGGCTGGAGGTGGCCACCACGGCAGGCAGCCGCCCCGACTTGAGCGCCTCCTCGATCTGCGCCCGCTCCTGCTTGGACACCGAGCCGTGGTGGGCGCGCACGATCTCCGTGACCACGCCCCTGCTCGCCCCCGCCTGCGCCATCACCTGCGCGGGCATGCTCGACGGGCCGCCGCCGGGCGACTCCCAGATCGACAGGTCCACGGCCTCGGTGCCCTGGTGGCGGTCGTACGCCAGCTCGTTGAGCCTCGTGCAGAGCCGCTCCGCCAGCCTCCGCGAGTTGGCGAAGACGATCGTCGAGCTGTGGGCCTCGATCAGGTCGAACAGCCGGTCCTCGACATGCGGCCAGATCGAGCGCTTGGCCGGGTCGGGCGCGAAGTCGTCGGCGCCCGCCTCCCTCGGCGCCGCCTCCACCTCGGTCATGTCCTCGACCGGGACGACCACCTCGACCTCGATCCGCTTGTCCGAGGGCGGCTGCACCACGGCCGCCGGGCGGGCACCGCCGAGGAAGGTCGCCACCTCGCTCACCGGACGGACGGTCGCCGACAGCCCGATGCGCTGCGCGGGCCGCTCCAGCAGGGCGTCGAGCCGCTCGAGAGTGAGGGCCAGGTGGGCGCCGCGCTTGGTGGCCGCCACCGCGTGCACCTCGTCCACGATCACCGTCTCCACCCCGCGCAGCGCCTCACGCGCCTTGCTGGTGAGCAGCAGGAACAGCGACTCCGGCGTCGTGATGAGGATGTCGGACGGCTTGGCGGCGAACCGCCTGCGGTCCTCCGCCGGGGTGTCGCCGGAACGGATCGCCACCGAGATCTCCGGCACGGGCAGCCCCAGCCGCCGCGCCGTCTGCTTGAGCCCGGCGAGCGGCGCGCGCAGGTTGCGCTCCACGTCCACGGCAAGCGCCTTCAGCGGCGAGACGTAGACCACCTTGGTGCCGGGCTTCTCGGAGGGCTCGGCGGCCAGCCTGTCGAGCGACCACAGGAAGGCGGCCAGCGTCTTGCCCGAGCCCGTCGGGGCCACGACCAGCGTGTTGTCGCCGCGCGCGATCGACTCCCACGCGCCCTCCTGAGCGGAGGTGGGCGCGGCGAAGGCGCCGGCGAACCATTGCCTGGTCATCTGGCTGAAGTGGTCGAGCGAGCTCACCTGCACATACTGCCTCGCCGCACCGACAGAAAACGCATTGTCCCGGCGCCAGGCGATTGAGCGGGGGCGTCGGCGGACATACACCGACCGTGACCATCGACCACGCAGCCATCGAGGCTCACCGCGAGGAGATCAGGGACAGGTACGTTTTACCGCACCGTCCTTCGAGCAGTGCGCGCGGCCTGCACCACATGGCCCTGGTGTCATCAGACGTGGAGCGCACCATCAAGTTCTACCAGGAGCTGCTGGAGTTCCCGCTGACGGAGATCTTCGAGAACCGCGACTACAAGGGCTCCAGCCACTTCTTCTTCGACATCGGCAACGGCAACCTGCTGGCCTTCTTCGACTTCCCCGGCCTCGACCTCGGCCCTTATCAGGAGGTGCTCGGCGGGCTGCACCACATCGCGATCTCCGTCGACCCCGCCACCTGGGAGCGGCTGTGCGGCAAGCTGGAGATGGCCGGCGTGCCGCACCAGATCGAGAGCGGCGCCTCCATCTACTTCAAGGACCCCGACGGCGCCCGGCTGGAGCTGCTCGCCGACCATCTCGGTGAGATGTACGGCTCGCGGGTGCTGTGATCTAGCGCCGCGACGCCCTGCGTGTTCGCGGCGCGCCGACACGCGGCCGGCGCCTGAGGCCGGCGTGCTTCTCGGATCGCTCGGCCTTCTCCTTCCGGATCGCCAGTCGCTGACCTAACAGCAGCAGGCGGCGCCTGGCCTTGCGCGCCTTGGCCAGGGCCGATTTCGGGGGTGAGGACTTGGGGGTCTTTGCCATGGGCTTGTCCTACCCATCCCCCCGGCCATTCCATACTTGGGACATGCGCCTGACCGAATTCTGGAGACGTATGTGCGAGCACTTCGGCGACACCTACGCCGAGTCCTGGGCGCGCGACTACGTTCTCGCCCCGCTCGGCGGCCGCACCGTCACGCAGGCACTGGCCGAGGGCGAGAGCGCCAAGTCCGTCTGGCGCGCGGTCTGCCAGGTTGAGGACGTCTCACCCCGGCTCCGCTGAGTCCAGGGCCTCCTTCAGAGCCCGGGCCGCCCGCTCGGGATCGTCGACGCTGCTCTGCCCGCCGGGCGACCACAGATACAGCCAGCCCCGGTGCACCGGTGTCGCGAAGACCATCGTCTGCCGGCCGGTGTGCGGCTGCCACACCCACAGCACCGGATCGTCGTCACCCACCATGCGGCTCACCAGCCCGTAACCGGGCAACAGCTCGGCGAGCGCTTGGAGGTGGGTGCGCCGCTCCCCGGTGTACGCGCTGGCCACGTGGCTGCCTCCCGCTGTCTTTCTGTGAGTCTCCCCAGCTCACGACTGACAACACGCCCGGCGCAATGCGGCCGAATGTACGGGTCCGACAGCGTCGGCGGCCCGGGGCGCCCCGGTTGATGGGTGGGAGGCAGCCGTGGACGCCCGGCTTTCACGGCCTCGGGTGTCAGGGTCTGATGGCGTGGCCGGCGGGCCGCACACGTCCATGGCCCTCGGTGGTGCTCCGCCCGTTGGAGCAGGTCGCGACGGCTTGCACTCTCGTGGGCTACAGCCGATCCGCCGCTCTCTGGCGTGCGCACGATCTCCGCTTCAAGCACTCGTGGACGGCTCACCGTGGTGACGCGTGTTCCAGATGTGATCGAACAGTCGTTCGGCTACGATGGGGTCCGTGGCTTCGCCAGAAAATGTCGGTGGCAGGCCGTAGCTTTCACTCGACTGTTCGGACCACGACTCTCCAGGGGGAGTTTCCCATGGCAATCAACGACCGCGAGAAGGCCCTCGAGACCGCACTCGCTCAGATCGAGCGGCAGTTCGGCAAGGGCTCCGTGATGCGCCTGGGCGACGACGCCCGAGCCCCCATCGAGGTGATCCCGACCGGGTCGATCTCCCTGGACGTGGCACTCGGCATCGGCGGCCTGCCGCGAGGCAGGATCGTCGAGGTCTACGGCCCCGAGTCCTCGGGTAAGACCACGGTCGCCCTGCACGCGGTGGCCAATGCCCAGCGTGCGGGTGGCATCGCGGCCTTCATCGACGCCGAGCACGCCCTCGACCCCGAGTATGCCAAGAAGCTCGGCGTCGACACCGACGCGCTGCTCGTCTCCCAGCCCGACACGGGTGAGCAGGCGCTGGAGATCGCCGACATGCTGATCAGGTCCGGCGCCGTCGACATCATCGTCATCGACTCGGTGGCCGCCCTGGTGCCCAAGGCCGAGATCGAGGGCGAGATGGGTGACAGCCACGTCGGCCTCCAGGCGCGCCTGATGTCCCAGGCCCTGCGCAAGGTCGCCGGCGCGCTCAGCAACACCGGCACCACCGCCATCTTCATCAACCAGCTCCGCGAGAAGATCGGCGTCATGTTCGGCTCGCCCGAGACCACGACGGGCGGCAAGGCGCTCAAGTTCTACGCCTCCGTCCGCCTGGACATCCGCCGCATCGAGACCCTCAAGGACGGCACCGAGGCGGTCGGCAACCGCACCAGGGTCAAGGTCGTCAAGAACAAGATGGCCCCGCCCTTCCGCGTCGCGGACTTCGACATCCTCTACGGCGTCGGCATCTCCCGCGAGGGCGGCCTCATCGACATGGGCGTCGAGCACGGCTTCGTCCGCAAGTCCGGAGCCTGGTACACCTACGAGGGCGAGCAGCTCGGCCAGGGCAAGGAGAACGCCCGCAACTTCCTGAAGAGCCACCCCGACATGGCCAACGAGATCGAGAAGAAGATCAAGGACAAGCTCGGCGTCGGCCCGCGCCTCGACGCTCCGGTCGAGGTCCCCGCGGCCCCGGCTCCCGCCGCTCCGGCCTCCACCGGCCGCGGCTCGAAGTCCACCCCGAAGCCCGGTGACGTCTGATCGGTCGCGCATGAGTGACATGGACCCGGATCAGGCGCCCCACTCCAAAGACTGGGGCGCCTGGCCAGACGTCCCCGCTTCGCCGCGCCGTCGCGGCGGCTCACGCCCCGGCGAGGTCGCCGACCCCGGGACGCAGGCGGGCGGCACCGCTTCCCGATCAGCTGCGGCATCGGGGCCCGAGGGCGGCAACGGCTGGCCATCGCCCAGCGAATGGCGCGCGCTCCGCAGCGCGCCACCGGACAGCACCCCGCCATCCGGTACGTCCTCCGACGCGCCCCCTTCCTGGGCTGTCGGCCCACTCGCCGGCCCACCGGATGCCGGGCCATCGTCGTCGTCGCCGGTCACCGACTCCGACCGGCCAGGCGGCGACGCGCCCAGGGGCGGCCGGGCGGGTTCCGGATGGCCCGGCGGCAGGCGGGTCGCGGACGGTTCGGGCGGTGACGGCTCGTTCGAGGATGAGGGCTCCTTCCAGAGCGGGGGGTCTTTCGAGGGTGGGGCAAAGGATCGGCGTTCCGGTAGAGGGCGAAGACCTGCTGGTGGCAGGGGCCGTGGCGGCCAGGGCGCAGGCGGCCGGTCCGGCAAGGGGAGGCGCTCCGCGGGTGGCACGGGAGACGGTTGGCTGCCTGACGGCCCCGACCCCGACACGCCCGCCGGCACCACCCCGCACGCAGACCCCGAGTCGGTGGCGCGCGCCATCGTCCTGCGCCTCCTCACCATGGCCCCCAAGACCCGAGCGCAGCTCGCCGAAGCCCTACGCAAACGGGACGTGCCGGACGAGGCGGCGGAGAAGGTGCTCGACCGGTTCTCCGAGCTCGGCCTCATCAACGACGAGGCGTTCGCTGAAGCCTGGGTCGACTCCCGCCACCACGGCCGCGGCCTGGCCAAGCGCGCCCTCGCCGCTGAACTGCGCCACCGAGGCGTCGACTCCGAGACGGTCAACGAGGCCGTCGAGCGCCTCGACCCCGACCAGGAGGTCGAAACAGCCCGGCGGCTCGTAGAGCGCAAACTCCGCTCCACCCGCTCCCTCGACCCCAAAGCCCGCACCCGCCGCCTGGCGGGCATGCTCGCCAGAAAGGGCTACGCCCCCGGCCTGGCGTTCCGCGTCGTCCGGGAGGCACTTGAGCAGGAAGGCATCGAGGTCGAGGACGACTACCCCTGACCCCGAACCCTCATGCCCCGCGTCCCACGACGCCTTACCTGGTGACCGTCCCGCCCACGTCCTCGTAACGTCGCGTGCTCGTGGCAGCGCGTGCTCAATGGTGCGTGCTTGTAAGGGCACGTGCTCGTGGCGGCTCGTGACGGGCGTGCTTTTACGGCGCGTGCGTTCGTGGCGCCGTGCGTTCCTTCGGCGCGGGCTCCAACGGCACATGCTCGTGGCACACGTCCTCGTGGCACCAGGTCCATTGGCTCTATGGGGTTCTCGGTTCTTACTGGCCGCCTGGAGCGCGCCCTGTTTCTGCGGCGGCGACGCGGTGCCACGACGCCGGACAACCACCTGACCCTGGGGTGTGTCACCTGGGAGCCTGCAGCGGAAGCCCGTAGGCAGGCTCGTTGGACACGCTTGATAACCCGTTTGCTTGCTCGTGACCTGTTCGACGCATAACCTCGACGGCAGTGAGGAGTTACTCCGCGCAGTGCGGATTGCCATACCGGTGAACGACGGACGAGCGAGCTTGGTTGATCGAGGCGGGCGAGGTGTCGGCTGTGACAGTCGGCGCCCGGTCAGTCTTGGCTTGATATCGGTCCTGGGAATGACGCCGATCCGGCTTTCCGTGCCGCGCCCGTGACCCTCCCGTTGCGAGGGCCGCGTTTGTGGGTGTTGACGACGCGAGGAGGGCGGGGCGTACATGGGGCCGCTTGTCGTAGTGCTGTCGGTGGCGGTGCTCGTTCTGACCTGCGGGATGATGGCGGCCCTCTACATCGTCGTCCGGCGCACCTCGGGCAGCGTTCCGAAAGCCGCCAAGCCCACCCCCGAGCAGGTCGAGGCTGTTCACGAGGAGCTTGAGCACGCTCGCGAGGAGGCCGGGAAGATCCGCGACAAGGCCGAGTCCGACGCGGAGGAGATCCTGCGCAGGTCCGAGTCTGCCGCGGAGACCGCCGCGCAGATGCGCCGCGAGGTCGAGCAGGAGAGCCGGATGCTCAAGTCCGAGCTCAAGGAGCTGCGTACCGACCTGGAGCGCAGGGAGGGCCGGCTGGCCGAGCGCGAGCAGCGGCTGGACGAGGAGGCCAGGCGACAGGCCGAGCGCGACCGCAAGCTGGCCGAGACCGAGATCGAGCTGGCCGACCGGCGGGCTGAGCTGCTGCGGGCGGAGGAGGATCGGCGGGTCATCCTCGAGAGGGTGTCCGGGTTCACCTCGGATCAGGCCAAGGCCGAGCTGGTCAAGGAGATCGAGAACCAGGCCAAGCGCGAGGCCGCGCTGATCGTCAGGGAGATCGAGGGAGATGCCCGCAAGGAGGGCGAGAAGCGCGCCACCAAGATCGTGACGCTGGCGGTCCAGCGGGTCGCGGCGGAGCAGACCGCGGAGTCGGTGGTCAGCGTGCTGCACCTGCCGGGCGACGAGATGAAGGGCCGGATCATCGGCCGCGAGGGGCGCAACATCCGGGCGTTCGAGTCGACGACGGGCGTCAACCTGATCATCGATGACACGCCCGAAGCCGTGCTGCTGTCCTGCTTCGACCCGGTGCGCCGAGAGACCGCCCGGCTCACCTTGGAGAAGCTCGTGCTCGACGGGCGCATCCATCCGCAGCGCATCGAGGAGGCCCACGAACGCAGCCGCGCGGAGGTGCAGGACCTGTGCGCCCGCGCGGGCGAGGACGCCCTGGTCGAGCTGGGCATCACCGACATGCATCCGGAGCTGACCCTGCTCCTCGGCCAGCTCCGATACCGCACCTCCTACGGGCAGAACGTACTCAAGCACCTCATCGAGTCCGCTCACATCGCCGGCATCATGGCCGCCGAGCTCAAGCTGGACCAGCCGCTGATGAAGCGCTGTGCCCTCCTGCACGACATCGGCAAGGCGCTCACGCACGAGGTCGAGGGCAGCCACGCACTCATCGGGGCGGAGATCGCGCGCCGCTACGGTGAGCAGGAGGACGTGGTGCACGCCATCGAGGCGCACCACAACGAGGTCGAGGTACGCACGGTCGAGGCGGTGCTGACCCAGGCGGCCGACGCCATCAGCGGCAGCCGTCCGGGCGCCCGGCGCGAGTCGCTGGAGGCGTACGTCAAGCGGCTGGAGCGCCTGGAGGAGATCGCGCAGTCCTACGACGGCGTGGACAAGGTCTTCGCGATGCAGGCCGGGCGCGAGATCAGGGTGATGGTCAAGCCGGACGCGATCGACGACATCCAGGCGCAGGTGATCGCCCGCGACGTGGCCAAGCAGGTGGAGGAGGAGCTCACCTACCCGGGGCAGATCCGGATCACCGTGGTACGCGAGTCGCGCGCGACGGAGTTCGCCCGCTGACGGATCAGGTGAAGAGCTGCTGGTAGAAGGCCAGCTCGGCGGCGAGCGCCGCCGACCGGGTCTCGGCGCGGCGGAAGCCGTGCGACTCGCCCTCGAAGGCGAGATAGGTGCAGGCGATGCCGCGCTCCGACAGGGCGTCGGCGAAGGCGGCCGACTGCTCGGGCGGCACGATGGGGTCGTCGAGCCCCTGCAGGAGCAGCATCGGGCAGGTCATCCCGCCGACGAGGGCGAGCGGCTCGCGCTGCGCGTACACGTCCGGATCCTCCGGGCCGACCAGCCATTCGACATAGCGGGACTCGAAGTCGTGGGTGTGCGCGTTCAGCGGGGCCAGGGCGCTGACGCCGAAGTAGGAGACGCCGCCCGCGAACGTGTCGGACCGGCAGCAGGCGGCCATCACGGTCCAGCCGCCGGCGCTGCCTCCGCGCACGGCGATGCGGTCGGGGTCGGCCAGCCCTTCGGCGGCCAGCCAGCGGGCGGCCGCGACCGTGTCCGCCACGTCGACCAGTCCCCACTGCCCTTTCAGCCGCTCCCGGTAGGCCCTGCCATAGCCGGTGGAGCCGCCGTAGTTGACGTCGAGCACGCCGATGCCGCGCGAGGTGAGGAACGCCTTCTCCAGGTCGAGGGCGGTGCCGGCGTGCGCGGTCGGCCCGCCGTGCACGAAGACCACGTAGGGGAGCGGCCCGTCGACGGACTCCGCCGGGTGCGCCGGCGGGTAGAGGAAGGCGTGCACGGGGCCGTCCGCGCCGGGCAGCTCCACCGCCCGGGGCGTCGGCAGGTAGGCGGGGTCGGGCGGCTCCCCGGCGCCGCCTCCGAGCGCCTCGGCCTGCCCGGTCGCCGTGTCGACCCGCACGAGCGACCTCGCGGTGGCGGCGCCGTACGCCACGCCGACCAGGCAGGTGCCGTCGGCGGCCAGCGCCGGCTCCCACCCGTCGTAGCGCACGTCGAGGTCGGCGAGGACCCGCGTGCGCGGGTCCAGCACGCCCAACCGCAGGTCGCCGCGCCCGTGCAGGACCGCGAGCCGGCCGTCGCCGAGGATCGTGTACGGCAGGCCGCCGAGGTTCCACAGCGGCCAGGCGAACTCCTCCTCCATGGGGCACAGCGGCTGCGGCGAGCCGCCCTGGAGGCCGATCTCGTACAGGTTCCACCAGCCGGACAGGTCGGAGATCAGGTAGAGGCGCTCTCCGTCCTTCCACCGGGGAGCCAGGACCGACTCCTCCGCACCGCCGCGCACCGGCCAGGACAGCCCGTCGGACAGGCGGGTGACGCGTAGCTCGGTGCCGCCCCACGGCATGCGCGGGTGGCTCCAGCAGATGTAGGCGAGATGCTCCCCGTCGGGGGAGATGGCGGGGAAGGCGTAGAAGTCGCTGCCGGTGACCCGTTCGCGCATCTGACCGCCACCGCTCAGTGAGAGGGAGACGATGGCCCGCGCGATCTTGCCGTCGTCGAAGTGGCGCTCGCGCACGCACCACACGTGGCCGTCGTGGACGAGCAGGTCGGCGTAGCGCGAGTCCTCGCCCTCGGGGGAGATGGGGCTGATGGCGCCGGTGCTGTCGAGCAGGTAGAGGCGCTGGTCGGCGAGATTGGCGAAGACGACGTCGCCGCTGGGAGTCACGGTGTAGGGACGGCCGCCGTACTCGTGCACGCGGGTGCGGGCACACCAGGGGGCGGGCAGCAGCTCGCGGCGGGTGCCGTCGGCGGCGCGGTGCACGATGGTGGTGCGCCCGCCCTCTTCAGGACGGTCCTCCGTCCACCACGTCTGCCCGTCGAGCGCGGTGGGCCAGCCCGCCCGCGCTCCCGCACGGGCGACGTCGGCCGTGGAGATGGGTGAAGACCACGAAGCGGCGGGCATAACCGAATCCTGCCGGAAATCCCCGCCGCTCGTGTGCCGGATGATCGACGCCGTGCCTAGTTGTTGTTGCCCAGTCCGCCGCCGGCGCCCAGGCCGATGGCCTCCGCTCCGGGGGGCGCGACAGGGGGCGCCGCGGTCTTGCGGCTACGCCTGCTGCGCCGTTCGAGCACGTTGGCCACGTAGCTCAGCAGCAGGTTGAGGGCCACATAGATGATGCCGATGACGATCGCCGCCGGGATCAGCGAGCCGAAGAAGACAGC
The DNA here is from genome assembly GCF_037044575.1 of Nonomuraea sp. LPB2021202275-12-8. Lineage (NCBI taxonomy): Bacteria > Bacillati > Actinomycetota > Actinomycetes > Streptosporangiales > Streptosporangiaceae > Nonomuraea > Nonomuraea sp. LPB2021202275-12-8. The sequence goes on along the minus strand of NZ_JBAHWD010000001.1, from coordinate 730,245 downwards.
CGGCAGGATCTTGAACCCGGTGTTGAGCAGGTCGACGTAGGCGATGATGTAGCCGAGGGCGGTGTCCTTCAGCAGCACCACCAGCTGGCTGACGATCGCCGGCATCATCGCCGTGACGGCCTGCGGCAGCAGCACCAGCCGCATCACCTGGTTCTTGCGCATGCCCACGGCGAAGGCCGCCTCGGACTGGCCCTTGGGCACCGCGTAGACGCCCGCCCGGACCACCTCGGCCAGCACCGAGCCGTTGTAGAGGGTCAGGCCGAGCACCACGGCGATGAAGGCATAGTCGCCGCCGCCGAACACGTTCGGCGCCAGGTAGAAGATGAAGAAGATCAGCAGCAGCAGCGGGATCGCTCGGAAGACCTCCACCACCAGGCCCGCCGGGATGCGGATCCAGGCGTGGTCGGACAGCCGCGCCAGGCCGAAGATCATACCGAAGGCCAGAGCCAGCACCGCGGCCACCGCAGCGGCCCTCAGCGTGCCGATCAGACCGGGGATGATGTAGAACTCCCAGGTCTCCGCCTCGAGGAACGGCTGCCAGATCTTGGCTTCCCACTGGCCCTTCTCGTCGAAGCCGCGGTAGATCCAGAAGAGAACGGCCGCGACGGCCACCGCGCTGAGCAGTGTCAGCAGATGGTTGCGCACCCGCCCGCGCGGTCCTGGGCTGTCGAACAGAACGGAGGTCATCGGGCCACCGCCAGGCGTCGGGCCAACCAGCCGGTGAAGTAGCCGATGGGCATGGTCAGGGCCATGAAGGCCAGGATGAGCCCGATGAAGATCGGGATCGACGCGCCAGTGGTGTCGAAGGTGATCTTCATCACGGCCGCGGCGTCGGCGAGATAGCCGCCGGCGGTCGCCACCGTGGTGTTCTTGATCATGGCGATCATCACGCTGCCGAGCGGCGCGACCACGGCACGGAACGCCTGCGGCAGGATGATCAGCGACAGGGACTGCATGAACGTCAGCCCGATCGCCCTGGCCGCTTCCGCCTGCCCGAGGGGAACGGTGTTGATGCCCGCGCGCAGCCCTTCGCAGACGAACGCCGCCGTGTAGACCGACAGGCCCATGGCGACGATCCAGAAGGAGTTGGTCCTGGGCGCCTCGGAGAAGACCAGGCCGAGCTGGTCGCTCAGGCCCAGCGCGGAAAACGCCAGCACCAGCGTCAGCGGGGTGTTGCGCACCACGTTGACGTAGAAGGTGCCCGCCGCGCGCAGCACCGGTGTGGGGGAGACCCTCATCGCCACCAGGATCGTGCCGAGTATGAGGGAGGCGACCGCGGCCACGAGGGAGAGCTTGACGTTCTCCAGAAAGCCTTCCGCGAGGTCGGGCGCGTACTTGATCAGTTCGTCCATCGTGCTCCACCGCATAGGAGGGCGGCGGCCGGGATCCCGGCCGCCGCCTCTGATGTGACTAGCTGCAGCCCTCGGCGGGCGGCGCGGCCTCGGACACCTTCAGGCCCTCGATCCCGCCGAACCACTTCTCCAGCAGGGTCTTCATGGTGCCGTTGTCCCACAGCTTCTTCACCGCGGTGTTGATGGCCTCACAGGTCTTGGTGTCGCCCTTCTTCAGGCCGATGCCGTACTTCTCGTCCGTGAAGCCCTGGCCCAGCACCTTGAAGTTGCCGCCGGCCTGCTTGGCGAAGCCCGCGAGGATCAGGTCGTCGGTGGTCACCGCGTCGAGGTTGCTGCCGCCGAGCTTCTGGATGCACTCGGAGTAGTTGGCGGCGTCGACGGTGGTGGCGTCGAGGTCGAGCTCGCCGTCCGGCGGCGGGTCGGTGATCCGCTTGTAGGAGTTGGAGCCCGCGGCCTTGCAGATCTTCTTGCCGGTCAGGTCCTGCGGCTTGGTGATCGACGTGTCGTCCTTGCGCACCATCACGTCCTGGTGGGCGAGCACGTACGGGCCACCGAAGGTGACCTTCTGCTTGCGCTCCTCGGTGATGGAGTAGGTGGCGAAGACGATGTCCACCGTGCCGTTGGCCAGGAACGGCTCGCGGTTGGACGAGGCCGACTCCTTCCACTCGACCTGCACGTCCTTGCCGCCGTTGACTTCCTTGAGCACGGCCTTGGCCACGTCGACGTCGAAGCCCTCAGGCTCGGCGCCCTTCTTCAGGCCCAAGCTCGGCTGGTCCCACTTGGTGCCGACGACGACGGTGCCGCCACCAGTGATCTTGTCGGCAACGGTGGCATAGGTCTCGCCGCCACCGCCGCAAGCGCTCAAACCGGCGGCCAGGGCCGCAACGGAGAGCACCGCTCCCATACGACGCATGTGCATGTCTACCTGCCTCAATTTCAGTGCGTGAGGATCTTCGAAAGGAAGTCACGCGCCCGGTCGGTCTGCGCGTTGGTGAAGAACTCGTCGGGCGTGTTCTCCTCGACGATCTGCCCGTCGGCCATGAACACCACCCGATTGGCGGCCCTGCGGGCGAAACCCATCTCATGCGTGACGACCATCATGGTCATCCCGTCACGAGCCAGCCCGATCATGACGTCGAGCACCTCCTGCACCATTTCAGGGTCCAGCGCCGAGGTCGGCTCGTCAAACAGGATCATCTTCGGGTCCATGGCCAGCGCCCTGGCGATCGCCACCCGCTGTTGCTGGCCACCGGAGAGCTGGGCCGGATATTTGTCCGCCTGTGCCGCGATGCCGACCCGCTCCAGCAGCTCCATCGCCCGAGTGTCCGCAGCGTTCCTCGCCGTGCGGCGCACCTTGACGGGGCCGAGCGTGACGTTCTCGCGGATGGTCTTGTGGGCGAACAGATTGAAGGACTGGAACACCATGCCGACTTCGGACCTGAGCTTTGCCAGGCCTTTGCCCTCTTCGGGCAGCACCTGGCCGTCGAAGACTATTCTTCCGCCGTCAATCGTCTCCAGCCGGTTGATCGTCCGGCAGAGCGTGGACTTTCCGCCGCCGGAAGGACCGATGACGACCAGCACCTCGCCACGAGAGACGGTCAAGTTGATGTCCTTCAGGACGTGCAACGCCCCGAAGTGCTTGTTGACGTCCTCCATCTGCACCAGTGGAGTGACGTCCCCGTTCTCCGTCATGGATGAAAACGGTAGAGGCACTAAGGGCGCTGGTCACTAACTGAGCGGTACCGATCCGATCACATCATGCGGTCAAGCTGGACTTTTAGCCGCCCACGGACGTCGCAAGCCGTACAGCGACTACCCTTGAACCTGCCATGACTGTGACCCAGGAGAGCGCCCGCACATACGAAGTGCGCACATACGGGTGCCAGATGAACGTCCACGACTCCGAACGGCTGTCCGGCCTGCTGGAAGACGCCGGTTACGTGCCCGCGCCCGACGGTTCGAGCGCCGACGTGGTCGTGTTCAACACCTGCGCCGTGCGCGAGAACGCCGACAACCGCCTCTACGGCAACCTCGGCCACCTGCGGCCCGCCAAGATGAGCAACCCCCGCATGCAGATCGCCGTGGGAGGCTGCCTGGCCCAGAAGGACCAGGGCGAGATCGTCCGTAAGGCACCCTGGGTGGACGTCGTCTTCGGCACCCACAACATCGGCGCCCTGCCCGTGCTCCTGGAGCGCGCCCGCATCCAGGGCGAGGCGCAGGTCGAGCTCAAGGAGTCGCTCGAGGTCTTCCCCTCGACGCTGCCCACCAAGCGCGAGTCCGCCTACGCCGCCTGGGTGGCGATCTCCGTCGGCTGCAACAACACCTGCACCTTCTGCATCGTGCCGTCGCTGCGCGGCAAGGAGAAGGACCGGCGCCCCGGCGACGTCCTCGCCGAAGTGGCGACCCTCGTCGACCAGGGCGTTCTCGAAGTGACCCTGCTCGGCCAGAACGTCAACACCTACGGCGTCGAGTTCGGCGACCGGCTGGCGTTCGGCAAGCTGCTGCGCGCCTGCGGCTCCGTCGAAGGCCTGGAGCGGGTCCGCTTCACCTCTCCGCACCCGGCCGCCTTCACCGACGACGTCATCGCGGCCATGGCCGAGACGCCCAACGTCATGCACCAGCTCCACATGCCGCTGCAGTCGGGCTCCGACCGCGTGCTCAAGGCCATGCGCCGCTCCTACCGCGCCGACCGCTACCTCGGCATCATCGAGCGCGTCCGCGCCGCCATGCCCGACGCGGCCATCTCCACCGACATCATCGTCGGCTTCCCCGGCGAGACCGAGGAGGACTTCCAGGACACCCTGGAGGTCGTCCGGCGCAGCCGCTTCGCCAACGCCTTCACCTTCCAGTACTCCATCCGCGCCGGCACCCCTGCCGCGACCATGGCGGACCAGATCCCCAAGGAGGTCGTCCAGGAGCGTTACGAGCGCCTGGTCGCCCTGCAGGAGGAGATCTCCTGGGAGGAGAACAAGAAGCAGGTGGGCAGGACCCTCGAGGTGCTCGTGGCGGAGGGCGAAGGCCGCAAGGACGACGCGACCCGGCGCCTGTCGGGCCGCGCCCCCGACAACCGGCTCGTCCACTTCGCCACCGGCGACCACCGCCCGCGCCCGGGCGACATGGTCACGGTCGAGGTCACCTACGCGGCCCCCCACCACCTGGTGGCCGACGGCGCCGTCCGGTCGCTGCGGCGCACCCGGGCCGGCGACGCCTGGGAGGCCCGTCAGGGCAGGGCCCCGGCGGGAGGCGGCGTGCTCCTCGGCATGCCCGCCATCGGCCGCCCCGCCCCGCTCCCGGCGGCGGAGGGCTGTTCGGCGCACTGACGTGTTCGCGTGAGGGCCGCGGCCGCCGACCAGGGCTGAGGACCTCCGGGGACACGGCGGCTGATCCGCACGGGCCGGCCGCCTTGACGGCCGTCCCCGGCGTTCCCGTGTCCGGCCGTCGTACGAGTCGCGCTCTCAGCGGTTGAGGCCTTCGAGGGCCCGGTAGCAGTAGTCCCGCCGGAAGTCCTGGAAGGTGGCGCACGGATCCGGGCCGGGGAGGGCTGAAGTCCGAGGCGGGTCGGCGCGGGGCTCCGGGGCGGACGTGACTGTCGGGGAGGCCTGCGGGCCTGGTGAGGCCGCCCGCGCGGCGGGGGCCGTCAGCTGCGGCGCCGGCGTGCTCTCCGGCGGGGATCCGGCCTTCGGGCGGGAGCCGGCCTTCGACTCGGCGCCGGTGGGAGCCGGGACCATGAGAATCCAGCCAGGCGTGGCGGTGCTCCGGTCAGGGGTGTGGGCCGCGCCTGCCGCGGGGAGCAGGCCCGCCCGAGGCGTGGGGGGAGGGGTTCGGCCGGGCGCCGGGGTCAGCCACGAGGAGGGGGTCTGCGAAGGCGCGCCCGATCCATGGGCGGATGGTGTGCTTGATCTATTGAAAAGCGTGTTTTCCTGATCAAATTGGGGAGCGCTTTTCCGCACCGGGCTTTCTGGCTCGGTGAACGCCAGGAGAATTCCCAGGCCGGCGACGGCGACGACCCCGGCGACGCCCGCCGCAGGTGCGAGGCGGTCACGGCGACCTGGGCGAATGGCTCCAAGGGGGGACAAGTCGTGATTCCTTTGTGATTGGTGTGCGAGCAATCCTGTGTTGCGGCTAGTGTGGTCCATCGCCCGCGGAAGCCGGAGAGCTTTCCCGATACGACCGCAGGGAGCTGCAGCACCATGCAAGATCCGACCGAGCCGGATCGTCAGGACATCCTCGACGGGCCAGGCCGACACCCCAGGTCCGGCAGAAACAACAAGAAGATCGCCGCGATAGCCGCATCCGTCCTCGTCGCCGCCCTGGCCGTGGGTGGCGTCGGCTATGTGATGACCAGCGGCGACACCCCGGCCCAGGTGAGCCAGCCCGCCCGTCAGGCAGATCAGGCGCCCGCCGAGGACACCGGCAAGGGCGAGGATCTCCAGGACGAGGAAGCCGCGATGGGCGACGCCGAGACGGACGCCCCGTCCGACGAGGCCGCCGACGACGGCGTCGGCGACACGACGGGCAACCCGGGCGACCCCGGCACAGAGGACACCCCGTCGACCGACACGGGTTCGGAGGGCACCGAGACGCGGGACAAGGACGAGTCGAGCACCGGCAAGAAGCCGACGACGAAACCGACGTCGAAGCCGACGAAGCCGGCTCAGGAGGTTCCCGCCGACAACCCGGCGGACGGCCCCGCGGGCGCCGTCGGCGGCCAGTGCGCCAAGAGCGGCTGCTGACCCTCTCCGCGACCAGCGCGGTGAACGCGTCCGTCACCCTCCGGACCGCACGCCGCGCTGTCCATCGCCTGAAGTGGTCTGGCGCCAATCGCGTGCCGGTGACCGCCGACATGGAGCGCGGCTACGGCCTCGCGCCCGCCGAGCTGGTCGAGCGCCTGCTCGCCACGGGAGCGGCCGGATGCAACCTGGAAGACTCCGATCCCCGCTCAGGCGAGCTCGTCGACGTCGGGCGGCAGGCCGAGTTCCTGGCCGGAGTGCGGGCCGAGGCGGGGGCCGCGCTCGTCATCAATGCCAGGGTCGACACGTACATCACCGGACCGACCGGCGACAGGACCCACGCCGAGGCCGTCCGCCGGGCGCGGCGCTATCTGGAAGCCGGAGCCGACTGCGTCTACCCGATCGGGCTCGCGGACGAGGCGGCGATCGAGGCCCTGGTCACGGAGGTCGGGGAGCCGGTCAACATCCTGTTCAGGCCCGGCGCGCCCAGCCTCGGACGGCTGGCCGGGCTGGGGGTGGCCCGCGTGAGCTACGGGCACGGGCTGCACCAGGCCGCGCACGCGTACGCCGTCAGGATGATCGAGGCCGTGAGGGAGGGACGCGACCCCTACCAGCTCCGCTAGCCCGATTACGCTTGCGCCTGTGCTTGTCGCCGCGGCCGTCTGCCCGCACACCCCGCTGATCGTGCCCGACCTGGCCGGCCTCGCCCAGGCCGAGCTGTACGAGATCCGCTCCGCCTGCCACGCCGCGGTCGCCGCGCTGCGCGCCGCCGGTCCCGACCTGCTGGTTGTCGTGGGCGGGGCGGACGTCACCATGCGGTACGGCGCGCAGGCGGCGGGTTCGCTGCGGCCGTGGGGAGTCGACGTCATGACGGGCCGGGGCGAGCCGGTCCTGCCCCTGTCGCTGACGGTCGGCCGCTGGCTGCTGGAGAGCGGTTCGTACGACCTGGAGGCGGTCGCCTTCCAGGCCGTGGCCTCGGCCGCGGAACCGGGCGAGTGCCTGGCGCTCGGCGGCAAGCTGGTGAGCGACGGCAGGGTGGCGTTGCTGGTCATGGCCGACGGCTCGGCATGCCTGACCCCGAAGGCCCCCGGGCACCACGACCCGGCGGCTCAGCCGTACGACGATCTGATCGTGCGCGCGCTCGGCGGCGCGGACGTCGCGGCGCTCGCCGGGCTCGACCCGATCGCGGCCGACAGGCTCTGGGTCGGCGGGCGGGCGGCCTTGCAGGTGCTGGCAGGGGCGGCGGCGGGTGGTGACTTCGGCGGCCGGCTGCTCGCGCAGGCGGCGCCGTACGGGGTGGGGTACTTCGCGGGGGTGTGGGAGGGCCGGCCCTAGCCGACCGGCCCGCGCCTTCTCATGCCTGTGAAGACGCGGGCCGGCTCGGGTCGCGGACGCTCAGGCCCGCGCGCCGGCCATGGCCTTGCACGCCTCGGCGCACGCGCGGCAGGCGTCGGCGCAGCGCTTCATCGTCGCGTCGTCGCTCATGGTCATGCACGCCTCGGCACACTTGGTGGCCGCCTGGGCGCACATCTTGGCCATGTCCATCGCCATCGGCGAGCGGCGCATGACCATGTCGGCGCAGACGCGGGTCATGTCGGCACAGTCCATGAGGGCGCCCATCATCGCCATGTCGACATGCCTGCCGCCCTGCTTCAGGCAGTAGGTCATGGTCTGCTCGCACGACCTGTGACTTTCCATGCATGAGTCAATGCATTTCTGCATTTCGGGACTCAGCTGTTCCTCTGTCTTCACTTATCTCTCCCGTCTCGACGGCCCACTCCGGGTTTTCGGTGCGGCCGTAGGGCTCCACGTCGTCGAATACCCGTAATTCGGCGTAAAAATGGTGATGTTGCATGTTTTTAGCGGCAGTTTTAGTGAATTTGAAGACGGTGTCCGGAGGGGCGTCCTGGGCGGCATTCCGCTATTTCAGGTCTCTATGGTGGAGATAGGGGTGACCCCCGTTGGTGCCTGTGTGGTTGCCCTGTGATATGCCTGAGCTCACAGGGCTGGGCCCCCGTTGGCCGGGCCCTGACCGCGGTCTCGCGCCATTCGTGGATTCGCATTCATCGCGGTGGTCGGACGCTTTTTTGTGCATCCGTCGAATATCGCTCTCCGAAAGATTCGGGGCGAATTCATCCGCCATTCCCGGAGCTATTAACGCCGGCGGGGGACCGGGATCTTCATCAGGTCTCTGGCCAGGATGACGTCGCCGTCGTAGCTGCGTCGCACCTCTTCCATGAAGGCCGGCTCCTGGGTGAAGCCGTACCTTTCGGAAAAGTGGGTCAGGACGAGCCGCCGGACGCCGGCGTCGGCCGCGACGAGGCCGGCCTCGTAGGCGGTGAGGTGGCCGTACTCCTTGGCCAGGGGGCCTTCCGAGGACAGGAACGTGGACTCGATGACCAGGAGGTCGACGCCGGAGGCGAGCTCGAAGACGGTGTCGCAGAGGCGGGTGTCCATGATGAAGGCGGCGCTCTGTCCGGGTTTGGGAACGCTGCACTGGGCGAGGGTGACGCCGCGCACGGAGCCGGTGCGCTGAAGTTCGCCGACCTCGGGGCCGCGGATGCCGTGGGCGGCGAGCCGGTCGGGGAGCATGCGGATGCCGGACGGCTCCTGGACGCGGTAACCGTAGGACTCGACGGGGTGCGACAGGCGGCGCGCGGTCAGGGGGCCGACGGCGGCGAGAGGGCCTGTGAGGGGGTGTTCCTGGATGACCTCGGTGTCGGCGAAGGCGGCGGCGTGGCGGAGCCTGCGCCAGTAGGCCTGGCCGGAGGCGGGGTAGACGGCTCGCACCGGATGGCGGACCCTGTCGCGGGCGATGCGCTGGACGACGCCGGGAACGCCGAGGCAGTGGTCGCCGTGGAAGTGGGTCAGGCAGAGCCAGTGCACGTCGTTGGCGCTCACGCCGGCGTGCAGCATCTGCCGCTGGGTTCCCTCACCGGGATCGAAGAGATAGCCCTGGCCGTCCCAGCGCAGAAGGTAGCCGTTGTGGTTGCGGTGCCGGGTGGGCACCGCGCTGGAGGTGCCTAGGACGACGAGTTCACGCGAGGACACGAGCGCGATGCTAGACGTTCAGGACGTATGACGCTCTTTCCCGCTCGCGGATCGGGTGGCTCGCCCGGACGAAATCGCCCCGCCACGCGGTTACGGTTCAGTGAGGAACCACCGAGCATGACTGACACGAGGACATGATGATCACGGTCGCGTTCGCCGAGGTGCCGACGCCGGTCGGCGCATTCGTGCTGGCCCTCACCGAGGACGGTCTGGTCGCGTCGGGCTGGGGCTCTCCCGAGGGCCTGCGCGATCGCCTCGGCATGCCCGAGGTGCACGACCCGGATCGTACGGATTCCGCGGCCGCGGAGTTGCGCGCCTACTTCGACGGCGGGTTGCGGCGGTTCGAGACGCCGATCGACTGGCGGCTCACCTCGGGCTCGCGCCGCCAGGTGCTCCAGGCGCTGCACGAGGTCCCGTACGGCACGGCCGTCACCTACGGGGAACTGGCCGTCCGCAGCGGCTCCAGCGTGCCGGCCCGGGGAATCGGCTCGATCATGGGCTCGAACCCGCTGCCGATCGTGGTGCCCTGCCATCGGGTGGTGGCGGGCAACGGGCTCGGCGGATTCAGCGGCGGGGTCGGGGTCGAGACGAAGCGCTGGCTGCTGACCCACGAGGGTTACCTGCAGCCGACGCTGCTCGATCTCTGACCGGCCCGGGCACACTCCGACCGTTGACACACTTGTCGGTGTGCGCCAGCAGCCAGTGATCGCCGTCGTGGGTCCCACCGCGGCCGGGAAGTCGGACCTCGCCGTGGACATCGCGCTCCGGTTGGGGGGCGAGTGCGTCAACGCCGACTCCATGCAGCTCTATCGCGGCATGGACATCGGCACGGCCAAGCTCACGCCCGCCGAGCAGCGAGGGGTGCCGCACCATCTGCTGGACGTCTGGGACGTGACGGTGACCGCCAGCGTGGCGGAGTATCAGCGGCTCGCCAGGCCCGTCATGGACGCCGCCAGCGTGCCCGTGCTGGTCGGCGGCAGCGGGCTGTACGTACGGGCGGCGATCGACGACCTGGAGTTTCCCGGGACCGATCCGGAGATCAGGGCACGGCTGGAGGCCGAGCTCGACGAGCGGGGGACGGCGCCGCTGTACGAGAGGCTGCGCGAGCTGGATCCGCCGGCGGCGGCCGCCATCCTGCCGAGCAACGGGCGCCGCATCGTGCGGGCGCTGGAGGTGATCGAGCACTCCGGGAGGCCGTTCTCGGCCACCATGCCGTCCTACGACGCGGTCTATCCGAGCGTGCAGATCGGGCTGGAGGTGCCGCGCCCCGAGCTCGACCGGCGGATCGAGGTCAGGGTCGAGCGCATGTGGGCGGCCGGGCTGGTGGAGGAGGTGCGCCGCCTCCTCGGGCAGGGCCTGGCGGAGGGGCGGACGGCGGGCCGGGCGCTCGGCTACGCCCAGGTGATCCGCTTCCTGCGGGGGGAGTGGACCGAGGAGCAGGCCTTCGCCGAGACGGTCCGGGCGACCAGGCGGTTCGCCCGGAGACAGGAGTCCTGGTTCCGCCGTGACCCCCGGGTCTGCTGGCTGCCCCACGACGCCCCGGATCTGCTGGAGCGGTCCCTGGTGCGGATAGCGGGCGCCGGCTCGGCATAAAATTGAACAATGCGTTTTCTCAAGGGGCACGGCACCGAGAACGATTTCGTCATCCTTCCCGATCCTGACGGCGAGCTGGACCTGCACACCTCGCTCGTGGCGTCGATCTGCGACAGGAGAGCCGGGATCGGCGCCGACGGCGTGCTCCGCGTGGTGCGCTCCAAGCAGGTGCCGGAGGTGGCCGACCAGGCGGCCGGGGCCGAATGGTTCATGGACTACCGCAACGCCGACGGCGGCATGGCCGAGATGTGCGGCAACGGCGTGCGCGTCTTCGCCCGCTATCTGGTCGAGGCGGGGCTGGCCGCGCCCGGCGAGTTCGGGATCGCCACCAGGGGCGGCATCAGGAAGGTGCGGCTGGAGTCCACCGGCGAGGTCACCGTCGACATGGGCAAGCCGGTGGTGCTCGGCGAGAGCGTCACGATCGTCTCAGGCCAGGAGTTCACCGGCCTGCACATCGATGTCGGCAACCCGCACCTGGCCTGCTCGATCGGCGAGCCGGTCACCCAGCTGGAGCTCGACCACCAGCCCTACTTCGACCCGGCCGTCTTCCCCGAGGGCGTCAACATCGAGCTGTTCAACCCGGTCGGCACCAGCCGCGCGGTGATGCGCGTCTACGAGCGGGGCTCGGGCGAGACGCGCTCGTGCGGCACCGGCGCGGTGGCCACGGCGGTCGCCGCGGCCGCGCTGTCGGGCGACACCACCGGCACCTGGCTGGTGGAGGTGCCCGGTGGCACGCTCACCGTCATCCTGGAAGAGGAAACCAGCTATCTGCGTGGCCCGGCCGTGATCGTGGCCTCGGGAAATCTGACGCTTGCAGAATGATGTTCTCCTAGGGCATGCTGAGTTCACTTCCTGGACCGAGAGGGGTGGACATGGCGGATCCGCGGACCACGGCCGTCCGGGTCAAGGCGCCGATCGGACAGTACGGCGGAGGCTTCATGATCTCCAGAGAAGCCAAGGCCGTCTGCGAGGAGTACGGTCTCGGCGCGCGTGAGCTCTACTTCCGTGGCCGCTGCGGCGTGCTCGGCGAGTGCGACGCCGACGTCGTCACCTCGGTGGCGGTCTTCTTCCCGCCCGAGTACGTCGAGGAGAACTGGAACGGCGGCCGCAAGCTGCCCACCGAGCAGGCCGTCGAGCTCTACGCCGGGATTTGCGCGGCCTGGGGCCGGCGCAGGCTCGGCGACTACGACGGCTGCGCGCGGATCGCCGAGCTGCTCGAACCGGTCGTGCGGCAGGCCTCGTCGATCGGCGCCCCGCTGTTCGCCGGATGGCGGGCCGTGCCCCTGCCGGACGACGCGCCCGCGCGGGCCACCCAGCTCATGCACGTGGTGCGGGAGCTGCGCGGTGGCCTGCACGCCAACGCGGTGGTCGCGCAGGGACTGCATCCCCTGCAGGCGACACTCGCGGCCGACCACGACGCGACGCCGTTCGGGCAGACGACCGGTGAGCTGATCGCCAGATTCTTCGCCTGGCCGGAGCCCTATGCCGAGCCCGATCCCGACGTGGTCGCTCGCCGGTCCGTGGCCGAAGAGGCCACCGATGATCTGATGGCATCCGTATTTTCTCCCCTCAACAACGACGAATCGGACGAGCTCATCGAGCTTCTGCGTTTTGGGCACGCTCGTTGACCTGGCAGACTGACTGCCCATGGACGTGGACATCTGGGCCTGGGTCGGCGAAACCCAGCAGCAGCTTTCTGAGGCCGGCAACGTCGGCCTCGCCATGGCGCTGGGAGACCTCCCCGCACAGGCCTACGAAGGGCGCTTCCCGCAGCTCGACGTGATGGCTCCGGCCATCGCGCAGCAGGCGGAGGCCCTGGAGCAGCCATGGCTGGAGTTCTACGCCCGCTACTGGCACCTGCTCGGCCGCATCGGCGACCGGGCGCAGGGAGCCGTCGCCGTCGAGGACGCCGAGCAGCTGCTCGCGTTCGCCCAGCGCGAAGAGGTGCGCTCCTGCCCGGCCACGCCGGCCGCCGTGGAGGCGCTCGCGCTCGCCTGGGCCAACACCGACGGCCCCGGCTACAGCGCCGAGCGCATCGAGACGCTCGGCGCGGTCATCGAGCAGCTCGAGCCGGCCGACCCCGCCTACACCGGGCTGGTGACGCAGTACGTCGCGGCCCTGGTCGACGCGGGGCGCGAGGGCGAGGCCGTCACCTACGCGGAGTCCGCCGTCGAGCGGCTGGGCGCCGCGGGCCGCCAGGCGAGCTGGGAGCTCGGCGCCGAGAGCGCCCGCGCGCTGCTGGCCGCAGGCCGCGCCGAGGACGCGCTGACCGCGCTGCAGGCCGCCGCGGGCTTCCAGGCCGACGACCCGGTGGCCAAGGACCACCGCGACGGCGTGCGCCGCGCGCTCGTCCTGGCCACGCTCGGCCGGATCGCCGAGGCCGTCGACGCGCTGCCCGACCTCGACGTGGTCGGCGAGCACCCGAGGGTCTTCGTCGAGTGGGCGCGGGCGGTCGGCAAGCTGGCCGGCTCCGCCCAGATCACCAACACCTGGCAGCTCGGCCGCGTGCTGCGCCAGTGGATCGACTACTTCGGCATGATGGGCGGCTACCACGCGCGCGTCGAGCTCGCGCTGATCGCCGGCGACCTGGCCGTCGCCAGGCAGGGCGTGTGGCAGGCCAGGCTGCTGGCGGACCTGGCCGAGTCCGCCGCGGGGGAGCTGCGTGACAGCACGGGCGTCGCCGAGCGGATCGCCGCGCTGCGCGCCGCCGCCGGCGCGACCACGGAGCCCGCCGCGCCGGGCCCCGTCGCCGAGCGCGTCGCCTACTTCGACGCCGCCGACGGCTACAACGCCGACCCCGAGCGCTGGGTCGGCTGGCTGGCCCCGCTGTCGGGCCAGGACATCGAGGCGACCCGCCGCCACACCACCACGATGGGCTTCCTGGGCTACCCGTCGACCGGCGCCGACATCTACTGGAAGATGCTCGTCGACACCGGCGACATCGCGAGCGCCGACTCCGACGACATCGCCTACCTGACCACCCTGCTCATCGAGGCCCGCCAGGACGAGCGCCTGGAGCAGATGGCCGCGACGCTCCCGCACGACGCCCAGCACCTCGCGCTGGCCCGCCTGCACAGTGCGCGCGAGCGCTGGCCGGAGACGCTCGACGCCGCCGAGCACGCCGTGGCGGCCGGGGCCGGGGTGGAGGCACGCCGCCTCGCCGCGGGCGCCGCCCAGCAGCTCGACCAGAATGCCAGGGGCGCCGCGGTGCTGCTGGAGGTCCTCGACGAGCTCACCGACGAGGACACCTGGCGCATGATCGTCATGGCCACCGCCGGCGAGGACTGGGAGACCGTCCGCAAGGGCGCCGCCAAGATCGGCATGCCGATCAAGTCCACCGAGGGGCCGATCGAGGAGGAGATGGGCCTCATCCGGGTCATCCTCCCCGCGCCCGACGGCGGCCAGCGCCAGGTGCTGTCCATCCGCACCGGCCCGGCCACGGCCAGGCTGGCGCTGCCGCAGCCGCGCGGCATGGACTACAACGCGGGCGACCTGGTCGTGTTCGACCCGCAGTTGCTGGAGCCGCTGCCCGAAGACCCCCAGGAGCAGCAGAACTTCGTGCCGCCCTTCGCGGCGGTGAGCATCCTGCGGCCCGGCGGCTACACCAGCTACTTCTTCGACGGCGCCGCGCCCAGCGAGACGGACTGGACCGAGTTCACCGAGGTCATGGCCGAGCGCGGCTGGCCGATGTGGGTCTACAGCGACGAGAACTACCAGGTGACCCATCCGACGAGCGGTGAGCAGATCCCCGGCGTGTTCGGCTGGGTGGCGGTGCCGCCCGACGTCTCTCCCGTAGAGGTGGACGCGCTGCTCGACGACGCCACCGAGCGCTGGTCGCACCCGCTGGCCTGGCTCGACCTCGCCCGCGAGGTCGACGTCGAGGTCGAGCGGCACGAGCGGATCGTCAAGGAGTACGGGCTCTAGCATGCTGGCGCGCTTCAGCCTCGCGGGCAAGGTGGCCGTCGTCACCGGGGCGTCCTCCGGGCTGGGCGTGGCCTTCGCCCGAGGGCTGGCCGAGGCGGGCGCCGACATCGTGATCGGCGCCCGTCGCGAGGATCGCCTGGGTGAGACGCGGCGGCTGGTCGAGCAGACCGGCCGCCGTTGCCTGGCCGTGGCCACCGACGTGACGCGGCCGGAGGAGTGCCAGGCGCTGGTCTCGGCGGCGGTGGACGAGCTGGGCGCCGTGGACGTGCTGATCAACAATGCCGGGGTCGGCACGGCCGTGCCCGCGCTGCGCGAGACGCCGGAGGAGTTCCGGCAGGTGGTCGACGTCAACCTGCACGGCACCTACTGGATGGCGCAGGCCTGCGCCAAGGTGATGCGCCCCGGCTCGTCGATCGTCAACATCGGCAGCATCCTCGGCGAGACGACCGCGGGGCTTCCTCAGGCCGCCTACAGCGCGTCCAAGGCGGCGGTGATCGGGCTGACCCGAGACCTGGCGCAGCAGTGGACCGGGCGGCGCGGGATCCGCGTCAACTGCCTGGAGCCCGGCTTCTTCGTCTCGGAGATGACCGAGCAGTACCGGCCCGGCTACCTGGAACGGATGCTGGAGCAGCGCGTGGTCATGGGACGCGCGGGCGATCCGGCCGAGCTGGTGGCGGCCGCGATCTTCCTGGCGAGCGACGCGTCGTCGTACGTCACCGGGGTGACGCTCCCGGTAGACGGCGGCATTCTCATCACCTGATAGCTTTTGGCGCGGTAATTCGGGACTTGGAGGCACAATGCAGGACATTGACAGGCTTGCTGCCGTGATCCGTGACGAGCGTCCGTGGGGTGGCTTCGAGCGCTACACGCTCAACGAGGTGTCCACGGTGAAGATCATCTCGGTGTCGCCCGGCCAGCGGCTCAGCCTGCAGCGCCACGAGCACCGCGACGAGCTCTGGGTGGCGCTGGACCCGGGCTGCGTCTTCGAAGTGGACGGCGAGCGCCTGGAGCCGGCCGTCGGTGACCGGGTCCTGATCCGCGCCGGCCAGACCCACCGCCTCAGCTCCTCCGGCCCCGCCACCCGCATCCTCGAAGTCGCCTTCGGCCACTTCGACGAGGACGACATCGAGCGTCTCGAAGACGCTTACGGGCGCTCCTAGCTCCGGCGCAGAAGGGCTGCCCGCCTCTAGGGCAGCAGCCCCTGCTGGGCGGCGAGGAAGCCCGCGTGAAAGCGGGTGCGCGCGCCCAGCCGGCCGGACAGCTCCTGGACCCGTCGCTGGACGGTGCGCGGGCTGAGGCCGAGCTGCCTGGCGATGGCGTCGTCCTTCATGCCGACGGCCAGCAGGGCGAGCACCGCCCGGTCCGAGGGCTGCGGCCAGGACTCGGCCTCGATGGAGTTGTCCGTCGACAGGCGCAGCGGCACCGCGGTCTGCCAGAGCACCTCGAACAGTCCGACCAGCGCGTCGAGCAGCGCCGAGGGATGCACGACGAGGGCGCTTTCCACGGCCCGGTTCTCGTCGGAGACCAGCGGCAGCATGGCCGTGCGGGAGTCGGCGATTGCCAGCTTGACCGGCACCTGGCCCATCCGGGCCTGCTCGCCGTCGGCGATGGCGCGGCGGGTGTGCTCCAGCATGCCGGGCTCCTCGAACGCCAGCGGGCCGTAGATCCCGCGGGTGGGCGCGCCCCGGCGGGCGGCCCGCTGCCGGTTCTCCCCGTCGTCGGTGATGTCGACGGCGTACGGCGGGTGGACGAGCACGAGCATCTCGCCGGTGGCGTTGCGTTCGAGCTGCAGGTAGCGCCGGGCGACGGCGTCCCGGCCGGTCACCACCTCCAGGACCTCCTCCGGGTGCGGCCCGGCCCGGTCGGCCACCTCGGTGGCGAGCAGGGCGGCGGCCGCCCTGCTGTGCGTGATCTCCTCCTGGCGGCGGGCCACCAGCACGTCGATGGCCACGTTCGGCGGTGTGGCGATCAGCCGCAGTGGCCGGCCGGCGACGCGCGAGATCAGGCCGAGGTCCTCCAGCCGGGGCAGCATGCGGCGGATGGCGGCCGCGGACGCGCCGGTCTCGCCGGCGAGCTGGCTGAGCGTGGCGGGGCCGTGGCGCAGCAGGGCCCGGTATGCCGTCTCTTCCGTGACGGTGACCCCGAGGCCCTCAAGTAACCGCCGTTGCGCCATGGTGCGGCTCACCGTCCCGTCGTGGCATGGTCAGGGATCAGCGTAGAGGTGGGCGAACCGGACGGCCAAGGCGGGTTCACGACAAGTCCGTTCGCCGCCAGGGCGTCGCTAACGTGCGTAGAGCCCTCGCAGTGCCGTCTCCACGAGGGTGTCGGCGTACTCGTGCGTCAGCGGGCCGCTGCGGTGCAGCCATCGGTTGAGCATGGGGCCCCACACCAGCTCGACGGCCACGTCCAGGTCGAGGTCGGCAGGGAGCCGGCCCGCCTCCTGGGCGCTGCGCAGGCGGTTCTTCTTGAGCTCCTTCATGGGCCGGTCGAGCCGCTCGGCGTAGAGCTCGGCCAGGGCCGGATCGCTCATGATCTCGATGTTGAGTGCGCGCAGCGGCTGGTCGAAGCGCGGATCGTTCAGCTCGTCGGCCGTGGCGCGCAGTACCAGCTTGAGGTCGGCCTCCAGGTCACCGGTGTCCGGCAGGTCGGCGCCATCCTGGCCCTCCGACAGCGCCAGCATGGCGTCGAAGAGCACCGCGCCCTTGGACGGCCACCAGCGGTAGATCGTCTGCTTGCCGACGCCCGCGCGGGCGGCGATGCCCTCGATGCTGAGCTTGGCGTAGCCGACCTCGCCGACGAGCTCGAACGCCGCTGTGAGGATGGCCCTGCGTGAGGCCTCGCTGCGGCGGGTGGTGTCCGGGGTACGCTTCATGTCGGCCACGCTAGCACGAGACGAGACGGACCGTCTTGACATTGGATCGGACGTCAGTCATGGTTGACCATAGCCGAGACGAACCGTCTCGTCTTACTCAAGGGAGTGCGCTGCGCCTGCTGCTCGGCAGCGTGATCTACGACGTCGCCTTCGACGTGACGCACCGGCGCATGTCTGCCTGGACCGCCTGGGGGGAGGTCGGCCACGCCGCCGGGCACGCCATCCCGGCGCCTGAGACGGAGTGAGAGGAGACCTTGTTTGCGGATCGCCGGAGCCTTATGTTCGTTGCGTAGTCCGGTGTGTGTTGCGTATTAAGGAACAACCGGAGGGCCCATGACAAGCCGGCCTCGTTCAGTGATCATTGGAGCCGGCATCGTGGGCTGCGCCCTGGCCGACGAGCTCACCGGCCGGGGGTGGACCGACGTCACCGTCGTCGACCGGGGGCCGCTCTTCGCCACCGGCGGATCGAGCTCGCACGCTCCGGGGCTGGTGTTCCAGACGAACCCGTCGAAGACCATGACCGAGTTCGCCTCCTACACCGTGCGCAAGTACACCGAGCTCGGCTGCTTCGAGCAGGTGGGCGGCCTGGAGGTGGCCACCACCCAGGAGCGCTGGCACGACCTGCACCGCAAGCACGGCTGGGCCGAGTCCTGGGGCGTCGAGGGGGAGCTGGTCGACGCCGAGCGGTGCGCGGAGCTGTGGCCGCTGCTCGACCGGCACCGGGTGCTCGGCGGGTTCCACGTGCCCACCGACGGGCTCGCGGCGGCCGTGAGCTGCTGCGAGACGCAGGCCGCGCGAGCCGTCGAGCGGGGCGCGAGATTCCTGGCCAGGCACACCGTGGTGGGCGTCCAGCAGATGGGCGGCCGGGTCACCGGGGTGGAGGTGGAGAGCGCGGACGGCTACCGCGTCATCGAGGCGGACGTGGTCGTGTGCGCCGCCGGGTTCTGGGGGCCGACGATCGGCGCGATGGCGGGGCTGACCGTGCCGCTGCAGCCGCTGGCCCACCAGTACGCCAGATCGGGGCCGCTGCGCGGGTCGAAGAGCGGGCCCATCCTGCGCCACCAGGACCGCGACCTCTACTTCCGCCATCACGGCGACCGCGTCGGCGTCGGCTCCTACGCGCACCGGCCGATGCCGGTCGCCCAGCACGAGATCGGCCCCGGGGGCACCACGATGCCGTCGGTGCAGGAGTTCACCGAGGAGGACTTCGACCCCGCCTGGTGGGACGCGGGCGAGTTGTTGCCCGCGCTCAGGCAGTCCAAGTACGAGGACGGCATCAACGGGATCTTCTCCTTCACCCCGGACGGGTTCCCGCTGATCGGGGAGGCGCCGGAGCTCGACGGGTTCTGGGTGGCCGAGGCGGTCTGGGTCACCCACTCGGCCGGGGTCGCCAGAGCGGTGGCCGAGCTGCTGGTCGACGGCCACTCCCAGGTCGATCTGCACGAGTGCGAGCTCAGCCGGTTCGAGCCGGTCCAGCTCGCCCCCGCCTTCGTCACCGAGCGCGGCAAGCAGAACTTCGTCGAGGTCTACGACGTCATCCATCCGCTGCAGCCGATGGAGTCGCCGCGGCCGCTGCGTACCAGCCCCTTCTACGCGCGCCAGCGCGAGCTGGGCGGGCACTTCCTGGAGGCGGCGGGGTGGGAGCGGCCGCACTGGTTCGACGCGAACGCGCCGCTGCTGGAGGAGCTGGTACGGCCGGCGGAGGGCGGGCCGGCGGCCGTCGAGGCGTTCGTGGGGGCGGAGCGGCGCGACGAGTGGGCCGCCCGATACTGGTCGCCGATCGCCGCCGCCGAGTCGCACGCGACGAGGGAGAGCGTGGCGCTCTACGACATGACCCCGCTCAAGCGGATCGAGGTCGGCGGGGCGCGGGCGGCTGCTTTCCTGCAGCGCCTGACCACCAACAACGTGGACAAGAAGCCGGGCTCGGTCACCTACACGCTGCTGCTGGACGCCAAGGGCGGCATCAGGTCCGACCTCACGGTGGCGCGGCTGGCCGAGGACAGGTTCCAGATCGGCGCCAACGGCAACCTGGACCTCGACTGGATCACCCGGCACGCGCCGGGCGGCGTGTACGTGCGCGACCTCACGCCTGGCACCTGTTGCGTCGGCGTGTGGGGGCCGCGGGCCAGGGAGCTGGTCCAGCCGCTGACCGACATGGACATGTCCCACGAGGGCTTCCGCTACTTCACCTGCAAGTCCGGATATGTCGGCCACGTGCCGGTGACGGCGATGCGGGTCTCGTACGTCGGCGAGCTCGGCTGGGAGCTCTACACCACGGCCGACCTGGGGCTCAAGCTGTGGGACACGCTCTGGGCGACCGGGCTGCCGATCGCGGGCGGCCGGGCCGCGTTCACCAGCCTGCGGGTGGAGAAGGGCTACCGGCTCTGGGGCGTGGACATGACCCCCGAGCACAATCCGTACGAGGCCGGGCTGGCATTCGCGGTCAGGAAGGACAAGGACTTCGTCGGCCGCGACGCGCTGTCCACCGACATCACCCGCAAGCTGGTGCCGCTGCTCAGCGGCGAGGTGGTCATGGGCAAGGAGCCGGTGCGGCACCTGGGCCGCACGGTCGGCTACGTCACCAGCGCCGCCTACGGCCACACGATCCACCGCCCGATCGCCTACGCCTGGCTGCCGATCGAGCTGGCGGGCCCCGGGACGCATGTGGATATTTCCTACTTCGGGCGGGAGGTTCCCGCCGAGGTGGCCGCCGAGCCGCTGTACGACCCGCAGATGGAGAAGATCCGACGGTGACCCACCCCGACTTCCTCTGGCGCAATCCCGACCCCAAGCAGGCCTACGACGTGATCATCGTCGGCGGCGGCGGGCACGGCCTGGCCACGGCCTACTACCTGGCGCGCAACCACGGAATCACGAACGTGGCCGTCCTGGAGAAGGGCTGGCTGGCCGGCGGCAACATGGCCCGCAACACCACGATCATCCGCTCCAACTACCTGTGGGACGAGAGCGCCGCCATCTACGAGCACTCGCTGAAGCTGTGGGAGGGGCTCGGCGACGAGCTCGACTACGACCTGCAGTTCAGCCAGCGCGGCGTGCTCAACCTCGCGCACAGCCTCGGCGACGTGCGCGAGGGCAGGCGGCGGGTCAACGCCAACCGGCTCAACGGCGTCGACGCCGAATGGCTCGACGCCGACGAGGTCAAGAAGTTCTGCCCGATCGTCAACGTCTCCGAACGGGCCCGCTACCCGGTCATGGGCGCCACCCTGCAGCGGCGCGGCGGCATCGCCAAGCACGACCACGTCGCCTGGGCGCTGGCCCGCAAGGCGGACGCCTACGGGATCGACCTGATCCAGGGCTGCGAGGTGACCGGGTTCGAGATCGCGAACGGCCGGGTGCTGTCGGTGAAGACCTCACGCGGCAGGATCGCGGCCGGGAAGGTCGCGCTCGCCTCGGCCGGGCACACCTCCGTGCTGGCGGAGCGCGCCGGCATCCGGCTGCCGCTGCAGTCGCACCCGCTGCAGGCGCTGGTGTCAGAGCTGCTGGAACCGGTGCTCGACTGCGTGGTCATGTCGAACGCCGTGCACGTCTACGTCAGCCAGGCGCACAAGGGCGAGCTGGTCATGGGCGCGGGCATCGACTCCTACAACTCCTACGGCCAGCGCGGCGCCTTCCACGTCATCGAGGCCCAGATGGCCGCCGCGCTGGAGCTGTTCCCGCTCTTCAGCCGGGTACGGGTGCTGCGCACCTGGGCTGGCGTCGTCGACGTCTCGCCCGACGCCTCGCCGATCATCGGCACGACGCCCGTGGACGGCCTGTACGTCAACGCGGGCTGGGGCACCGGCGGCTTCAAGGCCACTCCCGGCTCCGGCTGGGTGTACGCCCACACCATCGCGCACGGCGAGCCGCATCCGCTGGCCGAGCCCTTCGCGCTGGACAGGTTCACCACCGGGGCGCTCATCGACGAGCACGGCGCGGCGGCGGTGGCGCACTGATGCTGCTCATCGACTGCCCGCACTGCGGCCCCCGAGACGAGAACGAGTTCCGCTACGGCGGGCAGGCCGGGATCGCCTACCCCGACGCGCCGGGCGAGCTGAGCGACGGCGAGTGGGCCGGATACGTGTTCATGCGCGACAACCCCAAGGGCTGGTTCACCGAGCGCTGGTTCCACGCGCACGGCTGCCGCACCTGGTTCGCCGTCGAGCGGCACACGGTCACCCACGAGATCCGCACGCCGGTCCAGGAGATTCGATGACCCGCCTGCCTTCGGGCGGTCTGATCGACCGCTCGGTCACGCTCCCGTTCCACTTCGACGGCCGCCCGTTGCACGGGCATCCGGGTGACACGCTGGCCTCCGCCCTGCTGGCCGGCGGGGTGCGCGTGGTCGGGCACAGCGTGGACCTCGGCCGCCCTCGCGGCGTCTTCTCCGCCGGCGCCGAGGAGCCGAACGCCCTGGTCCGCGTCGGCGCCGACCCGATGCTCGCCGCCACCACCGTGGAGCTGCGCGACGGGCTGCGGGCGTGGAGCCTGCGCGGCAAGGGCCGGGTGGACCCGGACGCCGTGGACGAGCGGCGCGCCGACAAGGGCTACCTGCACTGCGACGTGCTCGTGGCCGGAGGCGGCCCGGCCGGGCTGGCGGCGGCGCTGGCCGCGGGGGAGTCGGGGGCCCGGGTGATCCTGCTGGACGACCAGCCCAGGCTCGGCGGCGACCTGCTGAGCAGCCGCGTCCGTCTGGACGGCGCCCCCGCGCTCGACTGGGTCGCCGCGGCCGAGCGCCGTCTGGCCGCGCTGCCGGAGGTCCGCGTGCTGGTCAGGACCACCGCGATCGGCTACTACGACCACAACTACCTGGTGGCCGTCGAGCGCCGCGCGGCGGGGGAGCGTCTGTGGCACCTGCGCGCGCGCCGCGTCGTGCTCGCCACCGGCGCGCACGAACGCTCGCTGCCCTTCCCCGGCAACGACCGGCCCGGCGTCATGCTCGCCTCCGCCGCCCGCGCCTACGTCAACAGATACGGCGTACGGCCGGGCGGCCGGGCGGTCGTCTACGCCTGCGCGGACTCCGGCTACGAGGCGGCCCGCGACCTGGAGGCGGCGGGAGTGGTGATCGCCGCCATCGTCGACCCGCGCCCGCAGGCCCCGGCCGGTCACGCCGTCACCGGCACGATCACCGGCACGATCACCGGCACCACGTCCGACGCCGACGGCCTGCTCACCGGTGTCCGGATCGGCGACCAGCACCTGGAGGCGGACCTGCTGGCGGTCGCGGGCGGCTGGAACCCGGCCGTCCACCTCTTCAGCCAGTCGCAGGGCAGGGTCGTCTTCGACGACGCCCTCCAGGCGTTCGTCCCCGGCGCGTCGGCGCAGGCCGAGCGGTCGGCGGGCGCCTGCCGGGGCCTGTACGGCACCCGCGAGGCGATCGAGGACGGTTACGCCGCGGGCGCCGAAGCGGCCGGCCGGGACGGCGACTTCGCCGTGCCGTCCAGCGACGAGACCGCCCTCCGCCCGCCCGCCGCCTACTGGGGCGAGCTGTCGCCGGACGCCACCGCCTTCGTCGACCTCCAGCGGGACGTCACCGTCGCCGACCTGGCCAGGGCGGCGGGCACCGGGATGCGCTCGGTCGAGCACGTCAAGCGCTTCACCACCGCGGGCACCGGGGCCGACCAGGGCAAGACCTCGGGCGCGCTGGTGGCCGGAGTGATGGCCGAGCTGCTCGGAGCCACCCCCGGGCAGCTCGGCACGACCACGTTCCGCCCGCCGTACGCCCCGGTGGCCTTCGGCACGCTGGCGGGCCGCGACCGCGGCGAGCTGTCCGACCCCGTCAGGACGACCGCCATGCACGGCGCGCACCTCGCCAGGGGAGCGGTGTTCGAGGACGTCGGCCAGTGGAAGCGGCCGCGGTACTTCCCGCTCGACGGCGAGGGCATGCGCGAGGCGGTGCTGCGCGAGTGCCGCGCGGCCCGCACCGGGGTGGCCGCGATGGACGCCTCCACCCTGGGGAAGATCGACATCCGCGGCCGCGACGCCGGCGCCTTCCTGGACCGGATCTACACCAACATGTACTCCACGCTCGCCGTCGGCGCGTGCCGCTACGGCCTGATGTGCACGGCCGACGGGATGGTCTTCGACGACGGCACCACCACCAGGCTCGGCGAGGACCACTACCTCATGACCACCACCACCGGCAACGCGGCGGCCGTGCTCGACTGGCTGGAGGAGTGGCGGCAGACCGAGTGGCCGGAGCTCGACGTGCGGCTCACCTCCGTCACCGACCACTGGGCCACGGTCGCGATCGCCGGCCCCAGGGCCAGGGACGTCCTCGCCGCCGTCGCGCCGGGCGCGCTCGACCTCGCCTTCATGAGGTACGCGGGCACCGAGGTCCTCGGCGTCCCCGGGCGGGTGTTCCGGATCAGCTTCTCCGGCGAGCTGGCCTACGAGGTGAACGTGCCCTGGCATTACGGCAGGTCGCTCTGGGAGGGCGTGCTGGACCTGGGCGCGGTGCCGTACGGGACGGAGACCATGCACGTGCTCCGCGCCGAGAAGGGGTTCGCCATCGTCGGCCAGGAGACCGACGGCACCGTCACCCCGCAGGACCTCGGCATGTCGTGGATCGTCTCCAAGCGCAAGCCGGACTACGTCGGCAAGCGCTCCCACTCCCGCCCCGACACCGCCCGCGACGGCCGCAAGAGGCTGGTCGGCCTGCTCACCGACGACCCGGACGCCGGCCTGGCGGAGGGAGCGCAGCTCCTGCGGGAGTCGGAGGTGCCCGCGCGCATGCTCGGCCACGTGACCAGCGGTTATGCCAGCGCGACGCTCGGCCGCACGTTCGGGCTGGCCATGGCCCGCGACGTCGCTCCCGGCGACCGGCTCACCGCCGTGTCCGGGACCGCGACCGTCGCCGTGACGGTCGTCGAGCCGGTCTTCTACGACCCCGAGAACGCCCGGCGCGACGGAGAGCCCGTGGCCGCCGGCATCGTGTCCACGGCGCCGGAGGGGCGCGCCGAGAGCCCCGCCGCCGCCTTCGCCGCCGGCTTCGCGGCGGCGGGTTCGCAGTCCGTACGGCTCCGCGAGCTGCCTGCCACGCCGATGTGGGAGGTGCGCGGCGCCGACCCGGGCGAAGGGCTGAGGCTCGGGCCGGACTGGTGGCTGGTGGTCCGGGACGGTCCGGCGGGTGAAGGATGGGTGGAGGTGTCCGGGCAGCGGACCGTGCTGGAGCTCGCCGGTCCCGGCGCCCTCGACGTCCTGATCACCGGATGCCCCCTCGACCTGCATCCGTCGGTGTTCACCGGCCACGCGCAGACGCTGCTGGCCAAGGCTCCGGTGATCATCGAACGGGACGGGGACGCGTACCGGATCTACGTGCGGTCCTCGTACACCGCGTATCTCGCCGAATGGCTGCTTGACGCACTCGGGCGGTAAATGACCACTTAGAGGGCATTGATATACCTGGACGTTGCGAACACTAGTCTGGGAGTGCCAGTGCGGTTACGGACGGTCATGGCGGGGCTGGCGACAGCGGTGATGCTCACCGGCTGCGGGGACCTCGAAGCGCAACTGGGGCCGGAGACCGGCAAGGCCGACTCCGGCAAGTCCGCGGACGTGGGCGACGCGCGAAAGAAGCTCGACAAGCTGGCCGTGAAGGGCCGGGCGCCGAAGACCGGGTTCGACCGCGACGAGTTCGGGCCCGCCTGGTCGGACGTGGACCGCAACGGCTGCGACACCCGCAACGACATACTCAAGAGGGACCTGAAGGAGGAGAAGTTCAAGGCGGGCACCCACGACTGCATCGTGCTCAGCGGCATGCTCGACGACCCCTTCAGCGGCAGGCGGATCGAGTTCGAGCGCGGCCAGGACACCAGCAGCAAGGTCCAGATCGACCACGTGATCCCGCTCTCGGACGCCTGGCAGAAGGGCGCCCAGCAGTGGACGGCGACCAAGCGCAAGGAGTTCGCCAACGACCCCCTGAACCTGCTGGCCGTCGACGGCCCGCTCAACGGCCAGAAGAGCGACTCCGACGCCGCCACCTGGCTCCCGCCGCGCAAGGCCTACAGATGCGAGTACATCGCGCGGCAGGTCGACGTGAAGGCCAAGTACGAGCTGTGGGTCACCTCAGCGGAGAAGGACGCCATGGAAGGCGTCCTGTCCTCCTGCTGACGTCAGTCGTCGTCCTGGTCGTCGTCGTCCTGGTCATCGGTCTGGCCGCCGGTCTGGGAGCCGTCCTGCGGGTTCTGCGCGCCGGTCTGTGAGTTCGTCGCGTCGTCGTCGCTCTCCGCGGCCTCGCTCTCCTTCTTCAGGAGCTTGCCCGTGGCCGCGTCGATGTCCAGCTCGTGCTCCACGTCGCCCTTGACGAGCTCGACGTCCCACACGTCCGGCTGCGTGCCGCGCTTGTCGAAGCCGACCTCGCGCACCCACGAGCCGGGCACCTCCTTCTGGGCGATCTGGATGGCCTGCTCCGCGCTCACCTTCGGGGCGGGCTGGTTGGCGGCGGCGAAGGCGGCGGACCCACCGGCCACGAGGGCCATGACGCCGGCGCTGGCAACGATGATCTTCGTAGTGATCTGCATGCCCCTACGGAACACCTATCCGCGGTAATCGCGGGCTAAGGCCGGGTTAACACCACTTCCACGATGGCGCCGCCCGACGACGACACCGACAGCCGGCCTCCCGACGACTCGGCGGTGCGGCGGGCGATGTCCAGGCCGAGCCCGGTCGAGCCGGCCGCGCTGCTGCCCCGCTCCAGCAGGGCGGGGTCGAAACCGGGCCCGGCGTCGCTGACCACCAGCACGGCCCCCGAAGGATGCGGCGCGAGCCGTACGGAGAAGGACACCCCCTCGGGGGTGTGCGCGAAGACGTTGCCGAGCAGGGCGTCCACGCAGGCGGCGAGCGCCTCGGCGCCGACCGCCACCGTCAGCTCCTCCTCCGGCAGGGTGACCGTGACCGCGCGCCCCTGGTCCTCGGCGAGGACCGACCAGAAGCGCACCCGCTGGCGCACCACGGTGGTCGCGTCGCACGTCTCGCGCCGGGCGGAGCGCTGCCGGGCGTCGGTGATGACGGCGCTGACGGCCCTCTCCAGCTCGTCCACGCGAGCGCCGATCCGCGCCGCCTCCTCGGGGTCGCGCAGCGACTCCGCGTCCAGCCTGAGGCCCGTCAGCGGCGTACGGAGCCGGTGTGACAGGTCCGCCACCGACTCCCGCTCGGCCGCGAGCAGGTCGCCGATCCGCCCGGCCAGATGGTTGAGCGCCAGCGCCACCGAGCGCACCTCCGGCGGCCCGCCGGGCTCTGCCCGTGCCTCCAGGTCGCCGCCCGCCAGCCGGTGCGAGACGCGCGCCAGACCGTCGACGGGCCTGGTCACGGCGAGCGCCAGCCGGTCGGCCAGCGCGATGCCCAGCACCACCAGCGCCAGCCCGAGCGCGAGCAGCGCCGCCCACGCCTCGCGCACGCCGCGCAGCAGCTCCTCGTCGCCGACGAACACCCTGATCACCACGGTGCCGTCCGGCGACTGCACCGACACCAGCACCTCGATGCCGTCGTCTGCCTCGGCGGTGACGCTGCGGCCGGTGGCGGCCAGCCGTACCGCGTCGGAGCGGCCGGCCGGCGCGCCGAGCGTCCGCCCGTCCGGCAGGAACACCGTCACCGGCCGCGACACCTGCTCCACCGCCAGCGGCAGCTCGGGCGTGCCGACCGTGACGGCGACCGACTCGGCGGCGGTGGTGGCGCGGCTCATCGCGCCGTTCTCCGCCACGGCGCGGATCAGCAGCGCCATCGGCACCAGCAGCGCGATCAGCACCAGCGAGGTGGTGGCCGCGACCAGCAACGCCAGCCAGCGCCTCATGAGGGCCCGACCAGCTTCACCCCGACACCCCGGACCGTGTGCAGGTAGCGGGGCTCGGCCGCGGTCTCGCCCAGTTTCCTGCGCAGCCAGGACAGGTGGACGTCCACGGTCTTGTCCGCCCCGCCGTAGGGGAGCTGCCACACCTCGGTCAGCAGCTCGCGCTTGGTGACGACCTCCCCGGACCGGGCGGCGAGGTAGTGCAGCACGTCGAACTCGCGCGGTGTCAGATCCAGCTCCACCCCGTCGAGCTCGGCCACCCGCGCACGCGGGTCGAGGTGCAGGGCCCCCACCCGCAGCGGCTCGGGGGCGGTCTCGCCCGCGCGCCGCAGCACGGCCCTGATCCGCGCGTCGAGCTGGGCGGCGCTGTAGGGCTTGACCACGTAGTCGTCGGCGCCCGCGTCCAGCACCGGCACCATCTCGGCGTCACCGTCGCGGGCGGTCGCCACGATCACCGGCACCTTGCTCACCGCGCGCAGCATCCGCAGCAGCTCGCCGCCGTCGAGGTCGGGCAGCCCCAGGTCGAGCACGATGAGGTCGGGACGGTCCTGCACGGCCAGCCGCAGCCCGTCGAGCGCGGTGGGCGAGGAGGACACGGCGTGGCCGAGCTCCCGCAGCCCTCGGCTCAGCGCGGTGCGGATCGTCACGTCGTCCTCGATGAGCAGGATGTCAGCCATATGAGGAAACCGTAGACGCAAAACGGTGATGCACCGCGCACCGTTATCCCCGTCTTAACCTGGGCTTAGCCGTACATGGGAGAAGGTGACGGGGTGAAGCGACTCGTCCTGGCCTGGGCGGCCACCGCGATCGCCGCGACCGGCGCCGCCGTGGCGGTGCTCGCCCTGGTCGGCGGCGCGCTGACCGGCACGTCCGGCCAGGTGATGACCCAGGACGAGGCCCGCGTCGCGCTCGCCACCGCCACCGCCACCGCCACCGCCCGCCCGGCAGGCTCGCCGCCGTCCACCCCGTCCGCGTCCACCCCGTCCGCGTCCACCCCGTCCGCGTCCACCCCGTCCGCGTCCACCCCGTCCGCGTCCACCCCGTCGAGCACGCCTGTCGCGCCCGAAGGCGAGTTCATCCGCACGCCTGGCGGCACGGTGATCGCCTCCTGCGCCGGCGACCTGGTGACGCTGCGCTCGTGGAGCCCGGCCCAGGGCTACTCCGTGGACGGCGTCGAGCCGGGCCCCGACCGCGAGGCGGGCGTGGAGTTCGAGGCAGACGAGGGCGAGGACGTGGAGCTGAAGCTCGGCTGCTCCGGCGGCCGGCCGGTCACGCTTCCAAACTGAGCGCCGCCTTCGTCAGCTCCGCCTGCTGCCTGATCTGCCCCATGACGACGGGGTTGATCCCCTTGGCGGCGAAGGTGGCGACCATCGCGTCCATCACCTCTTTCGCCTTGGGCAGGTCGCCCTGACGCGCCTGCGCCCTGGCCAGGCGGCGCATCACCATGTTGAGCGTGATGTTGTCGAGACCGGGGTCGCGGGCCACCTCGGTGAGCTGCTCGATGCCCTGTTTGGGGTCCGGCGGCCGGATCCGCAGCCGCTTGCCGGGCGTGAGCGCCTTGAACTCGCGCTCGGCGTTGAGCCCCTTGACCATGCGCGCGTAGACGGCCAGCGGGTGGCCGCCGTACCGGTCGATCATCTCGTCGAGCGCCAGGTTGCCCGAGCGCAGCGTCGGCGAGTCCGAGCCGAGCAGCGAGAACAGCTTGCCCTGCTCCTCGCCCAGCATGAGCTCGGCCACCCGGTGGTCGTCGTCGCTGACCGGGTAGCGGACCCGTACCAGGCAGGCCGGAGAGACGATCACGGAGCCGTCGGCGGCGATGTACTGCGCCCTGACCCGGTACTCGCCGGGCTGCTGGAAGTAGTGGCCGTCGCGCCCGTGCCCGATGTAGGCGCTTCGGTACATGGCGGGGTTGCCGCTGTCGAGCCTGATCTCGGGGGAGTGGTCCACGCAGTGCCGCATCATCGGCCGGTACAGCACGGTCCTGCCGCTCGGCTGGGTGATGCTCACCTGGGTGAACTCGGTGTCGGGATGCAGGTGGCCGTGGGTGCTGCGCGGCTCGCCCGCGGACGACAGCTTGAGCTCGACCACGACCGGCTCGCCGAAGCCGAACGACTCCTTGGCACGCAGCTCCAGCGCCAGTCCCGAGTGGTCCTCGACGGGCTGCTCGAAGGGGGCGATCTCGGCGGCGCCGGTGCCGAACGCGTTGGCGCCCATGGCGACGTCCCGGAAGAAGCCGTGCCGGATGTGGACCAGCTCGGAGTCGGTGAACTGGAAGGGGAAGGCCGCCCAGTAGCCGGGCTCGCCGCCGGGGCGGTAGTTCTGCACGTAGTTCATCCAGGACAGGTCGCCGAGACCGCTGCCGGGGCCGAGCGGCTGGGGCGGCGTGGCCAGGTTCTTCTGCCAGGAGTGCAGCAGGTTGAAGGCGTGCCCGAGCTCGTGCACGTAGGTCCGTAACTGGGCCCGCTGCTCCTGCGGCGAGTCGCCCTTGATCGCGTCGTTGAACACGGCGGAGCCCTGCCGCTGGTGGGCGTCGTTGTAGTCGAACATGATGCCGCGGTAGCCGCCCACGTGCTTGCTGGCCACCAGCAGCCACACCTGCCAGGCCGGAGCGTCGCCGAACGTGCCGAACTGCTGCGTCATCGCGTGGTGCAGCTCGGCGTCGTTCCAGGCGAGATCGGCGCCCGACCCGTCCACGGGGATCACGCCCGGCCGGCCCACGGTCAGCTCGACGCCGGCCTCCGCCCACGCGCCTGCCACGGTCAGTTCCCTGCGCCGCGAGCCCGAAGGTCCGGGCAGCGAGCCGGTGTCATAGGACACGAACGGCTGGACCCCCGCCACCGAGTCCTGCTCCAGCAGGACCTTGCGGAAGTACGGCGAGTCGAACGTCACCTCATAGGTACGCCCGGCCACCTCGGCGGTGCCGGACCCGGCGCTGATCGTGACGCGCACGTCCCGCGTCGCGGCCTCGAAGGTGAAGGCGCCCCGCCCCTCCACCCGCGCCTGGTCGCCCTCGGCCATGACGGCGGGGGAGTGGACCACGAACGAGCCGGTGTAGGTGGTCGTCGAGCCCGCCGTGGCGAACAGGTCGCCGCTGACCCGCCCGGTCGGCCTGGTCCCGTCGACGTCCACCCGGAGCTCCAGCCGCGAGTCGCCGTCCTGTCCCTGATAGAGCCCGCTGATCATGATTGCCCCCTGGAGTCGGTGGGGTTACACCGGGGACACTTCTCCCGAGGACAGGGTGTGTCAACGGCCTCCGCGGACTCTCAGAGCCGCGAGCAGTTCCTCGGAAGCCCTGGTGATCGTCTCCACGGCCAGGTCGAACGCCTCGGCGTTGTGCGCGGCGGGCGCCCGGAACCCGGAGATCTTCCTGACATACTGCAGGGCTGCGGCGCGCACGTCCTCCTCGGTAACGTCCTCGGTGTAGGGCGGGCGCAGGGTCTTGATGCTTCGGCACATGCCTCAACGGTAATAGCCGATGCGCTGGCTTATTTCCAGTGCGCCGGCGGCCACCAGCTCGCCCACCTCGGGCAGCCGCTGGGGGGTGAGCCGGTAGGAGGGGCCCGACGCGCTCACCGCCGCGACCACCGAGCCGTCGCTGCCCCAGATGGGCGCGGCCACCGCGTTCAGTCCCAGCTCCAGCTCCTCCACCGTGCATGCCCAGCCGCGTCGTCTGATCTCCTCCAGCTCCAGCAGCCGCGCGTCGATGATGGTCATGGGCGTGAACCGGGCCAGCTCGTCGGGCAGCCGCAACGCGCCGAACGCCAGCAGCACCTTGCCGCTGGAGGTGGCGTGCGAGGGGGTGCGCTGGCCGACCCAGTTGTGCCCGCTGATCGCGGACGGGCCTCTCGCCTGGCTGATGTTGACCGCGTCGCCGTCCTGCGGCACCGCGATGTTGACGGTCTCGCCGACCTGCCGGGCCAGCCTCAGGCAGACCGGCCGGCCCTCCTTGGCCAGGTCGAGCTGGGCCGTGGCCGCGCCAGCCAGCCGCACCACGCCGAACCCGAGCCGGTAGCGTCCGCGGTCGCCGCTCTGCTCGACCAGCCCGCCCTGCTCCAGAGCGGCCAGGAGCCGGAAGGCCGTGGACTTGTGCACGTCGAGTTCGGTGGCCAGATCGGTCACCCGCGTCGCGCCCTCCCGGGCGAGAATCTCCAGGATCGCGATGGCTCGATCGACCGACTGAACCGAGCTGTTGCTCATAGCGCAACACCATATCTGTCGGAGCGTTGTGAGACGCTCACTCCATGGCTGAGAGAACCTCTTATCCGGACGGCGAGCCCTGCTGGGCGCAGCTCCTGACCCGCGACGCCGCCGCGGCCCAGAGTTTCTACACCGAGTTGTTCGGCTGGGACTGCCGCGACCAGGGCGGCTGGACGATGTGCCACCTCGACGGCCGCCCCGTGGCGGCGATCACGCCCGACCCGCGGGCCGCCGAGCCGCCCGCCTGGACGGTCTACCTGGCCACCTCCGACCTCGGCGCCGCGATGGGCAGGCTGGAGGTCGCGGGCGGCAAGCTCGTCGAGGGCCCCCTGGAGGGCTACGCCCTGGCGACCGATCCGGGAGGCGCCAGGTTCGCCCTCTTCCAGCCGGGCCCGTTCGCCGGCGCCGGCGTCCGCGACGAGCCGGGCGCGATGAGCTGGGCCGAGGTCAACTCCCCCGACGGTCAGGCGGCCGACGCCTTCTACGCCACGCTCTTCGGCTACGAGCGCGAGCAGGTGCCCGGCGGCGTCGACTACAGCGTCTACAAGTCAGGCGGCCGGCCGGTCTGCGGGCGGTTGCGGATGGACGAGCACTGGGAAGGCGTCCCGTCGCACTGGATGATCTACTTCGACGTGGCCGACATGGACGCCGCGACCGCCAGGGTGACCGAGCTCGGCGGCGAGGTGCCGGTGCCGCCGTTCGACTCCCCGTTCGGGCGCATCGCCGTGGTCGCCCATCCGGCGGCCGGTTTCCTCAGCCTCCGCCGGCCGCCGGGCTGAGCTCCGCGCCGAAGGCGTGCGCGATGCTCCGCATGCCCTCGGCCAGCTCGTCGAGGTCCAGCGCGTCGATCCGCTCGGCCGGGCCCGACACCGACATGGCGGCCACCACCCGGTCCCCGTCGTGCACCGGCACGGCCAGGCAGTGCACGCCCAGCTCCTCCTCGCCCAGGTCCATGGCGTAGCCGCGGGCCCGCACCCGCTCCAGCTCGGCCATCATGGCCGGGGTGTCGGTGATCGTGTTGGGGGTGCGCCGGGGCATGCCGGTCCGCTCGAACAGCGGCAGCGTCACACCGGCCGCCCGGCCGGCCAGCAGCACCTTGCCCACGGCCGTGCTGTGCGGCAGCACCCGCCTGCCGACCTCTGCGAACATGCGCAGCCTGCGCGGCGAGGGCACCTGCGCCACGTAGACGACGAAGTCGCCTTCGAGCACCGCCAGGTTCGCCGTCTCTCCCGACAGCTCCACCATCCGGGTCAGGTACGGCTGCGCCCACACGCCCACCATGCTCTCGGCGACGCCACCGAGCCGCACCAGGCCGCCGCCCAGCGCGTAGCGCCGGTCGGACTCCTGGCGCACGTAACCGCGCGACAGCAGCGTCTGCAGCAGCCGGTGGATCGTGCCGAACGGCAGGCCGGTCCGGGCGGCGATCTCCGAGAGGCCCGCCTCGCCGCCGTGCTCGGCCAGCGCCTCGAGCACGTCGAGTGCCCGCTCGACCGACTGCACGCTCACAGGCTCACCCCCCGCAGCGAGGCGTCCAGCACCTCGGCGGTGTGCGCCACCCTGATGTCGGCGCCGCCGCGCCGCATCGCCGCGACGATCTGCATCGTGCAGCCCGGGTTCGCCGACACCAGCAGCTCGGCGCCGGTCGAGCCGACCGACTTCGCCTTCCTGTCGCCCAGCTCCCTGGCCGCCTCCGGCTGGAAGACGTTGTAGGTGCCCGCCGAGCCGCAGCAGATCGCCGAGTCGGGCACCTCGCGCAGCTCCAGCCCGGGTATGCCGCGCAGCAGCTCGCGCGGCTGTGCCCGGACGCCCTGGGCGTGGGCCAGGTGGCAGGCGTCGTGGTAGGCGACGGT
Organism: Nonomuraea sp. LPB2021202275-12-8; assembly: GCF_037044575.1. Classification (NCBI taxonomy): domain Bacteria; kingdom Bacillati; phylum Actinomycetota; class Actinomycetes; order Streptosporangiales; family Streptosporangiaceae; genus Nonomuraea; species Nonomuraea sp. LPB2021202275-12-8. The sequence goes on along the minus strand of NZ_JBAHWD010000001.1, from coordinate 696,892 downwards.
CAGCGGCAGCGGATGCCGCTCGGCCACCGGTCCCAGCTCGGCCAGGAACTCCGAGAGGTCCAGCACCCGGAATCCGGGCTCCTCGCCGAGCAGCTCGCCGTACTCCTTCATGGACGACCCGCAGCCGGCCGCGTTCACCACCACCGTGTCGACGCCCGCCTTGCGGAAGGTCGCGACCGTCCGGCGGGCGAGCCGCCTGGCCTGGTCCTCGCGCCCGGAGTGCACGCTCAGCGCGCCGCAGCAGCCCTGTCCGGCGGGGATCACCACGTCGCAGCCCTCCAGCGCGAGCACCCGCGCCGTGGCCGCGTTCACCTGCGGGAAGAACTCGCCCTGCACGCACCCGGTGAGCATCCCCACCACGGCCCTGCGCTCGCCTCTGGCCCGCACCAGCCGCGGCATCCGCTGCCGCCGCCGGACCGGGGGCGCCAGCCCGGCCATCGCCCCCAGGCTCGGGTGGACCCGCTCCAGGAACGGCGCCAGCCGCTCGGCCAGCCACATCCCCGGCCGCAGCAGCCGCAGCCTGCGCGGGTAGGGGAACAGGCTGAACACCAGCCCGCGCACCGCCCGCTCCCGCGGATCGCGCTCGTGCTCGCGCTCCACGACCGCCCTGGTCTGCTCGATCAGCCGGTCGTAGCGCACCCCGGACGGGCAGGCGGTCACGCACGCCATGCAGCCGAGGCAGGCGTCGAAGTGCCCCGCCATCTCCGGCGTCACAGGCGTGCCCTCGACGTGCTGGAGCATCAGGTGGATGCGGCCGCGCGGCGAGTCCATCTCCTCGCCCCACAGCACATACGTCGGGCACGTCGGCAGGCAGAACCCGCAGTGCACGCAGTCGTCGATCAGCTCAGGGTCCACGTCAGATCCCTCCCACGAACCGGCCGGGAGACATCCTGCGCCCCGGATCGAAGCGCTGCTTCACCCGCCGCATCAGCGGCAGCGACCCGACCGGCCCCCACCTCTGCACGCCCTCGTACGGGGTGGCCAGCACGGTCATGCGGGCGCCGGCGGCGTCCAGCCGGCCGCGCAGCGCCGTCACGGCCTCGGTGACCTTCTCCTCGCCGGGGTCGCCCCACAGCTCCAGCCAGACCCGGCCGGAGACCGCCGACCCGCGCAGCGAGAACCCGCTGTAGTGCACCGCGTCCAGCACCCGCGTCAGCCGGGACGGGTCGAATCGGACCTCGGCCAGCACATCGTCGTCGAGGATCAGCCCCCACTGCGGCGGCGGCTCGTCCCTGATGTCCTTCACCACGTCCGCGCCCATCCGCCCGGCCAGAGCCCGCGCCCGCTCGTCCGCGGCCGTCCCCTCGACCAGCACGGTCAGCCAGATCGGCCCCTGCCCGTGCGGCCAGTCGAGCTCCGCGGCGCTGGGCTCCTCCTGGGCGGCCGCCAGCATCGCGGCCAGCTCCTCCGCCCGGCACGGATCGGTCCCGGACACGTCGGGCGGATCCACCACGGCCACGATCCAGCGGCGGTCCGCGGGTAGCGGATGCAGCCGGAAGGCGGCCTCGGCGATCACGCCGAGCGTGCCGAAGGAGCCGGTGAAGAGCTTGCCCAGGTCATAGCCGGCGACGTTCTTGACCACCTTGCCGCCGGACTTGGCGACCGTCCCGTCGGCCAGCACGACCGTGATGCCGATGAGCAGGTCGCGGGCCGTTCCGTAACGGAAGGCGCGCGGGCCCGCCACTGCGGCGGCCAGCGTGCCGCCGACCGTCGTGCCCTCGGCGAACGGCAGATCCAGTGCCAGCTCCTGGCCCTTGTCCGCGAGCGCCGCCGACAGCGCCTCCATCGTGACCCCGGCCTGCACGCGCACCACGAGGTCGCCCGCCGCGTGCTCGACGATCTCGTTCAGGCAGCACATGTCGAGCAGCACGTCGCACCGCTCCGGTGCGGGACCCCAGTGCAGCTTGGTGCCGCCGCCCGCGGGCACGACCGCCAGATCGTGCTCGGCGCAGACCCGCAGCACGGCCGACACCTCCTCGACCGTCTCAGGCAGCGCCACCCAGCGCGGGCTCACCCCGCACACCGCGTCGTCCGGGCCGGCGTCCCTGACCGTCACGCCGGTCCGCGCCCATCCCTGGGCCACCTCCTGGGCGGGCATCAGAACTGCTCCGCCCGGCCGGACTCCACCAGGGGATGCACGCCCTTGCGCACGCCCGGCACCTCGCCGCAGAGCCGGGGGGTGGGGAACACCTTGCCCGGGTTGGACAGGCCGCGCGGGTCGAAGGCGCACCGGACGAGCTGCATGGTGTCGAGATCCTCCTCGGAGAACATCCTCGGCATGTACTTCGCCTTGTCCACACCCACTCCGTGCTCTCCGGTGATCGAGCCGCCGTGCTCGATGCACAGGTCCAGGATCGCGCCCGAGACCGCCTCGGCCCGTTCGCCGGCTCCCGGCTCGGCGTCGTCGAACAGCACCAGCGGGTGCAGGTTGCCGTCACCCGCGTGGAACACGTTTGCCACCTTGATCCCGTATTCGGCCGACAGCCGGTCGATCTCGGCCAGCACCCGGGGCAGCGAGGTGCGCGGCACCACGCCGTCCTGCACGATGTAGGCCGGGCTGATGCGCCCGACGGCCGCGAAGGCCGACTTGCGCCCCTTCCAGATCGCCGCCCGCTCCTCCGGATCAGCCGCCACCCGCAGCTCGAACGCGCCCGAGCAGATCTCCTCCAGCCGCGCGAACTGCCGCTCGACCTCCGCCGCCGGCCCGTCCAGCTCCACGATCAGCACCGCGCCGGCGCCGGCCGGGTAGGCGCAGGCCACCGCCGCCTCGGCCGCCTCGATGGACAGGGCGTCCATCATCTCGATGGCGGCGGGCACGATGCCGGCGCCGATGATCGCCGAGACGGCCCTGCCGCCCTGCTCGATGCTCTCGAACGCGGCCAGCACCGTGGTGACCGCCTCGGGGGCGCGACTCAGCCGCACGGTGACCTTGGTGGCGATGCCCAGCGTGCCCTCCGAGCCGACGAACGCGCCCAGCAGGTCGTAGCCGGGGTCCATGCGGTCGAGCGTCACCAGGTCGCCGTCCGGCGTGACGATCTCGCACGCCTCGACGTGGTTGACGGTGAAGCCGTACTTCAGGCAGTGGGCGCCGCCCGAGTTCTCCGCCACGTTGCCGCCGATCGAGCAGATCTGCTGGCTGGAGGGGTCGGGTGCGTAGTAGTAGCCCTGCTCGCGCACCGCCTGCGTGATCGCCAGGTTGGTCACACCGGGCTCCACCACGGCCCTGCGGTTGGGCAGGTCCACCTCCAGGATGCGGCGCATCCTGGAGGTGACGATGAGCACGCCGTCCTCGCGGGGCAGCGCGCCGCCGGACAGGCCGGTGCCTGACCCGCGGGCCACGAACGGCACCGCGAAGTCGTTGCAGAGCCTGACCACCCGGGCCACCTGCTCCGCGGTCTCGACAAGCACGACCACGCCGGGCGTGGCGCGGTGGTAGGTGAGGCCGTCACACTCGTAGGTACGCAGCCGCACCGGGTCGGAGATCACCGAATCGGCGGGCAGCACGTCGCGCAGTGCCTCCGTCAGCGTGTCCAGCATGACGCCTCCCGCATGCTCGCCCTATATCCGTAAATATATGGCGACACTTATGGCATGCGGGCGTAGGCGGGAAGAGTCAGGAACTCGGCGAAGTCGTCGTCCAGCGCCACCTCCTTGAACAGCGCCGTCGCCTGGGCGTACAGCTCCTCGTCGTAACCCGGCTCGGCCGCGATCTTCGACACCTCCTCGGCGATGATCCGCTCCACCAGCTCCTTGGTCACCTGCCCGCCGGTGTCGGCCAGCGTGATGTCGTTGTGGATCCACTGCCAGATCTGCGAGCGGGAGATCTCGGCCGTGGCCGCGTCCTCCATGAGGTTGTGGATCGCGACCGCGCCCTGCCCGCCCATCCACGCCGCCAGATAGCGCAGCGCCACGTCGACGTTGTTGCGCAGCCCCGCCTCGGTGATGTCGCCCGGCGTCTCGGAGACGGCCAGCAGGTCGGCGGCCGACACGCTGACGTCCTCGCGCAGCCGGCCGAGCTGGTTGGGCCGGGTGCCGAGCACGCCGTCGAACACCTCGCGGCAGATCGGCACCAGGTCGGGGTGGGCCACCCAGGAACCGTCGAAGCCGTCACCCGACTCGCGGGTCTTGTCGGCGCGGACCTTCTCCAGGGCGACCGCGTTCACCTCCGGGTCGCGGCGGGACGGGATGAACGCCGCCATCCCGCCGATCGCGTGCGCGCCGCGCTTGTGACACGTACGCACCAGCAGCTCGGTGTAGGCGCGCATGAACGGCGCGGTCATCGTCACCGCGTTGCGCTCCGGCAGCAGGAACTCCCTGCCCCGGGTGCGGAACTTCTTGATCACGCTGAACAGGTAGTCCCAGCGGCCCGCGTTCAGCCCCGCCGAGTGCTCGCGGAGCTCGTAAAGGATCTCCTCCATCTCGAACGCGGCCGGGTAGGTCTCGATGAGGACGGTCGCCCTGATCGTGCCCTGCGGGATGCCGAGCAGCTCCTGGGCGCGCACGAACACCTCGTTCCACAGGCGCGCCTCCAGGTGCGACTCCACCTTCGGCAGATAGAAGTAGGGACCGCTGCCCCTGTCGAGCTGCCGCTGGGCGCAGTGGAAGAAGTAGAGGGCGAAGTCGAACAGAGAGGCCGACACCGGCTGTCCGTCGACCAGGGCGTGCTTCTCGTCCAGGTGCCAGCCGCGCGGCCGGACCACGATCGTGGCCAGCTCGGCGTCGGGCTTGAGCGCGTAGGTCTTGCCTCCGCTCTCGAAGTCGATCGTCCGGTCGAGCGCGTCGCGGAGGTTGAGGTGACCGCTGACGCAGTTCGCCCACACGGGGGAGTTGGCGTCCTCGAAGTCGGCCAGCCACACCTTGGCGCCGGAGTTGAGCGCGTTGATGGTCATCTTGCGGTCCACCGGGCCGGTGATCTCGACGCGGCGGTCCTCCAGGCCTGGGGCCGGCGGCGTGACGCTCCACTCGGCCTCCCTGACCTGCTTGGTCTCCGGCAGGAAGTCCAGCGTGCCGCCCGCCGACAGCTCCGCCTGCTTCGCCTGGCGGGCGTCGAGCAGCTCCAGCCGCCTGGCGCCGAACTCCCGCTGCAGAGCCGCCACGAAGTCGAGCGCCTCCGGCGTGAGGATCTGGTCGAACCGGTCGAGCATCGGGCCGGTGATCTCCACTAGTCCTCCTTTTCCGCTGAATGGAAAACAAATTCTGGATTATGGAAGCGAAGTTACGCCATCCGGGCGCCACGGGTCAAAGACGGGGGTAACCCGGGGTGTCCGTTCGGGGGCATCCCCGATGTGCGCGGGCGCCTATCCGGGCAATCATTGAGACATGAAGACGATCGTGATCGCGGGCGGGCTCCTCGCCTCCGCCGCACTGCTGTCAGGCTGCGGTCTGGCCGCCATCGGCGGCCCCACCAACCAGGACACCGTCAGCTACGAGGTGACCGACAAGGTGGCCAAGCTGCGCGTCAAGAGCGAGGCCGGCGACACCGTGATCACGGAGACCGGCGGCAACGCCATCCGCGTGGTCGAGACGCTCCAGTGGCGCGACACCAAGCCCAAGGCCGAGCACTCGGTCGACGGGGACACCTTGTTCGTCCGCTACGACTGTGAGCGGTCCTGGGGCAGCTGCAGCGTCAACTACAAGATCGAGATCCCCAAGGGGCTCCAGGTCGACGCCGAAACCGGCTCGGGCGACGTCACGCTCAGGTCCCTGACCGGCCCGCTCAACGTCACCGCGGGCTCGGGCGACGTGGACGCCTCGGACCTGGCCGGCAAGACCGTCCTCGCCGAGGTGGGGTCGGGCAACATCGAGCTCAAGTACGCCACCGCCCCCGACAGCGCCGAGCTGGAGGCCGGGTCCGGCAACGTGACCCTGCGCGTTCCCGACGGCGCCTACAACGTCAAGACCGAGGTGGGCTCCGGCGACGCCACCGTGTCGGTCAAGAACGACCCGAACTCCCCGCGCAAGGTGTCCCTCACCGCCGGTTCGGGCGATGTGAGCGTGATGCCGGGATAACCAGGTGATTACTTCTGGGATGTCGTGCCACCATCGGGGAAGACACCGAGGTGTCCAGACGTTGCCTATTAGAGATGACACGAATGCACGAATACTCCGCGCTCGACGAGTTCGAGACCGGTGACATGGACCTCGAGGAGCGCCAGGCGCTGCGCCGCGTGGCGGGCCTCTCCACCGAACTCCAGGATGTCTCCGAGGTCGAATACCGGCAGCTGCGGCTCGAGCGAGTCGTCCTGGTCGGCGTGTGGACCTCCGGGACCGTCACCGACGCAGAAAACTCGCTCCAGGAGCTCAGGCTCCTGGCCGAGACCGCAGGCTCCCAGGTCCTCGAAGGCCTCATCCAGCGCCGCAAGTTCCCCGACCCCGCCACCTACATCGGCTCCGGCAAGGCGCTGGAGCTGCGTGACGTGGTCGAGGCGACCGGCGCAGACACCGTGATCTGCGACGGCGAGCTGAGCCCCGGCCAGCTCCGCCAGCTCGAGGAGACGGTCAAGGTGAAGGTCATCGACCGCACCGCCCTGATCCTCGACATCTTCGCCCAGCACGCCAAGAGCCGCGAGGGCAAGGCCCAGGTCGAGCTGGCCCAGTTGCAGTACCTTCTGCCGCGCCTGCGTGGCTGGGGCGGCAACCTGTCCCGCCAGGTCGGCGGTCGCGCCGCGGGCGGCGTCGGCATCGGTGGCCGTGGCCCCGGTGAGACCAAGATCGAGCTGGACCGCCGCCGCATCCGCGAGCGGATGGCCAAGCTCCGCCGCCAGATCGGCGGCATGTCGACCTCCCGCGAGACCATGCGGCACCGGCGCCAGCGGCGCGAGGTGCCCGCCGTGGCCATCGCCGGGTACACCAACGCGGGCAAGTCCTCGCTGCTCAACCGGATCACCGGTGCGGGTGTGCTGGTGGAGGACGCGCTGTTCGCCACCCTCGACCCGACCGTGCGCCGCGCGCGCACGCCCGAAGGCAGGCTGTTCACGATCGCCGACACCGTCGGTTTCGTGCGTCACCTGCCCACGCAGCTGGTCGAGGCGTTCAGGTCCACGCTGGAGGAGGTCGCCGACGCCGACCTGATCCTGCACGTGGTCGACGGCTCGCATCCCGACCCCGAAGGCCAGCTCGCCGCCGTGCGTGAGGTCTTCGCCACCATCGACGGCGCCGGCGACGTGCCCGAGATCGTGGTGATCAACAAGGCCGACGCCGCCGACCAGGAGGTGCTCGACCGCATCGCCAGGCGCGAGCGCGACAACATCGTGGTCTCCGCCCGCACGGGCGCCGGGATCGGCGAGCTGATGGCCCTCATCGAGCGCCGGCTGCCCCAGTTGGACCACGAGATCTCCCTGCTGATCCCGTACGACAGGGGCGATCTGATCTCTCGGGCGCACAAGGAGGGCGAGGTCCTCTCGGTGACCCACGTCGGCGACGGCACGATCCTTCACGCCCGCGTGCTGCCCAGCCTCTACCAGGAGCTGGAGCGGGTGGGCAAGCCGGTCGAACGCGTGTCTTAGCGGCACGGCAGGGCAGCTCTCGCGCTAAATGGCGCAGGGCTGCCCAAAGGCGACAGTGGTCCCGCAAGGCTGGGATTGCTAGGATTAGCCAAGCCTTACGACTTAATGGCACGGGTTTCAGATGACGGCTCCTGCGATCCAGGACACACGCGGGGGCCTGTGGGTGAAGGTGGGGCAGGGTGACGGTTGGGATCAGTGGGCTTTCTTCCGAATAACCCTGTACAGCGAGCGCACCTGTGAAATAACGTAACTGAACTGAAATCGCCGGATCATGAGTCTGGCGATACGGTCACCGCACAGCTTTTCGCGGATGAGAGCAGGAGACCCCCCATGTCGTCCGGACCCGGAGCGGACTCAGTGGGCGCGGCACAAGCCGTGCGCTGCGTGCTGCTCAAGCGCGGGGCGGTGATGCGGTGACCGTTCGGCTCCTGACCAACATCGGCCGCCTCTGGACCGGTAACGAGGTCCTCAGCAACGCGGCCATCCTCGTGCACAACGACCGCATCGCATGGGTGGGGCGGGCGCCCGACCTGCCGCAGAGCGTTCCAGGCGTCGTCGACGACATCGTCGACGTCGACCATGTCGAGAACCTCGGCGGCGCGCTCGTCACGCCCGGGCTCATCGACGCCCACACCCATCCCGTCTACGCCGGAAACCGCTACGCCGAGCTGGCGATCCGCACCGGCGGCTCCACCTCCGCGTCGATCACCGCCGCGGGCGGCGGCGTGGGCTCCACCGTCACCGTGACGCGCGGCACCGACCCCTGGACGCTCTGCAACGGCGTGCGCGAGCGCCTTCGCGACTGGCTGCTCGCCGGCACCACCACCGTCGAGGCCAAGACCGGCTACCACCTCACCCGCGACGGCGAGCTCGCCGACGTGCGGCTCCTGCGCGAGCTGGAGAAGGAGCCGATGATGCCGCGGGTGCACGTCACCTTCCTCGCGGCGCACGTCGTGCCTCCCGAATACTTCGGCCGCCAGCGTGAGTACGTCGAGGCCGTGGGCGCCTGGTGCGCCGACGCGGCGGCGGCCGGCGCCGACAGCGTCGACGTCTACTGCGACGAGGGCCACTTCACCACCGAGGAGTCCCGCTGGGTGCTCGCCTCGGGGCGCAACGTCGGCCTGCTGCCGCGCATTCACGCGGGCCTGTTCAGCCGCCGCGGCGCCGTCCAGCTCGCCGCCGAGCTCGGCTGCGCCTCCGCCGACGGGCTGCACCACATGTCCGAAGAGGACATCGCGATCATGTCCCGCTACGGCGTGCCCGCCGTGGTCTGCCCGGCGACCGCGCTCCAGCGCGGCAACCTGCCGCCCGTCCGTCAGATGATCAAGCACGGTGTGCAGATCGCGCTCGGCAGCGACCACAACCCCGGCTACTGCGGCATCACCTCGATGTCGCTGGTCATCGCGATGGCCGTGTCGGCGTTCGGCATGAGCGTCAACGACGCCCTGCGCGCCGCCACGCTCGGTGGCGCCACCGTCCTCGGCGCTCCCGACCGGGGCGTCCTGGCTCCCGGCCGTCTGGCCGACATCGTCCAGTGGGACGCCGACCATGAGGGCGCCTTCGCCTGGTCCTTCGGCCTCCAGCCGCGCAGGGTCTGGCGGGGTGGGACCCCGGTTCAGTAGCTGATAACGGTCCATGCCGCCAGCAGTCGCCGTAGTCACGGACTCGACCGCATACCTGACCGATGTGCCTGGCGTCAGGTCTGTTCCCGTACAAGTGATCTATGGGGATGAATCCTGCGATGAGTGGGATTTTTCGGGAGATTTCGCGTTAGCGAGCACTTCGCGCCCCGCCCCCGCCCGCTTCGCGGCCTGCTACGCAGAGCTCGCCGCAGCCGGTGCGGCGGGCGTCGTCTCCATCCACCTGTCGGGGGAGCTCTCCGGTACGGTCGAGTCCGCCCGGGTGGCCGCCAAGGAGGCGCCCGTCCCGGTCGAGGTGATCGACAGCCGCTCCATAGCGATGGGCCTCGGTTATCCGGTCCTGGCCGCGGCCCGCGCGGCGGCGGCGGGCGGCACCCTGGAGTCGGTCGCGGCGGTGGCCAGGGAGCGCGCCGCGCAGACCCGCACGTTCTTCTACGTCGACTCCCTGGAGTACATCCGCAGAGGCGGGCGCATCGGGACGGCGGCCTCGCTGGTCGGGTCCGCCCTCATGATCAAGCCACTGCTGCACCTGGTGGACGGCCGCATCTCGCTGCTGGAGAAGGTCCGCACGGCGAGCCGCGCCATCGCTCACCTGGAGGATCTGGCGGTACGCGCGGCCGGAGACCGGGCCGTCGAGATCGCGGTCCAGCACCTGGCGGCGCCGGACCGTGCGGCCTCCCTGGCCGAGCGCCTGGCCAAGCGGCTTCCTGGGCTGGTCCGCTCCCGGGTCGTCGAGGTGGGCGCGGTGATCGGGGTGCATGTGGGGCCGGGCATGCTCGGGTTGACGGTCACCTCGGCCGACTGACCGTTGTCCACAGCCGTTCGCCCGGCCGCATCGGCTTGTCCCCAGAATCCCGCTCGGCCGGATTCGTAGGGTCGGCGGCCCCGTAGGTTCTCCGCCGTGCGCACCCAAGACCCAGCCGCTGAGCGGACCATAGCCGAGTCCCGGCTCCGATCCATCGCCGCTCCCGAGCGCACCCCTTTGCTCGCCGGCCTGCCCGCCTCCTTCCAGGCGTTCCGCGCGGCCGTGGCCACTCCGACGCTCGATCCGGGCAGGCCCGGACTGCGAGTCCTGCTGGCGCTGGCCGCCGCCGCCGTCATCGTCGCCGGGTTCTTCCTCTGGCGCTCCCAGCCCGCCCCTGAGCCACTCCCCGCCCCCACCCCGGTCGCCGCCCCTCCAGCCGCCCCTCCAGCCGCCCCTCCAGCCGCCCCTCCAGCCGCGCCGTCCCCGGTGGCCAAGGTGACGGTCCACGTGGCGGGCAAGGTGCGCGAGCCGGGCGTCTACACCCTCCCCATGGGCGCCCGGGTCACCGACGCGGTCACGGCCGCCGGAGGCGCACGCGGAGGCGCCTCCCTCGGCTCGGTCAACCTGGCGAGGCGGCTGATCGACGGCGAGCAGATCATGGTCGGCGCCGCGGTCACGGGTGCCGCCGCACCCTCCCCGCAGGCCGACGTCCTGGACCTCAACTCGGCGACCCAGGACCAGCTGGAGCAGTTGCCGGGCGTCGGCGAGGTCCTGTCGTCGCGGATAGTCGACTACCGCACCACCCATGGTGGCTTCACCAGCGTCGACCAGCTCCGCGACGTCAGCGGCATCGGGACGAAGACGTTCGAGGAGATCAAGACGAAGGTCCGGATCTGACATGTCCGTTCTCCGGCGCCGCGCGCCAGATCGCCGTACGGCCCCGCACGCCGACCCTCGCGACGCGAGCCCGGGCGACGCTGCCGTCCACCGGGGTCTCTGGCCGCTCGCACTCCCCGCGCTGGCGGCATGGGCGGGCGCCCTCGTCCTCCTGGGCTGCCCGGCCGGCGTGGGAGCGATCGTGTCGGCCGTGTCCGCGACCGGTGCCGTGTCCACGGCATGGCTGGTCCGCTCATCGCACGGCCGCAACGTGACGATCGCGGTCCTCATCTGCCTCGCGGCGGCCTCGGCGTCCGTCGCCCTGCGCATCCACGCCGTCGCCACCGGCCCCGCGGCCGTCCTGGCGGCCAAGGGCGTGACCGTCACCGCCGAGCTGACGCTGACGGACGATCCCAAGATCAGGCGCTCCACAGCCGCCTACTTCCGCCGGGACGGCGTCATAGCCGAGGCGACCCTGGAAACCATCGAGACCGGACACCAGCGCCTGGCGGTTCACGCCCCGATCGTCGTGTTCGCCAACGGCCCCGAGTGGCGCGACCTCCTCCCCAGCCAGCGCCTGCGGGTAACGGGCCGCCTCTCCGAGGCCAACTCAAGCGACCTGACGGCGGCCATCCTCCTGGTCCGGGACCCGCCCCGGATCCTCGCGCCCCCTTCACAGATCCAAGCGGCGGCCGGCGCGTTCAGGGCGGGCCTCCGCACGGCCGCCGACGTCCTGCCACCGGACCAACGCGGCCTCCTCCCAGCACTGGTGGTGGGCGACGTCTCCCGCATCGACCAGCAGTTGACCGCAGACCTCCAGGAAGCAGGCCTGAGCCATCTGAATGCGGTCAGCGGCGCGAATCTCGCCATCGTCGCGGGCGCCGCGCTCGCCCTCTCCCGCCTGGCAGGCCTCCCTCTCGCCCCCAGAGCCGCCTTGGCGGCCCTGGCCATGCTCGCCTTCGCCGTGGTGGCCAGACCTTCACCCAGCGTCCTGCGAGCCCTCGTGATGGGCCTCGTGGCGGCCGCCGCCCTGGGCACAGGCCGGGCCAAGGACGGCATGGCGGCCCTGTCGGCGGCGGTCCTCCTGCTGATCCTGTTCGCTCCGGAGCTGGCCCGCTCCTACGGTTTCGCCCTTTCCGTCACCGCCACCGCGGGCATCCTCCTCCTGGCCCCACGCTGGCGGGCCCACCTGACCGGCACGGGTGCGGATGCTGCCTCAGCGGACGACAGCGCCGCGAGCCCCACGGCGCCCGCAACGGACACGTCAGCGGACGACAGCGCCGCGAGCCCCACGGCGCGTTCTTCCCGGGAGACGTCCACCCGACCCGCCATACGGTCCTCCCACGGATCGTCCGCGGGCGCCTCCGCGCCATCCTTCCTGCGACCACCCGCGGCGGCCGCGCCCACGCGTGGGGTGGCCCCGGGCGTACTGGGGGCTTCGGCAGGCGGTTCACCCGCACGCGGAGTCGCACCGGCAAGACCGCTCGAAACGGCGAGGAAACGGCGTCGGCGGCTGCCCCGGTGGGTGGCGGAGGCCGTCGTGGTGCCCGCGGCGGCACAGGCTGCCGTGACCCCCGTGCTGGTGCTCATGTCGGGGCAGGTGAGCCTCATAGCGGTCCCCGCCAACCTGCTCGCGGGCCCGGCGGTCGCGCCCGCGACCCTGCTCGGGTTCGCCGCCGCGCTGATCGCGCCCTTCTGGCCCGAGGCCGCCCGGCTGCTGGTGATCCCGGCGGGCTACGCGGTGGGCTGGATCATCATGGTCGCCCAGTGGGCCGTGAGCGTGCCCATGGCCAACGTCCCGTGGCCGGCGGGCCTGGCGGGGCTGGGCCTGCTGGCGGTCGTCACGGCCGTGGCGGTCCCGGTGATGAGACGGCGCGCCTGGCGGACGGTCACGCTGACGGTCGCGGGTGCGGCACTCGTCGCGATGCTCGCCGTACGACCGATCGTCGCTCCCTGGCCTCCCTCGGGCTGGCTGATGGTGATGTGCGACGTCGGCCAGGGCGACGGCCTGGTGATAGCGGCCGGCCCGCGGCAGGCCGTGGTCGTCGACACGGGCCCGGACCCGTCCGTCATGGACGGCTGCCTGCGCAGAGTCGGCGTCCGCGACATCCCCCTGGTGATCCTCACGCACCCCCATGCCGACCACGTGAACGGTCTCACCGGCGTCCTTCGCGGCAGGCGCGTGGGAGCCGTCCTGACGAGCCCGCACCGCGATCCGACGTCACAGGGCGCCCGCCTCACCGCAGAGCTCGCCCGTCGGCGCATCCCGCAATGGACGGCGCATCCAGGCACCCGATGGCGCTTCGGTCCATCGGACCTGACGGTCCTGGCCCCCGGCCCGGCGCAAGGCAGAGCTGAGGGCCCGGGGGAGGGCAGCGCTGCCAACAACTCCAGTGTCGTGATCCACGTACGCTGGCCCGCGGGCTCGGCCCTCCTCAGCGGCGACATCGAGTCCGAGGCCCAGGAGGATCTTCTCCGCGGCGCGTTGCCGCAGACCGACATCCTGAAAGTTCCCCATCACGGTTCTCCCCGCCAGATCCCGGCGTTCTTCGCCGCGATCAAACCCCGCGCCGCGCTGATCAGCGTGGGCGCGGACAACGGCTACGGCCATCCCGCCCAGCCGACGCTCGCGCTCCTGCGTCATCTCGGCACTCGCGTGTACCGCACCGACGAGTCGGGAGATCTGGCGATCATCGATCTGGAGGGCGTGCTGGCGGTGGTGTCCCGTGGCCGCTGAGCGCCGCTGGTGTCGAGCGTGCGAGCACGGGGACATGCACCTGGGGCCCACGGGTGCGGGTGCCGGGGTGAGCCGGTCTCGGGGAGTGCCGAAGGCCCGAACGGGGGCGGCGGCGGCTGTCGAGGGCGTGACGGGGCGTGCCGTGAGTGGATGGGGGCTTGCGGAAGGGGCGTGGCAGGTTCGGGGCCGTGTGCGAGGGGGAGTTCGCGTCCGGGTTCCCGGTGGGGATCGAGTTCCGGGTTGTCGGTCGCGCGTGGCATGCTGCTCGACATGGCGGGAACCGATCCAGCACCTGTGACCTTGGTGGTAGGCGACGAGGAGTTGCTGGCCGAGCGGGCGGTGAGTGTCGTCGTGGCGACGGCGCGGGCCGCCGAGGCGGGGGCGGAGGTGCACGATCTGGTCGGGTCGAAGGTGTCGGCCGGTGAGCTGACCCAGCTCACCTCGCCGTCCCTGTTCGGTGATCGCACCGTGGTGGTGATCCGGTCCGCCCAGGATCTGGTGAAGGACGTCGCCGCGGAGGTCGTCGCCTATGCCAAGCGCCCTTCCGACGATGTGGTGCTGGTGCTGGCGCACCCGGGCGGGGTCAAGGGGAAGGCGCTGGTCGACGGGGTCAAGAAGGCGGGGGCCAAGGTCGTCACCGTCAACAAGGTGACCAAGGCGGGGGAGCGGCTCGAGTTCGTCAAGGGCGAGGTCAAGCGGGCCGGGCGCAACATCTCGGCGGATGCCGCTCAGGCGCTGCTCGACGCCGTGGGCAATGATCTGCGTGAGCTCGCCGCGGCCTGCAGCCAGCTGGCGTTCGACACGCAGGACAAGACCATCGGTCTCAATGCCGTGGCCCGCTATCACAAGGGGCGGGCCGAGGTAACCGGCTTCAACGTGGCCGACTCGGCGGTCGAGGGGCGGCTGGGTGAGGCGCTGGAGCAGTTGCGGTGGGCGCTCGGCACCGGAGTCGCTCCCGTGCTGCTGGTGAGCGCGCTGGCCGGCGGGTTGCGGTCCATCGCCAAGGTCGGGGGGGCGCCTCGCAACCTGCGTGGCGGGCAGCTGGCCGCCCATCTGGGGATGCCGCCGTGGAAGATCGACAGGGTCAAGCGGCAGGTGAACGGCTGGGGCCCTGAGGGGCTGTCCCGGGCCATGCAGGCAGTGGCGGACGCGGACGAGCAGGTCAAGGGCGGCGGCGCCGACCCGGCCTACGCTCTCGAACACACCGTGCAGGTCATCGTGGCGAGCCGCACCGGCCGCTAGCAGTATCGACCACGAGCATCGTCAGTGGCGAGCGGTACCGGGCGCTCGCGGGATCGACTTCGGGCGTTGTCAGTGGCGAGCCGTACCGGCCGCTAGCGGTACCGGCCAGGAGTGTTGTCGGTGGCGGGCCGTACCGGCCGTTGGTAGTGCCGATCAGGAGCGTTGTCGACGGCGGGGGATCGAAGGGGGTCTCGTGTCCCAGTGCGACGTCTGCCGGGTGGCCTGGTCGCGGAGCTGGATCTAGCCGGCCTCGATGCTCAACAGGAGGCGCTTGAGCAGGACGTCAAGGGTGTCCTGCTCAGCCGGAGCGAGGGCGGCGATCATCTCGGTCTCCACCTGCCCCCTGATGGCCATGGCCTCCAGCCACAGTTCGTGGCCTCTGGAGGTGACCTCGACATCGACGCGGCGCCGATCGCCCGTGCCGCGCACCCGGCGCACCAGGCCGGCCTTCTCCAGCGTGTCTAGACGGCCGGTCATGCCCGCCGGTGACAGGAGCAGCTCGGTGGCCAGCTCCGAGGGGGTCGCGGAGCCGCCGTGGGCCACCAGCCGGTGCAGGGTCTCGAACTCGAAGTCCTGCATGCCCACCCTGGCCAGCGCCGTCTCCTTGGTGTGGGCGAGATGCTTCACGAGGACCTGCATGCGGGTGACGATCGCCTCCACCCGCTCGTCGTAGGGCCCTTTGCCGCGCCAGCGGGCGAGATGACGGTCGACGGAATCCTCCACGGGACGCACTATACGGCAGCAAGTATTTTGTTGACGAATGATTCGCTGGCGAAATATCGTACCTGTCCATGATGACCCGCTTACTGCTCGGCCGTTCGCTGTCGGCCCTGGCCACGGCCCTGATTCCGACCACGCTCACGCTTGCCGTCCTGGGAGCCACCGGCAGCGCCGAGACCCTCGGGCTGGTGCTGGCGTGCGAGCTGCTGCCGTTGCTGCTGTGCCTTCCGGTGGCCGGGGTGCTGGCCGATCGGTGGCCGCCGCAGCGCGTGGTGCTGGTGGCCGACCTGGTGCGCTGCTCGGCTCAGGCGGCCATCGGGGTGGAACTGCTGGCGGGTGTGGATCGGATGCTCGATCTGGGCGTGCTGTCCGCTGTGACAGGGGTGGCGATCGCGTTCGGGATGCCGGCGGTGCCCCGGCTCGTGGTGGCCGTGGCGCCCCGGGAGCAGCGGCTGCGGATGAACGCGCGGATCGGGGTGGCGACCAGCCTGTCCAGCGTGCTCGCGCCCGCGCTCGCCGGTGGTGTGGTGCTGCTCGCCGGTCCGGGCTGGGCGGCGCTGCTCACCGCCGTCCTGTTCGCCTGCTCGGCGGTGACGCTCGGCGGCATCCGTACGGCCGCGAATCCCGAACGAGCGGGCGGGCAGCCGCGAGGCGCGTTCGGCAAGGAACTGGCCGCCGGGTGGCGGGAGGTCAAGGGGCGGCCGTGGTTCGTCGCGAGCGTCCTGGGGCACGGCGTCTGGCATTTCACGGCGGGGTTGTTCCTTACGCTCGGCCCGCTGATCGCGCTGACGCGGCTCGGCGGGGAGGCGAGCTGGGTGCTGATCGTGCAGTCCGGCACGGTGGGCCTGGTGCTGGGCGTGTTCGCGGCGCCCCGGCTGCCGGTGCGCAGGCCGCTGGTGGCCGTGCAGGTGGCCGCCGCGCTGTATCTGCTGCCGCTGGCCGCGCTGGCCGTACCGCTGCCCGCCTGGGGGATCGCGGCGGCGTACGCGGTGGCGATGTTCGGGCTGGGGGTGCTCAGCCCGCTGTGGGAGACGGCTGTGGCGGAGGAGATCCCGGAGGCCGCGCTGGGACGGGTGCGGTCGTTCGACGGGCTGATCTCGTTCGCGTCGCGGCCGTTCGGGCTGATGGTGGCGGCCCCGCTGGCGGGGGTGACGGGGACGACGGGCCTGCTGCTGGCCGGAGCGGTTCTGGTGGCCGCAGCGAACCTCGCGGCGATCGTCAGGATTCCTGCAGCGCGGCCTCTCGGAGCACCCCGTCGCTGATTTCCAGGACCCGGTCCGCGAGCGTGATGAGGTTCGGGTCGTGCGTGGCGACCAGGGCGGTGACGCCCTCGCTGCGGACCAGGGCGCGCAGCAGCTGCATGATCTGCCGCCCGGTCTGCGAGTCGAGCTGTCCCGTCGGCTCGTCGGCGACGAGCAGCCGGGGCCGGTTGGCCAGCGAGCGGGCGATGGCCACGCGCTGCCGCTGGCCGCCGGACAGCTCGTAGGGGCGCTGGTTCGCGTGCTGCTCCAGGCCGACCAGGGAGAGCAGCATGCGCACGCGCTTGTCCCGCTCCCCGACCGGGGTGCGGGCCAGCCGCATCGGCACGCCGACGTTCTCGGCCGCCGACAGCACCGGGATGAGCCCGAAGGACTGGAACACGAATCCCACCACGTCACGGCGCAGCGCCAGCAGGTCGTCCTCCGCCATCGCGGTCACCTCGTGCCCGGCCACGACGACGCGTCCGGCGTCGGGCCTGTCCAGGCCGCCGATCTGGTTGAGCAGGGTGGTCTTGCCCGAGCCCGACCGCCCGCGGATGGCGATCAGCTCTCCGGGGAAGGCCTCGAAGGACACCTCACGCAGCGCGACGACCTCCTTGGGGCCGCTGCTGTAGACCTTGCGCAGCCCCTCGACGACGACCAACGGCTCACTGCTCACCGGAGGGCTCCTCTCTTGCCGGCCATACGCCGATATGGTCGGACTCCAGCTCAAGGCGCACGCGGCGCTCCATCTCGAGCGCGTTCATGAAGTCGCGGGGGAGCTGCAGCCGGCCCACGCGGTCGAGGACCGCGTACTCCTCCGCGATGATCTGCCCTTCGGCGTCCTCGCGCCGCAGCGTCTCGCTGCTGGTGCGCCCGTCACGGATGCCGACCGTGCGGTCGACCTGCTCCGACACCAGCGGATCGTGGGTCACCACGACCACGGTCACGCCCAGCTCCCTGTTGGCCTTGCGCAGCGCGTCGAACACCTCCTCCGACGTCTCACTGTCGAGCTCGCCGGTCGGCTCGTCGGCCAGGATGAGCTGCGGCGAGTTGGCCAGCGCGACCGCGATGGCGACGCGCTGCTGCTCACCGCCGGACATCTCGGGCGCCTTGCGGTCGGCGCAGTAGCCGACGCCCAGCAACTCCAGCAGCTCGGACGCGCGACCGCGGCGAGCCTTGCCGGCGAGCTTCATGGGCAGCTCGACGTTCTCCCGCGCCGACAGATAGGGCAGCAGGTTGCGCGCGGTCTGCTGCCAGACGAACCCGACGACCTCGCGCCGGTAACGCAGCCGGTCCTTGGCGGTCATCGCGAGCAGATCCATGCCCGCCACCTTGGCCAGGCCCGCGGTGGGGATGTCCAGCCCGGACAGCACGTTCAGCAGCGTCGACTTGCCCGAGCCGGACGCGCCGACGATGGCGAGCAGCTCGCCCTTCTGGACGAGCAGGTCGAGGCCCTGCAGGGCGACCACCTCGACGCCCTCGGTCTTGTAGATGCGCACCAGGTTGTCGCAGACGATGTGCGCGTCGCCGCCGAAGGCGGCCTCGCCCTGGCTGGCCTGCGCCTCCAGCTCGGACAGGGTCGGGTTCAAGCGAGGTCACCCACTCTGAGTACGGCGCCGAGACTGCGGCGGCGGCTGATGGCGGTGTGCGCGTAGGCGCCGAGCACGGCGACGGCGGCGAGCCCGGCCGCCAGCGCGGCGGGCGTGATGAGGTCGAGTTCGTAGTCGCCGACGGACAGGCCACCCGCGTAGGAGGACAGATCGACGCCTGGCCCCAGCGCGGCGGGCAGGCCGAGGCCGAGTGCGAGCCCGACCAGCGCGGTGACGAGGATCATCGGCAGGATCTCCAGCACGGTCAGCCGCTGGGCCTGCCGGTCCGACAGGCCCAGCGTCCGCAGGAACGACAGCGCTCTGGCCCGGTCGGCGGCGCCGATCACCAGCGTGATGACCACCGCGATCAGCGCGTAGGAGGCGAGCGCGACCGTCACCACGAGCAGCGTGTCGCGCACGGTGCTGGTCAGCGGGTCGTCCTGGATGGCGGCCAGGGCTCCCGCCCGGGACTCGACCTTCGCATGCGGAGCCGCCTGCGCCAGCGCGGCCGGCGTGGCGTTCCCGTCGATCAGCAGCGTGTTGACCGCCGGGCGCTGGTTGACGTCGAACGGCACGACGATGAACTTGCCCTGGGTGAAGAATCCCGGCACCGCGGGGATGACGCCCTGCGTGGTGATCCGCAGCCGCGACTGCCAGCCGATCTCGAAGGTGCCGCGCCCGCGTAGCTCATGCGAGACCAGCGCCGGAATCCCCGAAGCGGTCGCAGGCAGCGCGGGCAGGCTGATCGGCGTGCCGGCGAGCAGCTTCCGCCACCGTGCCAGGTCGACCGCGATGATCTGGGCGCGTTCTGGCGTGTGGCCGACCTGCACCGTGGCGGTCTGCGCGGGCACCACCCGCCGCACGCCGGGCACCTGGCGCACCCGCTCGACGACCTCGGCGGTCAGCTCCCGCTCCGAAGAGATCTTGAAGGGCGCTCCCACGCTCTGCCACGCCGCCAGCCGCTGGGTGCCGGCGACGCCGTCGGAGATCACCGACGCGAACACCGACACGCCCAGCGCGGGCAGCAGGATCAGCACCGGCAGCACGCTGAACGAGCGCGCCCTGGCCGCCCGCGTCAGCCCCAGGAAGGGCACGGCGGGCCGCATGCGGGCAGCCAGCCGGACGAACAGCCGCAACGGGTACGGATAGCAGCGGATGGTGATGAGCGCGGCGGCGAGCGTGAGCGCGAGCGGCACCAGCAGCAGGAACGGATCCTGGCCCTCCTGCGCCACCTGGGTGGTGAGCCCGCGGGTGCGCAGCAGGTAGGCGCCGGCCAGAGCGAGGCCCACGACCAGCAGCTCCAGCGTGATCCGGCGGACGGACGGGCGGGCCGCCACCACGTCGTCGCGCCGCTCGTGCAGCGGCGCCCGGTGCGTGACGGCGATCCGCGCGGCGGCGAACGCGAGCGCCGTGCCGATCACGGCGGCGGGCCCCAGGTGCACGATCGGCAGCACGGGCCCGGGAAAGAGGTACGACAGCGCGTACCCGGTCACGGCGGCGGGCGCGACCGCCAGCGCGACCAGCCCGGCACCGGTGCCCGCGACCTGCCGCAGCGAGCCGCCCCGGGCCCGCGTCAGGGAAAGGCCGTGGTCCATCCGGTCGATCAGGAGCTGCACGGCCAGCACGATCACGCCGAGCGCGACCAACAGCAGCCCGCCGAGCACCAGGAACATGACGGTCTGGGCGGTCGCCAGCGCGGTCAGGAAGTGGCCGAGCACCGTAGGCAGCCCGGTCATCAGCGTGCTGCCGGCGAAGATACCCGGTTGCAGCTTCATCCGCCGTTCGAACTCGTTCACCCCGGAGGCCAGCTCGGGCACGTCCAGCGCGGCGGCCGATCGGTGGTGGATCGGCAGGACCCACTGGTAGGACAGGTTGCGGTCGTCGCCGCTGAGCGCGGAAAGGCCGGCGTCCGGAATCAGCGCGGTGGTGTACCACTCCGAGTCGAGCTTGCCTGGCGGCACCACCTGCCTGACGTGCAGGATGTCGCTGTTGTGGGTCCAGTAGCTGTCGGCGGCGTCCTTGGCACGGAAGATGCCGACGATCTTTACGGCCGCGTAGTTGCTCTCACCGATGATCTTCGTGTCGCCGAGTTGGAGGTGCATCAGGTCGCGGGCCTCGCCCACGATGCCGACCTCGAAGAGCGGGATGGTCATCCCTCTCCAACGCATCTGGGTCGGCTCGCCCGGCGCGCGGCCCTCGACCCAGTCGACGCGCCGGTCGCTGTCGGACAGCCAGCCCAGGTTGATGAACGTCCAGCCGCCCGACTCGTGCACCGGCGTCTTGTAGGTCTTGGCGCTGGCGTGGCCGGTGCCGGTGCCCGGTGGCGGCACCAGGTTCTTCAGCGGCGCGGGCACGAGCTCGCGCAACTGCTCGTCCTGCGCCTCGAACTGGGCGCGCTCGCGCAGGTCCTGGGCGGCTCCGCTCGACGCGAGGACCGCGGTCAGGTCCACCCGCACGGCCGGCGCGCTGCTCAACGACTGGCGCAGCGCCTGGTCGAACGCCGCCTGCATGACCCGCGGCAGGCCCGACACGAGCAGGCACGCGCTCAGCGTGAGCAGCATCAGGACGGCCACCGCCCCGAGGTGCACCCGGGCGAGCAGCAGGAGCTTCACTGGTCGTCTCCTATCCGCAGTGTCCTGCCGAGCCCCTGCCTGCGCAGGCTGCGAGCCAGCCCGGCGACGATGCCGAACAGCACTGCCGCGACCAGGACCAGCATGATCGCCGTGGCGAGCCACGGGATGTCGAGCAGCACGGCGGGCGTAACGGCCGAGGCCTGCCCGGTCAGCACGATGTGCGGGACGACCAGGCTGCCCACGACGCCGGCGAGCGCGGTGCCCGCGGCCAGCGACAGGCCGATGACGAAGGCCTGCTCGACGGCCAGCAGCCCGAACACCTGCCTGAAGCTGACGCCGAGCGCGCGCAGGATCGTGAACTCCGCCATCCGCTCGCGGGCGGCGACGGCGGCGTTGACGAGGAAGCCGAGGGCCGCGAACACCAGCGCGGCCAGGAAGCCGAGGATGAGCGCTCCCTGCAGGCCGCTGGCCAGCGGGTCGTCGCGCAGCTCGGTGGCCAGCTCGCCCTGGTCGACCACGGTGACGTCCCATTCCGGCTTGCTCCTGAGCGCGGCGTGCGCGGGCCCGGCGTCACCCGCGAGCCACCACTCGGTGGCGGGCCTGGGCTGCTGGCCGGCCAGGTGTCCGTGAGCCTGGAGCGTGGCCCAGTCGACGAGGACGGCGGGCTGGCCGGGCTCCGTCGTGGGCATCTGGTCGACGACGCCGACCACCTTGACGTCGATGACCCTGCGGTCCAGGTTGATCTGCCCGCTCTGGCCGGCCGCCAGCTTGCTCGCAGCGGCGAGATCCGCTGTGAGCAGCACCGGCACCGGGCCGGGCTCGGCGGGCGGGGCGAAGGCGGCCACGACCGGCTCCCCGCCCTGCACCTCCAGCCTGACCTCCGGCGCGCCGAGGTCGCGCCCGTCCGCGCTCAGGCCTGTCAGCCTGATGTTCGCGACGCCGTCCTCCGGCGGGGTGGCGACGAAGCCGTGGACGGACAGAGGATAGGTGATCTTTCCGCTCCGCCCGGCGAGTGCCCGGAGGTCCACGCCGAGCCGGCCCTGGCCGAGGTCGGTCATCGGCAGCTCGCGCCAGACGCCGAGGGCGTCGGAGATCCGGACACGGAGCGGCAGGTCGCGGTCCATGCGCGCGGCCACCGTCAGCATGGTCGGCTCGCCGGGGAGCTCCAGCGCTCCGGCGCTCGGCCGGCTCGCGCCCAGCCCGCGCGCCATCTCCCCGACGGACTGCGCCGACAGGTCCGGGCGCAGCTGGAACAGCTGCTCCAGCTTGCCGGCGTCCAGGCTGAGCAGGGTGGCGGTGTCGCCGCCGACCTCGGTCTGGCCGCGGAAGGCCGGCGAGACGGCCGTGACGCCCGGCAGCGCGGCGAACGCGGTGCCCCGGCCGAACGTGCCCAGCTCCGGCCCGTCCGGCGGCCCGGAGACCCGCAGGTCCGTGCCCGCCTGGTGGCGCGCCTGGTCGAGCTGGGAGGCCCGCCAGGTGGAGGCGGTCGCCATGGACACGATGCCGATCGCGATCGCCATGGTCAGCAGCAGCGCGGGACCGGCGTACCTGAGAGGGCGTCTGCTCACCTGCCACGCGCCGAGCGCGGGGGCCAGGCTCGGCCGCCTGGTGGTGATCCGCTCGGCGACCTTCGAGATGCGCGGGACCAGCCGCAGGCCGAGCATGCCGCCGGTGAGCAGGGCCAGCGCGGGGCCGGAGATGATGAGCGGGTCGATGCCGAGGCCGCCCCCGGCGGTGGTGGTGACAGGCGCCCCGTAGTGCTGGAGCTGCCAGATCGCCAGCGCCGCCACCACCAGCAGCGCCAGGTCCGCGCCGGCCCGCTCGATCAGCCCGCGCCCGCCGCCGCGGCCGCGCGAGGCCTGCTGCTCGACATAGGTACGGCGCGCGCCGGACAGGGCGGGAAGCATGAGGAGCACGGCCGAGGCCAGCGCCACGCCGATCGAGACCAGGAACGTGCCCAGGTCCGCCGCCGGTGCGAGCCGGACGCCGGAGGCCTCTATCCAGGGCAGCGAGTTGACCAGGGCGAGCAGCGGCGGGCCGAGTAACGGCGCGACGAGCGCGCACGGCACCGCCACCAGGAGCGCCTCGCCGCCCGCCAGCGTGGCCAGGCGCAGCGTTCCAGCGCCACGCGAGCGCAGCAGCGCGACCTCCATCCGCCGGTGGTCGGCGAGCAGGCGGGCGGTGAGCATCAGCGCGTACGCCGCGAGCAGCAGGAGCTGCAGCACCGGGATCAGCATGGTGGAGCGGGCGACCAGGGAGGCCGTGTCGAGCTGGGTGAGCATCTCCGGCAGGCGCGTGATGGCGGTGCAGCTCGCGCAGCCGTTCGCCCTGAGTGACTCGGGGAGCTCGGCGACCCCGGCGGCCAGCGGGCGCAGCCGCTCCGGCGTAAGCGTCCGCAGGTCGGGGACGGCGGTCCAGGTGGTGCTGACGTTGGTGGCGAAGCGGGCCAGGAACGTCTCGCGCGGCACCATCAGCGGGCCGTACGTGGTGAACTCGCCTGTCTCGACGCCCCTGCTGAGCAGTTGCTCGCCGGCCCAGCGGTCGCCGAACGGGTCGTCGAGCTGGAAGACTCCGGTGATGCGGACCTTGACGGGCTCGCGGGCCAGGCGGCCGGCCACAGTGATCTCCCGGCCGGTCTCGAACCCGGCCGCCGTCGCCGCCGACAGGGGGATGGCGGCCTCGACCGTGTCGCCATCGCCCGTGGCGGGGCCGGGCCACGTGCCCGAGACGAGCCTGGCCTGCTCGTCCAGGCCGTCGTAGCTGCCGAACCTGAGCAGCTCGGGCACCTCGCGGCGCTCCTGGCCGGGCATCACGTAGGAGTCGGAGCGGAAGCTGGTGATGATGTCCGCGCCGACGCCGGTGAAGGTCGTGGCCACCTGGTCCCGTACGGCCCGGTCGCGCTCCGGGAAGGTCTCGCCCGTCACGGAGGAGCCGATGGTGAGGGCCACCTGGCGCAGCGGAGCGGTCTCCATCGTCCGGCGCACCCCGGCCTCGGCGATGGAGGAGGCGTACATCGTCAGCGCGACGAGGGTGGTGGTGGCGAGCAGGATCGAGCCGAACGCCGCCAGCAGGAGCAGCGGCTCGCTGAACGCCCGCTTGACGACCAACGGCCCCCGCATCAGTCCCCCTTCGCCTGTTTACTGAACCCTTGGGCAGGAAGGTGACCGGGGGCAAGTGATCGATTCAACGGTGACGGAGCCGATACGCTGCGGCGATGCGCATGTGATATCGAAACTGTGACAAAGTCGCCCTGGACTTACTCCGTGCGGCGAAGTACGGCGCCGGACATCAGAAAACGCCGCACCCCGGATGGGGAGTGCGGCGCTCCGGTGACAGCAGACCTACTTGGCGGAAAGCGCCGCGGTCTGCTTGGCGATCGCCGACTTGCGGTTGGCGGCCTGGTTCTTGTGGATGACGCCCTTGCTGGCGGCCTTGTCGAGCTGGCGGGCAGCGACGCGCTGGAGCGCGACGGCCTGCTCGAGGTCGCCCTGCTCGGCAGCCTCGCGGAACTTGCGGACGGCCGTCTTCAGGGAAGACTTGACCGCCTTGTTGCGCAGGCGGGCCTTCTCGTTCTGCCTGTTGCGCTTGATCTGGGACTTGATGTTCGCCACGAAGAAGCCTCGGTGAAAGTCTGGGTGATGGATGGGCGCGCGGGCTCGATGAGAGGGCGCGCCACACGCAAGTGAACAGGTTACCAATAACCCGGGTGGCTGCTCAAATCAACGACCAGGGTTTGTGGACTTTCAGGATAGCCACTGCGTCGCGTACTCCCGCCAGTCCTCCTCGGTCGCCGCGAAGTCCACGTACATCGCGAGGCCGAACCGCTCGCGCCTG
Source organism: Nonomuraea sp. LPB2021202275-12-8 (assembly GCF_037044575.1). Classification (NCBI taxonomy): domain Bacteria; kingdom Bacillati; phylum Actinomycetota; class Actinomycetes; order Streptosporangiales; family Streptosporangiaceae; genus Nonomuraea; species Nonomuraea sp. LPB2021202275-12-8. Next base: position 672,190 of record NZ_JBAHWD010000001.1, on the reverse strand, counting down.
CCGTGTTCAGACAGCGCCAGCTTGGCGCCCTGAGCGGCCAGGGCCACGCTCTCCGCGGCGTCACTCCAGGAGACGCCGTGATCGTGGTAGGCCGGTGCGCCTAGGAACACCCACTTGGACTCGGGCACCAGGTCGAGGGCCACCTCCGCCTGCCGCGCGACGTGGCCGCCGTAGAGCGACCCCAGCGGCATGCCCGAGTCGTACGTCATGACGGCGACCTGGTCGACGCGGGCCACGACCTGCTGGAAGAAGCCATGTGACCAGTACTTGTCGTGGTCGAGGGCGGCTCTGGCGGCCAGGCGCATGCCGGGGTACGGCTCAAGTTGCGGGGTGGACGTGGACAGCAGCTTCGTGTGCCGCCTGGTCTGGTCGAGGAGGGTCAGGAAATCGGTGTCGCCGTCGCCGATGGGCTCGAAGTTGTAGTGGATGCCGTCGTAGCCGATCTTCATGATGGCGGCGACGCCGTCCAGCACGTTCTGCCTGGGCCGGGGGTCGTCCAGGTCCAGAACGTTGTTGACTTTCTGGCCGAGCCAGGCGGAGACGCGGACGCCGGGAAGGTGCGTTTTTACCCATTTAACGAAATTTCCGGCGTTGGGGTATTTGGCTGGATCTAGGCGTCCGTCCCGGTTGAAAGGGCCGGAGTGGACGTACAGATCTCTGATGCCCGTGGCGCGGAGCTGTGTGGCGAGCCGCTGCACGTCCGGCTCGGTGCGGCGGCCGTCGACCCACATGTGTCCCAGCCACATGGCGTCATTGCCGGTGCTCTTCGCCCAGTCCGCGGGCGCGCCGGTAAACTGGATACGGAGCGTGCCGGCGACCAAGACGACCAGCGCGATCAGGATGGCCAAGGCGAGCGCGAGCACGCGCAAGCCGCGGCGGAAGACGGTTCGGGCAATCACCCGGGCATGTCACCATGAAAGACTGCTTGACCTCAACCCTGTCGAAACGGACTTCGGTGCGCATTCAGCCTGGCCAGACCGACCCCGCGTTGATCCGCAACTTCTGCATCATCGCGCACATCGACCATGGCAAGTCGACCCTTGCCGACCGGATGCTGCAGATCACCGGCGTGGTCGACGACCGGTCCATGCGCGCCCAATATCTCGACAGGATGGACATCGAGCGCGAGCGCGGCATCACTATCAAGTCGCAGGCCGTGCGGCTGCCCTGGGACGGGCACGTCCTCAACATGATCGACACTCCGGGCCACGTCGACTTCACCTACGAGGTGTCCCGGTCGCTGCAGGCGTGTGAAGGCGCGATCCTGCTGGTCGACGCCGCGCAGGGCATCGAGGCGCAGACGCTGGCCAACCTCTACCTGGCGATGAACAACGACCTGCACATCATCCCGGTGCTCAACAAGATCGACCTGCCCGCGGCGCAGCCGGAGAAGTTCGCCGAGGAGCTGGCCGGGCTGATCGGCTGCGACCCGTCCGACGTGCTGCGCGTGTCGGGCAAGACCGGCGTGGGCGTGCGGGAGCTGCTCGACCACGTGGTCCAGACGGTTCCGCCGCCCGTCGGCGACGCCGACGCGCCCGCCCGCGCGCTGATCTTCGACTCCGTCTACGACACCTACCGGGGCGTCGTGACCTACCTGCGGGTGATCGACGGCCACCTGGGCAAGCGCGAGCGCATCCTCATGATGTCCACCAAGGCCGCGCACGAGACGCTGGAGATCGGCGTCATCTCGCCCGAGCCCAAGGTGTCCGAGCTGGGACTTGGCGTCGGCGAGGTGGGCTACCTGATCAGCGGCGTCAAGGACGTGCGCCAGTCACGGGTCGGCGACACCGTGACCACGGTCGTCAAGCCCGCCGAGGAGATGCTGGCGGGCTACGACCATCCCCGCCCCATGGTGTTCTCCGGCCTGTATCCGATCGACGGCGACCAGTATCCCGAGCTGCGCGAGGCGCTCGACAAGCTCCAGCTCAACGACGCCTCGCTCATCTACGAGCCGGAGACTTCGGCCGCGCTCGGGTTCGGCTTCCGCGTCGGCTTCCTCGGCCTGCTGCACATGGAGATCATCCGTGAGCGGCTGGAGCGGGAGTTCGGCCTGACGCTGATCTCCACCGCGCCCAACGTCGTCTACCGGGTGGTCATGGAGGACGGCAGCGAGCTGACCGTCACCAACCCGTCGGAGTTCCCCACCGGCGGCAAGATCGCGCAGGTCTTCGAGCCGGTCACCAAGTCGACCATTCTGGCCCCGGCCGAGTTCATCGGCGTGATCATGGAGATCTGCCAGGGCAGGCGCGGCCAGCTCCTCGGCATGGACTACCTGTCGGAGGACCGCGTCGAGATCCGCTACACGCTGCCCCTCGGCGAGATCATCTTCGACTTCTTCGACCAGCTCAAGTCCCGCACCCGCGGCTACGCCTCGCTCGACTACGAGCCCGCGGGCGAGCAGGAGTCGGAGCTCGTCAAGGTGGACATCCTGCTGCAGGGCGAGCCGGTCGACGCCTTCAGCGCCATCGTGCACAAGGACAAGGCCTACGCCTACGGCGTCGACATGGCCAAGAAGCTGCGTGAGCTGATCCCCAGGCAGCAGTTCGAGGTGCCGATCCAGGCCGCCATCGGGGCCCGCGTGATCGCCCGCGAGAACATCCGCGCCATCCGCAAGGATGTTCTGGCCAAGTGCTACGGCGGCGACATCTCCCGTAAGCGCAAGCTGCTGGAGAAGCAGAAGGAAGGCAAGAAGCGGATGAAGATGGTCGGCCGCGTCGAGGTGCCCCAGGAGGCCTTCGTCGCAGCTCTGTCGACCGACTCCGGCGCCGACAAGCCCAAGAAGTAGCGCTCTCGGAGTCCGAGGACGTCGGGCGCGGCTGGAAGCGGGGCTACCCGTCACCTCGCCGGGCTCTCGCGCGCAGCACGAACGCGGCGAGCACGGCAGCCCCTGCCAGCGCCTGGGCGACCAGGAAAGCGGTGATCCCCGCAGGCCGCGTCGTCAGGGCCATGGCGGCGGGCAGGCAGCCGAGCAGCGCCAGGTCGACTCCGGTGAGCGCCCAGAACACCGGCCCTGTCGGGATGGCGCCGCCCGCCATCTCGATGACCGGCATCGAATGGTCGACCGGCGCCCTCCTGGCCATCCGCAGGGCGGCGGCTGCGAGCGCCGGCGCGGTCAACGGCCCGAACAGCCACCAGCCACCGCCCGCACCGCCCAGGACGGCCGGCTGGGCGAGCTCGACAACCACCAGCGCCGACGCGGTCCACACCCCGCCGAGCACCGCGGGCAGCAGCGCGCGCGCCAGCAGTGCGGTGCGGGGCCCCACGCCGAGCAGGCGCGCCAGCGCCGGGTTGTCGCCGTCTCTGCGCGCCCCAGACACGCCGGTTGCGGCCACGGCCAGGCCCCCTGCCAGCACGCTCACGCCCACCGCGGGGCCGTGCGCGCCCGCCTGCGCGAGTACGGCGGGCAGCGCCGCGGACGCCGCCAACATCGCGAGCCGCGCCGGGCGGCGCGCCAGCCGGAGCCAGTCCGGCCACGCCATGGCGAGCGGTGCGGGCATCGACGGCCACCGCGCCGAGCGCAGCTTGCGGGCCCGCCAGTGGTTGTCCTCGGCGATCCAGGTCAGCGCGCCTGGATCCAGCGTCACGGCCGCGGACGCCACATGCCCGGCCCTCGTGGAGGCTGCCAGCAGGGACCTGGCGGGCATCCGGCCGAGCATCACCCACGCACGCCGTACCAGAAGAGCGGCGAGGGCCGCCGCGCCCGAAGCGGCGGCGGCCACCGCCGTCAGGGGCGCGCCCGCCGCGGCGGCGAGCGGCACGCGCGCCGGCCCGAACGCCGCGACCAGGGCCACCACCAGGAGCACCGCGAGCGCCGTGGAGAGCCACACGTGCCACGAAGAGGACGCCTGGCCGAGCACGGCCAGCGCCATCCCGCCCGCGCTCGCGGACATCCCCAGCACCATCGCGCCGACGAGCCGCCACGTGAGCTGGTCGGGCGCGCCCAGCACGGACAGCAGTGCCAGCCCCAGCACGGCCCCCGCCACCAGCGCGAGCACCGCCAGGACCCGCGCCGGGCGGGCGAGCACCGCCCGGCGATCCAGAGGTGTCAGCACGAGCCACGCCGCGTCGGACGGGGACAGCAGCACCGGCCCCAGGGCCCGCGCCCCGGCCAGGGCCGCAGCCAGCGACAGCGCCAGCAGCGCTGTGCCGGCCCCCATCCTGGTGACGTCCGCGTGACCGCCCAGCGCCTCCACCGCGGCGAGGGCGGGCCGGCCCAGCACCGCCACGGTCATCGCCAGCATGAACAGGGTCGTGTAGCCGTCGAGCAGGCCGGGGGAGGTGCGGCGCCGCGAACGGACGAACGCCCGCACCTCGCGCACGGAGGCGGCAGGGTGGGTGCTCATGTGGTCCCTCTCGCGGTGCTCACCCGGCCGCCGGCCGGTGAGACCTGACGGCCCCGCGCGGCTAGCGCCTGGTCGTGGGTGGCCATGACGACGCCGCCGCCCTCGGCGGCGTACTCGTCCAGCAGTACGGCCAGCCGCTCGCGGAAGCCGGTGTCGAGGCCGCGCTCCGGCTCGTCGAGCAGCAGGAGCTCGCTGGGCCTCAGCAGCGCGGTGGCGAGGAGGAGGCGCTGACGCTGACCGGTCGACAGGTTCAGCGGCGGCGCGTCGGCGCGCTCGGCCAGGTCGAACAGGCCCAGTGCGGCGTCCACGGTCAGGCGCGGTCCGGTGTGCACGGTGCGTGTCAGCTCCAGGTGCTCGCGGACCGTGAGCCCCGGATACCAGGCCGGCTCCTCGCCCACCAGCACCGCCCGCCGCCAGAAGGCGGGCTCGTCGGCGGGCGGCGCGCCGAACACCTCCACCGTGCCGCCGGTGACGGGCAGGAGCCCGGCCAGGCAGCGGAGGAGGGTCGACTTGCCGGATCCGTTGGGGCCGACCACGGTGACCAGCTCCGCCGCGGCGACGGTCAGGTCGATGTCCCGCAGCACCGGGTTGCCGCCGAGCTCCACGGAGAGGCCGCTGACAGCGATGATCATCTGACGCACGGTTCGAGCCTAGCCACCATGTGACAGGAGTGGCGATCCGGCCGGATCGCCGTGCGGGACGGGGATTCTGTCGGTGGCGGAGGCTAGCTTTGGGTCATCCGAACACCTGTGCGACTGGAGGGTGACATGATTGCTGCTGAGCGATTCGAGCGTGCTGCCGTGCTGGGGGTCGCCGTGGCGGAGGAGACGCGGAGGCTGATCCGGCTGCATCTGATGCCCGCGGAGGTGGGGGAGGACGGCAAGGTCGTGGTGGATGTACCGTTCCCCGACGCCGCCGTGGTGACGGCCCTGCTCGACGTGGCGGCGGACTGTTTCGGCGAGCGGGGCGAGTCGGTCGAGGAGACACGCCAGGCGGCCCTGGAGACGCTCTTACAGCTGGCCGACTTCGACGCCGACTCCCAGCTCAACGCGACAAATCGGTAAACCCATGCGGTGCTGTCGCGTTCCTGGGCTACCGTCGCGGTATGCGTGCTATTTCAGTAAATGTCGGAAAAGCGATTGACGCTGAGTGGGCGGGCAGGCTGGGGCGGACGGCCATCGACAAGCAGCCCGTGACGCACCGCGTGGCGGTCGGCGCCAACGGGCTGGCCGGCGACGAGCGTGCGGACGAGAAGAATCATGGCGCGCCGGGCCACGCCGTCTACTCCTATGCCCGTGAGGACTACGACTGGTGGGAGCGGGAGCTCGGGCGCGAGCTGCGCGACGGCCAGTTCGGTGAAAACCTGACGACGTCCGGCATCGACGTCAACGGCGCGCTGATCGGTGAGCGATGGCGGATCGGGACCGCGCTCCTCGAGGTGAGCGGGCCTCGGGTGCCGTGCGTGGTGTTCCGCAACTGGCTGGACGAGCCGGGCTGGGTCAAGCGGTTCACCGAGACCGGGCGGCCGGGGGCTTACCTGAAGGTCGTTGAGCTGGGGGAGCTGGGCGTGGGCGACGAGGTGGAGGTCGTCTCCAGGCCCGAAGGGAGCGTGACGGTCGCCGAGTCGTTCCTGGCCTATCACGGGGACGAGGAACTGCTGCGCCGCATCCTGGCCGTGCCCGGACACGACAGCCAGTGGGACCGGGTGGCCACCCGCGTCCTGGGGGCCGCCTTCTGACGCCCGGCCGGGCGACCGAACCTCGCGCGGACGCGGGCGCGTGCGCATCCGCGCGAGGAGAAGCGGGGCCGTCCGGCCCCCGCCGCCTCAAGAGCGTGCGGTGGGCCGGAGCGCGGAGGGCTACCTGAGAACCGTGTAGAGGGCCGAGGTGAGGGAGGCGCGGGAGTCGTCCTGGTCGATGGACCACATCATGGAGCCGCCCAGCCCCTTGAGGCGGATGTAGGCCGCCTTCTGCAGCAGCACCGCCGGGTCGTCGTACGACCAGAACTCGTTGCCGTCGTACAGCCAGACCGTGCCGGTGCGCAGGTCGCGGTGGCGCTTGCCGGGCTTGGTCACCAGGTCCTTGTAGTCCTCGCTGCCCGCCGCCCACTTGCCGGGGGCGGGCCCGGCGGCCGGCTTGTAGAGGCCGTCGCCGCCGGCCGTGACGCCGGTCCAGCCCTGGCCGTACGCGGGGACGCCGATGACGAGTTTGCGGGCCGGGGCGCCGCGCCGCAGGTAGTCGCGGACGGTCTGGTCGACGCTGTAGCGGACCTCGTTGGGGTCGCGGCGGTCGGTGAAGAGGTTGCCGTTGTGCCCGGTCCGGGTCTCCCAGCTGCCGCGCAGGTCATAGCCCTGGATGGTGGCGAAGTCGAGCTGGTCGAAGACGCGCCGCACCTCGAAGCCGGCGTCGATCTTGGCCGCGGCGGCGGGGAGGAAGGCGGTGAGCTGGGCCTTGGAGGAGAACGCCGTGAGCTGCGAGCGGAGTTCCTCGACGAAGAGGGTGAAGTTCCGCTTGTCCTCGGGCCGGATGATGTTGCCCTCGGCGCCTGACGAGCCTGGCCACTCCCAGTCCAGGTCGATGCCGTCGAACACGCCTGCTCCCGCTCCCGGTTCGAGGCCGGGGAGGTTCCCGCGGAGCCACAGGTCGACGCAGGATCGGGCGAGTTCGGCGCGGGACTCGGGGGTGAGCACGGCGTCGGAGAAGTACTTCGAGCCCGTCCAGCCGCCCAGCGAGATGAGGGCCTTGAGGCCGGGGTGCTTGGCCTTGAGCTTGCGGAGCTGGTTGAGGTTGCCGTTGAGCGCCTGGCCGGTCTCGTCGGCCACGCCGTCCACGCTCTGCTCGGCGGGGACGGGGCGCTGCCAGTCGGCCCACGGGTCGGCCGAGTAGCAGGCGCCTTCGGGGTTGACGAAGCCGAAGGCGTAGTTGACATGGGTGAGCTTGGCGGCGGCGCCGCTGGTGTCCATGTCCTTGACGTGATAGTTGCGCCCGTAGACGCCCCACTGGATGAAGTAGGCGACCCGCTTGAAACGGGCGTCCTTGCCTGTCTGGACCTGGGCCTGGGCCGGCACCGCGACCGCCGTGAGGCTGAGTAAGAGGGAGAGTGCGATGAGAAGCTTCTTCACGGAGGGCGCCTCCCGGGAGGATTCTTATAGGAAACTTTCCTATAAGTTGCCCGGATCGTAGAGCCACCGGATCGGGCAGTCAATGGCAGCGGGCACACTGGTAGGCGTGCCATCCACGTTGCCTGACGGAGATCCCGCGCCCGCTTCCGGCGAGCTGCCGGACAGCGCCCTGCTCGGCCTCGGCGAGCGGCCGTTCGGCTTCTACGTGCACGTCCCGTTCTGCGTGACACGCTGCGGCTACTGCGACTTCAACACCTACACCGCCACCGAGCTCGGTCCCGGCGCCTCGCACCGCGACTACGCCGACACCGCGATCGCGGAGATACGGCTCGCACGCCGGGTCCTCGGCGAGGTGGATCTTCCGGTCGAGACGGTGTTCTTCGGCGGTGGCACGCCGACGCTGCTGCCGGCCGAGGACCTGGCCAGGATCCTGGCGGCGATCGACGCCGAGTTCGGGCTGAAAGCGGGCGCGGAGGTGACGACGGAGGCGAACCCCGAGTCCGTCGATCCGCACTATCTGGAAAGACTCCGCGCAGGCGGCTTCAACCGGGTCAGCTTCGGCATGCAGAGCGCCCGCGAGCACGTGCTGAAGGTGCTCGACCGCCAGCACACGCCGGGCAGGGCCGCGCAGGCCGTGCTGGAGGCGCGCAAGGCCGGGTTCGAGCACGTCAACCTCGACCTGATCTACAGCACGCCGGGAGAGTCCGACGACGACTGGCGCGCCTCGCTGGCGGCCGCGGTCGCCGCCGAGCCCGACCATGTCTCGGCCTACTCGCTCATCGTCGAGGAGGGCACTCGGCTGTCGGCCAGGATCCGCCGCGGCGAGCTGCCGATGCCCGACGACGACGTGGCCGCCGACCGCTACCTGATCGCCGACGCGATGCTGGCCGAGGCCGGATTCCGCTGGTACGAGGTGTCCAACTGGGCCACCTCCGACGACGCCCGCTGCCGCCACAACCTGCTCTACTGGACCGGCGGCGACTGGTGGGCCGTCGGCCCCGGCGCGCACAGCCACGTCGGCGGCACCCGCTGGTGGAACGTCAAACACCCCGCCCCCTACGCCCAGCGCCTCGCCGAGGGCGTCTCGCCCGCGCACGCCCGCGAGGAACTGACCGCCGACGACCGCGTCACCGAGCGCCTCATGCTGGAGCTCAGGCTGTCATCCGGTTACCCGCTCGCCGACGTCGCCCCTCGGGCGCGCACGCGAGTCGCCGCGGCCCTGGCCGAGGGGCTGCTGGAGCCGGAGGCGTTCAAGACCGGCCTGATGGTGCTCACCCTGCGCGGGCGGCTGCTCGCCGACGCGCTGGTGCGCGACCTGCTCAGCTGATCAGCCGGATGCTGACCGGGTAGCGGTAGTTCGCGCCCTGGTTGGCGGCTATGGCGGCCTGGATCTGGAAGATCAGCGACACGACCCAGACGACCGGGATCAGCAGGAACCCGATCAGGACGATCGCCAGGACGCCGGCCACCATGTAGCCGATGAACACGGTGATCTGGAAGTTGAGCGCCTCGGCCGCCTGGTCCCTGACATACGGGGACTCGTCCTTCTTCACCAGGTAGAGGACCAGCGGGCCGACCCACGAGATGAGCAGGCCGAGCAGGTGCGCCACCATGGCCATGGTGGTGTCGTCGCTACCCGGACGCGGGCCGTACCTGCCGGGTGTGTGCGGCTGACGTTGCGGCGGACCCGCGTACCCCGGCGGCGGCGCGTATCCGGGTGGTGGTGCGTATCCGGGCGGCGGCGCGTATCCGGGCGGCGGTGGGGCGTACCCGGGCGGCGGCGGTGGCTGACCGTAGCCGTAACCGGGCTGAGGCTCCTGCCCAGGCTGGAAGCCGTACTGCGGGGGCTGAGGGGTGTACGGGAAGCCGGGCCGCGACTCGGGCTGGGGGCCGGGCTGTGGGTCGTACTGATGGCGGGGCTGTGACTCAGAGTCGGGGCCGGGCTGAGAGTCGGGCTGTGGGTTGTACGGGGAGCCGGGTTGGGATTCGGGCTGGGAGCCCGGCTGAGGGGCGGGGCCTGGGGTGGGGTGGGCGCTTGGCTCGGGTTGGTCTGCCCGGCCACCCTGCGGACTGTGCTCGGGCTGAGGACCGGACTGGCCGCCAGGACCGGGCCGATCGCCATGGTCGGGGTGGGCTGCGGGAGTGGGCTGCGCGCCCGAGGTGGGCTGGGCGCCCGAAGTGGGCTGGGCGCCCGAGGTGGGCTGGGGAACCGGGCCCGGCTGGGCATCCGGGTCAGGCTGGGGATTTTGGCCCGGCTGGGTGTCCGGGTCGGGCTCGGCGGTGGAGCCGGGCTGCTCGGCGGTGGAGCCGGGCTGGAGGCCGGGGTCGGGCGGGGCGGGGTCCTGCCGGCCCGAGGAACGGGCGCCGGGGATGCGGACCGTCGCGTCGTCGTCCGGTGGGGGGTGCGGGTCCTGGCTCATGATGCCTCCGTTACGAAGTCGATGAGTTCCTCTACCCGGCCGAGGAGTTCGGGCTCCAGGTCCGCGTAGCTGGAGACGGCGCCGAGGATGCGCCGCCACGCGTCGGCCGGCTCCACGCGCCAGCCCAGCGCGGCGATCACGCCTTCCTTCCACGGCACCCCTCGCGGCACGTCCGGCCAGGCCGGGATCCCGACCGAGGACGGCTTGACCGCCTGCCAGATGTCGATGAACGGGTGACCGACCACGAGCACGTGCGGAGAGGTCACCCGGGCGGCGATGCGGCTCTCCTTGGAGCCCGCCACCAGGTGGTCGACGAGGACGCCGAGCCGGCGACCCGGCTCGGGCGCGAACTCGTCGACGATCTCCGGCAGATCGTCCACGCCCTCCAGATACTCGACCACGACGCCCTCGACGCGCAGGTCGTGGCCCCAGATCTTCTCCACCAGCGCGGCATCGTGCACGCCTTCGACATAGATGCGGCTCTGCCTGGCCACCCTGGCGCGCAGCCCCTCCACGGCGATCGAGCCGGACGCGCTGCGCCTCGGGGCCCGCGCCGTGGCGGCCTGTGGCCGTACCAGCGTCACGACCTTGCCCTCCAGCCGGAACGCGGCGGGCTCGAGCGGGAACAGCCGGCGCCTGCCGAAGCGGTCCTCCAGGGTGACCGCCTCCTTGTCGCAGGCCACCACGGCGCCGCAGAAGCCGCTGTCGGCGTCTTCCACGACCAGATCCGGCTCGGCCGGCACCTGGGGAATCTTGCCCTTGCCCGGGCGCCGCCAGTTTCCCGCGAGAACATCACCCTCGTACACACGGGGACCGTAGCAAATCACCCTCTGACTGCAAGGCGCTTCCGGTGGCTGCTGCGGCGTACCAGCACCACGATCGTCACGATGATCGCGGCGAGCACGCAGACTCCGGGGACGAGCACCAGCAACGCCACCCCGCCCAGGACCCCGCCCACGGCGGCGGTCACGTCACGGCCGACGCCGAACCGCACGTCCGCCTGCTCCTGGGTGATGCAGGTGAGTTGGTAGTCGCCCGCGGCGGGCGCGTTGATTCGCAGGACCTGCTGCCACTTCGTGCCCTCCAGCGTGAGGTTCTGCGTGCCGGACACCGGCAACAGGGTGGCCCGGCCGGGGCCGCCGGAGATCTGGCACTGGTAGTGCACCCGCGTGTCGCTGGCGAGGTAGACGACGGGGGCGTCGGCCGGGTCGAGCGACACGACGGCCCGCTCGCCGGCGGTGAAGGTCTTGGTCGGCGCCACGCTCTCCACACTGTTGACCAAACCGCTGACGGAGAGGATCACGCCTGCGACGATGCACGCGACGGCGAGCCCCCAGGCGACGCCGATCCACCGCAACCGGGGCCTGACCGCCTTCGGGTCCACGGGCGGCGCGAACGGCGGCTGGAACGGTTGGCCGAACTGGTCGAAGGCAGGCTGGTCGAAGGCAGGCTGGTCGAAGGCGGGCTGGCCGTACTGCTGGGGCCCGCTCTGCTGGGGCCCGCTCTGGCCGTACTGCTGGGGTCCGCTCTGTTGGGGCCCGCTCTGGCCGTACTGCTGGGGTCCGCTCTGGTCGAACAGCGGTGCCTGGCCGTACTGCGGTGGTCCCTGGCCGTACTGCGGTGGTTGCGCGTATTGAGGGGGTTGCGCGTACTGCGGTGGTGGGCCGTACTGGGGTGGTGGCCCGTACGGTGGCGGCTGCCCGTGCGGGGGTGGCTGACCGTACGGCTGCGGCTGTCCTTGCGGTGGTGGGCCGTACTGGTCGGGCTGTCCCTGCGGTGGCGGGCCGTACGGGGAGGATTGTGGTGGCTCGTCGGAGGAATGCCCCGGCTCTGACGGGGGACCGTATGGCGGAGGGTGTGATTTGTCGGTCATGTCGGCAAGTGTGAGGCTTGTTATTCACGCACGCCAGCAGCGGTGAGCCCACGGCGTTATCGCACCTTGTGAGTGAGAGCCGTACACTTGGCACTCGGGAACACAGAGTGCTAGACCTGGCGTTTCCCGTAAGGCAGCGGTAGGAGGTGCGCACGTGCTCGACGATCGTAAACTCGCGGTGCTTCGCGCCATTGTCGAAGATTACGTGTCGACCAACGAACCGGTGGGCTCCAAGGCGCTCGCCGAGCGTCACAACCTGAAGGTCTCGCCGGCGACGGTCAGAAACGACATGGCCGCGCTGGAGGAGGAGGGGTACATCACCCAGCCGCACACCAGCGCCGGGCGGGTGCCGACGGACAAGGGATATCGCCTGTTCGTGGACAGGCTCTCCCAGATCAAGCCGCTGTCCGGAGCCGAGCGCAGGGCGATCGAGACCTTCCTGGCGGGCGCGGTGGACCTCGACGACGTGGTGACCCGCACGGTGCGGCTGCTCGCGCAGCTGACCAGGCAGGTCGCCGTCGTGCAGTATCCGACGCTGACCCGCTCCACGGTGCGTCACGTCGAGCTCGTGCCGCTCACCGAGCGGCGCGTCATGCTGGTGCTGATCACCAACACCGGCCGCGTCGAGCAGCGCGTGATCGAGCTGCCCGAAGTGGTGGAGGACACCCGCATCGCGCACCTGCGCGCGGTGCTCAACAGCTGTCTCGACGGCTGCGGGCTGGGCAACGTGCCCGACCTGGTGGCCGACCTGCCCGAGCGGCTGCCGGCCGAGGATCGTCCCGCCGTGGCGACGATCCTGTCCGTCCTCCTCGAAACGCTCGTCGAGCGCCACGACGAGAAGATCGTCTTCGCCGGTGCCGCCAACCTCGCCGGAGCCGGCTTCAGCGTCGGGCTGCGCGACGTGCTCGAGGCGCTGGAGGAGCAGGTCGTGCTCATGCGGCTGCTCGGCGAGACATCCACAGACACCCCGTCCGCGCTCACCGTGCGCATCGGATCGGAGAACGCCTACACCGGACTCCGCGGCACGTCCATCGTCGCAACGGGATACGGTTCAGGCGACAACCAACTGGCCCGGCTCGGCGTGCTGGGTCCCACGAGGATGGACTACCCCGTGACGATGGGCGCCGTGCGCGCGGTGGCACGCTACGTCAGCCAGATCCTGGCTGCATCTTAAGAGGTCGATAAGTGGCAAACAGCGACTACTACGCCACCCTCGGGGTGCGCCGTGACGCCAGTCAGGACGAGATCAAGAAGGCCTATCGCCGGCTGGCTCGCGAGCTGCACCCTGACGTGAATCCCGATCCCGCCACCCAAGAGCGGTTCAAGGAGATCACGCAGGCCTACGAGGTGCTGTCGGATCCGAGCAAGCGCCAGATGTACGACCTGGGCGGCGACCCGTTCGGCGGCGCGGGCGCGGCGGCCGGCGCCGGCGGCTTCGGCGCGGGGTTCCCGTTCAGCGACATCATGGACGCCTTCTTCGGCACCGCCGCCGGCGCGCGCGGTCCGCGAAGCCGCGCCCGCAGGGGCCGCAACGCGACCATCCGGGTCGAGCTCGACCTGCGCGAGACCGCGTTCGGCACCACCCGCGAGCTGGTCGTCGACACGGCCGTGATGTGCGAGGTGTGCCAGGGCGCCGGCGCGGCGCCGGGCACCCACCCCGACACCTGTGACATGTGCAACGGCCGCGGTGAGATCTCGCAGGTCACCCGGTCGTTCCTGGGCCAGGTCATGACCTCGCGGCCATGCCCGCAGTGCGGCGGCTTCGGCAGCATCATCCGCCACCCGTGCCAGGAGTGCTCCGGCGACGGCCGGGTGCGCACCCGCCGCACGATCAAGGTGCGCATCCCCGCGGGCGTCGAGGACGGCACCCACATCCAGCTCGCCGGCGAGGGCGAGGTCGGCCCCGGCGGCGGCCCGCCCGGAGACCTCTTCCTGGAGATCGTCGAGCGCCCGCACGAGATCTACGAACGGCGCGGCGACGACCTCCACTGCACCGTCCAGATCCCGATGACGGCCGCCGCGCTCGGCACCATCCTCACCGTCGAGACGCTCGACGGCGCCGAGGAGATCGACGTCCGGCCGGGCACGCAGTCGGGCCAGGTCATCACCATGTACGGGCGCGGCGTGCAGCGGCTCAACGAGACGGGCCGGGGCGACCTGCTCATCCACGTGAACGTCGAGACCCCGCACCGCCTCGACACCGCCCAGGAGGAGCTGCTGCGCGAGCTGGCCAAGCTGCGCGGCGAGGAGCGCCCGCCGGGCAAGTTCGCCCCGGGCCAGCAGGGCTTCTTCTCGCGGCTGCGCGACGCCTTCAACGGGCGCTGAGGCCGCCGAGCAGCTCTGGCGGCTGCTCGGGCCGCGGCGCCACCGCCATCAGCTCCTCCGGGAGCGCCACCCGCGCGGTGACGCCGCAGCGGAGCGACTCGTGCAGCCACACCCTGACGCCGAGCCGCTCGGCCAGCCTGCCCACCACGTGGTGGCCCAGGCACCGGGTGGGGGCCACCAGGAAGCTCTCCTCGCCGCGTAGCCGGGCGTTGGACGTGGCCAGCTCCTCGGTGGTCATGCCGACGCCGTGATCGGTGATGGTGATGCGGCACTCGCCGTCGTCGGCGCGTGCCCACACCTCCACCTGCGAATCGGGTGGCGAGAAGGTCAGCGCGTTCTCCACCAGCTCGGCCAGCAGGTGGGCCACCTCGGCCACGACCGCGCCCCTGAGCGGCGCGCCGTCCACCACGCGCAGCGTGACCCGGTGGTGGTCCTCGACCTCGGTCAGGGCCAGGCGCAGCACGTCGGCCACCGGGACGGGCTCCGACGAGCGGCGCGGTCCCCGCTTGCCGGCCAGGACCAGCAGGCTCTCGGCGTTGCGGCGCATGCGGCTCGTCAGGCGGTCCAGCTCGCAGAGCCTGGCCAGGGTGGCGGGGTCGGACTCGTTGCGCTGCAGCACGCTGATGAAGCTGAGCTGGCGGTGCACCAGGTTGCGGTGGCGCACGCCGAGGTCGACCAGCGACTCGGTGGTGTCGCGCCGCAGTGCCGTCCGCTCGGCCGCCATCCGTACGGCGCTGCGGTGCATGTCGCCGAGCGCGCCGGCCACCTCCGCGAACTCGTCGTCGCGGCGGCCGGCCCAGGGCAGCGCGGGGACGCCGGGGCCGGCGGGAGGGTCGCCGGACGGCGGGAGGCCGTCCTCGACGCGGGCGACGTGGTCGGCCAGCTCGCCCGCCTGGCCGGCCAGGCGCCGCAGGGGGCGCAGGATCGAGCGGGCGGTGAGCGCGCCGAGCACGAGCATGCCCAGGACCAGCGCGGCCCCCAGCGAGCCGAGCACGGTCAGGTGCCGGGTGCCGCGCTCCTCGGCCGCCAGGGCCAGCGCGCGCACCTCCTCCGTCACCGACTGCTGCACGCTCCTCAGGGCGTCGTCGTAGGCGGTGGTCGCGGTATGCCAGGCACGTGGGCTCACCGACAGCGCCGTGCCGCCCTCGACGGCCTCCAGCTCCATCGCGGCGACCCGGGCCGTCCGGCCGCTGTGCTGGGCGCCGGCCAGGGCCGCCTTGCCCGCCGGGGTGGCCAGCCGCTCGAACCTGGCGAAGGCGTCCGCCTTGGCGGCGCGCATCTGGAGGAGGCCGAGGTGGCTCTCAGGGGTGAACGAGCCCGCCGCGAACGCCCCCGTGATGGTGGCTCGCTCCTGGCAGGCCTCCTCCTTGGCTCTGCTGATGGCCTCCAGCGCCTGCAGTCCGCGCGCCAGCGCCGGATCGCCGCGCCCCGGCCCGGCGGCGGAGGCGTCCAGCAGGGCCGAGATCGCCCCCGTGAACGAGGCGAAGGCCGTCTGCGCGGTGGCGGTGCCGGAGCGCGCCGCCCGCAGGCCCGCGAGCGGGTCGCGCACGCCGGGTGTCAGCGCGTCGAGCCTGGCCCTGGCCCGGTCCGTGGCGCGGCGTCCGGAGTCCAGCTCGGCCGCGAACCGGGTGTCACCGGCGAGCAGTCCCACGGTGAGGCCGCGCTCGCGCTGGAGCGAGTGGATCAGCTCCTGCGTGGCGAGCACCCGGCCGGCGTGGCGGGCGGTCGCGGCGGCCTCATCCCTGGTGCGCCACCGGTCCGCGGCGCCCGCTCCCAGGCCGGCTATCAGCAGGAGCGTCGAGACGGCCAGCGGCAGGGCGAGGCGCGCCCTGACGGGCGGCGGCCAGGGGAGCCGGCGGGAGACGGTCATCGCGCTGACCCCTCGTAAAGTGACTCAGGAAAGTGCGACTGCACGTGACACGATATTGCGCTACGTGTTCGCTTGGCTGCATAACGTCAAGAATCTGGAGTGCCTGGGGTGACGGTTCCGGTGTTCCTCGCGGCGGATCTGAGCGGGTCCGAGCTGGTGCTCGACGGGCCCGAGGGGCGGCACGCCGCCGCGGCCCGGCGCCTGCGGGAGGGCGAGCGGGTCGACCTGACCGACGGGGCGGGCTCGGTGGCCGAGTGCGTGGTGCGGGAGGTGCGCAAGGACGCGCTCACGCTGGACGTGCTGGCGCGGTACGAGGTCGCGGCCCCGCAGCCCAGGCTGGTCGTCGTCCAGGGGTTGCCGAAGGGCGACAGGGGCGAGCTGGCCGTGGAGATGATGACCGAGGCGGGCGTGGACGTGATCGTGCCGTGGGCGGCCTCGCGGAGCATCACCCAGTGGAAGGGCGACAAGGTCGCCAAGGCGCTGCACCGGTGGCGGTCGACGGCGCGCGAAGCGGGCAAGCAGGCGCGCCGCTTCCATCTGCCCGAGGTGACGGAGCCGGCGTCGACCGCCCGGGTGGAGGCGCTGCTGACTGGCGCGGCCCTGGGCCTGGTGCTGCACGAGGAGGCGGCCGAGCCGCTGTCGCGGGTGGCGCTGCCGGCCGGCGGCGACATCGTCGTGGTGGTGGGACCCGAGGGCGGGGTGTCGGATCAGGAGCTCGCCGCGTTCCGGGGGGCGAAGGCGCTGCCGGTGCTGCTCGGCCCGACGGTGCTGCGCACCTCGACGGCGGGAGTGGCGGCGGCGGCGGTGCTGCTCGCCAGGACCGGCCGCTGGTGAGGGATCAGGTCACGGAGCGGCGGGGGGTGTGCCCAGCAGCGGGCTGGAAACGTCCGTCGGCGTGGGGACGGCGTCGCCCGGGGGGCACTCCTCGGCGGGGCACGACGTGGCCGGGATCTCCGTATCGGAGAACGTCGGCGTGGGGGTGGGGGTCGGGGTGGCCGTGGGACAGTCGGACGGCGGCTCCACCTGCTCCTCGGCGGCCGACGGGCAGGGGGTGGGCGTCGGGGTGGGCGTGGGCTTGCTGGTCGACTTGGCCGTCTCCGACGCGGGTTGCCGGGGCGGTGAAGTGATCGGGTCGGGGACGACCGGCGACGGCGGCACGTCGTCGCGGACGGTCGACTTGGGCGACGGGGGTCGGCTGGTCGAGGACTTGGCCGGAGGCGTGCTGCTGGAGGTGCTGCGCACCTCCTGATAGGGCTGCTCGATCACGCGCTGGCGCAGCTCCGGGACCACCATCACGATGGTGCCCGCCACCAGCACCGCGCTGGCGGCCGCGGCGCCCGCGCGCCACCAGAACAGGTTGCGCACTCCGCGCCGCTCGATGCGGGCCCGGATGATCTCCAATCCTTCCGGCGAGGGTACGACCGCGTCCGCCTCCGCGCGGAGCGCACGGCGCAGGATGTCGCCGTGCTCGTCGGGGGGCTGGGTCATGACATTTTCTCCAGGACGGATCGCAAGGCGGCCATGCCACGTGCCGTGTGGCTCTTGACCGCGCCCTTGCTGATGCCCATGGCGTGGGCGATCTCAGCCTCGGACAGATCACCGTAGTAGCGAAGGACCAGTGCCTCTCTCTGACGTGCCGGCAGGGATCTCAGTGCCTCGATGACGGCGGAGCGTTCCAGCTCACCGATCGCGCCGTTTTCGGCACTGGGCGCATCGGGCAGCCCCTTGGGTGCGTACTTCTCGACGACCGCGCGGTGACGCAGCACGGAACGGGACCTGTTGACGACGGATTGACGCAGGTAGGCGAGTGCTTTGTCGGGGTCACGCAGTCTGCGCCAGGCGCCATGGATGGCGACGAACGCGTCCTGCACGACTTCCTCCGCGGTTGCCATGTCGCGTACCAGCAACACGGCGAGACGCACCAATGACCGAAAGTGCGCGCTGTAAAGCGCGGTCACGGCCACGTCGGCATCCCACCCGACCGGCACCGCCCCCATGGACCTGTCGGCCAGGAGGGTTTCGGTGGTCACATCAGTGGGACGCGCGGCCTTGCCTGAGGGTTTACGCTCTTCCGGTTCCTTAGGGGGCATGACCCAGTCGTGTCCTCGCCAGGTGGCCTCGCCCGACCCTGAATCGTCTTTTTCGTTGAAGTGTCGCACACACACCCTAACCTCGCCGATCTTCGGGCGTCACGACGGTTCGGATTACCGATTCGCAACGCTGATCAGGGGCTGGGCGGCACACCAGGTCAGAGCCGGGCGGGCTAGCGAGGCCTATCGGTAAGGTGATCGGGTGACCGACTGCCTCTTCTGCAAGATCGTGGCCAAGGAGATCCTGGCCGAGGTCGTTCTCGAGACCGACAGGGCGCTGGCGTTCCGCGACAACAACCCGCAGGCGCCCACCCATGTGCTGGTCGTCCCGAAGGAGCATCACGCCGACGCGGCCGCCCTGGCGGAGGCCGACGCGGGGCTCGCCGACGAGGTGCTCAAGACCGCCCACGCGGTGGCCGTCGGGGAGGGCGTGGCCGAGGCCGGCTACCGGATCGTGTTCAACACCGGGCCCGCCGCCGGGCAGACCGTCTTCCACGTTCACGCGCACGTCCTGGGCGGGCGTGGCCTGACGTGGCCGCCCGGGTGATATTGGCGCGAGCAATCCGGCTGCTCCCGGCTACGATGTGTGGAGAAGCACAGCCAAACAGACCGGGAGGCATCAGGCCGCTGGCCTGCCCATGTCCGAACTACACGAAGCCCGACGCACGGCACCTCCATCGCGCACGCAAGCCAAGGTGCTGATTCCGGACGAATACCCCATGGTCAGCCTCCTGGGCTCCCGCGACGAGCTGCTACGCGTCATCGAGGGTGCCTTCAAGGCAGACATCCATGTGCGCGGAAACGAGATCACCGTCACCGGCAGCCCCGACGAGAGCGGCACGGTGGTGCGGCTGTTCGAGGAGCTGGTCGAGGTCCTGCGCAGCGGCGGCGAGCTGACGCCCGACGCGGTCGAGCGGAGCATCGCCATGCTGCGCATGACGTCGGACCGTCCGGCGGAGGTGCTGTCCCTGGACATCCTCTCCTCGCGTGGCCGCACCATCAGGCCCAAGACGGTCAACCAGAAGCGCTACGTCGACGCGATCGACAAGCACACGGTCGTGTTCGGCATCGGCCCCGCCGGCACCGGCAAGACCTATCTCGCGATGGCCAAGGCCGTGCGCGCGCTACAGGAGAAGCGGGTCAACCGGATCATCCTGACCCGGCCCGCGGTCGAGGCCGGAGAGCGCCTGGGCTTCCTGCCCGGCACCCTGTACGAGAAGATCGACCCCTACCTGCGCCCGCTGTACGACGCGCTGCACGACATGGTCGACCCCGACTCGATCCCCAAGCTGATGGCCGCGGGCACGATCGAGGTCGCGCCGCTGGCCTACATGCGAGGCCGCACGCTCAACGACGCCTTCATCATCCTCGACGAGGCCCAGAACTCCTCGGCCGAGCAGATGAAGATGTTCCTGACCAGGCTCGGCTTCAACTCCAAGATTGTCGTGACGGGTGACGTCACCCAGGTCGACCTGCCCTCGGGCACGGTCAGCGGCCTGCGGGTCGTCCAGGAGATCCTCGACGGCATCGACGACATCCACTTCTCCCGTCTGACCAGCGCCGACGTGGTCCGCCACAAGCTGGTGAGCGAGATCGTGGACGCCTACGGCCGCTACGACGCCCTCCAGGAGCCGAGCTCCGCCAAGGCCATCCAGCAGCGGAGCAAGCGTCGATGAGCATCGAGGTCAACAACGAGTCCGGCGTGGAGGTCGGCGAGGAGAGTCTGGTCTCGCTGGCCACCCACGTGCTCGGCGAGATGGGCATCAACCCGCTCGCCGAGCTCTCCATCGTGGTCGTCGACGAGGACGTCATGTCCGAGCTGCACGAGAAGTGGATGGGCGAGCCCGGTCCGACCGACGTGCTCGCCTTCCCCATGGACGAGCTGCGGCCGGGCGGTGGCGCGCGCGGCGACGCCGACAGCCCGGCCGATCCGGCGCTGCTCGGTGATGTGGTGCTCTGCCCCGAGGTGGCTGCCAGGCAGGCGTCCGAGGCCGGGCACAGTGCTCAGGAGGAGCTGGAGCTGCTGTGCACCCACGGCATCCTCCACCTGCTGGGCTACGACCATGCCGAGCCTGAGGAGCACAAGGAGATGTTCGGCCTGCAGGCCCGGCTGCTCGAAGGGTGGCGGGAGGTGCGCAGCTCCCGGTGAACGCCTGGTTGCCCTTGGCCGTCGTCCTCGTCATGGTCGGCGGCCTCATCGCCAGCGCGGAAACGGCGTTGACCCGCATCTCCAGGGTGCGGGCCGAAGAGGCCGTGCGCGATGGAAAGCGCGGAGCCCAGCGGCTGCACGCCATCGTCGCCGACGCGCCGCGCTACCTCAACCTCCTCCTCCTGCTCCGGCTGTGCTGCGAGATGGTCGCGACGGTGATCGCGACGCTACTGTTCATCGACCTCATGGACGACCAGGGCTGGGCTTACGTGTCCGCCGCCGCCGTGATGATCGTGGTCAGCTATGTGATCGTCGGGGTGATGCCCCGCACCCTCGGCCGCCAGCACGCCGAGCCGATCGCGCTGGCCAGCGCGCCCATCGTCTACGGGCTGACCAAGATCTTCGGTCCGCTGCCCAAGCTGCTCATCCTCCTCGGCAACGCGCTGACTCCCGGCAAGGGGTTCCGCGACGGGCCGTTCACCTCGGAGGCCGAGCTGCGTGATCTGGTCGACCTGGCCGAGGAGCGCAGGGTCATCGAGCCGGACGAGCGCGAGATGATCCACTCGGTCTTCGAGCTGGGCGACACGCTCGTTCGCGAGGTCATGGTGCCGCGTACCGACATGGTCTACATCGAGCGTGGCAAGACGCTCAGCCAGGCGCTGTCGCTCGCGCTGCGCAGCGGCTTCTCCAGGATTCCGGTTGTCGGCGAGAACGAGGACGACGTCATCGGCATCGCCTACCTCAAGGACATCACCCGCCGGGTGCACGAGTCCGGCGAGGACGGCGGCGAGGAGCGGATCGAGTCGATCATGCGCCCGGCCACCTACGTGCCCGAGAGCAAGCCGATCGACCAGCTCCTGCGCGAGATGCAGGCCAAGCAGACCCACCTGGCCATCGTCATCGACGAGTACGGCGGGACGGCCGGCCTGGTCACCATCGAGGACGTGCTGGAGGAGATCGTCGGCGAGATCACCGACGAGTACGACCAGGAGGCGCCCCGCGTCGAGCCGATGGCCGACGGCGCGCTGCGGGTGACGGCCCGGATGCCGGTGGACGAGCTGGCCGAGCTGTTCGACACCGAGATCGAGGTCGACGACGTGGAGACGGTCGGCGGACTGCTCGCCCACGCGCTCGGCCGGGTGCCGATCGCGGGGTCGGAGGCCGAGGTGGCCGGGCTGGAGCTGACCGCCGAGAGCCTGGCCGGTCGCCGCAACCGGATCAGCACCGTGGTCGTGCGCCGGGTCGCGCCGTCGTCGGGCGACATCGTCCCGGCGGCCGCCGAGCACGACTGATCGGCGGCTGATCGGCGGCGCAAGTCTTCTACAAGTCTCCTGCAACCGCCCTGGACCAGTCTCTTCATCGACGCCCTGTGCGGTGGGTGTCACGAGGGAAGCGTCCGAACGCCGGGTGGGGTTCGCGGCGGGAGGACGCTCCCCTGGGGGGACGGCAACGTCATGGTCTGCTAGCCGATCGCGACGTTGTTCGGCGTAAAGGGTGTTCTCGTCCGGATAGCCGGACGAGGGCACCCTTTTAGCATTTGATCGTTTATTGGCAACTCTGGTGGATTGCCGTTTTCGTCGGTCGGGGAGATTGCGATTCGGGGGTAATCATGGATCGCGGAATGCGGATCATCGCCTGCGGGCTCCTGGCCGGTGCCCTGGCAGGATGCGGCGGGGGTACCGCGGCAGTCGAGGGCGTGGACGTACAGGCTCTTGCTCAGATGCGGGAAATCCTCAGCAAGGAGCCCAGGCTGCCCGACGGCTTCTCGCCTCGGCGCGAGCAGGCGTGGCGGCCGCCGTTCACGGCGGCGGATCGCAACTGCCGCGCCGTACTGGACGCGGCCGGAGGGCGGGCGCCCGCGCGGGCGCTGACCGCGCAGGCGGCGGCCAGCTACCAGGGCGACGAGCTGGGCGAGCAGGTGGGCGTGGGCCTGGCCCGATACGCCGGCTCCGAGGCCGAAGGACACATCGCCGAGCTGTCCAGGGCCCTGGAGGCATGCCGGGCCGTGCGGGCGGGGAGCGGAACCCACCTGCGCACCACCATCCTGCCGATCAGGGACGTGGCCGACGAGGCGGTGGGCGGCGAGCTGCGCGGGCAGCTGAACGGCTATCCGTACACGCTGGACGTGGTGCTGGCCCGATCGGGTGACACGCTCGTCTCGCTGGTGCACACCAGCATGGCCGAGGTCGACCCGCAGCGCACGCGGCAGCTCCTCGACGCTGTCGTCAGGATGGCGACCGCCTAACCTGGTCCTCGTGACTCTCGATCCCGAAGACAGCAAGATCATTACGTTGGCCCGCGCCGCCAGGGCCCGCAACGGCACGGCCGAAGGCGCCGCCGTACGCGACGAGACCGGGCGCACCTACTCGGCCACCGACGTCACGCTCACCTCGCTCGCGCTCTCGGCCGTGCAGGTGGCGGTGGCGACGGCGGTCTCCAGCGGCGCGCGGTCGCTGGAGGCGGTGGCGCTGGTCACGGCCGGCGAGCCGAGCGCCGCCGACCAGGCGGTGGCGGCCGAGCTGGGCGTCAAGGCCCTGCTCGTGGCGGACCCGGACGGCACGCCGCGCGCCGGCGGCGGAGGCTGACATGCCGATGTCCCCGTTCCTGGCACGGTTGCGGGCCAAGGTCGGCCCCGACCTGCTGATGCTGCCGTCGGCGAGCGGCTGCGTGTTCGACCCGTCCGGCAGGCTGCTGATGGCCCGGCACGGCGACGTCGGGCTGTGGGCCGCGCCCGGCGGCGGCATCGATCCCGACGAGCGGCCCCAGGACGCCGTGGTGCGCGAGCTGCGGGAGGAGCTCCGCATCGACGTGGAGGTGCGCGGGCTGATCGGCGTCTACGGCGGGCCGGAGTTCCGCACCCGCTACCCGAACGGCCACGAGGTCGCCTACGTGATAGCCGTCTACGGATGCGCGCTGGTCTCGGGCACGCCCACCCCCGACGAAGACGAGATCACCGACGCCCGGTGGGTCACCGAGCAGGAGCTGGACGGACTCACCATGACCGCCTGGTCGCCGCGGGTGCTCCCCGACGCGTTCGCCTGGTGGCGTGACCAGGCTCGATGATGGGCCAGAATGCACTATGTGACTTCGCCAGACAACCATCGCGCCGGATTCGCCTGCTTCGTGGGGAGGCCGAACGTCGGCAAGTCCACGCTGATGAACGCCCTGGTCGGCACGAAGGTGGCGATCACCTCCTCCAAGCCGCAGACCACCAGGCGGGTCATCAGAGGCATAGTCCACCGCCCCGAGGCGCAGATCATCGTCGTCGACACGCCGGGCCTGCACCGGCCGCGCACGCTGCTCGGCGAGCGGCTCGACAGCCTCGTGCTGTCGACGCTCACGGAGGTGGACGTGATCGGCTTCTGCGTCCCGGCGAACGAGCCGATCGGCAAGGGTGACCGGTTCATCGCCGACAAGCTCACCGCCGTCAAGAACACCCCCGTCGTCGCCGTGGTCACCAAGTGCGACCTGGCCACCCGGGAGCAGATCGCGGCGCAACTCCTCGCGGTGTCGCAGATCGCCGAGTTCGCGGCCATCGTCCCCGTCTCCGCGCAGTCGGGGGAGCAGCTCGACGTGCTGGGCGACGTGCTCATCGAGCATCTGCCCGAGTCGCCGCCGCTCTACGAGGGCGGGCAGCTCACCGACGAGCCCGAGCAGGTGCTGGTCGGCGAGCTCATCCGGGAGGCGGCGCTGGAAGGCGTCCGCGACGAGCTGCCGCACTCGATCGCCGTGGTGGTCGACGAGATGCTGCCGCGCGAAGGCCGCGACGACCTGCTCGACATCTACGCGCACATGTTCGTCGAGCGGCCCTCGCAGAAGGCCATCGTCATCGGCCACAAGGGCGAGCGGCTGCGCGAGGTCGGCACCAAGGCCCGCCAGCAGATCGAGGCCCTGCTCGGCACGAGGGTCTATCTGGACCTGCGGATCAGCGTGGCCAAGGACTGGCAGCGCGACCCGAAGCAGCTGCGGCGGCTGGGCTTCTACGACTGACCGCTACGACCGGCGGCGGACGAGCGCGAGGACCGCCAGGACGACCACCGCGACGGCCGACGTTAGGGCGGCGAACCAGCCGTACCTGATCACCGGCTCGATCGACAGCAGGCGGCCCAGGTCGATCGAGATCCGATCCCGGATTCCGGCCGAGTCGGTCACGAACAGCACCAGGACCAGCGCCGCCACCGCCCCCGGCAGCACGGCCAGTGCGGCGACCCGAGGACGGGTGAGCAGCCCCGCCACCCCGCACCCCAGCGCGGCCAGTCCGGAGACGAGCGTGTAGACGCCGAAGACGTCGTCGATGCCGCGGATGTCGTTGGACACCCCGCCGCCGATCAACTCGCTCCTGGCCTCGACCCCCGCCCACGGCAGGATCGCGCAGAACACCAGCATCGCCCCGGCCAGCACGACGGCGAGCGCGTAGCCGCGACGCTTGGGGCGAACCGGCGAAAGGTAGTCGGCCACACGATCACGATAGGCCGACGGCGGCCTTCCGGCCACTATCCGCGAGGCGCTCCTCGCGGTGCGGGAAGGGCGGCTCGACTCCGTCGCAGGCGGCGGGCGTCGGAGCGGCCCTGGCCCGGCCTCTGGCCGCTTCACGCGGGCGACGGTGGTGAGTGGCCGGTCAGGACCGCGGCTTCGGCCCATTCGAGTCTGGCGCGGAGGGCGACGGCGTCGGGGGCCAGGGCGGAGACCAGGGTGACGGGGGCTGTAAGGGGCAGCGCGGCGACGCCGTCGGCGATGATGACCCGGGCCGCCGGAGAGGGGCCCGTGATCAGGGTGGTGCCCACGCAGCGGGCGTCGCCGTAGACAGCCGGCGAGGTGTCCAGGGCCGGGTCGCCGACGGTGAACTCCTGCCTGAGCAGGGGCTCGCCGTCGAGAGTGGCGTCGAAGCGGGCGTGGCAGCGGCCCGGTCTCTCGCCGTACCGGCCGAAGACGATCTCTTCGCGCCAGAGCACGCGGGCTTCCCGGGCGAGCTCCAGGCGCACCTCGATGCGGTGGGTGCAGCCCGCGGCGAGGACCGTCGGCTCGGGGGTGAACCGCAGCGTGGCTCCGGCGCCGACGCAGGCGGTGATCAGCATGCGGGACTCGCCCTGACCGGGCAGGACCAGGGTGCTCGCGACCGAGGCGAGCTCCACCGTGGTGCCGGGGGCGATGTCCAGGTCGAGCTCGAGGTGGTCGCCGCCGAGGGGGCCCGCCGCTGTGGAGACCAGGTGCACCGAGCGCGGGCCCGTCTGCCGGAGGGTCAGCGGGGGAGCGGACCTCAGCACCGGGAACGTGGTGCGGCCCGCCGTCAGGGCGGTGGACAGCTCGGCCCGGGCCCGCATGGCCCGGCGGCCGGCGGGTCGGGCACGATCGGCCGGCTGGGCCGTGGGCGCGGGCATGTCAGGCGTGCTGGCGGAGCCAGGCTTCGACCTGGTCGTTCACCCAGGTGGCCGGTTCCGTGGCGGCGGGGTCCTGCCTGATGGAGGTGAACAGGACCGGCCGGCCGGCTCGCACCGCCGCCGCGTCCCTGGCCATCACGCCGAGGTCGGCGTTCACCAGAGGGGCCAGGTCCGTCTTGTTGATGACCAGGAGGTCGGCGGTGGTGACGCCGGGGCCGCCCTTGCGGGGGACCTTGTCGCCACCCGACACGTCGAGGACGAAGATCTGCCTGTCCGCCAGGCCGCGGCTGAACGTGGCCGTCAGGTTGTCGCCTCCGCTCTCGACGATGACCAGGTCGAGCGGGCCGAAGCGGTGCTCCAGGGTCTCCACGGCGTCGAGGTTGGCGGCGATGTCGTCGCGGATGGCGGTGTGCGGGCAGCAGCCGGTCTCGACGGCGAGGATGCGGTCCTCGTCGAGGACTCCGGTCCTGCGCAGGAAGTCGGCGTCCTCGGTGGTGTAGATGTCGTTGGTGACCACGCCGAGCTGGAGAGACGGGCCGAGCGTCCGGCACAGGGCGGCAACCAGCGCCGTCTTGCCGCTGCCCACCGGGCCGCCCACGCCCAGGCGGAGCGCCCGGCCGTGGCCGTCGGGGGCGTGGTGATGGTCGTCGTGGCCGGCGCCCATGGGCAGGTCCTTCCTAGGAGACGAACAGTCTGATCTGGGCTCGCGCGTGCCGCTCGGCCAGGAGGTCCAGGGCCGGGGCGGAGTGGGCGGGCAGGGCCGCCCAGGCGGCGGCGAGGCCGGCCGGTGAGCGGGGATCGTGCCGGCCCTGTGGTGCGGGAAGCTCCCGGGAGAGGTCCGCGAGGAGGCGGTGGACGGCCACCGGGTCGAGCCCGAGCAGCCGGACCGCCGCCGTGGCCGGGCCGCTGACCGCGTGGTAGGCCGCCGCCATGGCGGCGTCCCCGGGCGACGCTCCCGCCGCGTGCGCCGCCGCCCCGAGCGCGAGCGGGTGATGAGGACTCGGTACGGCCTGCGCCAGCTCCTCCAGCACCGGCGACGGCCACAGGCGGCGCGCCACCCGGAGCAGCAGCCTGCCCTGCACGCGTGACGCCTCCCGCTGTGCGGGTGAGGCGGTCCGGGCGTCGGCTTCGGTGTCCAGATCGGCCCAGGTGGGCAGGGCGGGCCGGGCCGTACGGGAGGCGAAGGCGCAGGCCGCCGCGGAGAGAGCGGCCGCGACCGCGCCCGAGGTGTGGAGGCGGCCCCTCAGGAACGCCTCCAGCGACGGCACATCGTGCACGGCGCCCGCGGTCACCGCCTGCTCGACGCCGCCCGAGTGGGCGTGGCCTCCGGCGGGGAGGCGGGAGTCGGTGAGGAGCAGGATCGCGGGGTTCATCAGAAGAGGAAGTAGCGCTGCGCGAGCGGCAGCGTCCGGGCGGGGGCGGGCTCGATCAGGTCGCCGTCGATCCGGACCTCGAACGTGTCCGGCGCCACCTCGATCCTGGGCAGCGCGTCGTTGAGCGGCATCGCCTCCTTGCCGCGTCCCCGTACGTCCGCCACCGGCGCCAGGCGGCGGCGGACGGGAAGGCGGTCGGCGAGGCCGGACTCCAGAGCGTGCGGGGAGACGAAGTGCAGCGAGGTGGCGGCGGCCGTGGCCGGGGCGGCGCCGAACATGGGACGCGGCATCACTGGCTGGGGCGTGGGGATGGAGGCGTTCGCGTCGCCCATCTGGGCCCAGGCGACGACGCCGCCCTTGAGGACGAGCGCGGGTTTGACGCCGAAGAAGGCGGGCTCCCACAGGACCAGGTCGGCGAGCTTGCCCGGCTCGACCGAGCCGACCTCCGCCTCCAGGCCATGGGCGACGGCCGGGCAGATGGTGTATTTGGCGATGTAGCGGCGGGCGCGGAGGTTGTCGGCGGGGCCGCCGAGCGAGCCGCGGCGGCCCTTCATCACGTGCGCCGTCTGCCAGGTGCGGATGATCGTCTCACCGGCGCGGCCCATGGCCTGGGAGTCCGAGCCGATCATCGAGATGGCTCCGAGGTCGTGCAGCACGTCCTCGGCCGCCATGGTCGACGGCCTGATCCTGGATTCGGCGAAGGCCAGGTCCTCCGGGATGGACGGGTTGAGGTGGTGGCAGACCATCAGCATGTCGAGGTGCTCGTCGAGCGTGTTGACGGTGTGCGGCCTGGTCGGGTTGGTGGAGGAGGGCAGCACGTTGCCGTAGGAGGCGACGCGGATGATGTCGGGCGCGTGCCCGCCTCCGGCGCCTTCGGTGTGGTAGGCGTGGATCGTCCGGCCGCCGATGGCCTCCAGGGTGGACTCGACGAACCCGGCCTCGTTGAGCGTGTCGGTGTGGATGGTGACCTGTACGCCGCTCGCGTCGGCGACGGTCAGGCAGGCGTCGATCGCGGCCGGCGTCGTGCCCCAGTCCTCGTGCAGCTTGAAGCCGGAGGCCCCCGCCGCGAGCTGCTCCCACAGCCCTTCGGCCGAGACCGTGTTGCCCTTGCCGAGCAGCGCGAAGTTGAGCGGATAGGAGTCGAGCGACTCCAGCATCCTGGGCAGATACCAGGTGCCGGTGACGGTGGTGGCCTTGGTGCCTTCGACGGGCCCGGTGCCGCCGCCGACGATCGTGGTCACGCCGGAACCGATGGCCTCGTCGAGGATCTGCGGGCAGATGAGGTGCACGTGGGAGTCGATCGCACCCGCCGTGAGGATCTTGCCGTTGCCGGCGAGCACCTCCGTGGACGGGCCGATGACGATGTCCACGCCGTCCATCGTGTCCGGGTTGCCGGCCTTGCCGAGGGCGGCGATCCGGCCGTCGACGACGCTCACGTCCGCCTTGACCACGCCCCAGTGGTCGAGGACGACCGCGCCGGTGATCACCAGGTCGGCGGCGCCTTCGGCGCGGGTGGTCCTGGCCTGGCCCATCGACTCGCGGATCACCTTGCCGCCGCCGAACACCGCCTCGTCGCCCGCCCCGGCGGGCCCCATGGACAAATCCTCGGTGACCTCGATGAACAGGTCGGTGTCGGCCAGCCTGATCCGGTCGCCGGTGGTGGGACCGTAGAGGGCGGCGTAGCGAGCGCGGGAGAGCTCAGGCATCGAGCGCCCCCGCCTGCTCGGCGCGCAGGCCGGGCACCATCCGGTGGCCGGCGATGGGCACCAGCGTCACATCGCGCTCGACGCCGGGCTCGAACCTGACGGCGGTGCCCGCGGGCACGTCCAGGCGCATCCCCCAGGCGGCCTGCCGGTCGAAGTCCAGACCCGGGTTGGCGACGGCGAAGTGGTAGTGGGAGCCGACCTGCACCGGCCGGTCCGCGGTGTTGACGACCCGCACCGTGACCCGCTCGCGGCCCGGGTTCAGCGGGATGGTCCCCTCGGGGTGGGTGTACTCGCCGGGGATCACGGGATCGGCCTGTGCACGGTGACGAGCTTGGTGCCGTCGGGGAAGGTGGCCTCGATCTGCACGGTGTCCAGCATCTCGGGCACGCCTTCCATGACGTCGTCCCTGCCGAGCACGGCGCGCCCGGCCGCCATCAGGTCCGCCACCGTCCGGCCGTCCCTGGCCCCCTCCATCAGGAACGACGCGATGATCGCGGTGGCCTCGGGATGGTTGAGCCGCAGACCCCTGGCCTGACGCTCCCGCGCCACCCCGGCGGCGACGTGGATGAGCAGCCGCTCCTGCTCGTGTGGGGTTAGCCGCATGGCCGGACCTTAGGAACCGTTCGTTTCCGCGGTGTTGCCGGGACATGTCGAGTCGGTTTCCTTCAGGACCGGTCGCGAAGAGCTCGCCGACCGCCCGAGCCGACCGCGGGTGCGGGAGGTCTGCCCGGGAGACCCGGCGATGCTGTCGGTCAGTGACTCGAATCCGGATACGGCGGGCACGTCGTGCGCACCGGCTGCTGTTCGCCGTGTGAGATCAACCGGCGGCCCACAGGCGTGCCGACCGGACGATCTCCTCCAGGTCGCCGCTGTGCGCGCCGTGCCAGTAGACCTGGCCGCACAGCTGGCACTGGCCGTAGGCGTCGTAGCCCTGACGGGTTCCCGAGCGCAGCACCGCCTCCACGTCCCGCTTGGCGACCGTGGCCAGCTCGCCGTTGCAGGCCGTGCACCTGGTCCATGGGCGCAGCGGCGGGGTGAAGCGTTCGAGCAGGTCGCGGAGCTGGTCCGGGGCCCGCGAGCCGCGCACGTACGCGCCGAGCCACAGGGCGCGGCGGCGCAGCAGGCCGCGGTCCTGGGTGAGCAGCACGCGCCGCTCCTCGTTGGCCTGCACCACCAGGGACGGGTCGTCCATGTCGTTGTGGTAGGCCGCGTCGATGCCGAGCAGGCGCAGCCGCCTGGCGAGCGTGCCCAGGTGGACGTCCAGCAGGAAGCGTGGCTCGGCGGGCAGCGGCTGCGGCCTGGGCACCGCCTGGACCTCCACCACGTCACCGGCACGAGGCTGGTAGGACGGCGGCACGCCCCGGCCGTCGACCGTCATCGGGCCGACCTCCGTCAGCGGGATGCCGGCCGACTCCACATGGTGCCCCAGCGTGGAGGAGCCGTCGGTGACGATCCGCTGCGTCCGGGCGCGCCGGCTCGCGGGCAGGAACATCATCAGCTCTGGCGCGATGCGAAGAAGTGCGTCCCTTTCCGTCACAACGACCATTGTGCCGAATTCGGTAACGTACCTTTGTGTCGCTGACCCGCCGTGCCTTCCTCGCGCTGACCGCGCTGACCGGGCTGGGGGCCGCCGGGTGCTCGGCGGGTGACGCCGGGCCGACCGCGCTGCGGCTGGCGACCGGCCTGGCGGGCGGCCCGTACGAGGTGCTCGGCGACCGGTTCGCGGCCGAGTTGCGGCACGACGGCTTCGAGGTGCGGGTGCTGCGGACGGCCGCCAGCGTCGAGAACCTCACCATGCTGGCCGGTGGCCGGGCCGACGTGGGGTTCTCGCTGGCCGACAGCGCCGACGACGCGGTCCGCGTAGGCAGTCAGCCGGTGTCCGCGCTGGCCAGGATGTACATGAACTACGTGCACCTGGTCGTGGCCGAGGACTCCGCCGTCCAGGAGCTCGCGGACCTGGCCGGCCGCGCCGTCTCCATCGGCGCGCGGGGCTCCGGCACCGCGGTCACCGCCGCCAGGGTGATCGCCGCGGCGGAGCTGGCGAGCGCGCCCCGCGTCGGCAGGCTGGGGCTCGACGAGTCGATCAAGGCGCTGGCCGGGGGCGACATCGAGGCGTTCTTCTGGTCCGGTGGCGTGCCCACGCCCGCACTCGCCTCGCTCGGCGACATCAGGCTCGTCCCGCTGGAGCCGCTGGTCCCGGTGCTGCGCCGCGCCTACGGGCCGGTCTACGAGCCCGCCACCGTCCCCGCGGGCGTCTACGGCGGGGCCAGGGTCATCACGACGGTCGGCACCCCCAGCTATCTGATGTGCCGTACGAGTCTGCCCGACGAGATGGCGTTCACCGTCACCGAGACGCTCTTCCGCGCCCGCGACCGTCTCCAGGCCCCGTCCGCGCCCGGCGGCCGGCTGGACGAGCGCTACGCCATCGGCACCGGAGTGGTCCCCCTGCACGCGGGCGCCGCCCGCTACTACCGCACGGCGTACGGCTGAGGCAGCTCCAGCTCCACCACCAGCCCGTGCGGCGTGGCCGGCAGCAGGCTCAGCGTGGCGCCGCACCCCTTGGCGAGCTCCGCGGCGATGGCCAGGCCCAGCCCGCTGCCCGGCACGTTGGCGTGCGCGGTCGAGCGCCAGAACCGGCCCGCCGCGTCGGCCCGCTCCTCCTCGGCCAGCCCCGGCCCGTCATCAGCGACGCGCAGCACCCCGTCGCGCAGGGTGACTCTCACGGTGCCGCCCGCGGGCACGAACTTCTGCGCGTTGTCCAGCGCGATGTCCGCAACGCGCGCCGCCGCCCCCGGCACCGGCGACGCCCCCGGCACGTCGATCACGAGCCGGAGATCCTTGGCCGCGTACACCTCCCGCCACACGGCGAGCCGCGGCGCCAGCTCGGTCTCCCTGTCCTCGGCGCCCACCCCCGCCTCCACCCGGGCCAGCGCCAGCAGATCCTCCACCAGCAGCGCCAGCCGGTCCAGCTCCGCCATGGCCTCCTCGAACTCGGCCGAGCCGTCCGCCCGCAGATGCGGCTCCAGGTTCTCCAGGCGCAGCCCCAGCACGGTCAGCGGGGTGCGCAGCTCGTGCGAGGCGTCGGCGACGAAGGCGCGCTGCCGCTCCATCGCGGCGGAGACCGCGTCGGCCATCGCGTTGAACCGCTCCTCCAGCCGCCGCAGCTCCGACGGGCCGACGCCGGGATGCGCCCGCGCGTCCAGGTGCCCCTCGGCGATGGCCCGGGTGGTGCGGTCGAGCTCGGTGACCGGCCGCATGATCCAGCGGGCCAGCCTCCTGGCGGCGAACACCGCGTAGGCCAGCGCGATGAGCGCGCCCAGCGCCAGCGCCCCCCACACCAGCGAGACGTCCAGCCGGGCCTGGTCGGCACGGGCCTCCAGCAGCACCACGCCGGACAGCTGCGCGTCGCGCCCGGCGGGCTCGGCCAGCAGCACCTCGGCCGGGCCGAACGGGCTGATCGTCGGCAGGTCCTCGGTCGTACGCCCGGACAGGGCCAGCCGCATCGCCTCGCCGTCGTCGGAGTCGAAGTGCCCGGCCGTGACCAGGATCGTGCCGTCACGGTCCCGCACCCGCACGCCCGCGTCGTACAGCTCCGAGTAGCGCACCATCTCGTACGCCAGCGCCGTGCGGTCGCCGTCACGCGCGGACTGGTCGGCCAGCTCGGCGAAGCGGGTGGCGTCGGCGCGCCGGTCAAGGAGCAGCCGGTTGGTGCGGTGTGAGGCATAGGCGAAGCCGAGCGGCACGGCCAGCGCGGCGATCAGGAAGACGATCAGGGTGGTGAAGGTGACCACCAGCCGGGAGTTCACGCCGGCGACTCCAGGGCCGGCCCCAGGCGGTAGCCGGTGCCGCGCAGCGTCTCCACCAGCCCGGGGCGGCCCGTCTTCGAGCGCAGGCCCGCCACGTGCACGTCGAGCGAGCGGGACGCCGACAGCAGCGGGTCACCCCAGACCTCGTCCAGGATCTCCTCGCGGCTGCGCACCACGCCGGGCTCGCGGGCCAGCAGCGCCAGCACGTCGAACTCGCGCCTGGTCAGCGTCACCGGCTCACCCTCGACCGTCACCTGCCTGGTCTCCAGATCGATGCGGACGTCGCCGACGCTCACCACGTGGCCGCGCGAGGGCATCGGCCGGGTGCCGCGCCGCATCACGGCCTCCATGCGGGCCATCAGCTCGGCCGTGCGGAACGGCTTGATCAGATAGTCGTCGGCCCCCGAACGCAGCCCGCGCAGCACGTCGCGCTCCTCGGTGCGGGCCGTCACCACGATGACCGGCACCGCCGACCCCCGGCGCAGCCGGCGCAGCACGTCGAGCCCGTCCATGTCCGGCAACCCGAGATCGAGCAGCACGAAGTCGACGCCCCCCGCCAGGCGGATGGCGTCGACTGCCAGCCCCGCCCGCCTGACCTGGTGGCCGTGGCGGGCGAGGGCGGTGGTGAGCGCGGAGGCGAGCCGATCGTCGTCCTCGACCAGCAGAACTCGCATACGGACCAGATTAGATGCGGACCGGCACCGCGTTCTCAGCCTGCTGCTGCTCTTCGGCACGCGACAGCGGCTTGTCGCGGGTCTCCCGCATGGTCAGGTAGACCACCAGCGACACCGCCGCACAGGCGGAGACGTACCAGTAGAAACCGGACTCGATGCCGGCGTCCTTGAACCACAGCGCCACGAACGAGGCGGTGCCGCCGAACGCCGCGTTGGCGATCGCGTACGGCAGCGCCACGCCGAGCGCCCGCACGTGCGTCGGGAACAGCTCGGCCTTGACCACCGCGTTGATCGAGGTGTAACCGGTGATCACGAGCAGGCCCGCCAGGGACAGCACGAACGCGCCGAAGAAGCCGGAGACGGTCGACAGCGCCGTCATCAGCGGCACCGTGCCGAGCATCGAGCCGATGCCGAAGGTGATCAGCAGCGGGCGGCGGCCGATCCGGTCCGACAGCGCCCCGGCCAGCGGCTGGACGCACATGAAGACGAACAGCGCGCAGAAGCTGACCGTCGTCGCGGTCTGCTTGGGCAGGCCGGCGGTGTTCGCCAGATACTGCGTGAGGTAGGTCGTGTAGGTGTAGTACGCGACCGTGCCGCCCATGGTCAGGGCGATGACGAGCAGCGCTTCCCTCTTGTGCTGCAGCAGCGCCCTGATGGTGCCGCGGCCCTCGCCGGAGGCGCCGTCCTCGCGCTCCTCCTCGTCGTAGGCGTCGGTCTCCATGAGGCTGCGGCGCAGGTAGAACACGACCGCCGCGGCGAGCGCGCCGACGATGAACGGGATGCGCCAGCCGTAGGACTTGAGCGCCTCCTCCGTCATCGTGTTCTGCAGGACGATCTGCAGGCCGAGACCGATCAGCTGGCCGCCGGTCATGGAGACGTACTGGAAGCTGGAGGCGAAGCCGCGCTTGCCGGGCGGGGTCGCCTCGGTGAGGTAGGTGGCGCTCGCGGCGTACTCCCCGCCGACCGACAGGCCCTGCAGCAGCCGGGCCACGAGCAGCACAACGGCGCCGAAGTAGCCGACGGCATCGTACGTCGGGGCGATGGCGATCAGCAGGGCGCTGGCGGACATCAACGTGACGGTGAGTGTGAGCGCGGCCTTGCGGCCCTTCCTGTCGGCGTAGCGGCCCAGTAGCCAGCCTCCGACCGGGCGCATGAAGAAGCCCACCGCGAAGATGCCGAAGGTGTTGAGCAACTGCGCGGTCGTATTGCCTTCAGGGAAGAACGAGGCGGCGAAGTAGAGGGCGAAGCTGCTGTAGACGAACCAGTCGTACCACTCGACCAAGTTGCCGACAGAGCCGCCGATCACTGCCTTCCACGGCACGCGGGCTTTGCTCACAGGGATACCTCCTGGGGAGTAGTTGCAGGCCAGAGCCTGTCCGCAGAAGGTTGTTCGGGCAAGGGAGCGGGGCTCAGATCTAACGTCCGCTTAACATCGGCGCAACGCGAGGCCGTTAGCCGGTCCTGTCGGGCCCGACCGCCAGGCGCCACTCGTTCCACGTGTCGAACAGCTCGAACCCCATGGCCTCGTTGATCGCCAGCATGTGCGTGTTGGAGGTGGCGTTCCAGGTGATGACGCGGTCGAGGTGCGGTTCGCGCTCGCGGAGCCAGAACAGGTTGGAGAGCTTGAGCAGCAGGCCGAGGCGGTGGCCGCGGTGCTGCCTCAGCACGGTCGTGTCGCCCTGGTGCCCCCACCCGTCCGACCGGTCCGCCGCGAGGAGGACGCGCGTGTAGCCGGCCGGGGCGCCGTCGGAGGTCCGCCTGGCCAGGATCGTGTAGCAGTCGTCGCCCGCCTCCGGGATGCGCCGCTCGCCGACGCGGACGCGTTCGACGGGCGTGTTGATCTTCTCCACGCCCGCGACGCGCGGCGCGTCGTTCATCCCGTCCATCACGGCGGCCAGATCGGGCAGCAACTCCGGGCTCGCGGGGCCTGTCCAGCGCTCCAGGTGGTAGCCGGCCGGATCGGGGAGCATCCGCTCGAGCGCGTCCCAGTCGGCCTTGCGCAGGTCGAGCACGTTGCGGGCCTCGGCCACGCCGACCGTGCAGCCGTGCGCCCGCGCGCCGACGCCCTCGGCAGGCGTCGTGGCGAGCAGCAGCCGCCTGCCGTCGGCGCGCAGCCGGCCGACGGCGTGGGCGAGCAGGGCGGAGCCCAAACCGCGGCCGCGCCGCTCCGGGCGCACCCCGAACGCGAAGAGGCGGCCCGCGTGGGCGTTGTCGAACGTGGGCAGCGCCAGCACGTAACCGGCGACGACCTGGCCGTCCTCGACCACCACCCAGGGCTCGGCGCGGGCGCCGGGGAATCCCTTGGCGGCCATCACGCGGAAGCGGGCGGCCGGGAACGACGGACCCGGCACGTCGGCCGACGCGGCGAGGAACGCGTCGTGGAAGTCGTCGAACAGACGGCCCGGCCGCTCCGCGTCGATGCGCTGGATCTCCATGAGCTCACACAACCGCACCGCGGGCCGGGGACGCGAGCGGTTTACTGCTGGTAGTGCTCCACCTGGTCGGCCGGGCGGGCGGCGGCCCCGTCCGGGTCCTCGCCGGCGCCGCGGCGCGCCCGGCGCTGCCGGAGCAGGTCCCAGCACCGGTCGAGCGCCACCTCCAGCTCCTTGACCCGCGCGTTCTCCTCGTCGGTGGCGACCTCGCCCGACCTGAGCCTGCCGCGCAACTCGTGCTCCTCGTCGACCAGGGCGCTGATCGTGGAGAGAATCTCGTTGTCCCGCATGTCCAAGACTCTACTGACCTCGTGATAGAAAGCGCCCTATGTCTGGTATCGCGCTGGTAAGAAAGCCTGGCCCTCGAATCGCCGAGGGCATCGTCACCAACATCCAGCGTGAGCCAGTGGACCGCGCGCTGGCGGCCGAGCAGCACGCCCGCTACGTGGCGGCGCTCGGCGACGGCGGCTGGCGGGCCGTGCACGCCGAGCCCGCCGACGACCTGCCCGACGCGCCGTTCGTGGAGGACGCGGTCGTGGTGGCCGGGAGGCTGGCCGTACTCACCAGGCCGGGCGCGCCGGAGCGGCGGCCGGAGGTGGAGTCCGTGGCGGCGGCCGTACGGCTGCTCGGGATGAAGGCGGTGCGGATCACCGGGCCGGGAACGCTGGACGGCGGGGACGTGCTGCAGGTCGGGACCACCGTCTACGTGGGCAGGTCGGCGCGGACCAACGAGCAGGGGGTCAGGCAGCTCGCCGCGCTGCTGCCGGAGCGGAAGGTCGTCTCCGTGCGGCTCACCGGCGTGCTGCATCTGAAGTCGGCGGTCACCGCGCTGCCGGACGGCACACTCATCGGCGATCCGGCGTACGTGGACCTGCCCGGCCTGCTGGTCCCGCCGGAGGAGTCGGGGGCGCACGTGGTGCCGCTGGGCGGCGACCGGGTCCTGATGGCCGCCTCCGCCCCGGAGACTGCTGCCATGCTCGAAAAGCGCGGATTTAGTGTGACGGCAGTGGATATTTCGGAATTTGAGAAGCTGGAAGGCTGTGTCACCTGCCTCAGCGTGCTCATCCCCACCACCCCCTGACCAGCGACGGCCGTTCCGAGCACCGCCGTGACCTGCGTACTCTCACCATGTGAGAACGGGACGGTCCACGGCGAGACGTCTGATAGCGTGAAACCCATGCTGCGCGGACTCCTTCTTAGCTGCCGCGGCGGGGGCCACTAGGCCGGCTCCCTCGCCGCGGAGCCTGTCATGCGCGTCGGCCGCTTCCACTCGACCGACGAGGAGCACCCGACATGACCGCTCAGCAGCCCAGCCCGATGCCGTTCCAGCGCTACCAGCCCTTCGAAGCGATCCGGCTGACCGACCGCACCTGGCCTGACAAGGTCATCACCGAGGCCCCGCGCTGGTGCGCGGTCGACCTGCGTGACGGCAACCAGGCGCTGATCGACCCGATGGACGCCCACCGCAAGCTCCAGATGTTCGAGCTGCTGGTGAAGCTGGGCTACAAGGAGATCGAGGTGGGCTTCCCTGCCGCCTCGCAGACCGACTTCGACTTCGTACGCCAGATCATCGAAGAGGACCGGATCCCCGGCGACGTGGTGATCCAGGTGCTGACCCAGGCCAGGCCCGAGCTGATCGAGCGCACCTTCGAGTCGATCCAGGGCGCCAAGCAGGCCATCGTCCACCTGTACAACTCCACCTCCACCCTGCAGCGCCGGGTGGTCTTCGGCATGGACAGAGACGGCGTCACCGCGATCGCCGTCGAGGGCGCCAAGCTGGTCAAGAAGCTGGCCGACGCCAGCGACGTCGACGTGCGGTTCCAGTACTCGCCGGAGTCGTTCACCGGCACCGAGCTGGAGTACGCCGTAGAGGTGTGCGACGCCGTCAACGAGGTGTGGCAGCCCACCCCCGACCGCAAGGTCATCGTCAACCTGCCCGCCACGGTGGAGATGGCCACACCCAACGTCTACGCCGACCAGATCGAGTGGATGCACCGCAACCTGGCCCACCGCGACTCGATCATCCTGTCGCTGCACCCGCACAACGACCGGGGCAGCGCCGTGGCCGCCGCCGAGCTGGGCTACATGGCCGGCGCCGACCGCATCGAGGGCTGCCTGTTCGGCAACGGCGAGCGCACCGGCAACGTCTGCCTCGTCACGCTGGGCATGAACCTGTTCTCCCAGGGCGTCGACCCGCAGATCGACTTCAGCGACATCGACGAGGTCCGCCGCGTCACCGAATACTGCAACCAACTGCCCGTGCACCCGCGCCACCCCTGGGGCGGCGAGCTGGTCTACACCGCCTTCTCCGGCTCCCACCAGGACGCCATCAAGAAGGGCTTCGAGCACCTGGAGCGCGACGCGGACGCGGCCGGCTTGCCAGTGGACGAGTTCACCTGGGCCGTGCCCTACCTGCCGATCGACCCCAAGGACATCGGCCGCACCTACGAGGCGGTCATCCGCGTCAACAGCCAGTCCGGCAAGGGCGGGGTCGCCTACATCATGAAGGCCGACCACCAGCTCGACCTGCCGCGCCGGCTGCAGATCGAGTTCTCCAAGGTCGTGCAGGCCCGCACCGACGCCGAGGGCGGCGAGATCAGCCCGGCCGCCATGTACTCCATCTTCCAGGACGAGTACCTGCCGACCCCGCACAACCGCTGGGGCCGCCTCGGCCTGATGGCGCACCGCCACGAGTCCACCGTCGACGACAAGGACCGCATCAACGCCGACGTGCGCGTAGACGGCGAGATCCGCGAGATCGAAGGCGTCGGCAACGGCCCCATCTCGGCGTTCATCGACGCCATCGCCGGCGTCGGCATCAAGGTGCGGGTGCTGGACTACGTCGAGCACGCCATGAGCGCGGGCACCGACGCCAAGGCCGCCTCCTACCTGGAGTGCGACGTCGACGGCCAGGTCCTGTGGGGTGTGGGCATCGACGCCAACACCACCACCGCCTCCCTCAAGGCGGTCATCTCCGCGGTCAACCGCACCGCCCGCTGACCACCCCGTTTCCGCACCGGACCCCGCACGATCTGCGGTGCCCGGTGACCGGCGCACGCCCACAAGGCCAGGCGCCCCTCACTCGACCGCGTCCCCCGATCACGGGGCGGCGCGGTCGGGTCGTTATCCGGGAACGCAGTCGTACACCTCGCCGTAGCGTCTCTGGGCGATGCGCATGAGGTCGGTCAGATCTTTGATTCCGTCTCTGCCTTTGGCGACCTGGGACAAGTAGATGTCCAGGAGTCGTTCTTTGCCGCCGCAGCGGAATTTCGCGCTCACCCGGTACGGCTGGTCGGCCAAAAGGCCATTCGTCAGGTAGGCGGCCATGCCAGCACCGAGATCGGTAGGAAGGGTGACCCCGCCATGCCGTGTGTAAAGGCTACGCCGGTCATCGAGTAGAAAGTCCATATGCTCCTGGCTTGTCCCACCGCCCACTTGCAACCAGCCCACTTCAAGGGGATGAGGCTTCGTATCAGGGGACCAGCATTCACCGCTTTCCTCATTGCCGGCCGTTTTCTCCGAGAGGGGTGCTTTTACACCGCTCGCCAAGCGAAAGGCCTGCTCGGGGATAAGCTTGCAGACATATGGCGAGGCATCCATCATCGGTTGGGAGGGCGGAGCCGGTATGGAGACAGTGTCATTCTCCGGATCGCAGGCCGCGGCGACTAGTACGAGAGCCATCAGGGCGGCAGCTGGGCGAGAACGCCTCATTCGCCACCTCCGGGGGAGGAAATGCCAAGCCCGAGATTAGCGTTTACCGCACTGACGCTGCTGAGGTCGCCGCTAAAACGATCGAGCAGATCACTGCTTCCACCCTTCTTCCGCACCCATGCAAGGAAGCTGCTGTATTCCTGCGGACTCATTTCGGCAAAGGGCTTGATCGTAGACGGAATTCCGGTCGCGAAGATCCGATCTTTCCTGTAGGCGTCGTCGAGCATGCCCTTGTTCAGCATGGCAGTGGCGAGCATCTGCTCCGCTAGTCTCTCCACCGCCAGCCGGTTGTCCGCTAGCGCACGGTAGGTCTCATCCAGTTCCCGTCCGTGTTCGGACATCCGCTGGGCGACCTTCTCGGCGATTTCGTTGTACGTGGCTCCGGCGAGCTTGTCGTACCCCTTGCTTAGCAGCTCGCCGAATGCTCCCGCTGCCAACTCGCCCACTTGCCTGGCTCCCGGCACCGGGAGCAGTCCTATCGCGTCGCCCACCATGGCCTTCAGCGACTCATCCGCCTTCTTGCCGTCCAGCCCTTGGGCGATCAGCATCTGGCGGCGGATCTCCACGATATAGGTGAAGGGACTTGCCTCCTCCACGGTCCGGTCGGTCAGGAACTGCTTGGCGTCGGCTTTGTCGACCCATCCATTCTCATTGAGGTCGAACGCCTTGACGTCGGCCTCCGTGAATCCGAGCTGCTCGGCGTTGGAGGCGTCGAGGCCGACCGGGGGTACGGTGTCGAGCGCTGCTCGCATGTGTTCGGTCTGCGCTCTCACCAGCGCCTCGAACCCCGCGTCGTGAGAGGTGGCCAGCGCCAGCGCGTAGGACATGTCCTGGGCCGCGACCTCGCCGAAGGTCGCATGGTTCAGGTAGAGCCGGGAGAGCTGGTCGACGTTGGCGGCGATCGCTCGGGCCAGGGGGTAGCTCAGCGACGCGTACCGATCGAACGCCTCCCTGTCCCGGATCTCCAGGTTGCCGTCGGCGGCCTTGCCGAAGGCGCCGCGCACCTCGTCCGCGACGATCTTGGTCATCTCGGCGGCCAGCTTCTGCGAGGTCGCGTCCCGGCCGGTCGTCGCGGTGACCAGCAGGTCATTGAACGGCGCGTGGTCGTCCAGGTAGCGGGCGGCATCCCATCGGGTCGTGAGCAGGTAGTCCAGCACGGACTCCTTCCACCCCGCCGGGGTGTGGTCCAGCAGGGCATGGGACGCCTCCCGGCTGGACCTCGCCGCGTGGAACAGGTCGTCCACCACCGATGACCTGCCCTTCGCGCCCGGGACGCCGGCATGCGTCCCCGGTCTCAGCAGGGTGCCGAGGCCGAGCGCGCCGGCCAGGTCGACTATGGGGATCTGGGCGTCCGCGAAGGTGCGGCCCAGCCAGTCCTTGCCCGCCGCCCATCGGTCCTTGCACTGCTCGTGCTCGTAGACGATCACGTCACGCCCGACGGCTTCCATGAACTCCTTCGAGAACGGCGTCCTGCCGTCGTGGGCACTCCAGATGAGCGCCTGGGCCTGGTAGCCCGAGTACTTGATGTCACCGGTCTCGTGTTCGGCGCGGCCCTCCTTGGCCAGGTCCTGGAGGAAGGTTGCGCCCGCGTACGCGGGATTCCTCGGGTCGGTCCCTCGGGCCAGGGCCGTGCTCAGCATGCGCAGGACGTTCCTGCTCGATGTCGAGAGCTGGGCGGAGTCGGCGTCGCGCAGCCGCGTGGCGAGGGAGCCGGGCAGCCGCGTCACGCCCCGGGCGCCCAGGGCGCCGAGGAACGCCTTGACGAACTCCGCGTCCCCGGTCCGTGAGGCGTACCACTCCAGCTCCACCAGTGCCTGCGCGTCCCCGTTCGCGGCGTCCAGCGCGGCGCGACCGGCGAGCGCCCCGTCGAGCAGCCCCTTGGCCGCGTCCAAGCCGTCAGGCATCTCCAGGAAGCTCCCGGCGGGTGTGCTCAGGCCGAAGGTGACCTTCTGCCGCTGCAGTTCGTGGACCAGCTTCTGCCGCCGCCGCAGGTCCTCGGCCTGCGTGGTGACCCGTCCGGCCAGCTCCCGCAGTCGTATCGCCGGCGAGGCGTCCAGTCCGGCGCTGCGCAGCTCGCTGTGCAGGGCCCGCGCCAGTTCCTCCAGCCGCCTGGCCGCCTCGGTGTGCTTGCCCGCCATGGCGTCGAACGCGGGCTGCCTGACCCCGCTGAACTCCGTCATGGTTCGTCCGGGAGCGAGCCCAGCTTCTGGTGCGCGCTGTCCACGGCCTGCGCGAGCATGCTGCGAAGCTCCTGCTGATCCGCCCGAAGCTGGGCGTCGAACCGAGCACCTGCCGACCCCACCCATGCGTCGCCGTCCATCAGGCGGCAGGACGGATCGAGCGCCCACCAGTGCTCGTCCGACAGGCGCTGGATCCGCTGC
Source organism: Nonomuraea sp. LPB2021202275-12-8 (assembly GCF_037044575.1). Taxonomy (NCBI): domain Bacteria; kingdom Bacillati; phylum Actinomycetota; class Actinomycetes; order Streptosporangiales; family Streptosporangiaceae; genus Nonomuraea; species Nonomuraea sp. LPB2021202275-12-8. The sequence goes on along the minus strand of NZ_JBAHWD010000001.1, from coordinate 630,538 downwards.
GCCACGGCCCGTATCGCCTCGCGATCGAGGTCAGCCACGTTGATCCCCTCGTACGGCTCGCTGCACGAGAATTAGATCAGGAGGCGGCGTCTTCCGCGTCGGATCAACGGCAGGTCAGCAGGACAAGCTCATTGCCGGTGAAGGGTATGGCCGTTTCGGTCCGGAAATGGGCGGCGACAGTCACCTGCACTATGTGAGGCCACTTAGTGAACGTTGCGTTTCTTACGTGCAGCGCTTACTCTTCTTAGAGAACGGCTCGTTCTCTAAGGGGTGACCAGGTATGGCGCTCGTGCTCTCAGGGCTGATGCTCGCGATGCTGCTCGGCGCGCTCGACCAGACGATCATGGCGCCGGCGCTCCCCGCCGTGGCCGGGAGCCTCGGCGGCCTCGAGCAGATGCCCGCCGTGATCAGCGCCTACCTGGTGGCCGCGACCGTGGTCATGCCCGTGTACGGCAAGCTCGGCGACCGGTTCGGCCGCAAACCGCTGATGCAGGTGGCGATCGTGGTGTTCGTCGCCGGCGCCGTCCTGTGCTCGATGGCCTCGACGATGCCGCAGTTCATCGCGTTCCGGGCGGTGCAGGGCGTCGGGGGCGGTGGGTTGATGATCGGCGCGCAGGCGATCATCGGGGAGATCGTCAGCCCGCGCGAGCGTGGCCGCTACCTGGGGATGATCGGGGCGGCGTACATCGTCGCCGCCGTGGGCGGGCCGCTGCTCGGCGGGTTCTTCATCGACACCGTGGGATGGCGGTGGATCTTCGCCGTCTACCCGCCGCTCGGGCTCCTGGCGTTCGCCGTGCTGACCGCCACGCTGAAGCTGCCCAAGCCCGTCTCCCGCGCCCCGATCGACGTCGCGGGGGCGCTCACGCTGGCCGTCGCCGTGGTCGGCGTGGTCATGCTGGGGCAGACCAGAAACCCCGCCTTCCTCGTCGTCACGCTGGCCGGGCTGGTGGCATGGCTGGTGAGCGCCCGGTTCGCCGCCGATCCGATCCTGCCGCTGCGGCTGTTCAAGGACCGCGCGTTCGCCGTACCCGTGACGATCAGCCTGCTCATCGGGTTCGCCCTGTTCGGCACCCTCACCTACATGCCCGCATACCTCCAGATCGCGCTGCGTTCCTCGGCCACTCAGGCGGGGCTGCTGGTCACCGCCCTGATGGCCGGCGTGCTGGCCACCACGATCGTCTCCGGCAGGCTCATCACCAGGACCGGCCACTACAAGGGCTACCCGGTGGCGGGCACTGCGGTGGCGGCGGCCGGGCTGGCGCTGCTGCCGGCGGCCGCCGGCGACGCGGCCGCGCTCGCGGGCGTGATGCTGCTGATCGGGCTCGGCGTCGGGCTGGTCATGCAGGTCATGGTGCTGGCCACGCAGAACGCCGTGGACTACGCCGATCTGGGCACCGCCACGTCGTCGGTGACGTTCCTGCGCCAGATCGGCGCCTCCGCGGGGGTGGCCCTCGTCGGGGCGCTCATCACCCGGCAGTTCGCCGGCGGCGTCCTCACCGCCACGCCGTCGCGGCTGCCCGAGAGCGTGCGGGCCGCCTTCGCCGACGCCGTGCCGCTCGTGTTCGCCGCCATGGCGCCGCTGCTGGGCGTGGCCTTCCTGCTCGCACTCGCACTGCCCGCGCGTCCCCTCCGCACCACCGCGTACGCCCAGGAGAGATCATGAAACTTGTCGCACCCCTGCGTGCCTTCGGCCGCGGCGACCTCGCCCTGGCGGGCGGCAAGGGGGCCAACCTCGGGGAGCTGATCCGCAACGGCTTCCCGGTGCCCGACGGCTTCGTCGTCACCACCGACGCCTATGACCCCGAGCACGCCGAGGTGTCCGACGAGCTGCGCCAGGAGATCGCCGCCGCGTACGCCGAGCTCGGCGGCGGAGCGGTGGCGGTGCGATCCAGCGCCACCGCCGAGGACCTGCCGGGCGCGGCGTTCGCCGGGCAGCAGGACACCTACCTCAACGTCATCGGCGAGGACGCGCTCGTCGACGCGGTGCGCCGGTGCTGGGCCTCGCTTTGGAACGAGCGCGCCGTCGCCTACCGCGACAGGCTCGCCATCGACCACGCCGGCGTGCGCATCGCCGTGGTCGTGCAGCGGATGGTGGAGGCCGAGACGGCGGGGGTGATGTTCACCGCGAACCCCGTCACCGGGCATCGCGGGCAGCTCGTGGTCGACGCCGGCAGCGGGCTGGGCGAGGCCGTCGTCTCCGGCCTCGTCACCCCCGACCACTACGTGCTCGGCCCTTCGGGCGAGGTCGCCGCGTGCACGCCCGGCCGCCGCGAGGTGGTCATCAGAGGTGCGGCGGGCGGCGGCGTCACCCGGGAGAAGGGGGCAGGCACCGAGTCCGAGCCGCTGCCCGGCGCCGTGCTGCGCGAGCTGGCCGGGCTCGGCACCGCGGTCGCCGCCCACTTCGGCCGGCCCCAGGACATCGAGTGGACCTACGCGGGCGGCGAGGTGAGCCTGGTCCAGGCCCGGCCGATGACCGCGCTCCCGCCCCCGCCGCTGGGGCGGCTCAACCCGATGCGGCGCAAGCTCGGCTCGGTCCTGATCGAGTACGTGCCGGTGCGGCCCTACCCGATCGACATGTCCACCTGGCTCCCGTACGGCCCGGCGGGCCTGATGGCTCAGGTGACGGAGTACTTCGGGCTGCACGGCGCGTTCGAGGGCTTCCTGCGGGAGGAGGACGGCGTCGTCTACCGGATGGTGCCGCCGGCGCCGCGTCCGAGCCCGCGCGTGCTGACGGCACCGTTCCGCCTGGCCGCCAAGGCCAGACGGTACGACCCCGCGCGGTGGACGGACGACCCGCGCTTCCAGGCCTTTCTCGGCAGGACGCGCGAGCTCGCCGCCCTCGACCTGGGTGCGCTGCCCTGGCCGGAGCTCGCCCGGGTGCCGAGGATGGCGCTCGACGCCGTGCAGCCGGTGGCCGGCCTGCGCATCGACTACCTGCCCGCCAGCGGCCTGGCGCTGCTGCGGCTGCTGCTGGCGGTCAAGCTGCTCGGCAGGGGCAGGCTTTTCAGCGCCCTGATCGCCGGCGGGCGCACCCGCACCGCGGACGCCAACCATGCCCTGGAGGAGCTGGCCGAGGAGGCCAGGCTCACCGGCGCCCTCGACGGCGAGCGGCTGCCCGCGGCCTTCGAGACGAAGCTCCAGGCCTTCCTGGCCGAGTACGGCCACCGCGAGACCGCCACCCCGCTCCTGCTCACCCCACCCACCTGGGCCGACGCCCCCGAGACCGTGCTCGACCTGGTCAGGCTGCTGGCGGCCGAGCCGCCCGCCCCCGCCGCCGCCGGACAGGACGCGCTGGACCGGCTGCTCACCCACCCCCTCCTGCGCGGCAGGCGCGGCCGCGCCAGGATCGCTGGCTGGGTGCGGGCGGCCCGCGACGGCGTCGCCTTCCGCGAGGACAGCCACTTCTACTTCACCCTGCCGCTGCCCGTCCTGCGCAGGTCGCTCGTGGAGATGGGCCGCCGGCTGCGTGACGCCGGGGTGCTCGACGCCCCGCAGGACGTCTTCCACCTGCGGCTGGAGGAGCTGGAACGGATCGAGGACGGCGCCGGGATCGGCGCCGTCGCCGGGCGGGAGCTGCGCGCGAGGGTGACCGCCAGGTCGGCCAGGCGCGAGGAGCTCGCGGGCGTGCGGCTCATCGACCCCAGAGCGGTCTTCCCGGCCCGGGAGATGGGGGACGCGCTCGTCGTGGGCGCGCCCGCGAGCGCCGGGACGGCCACCGGCCCGGTGAAGATCATCCGGGATCCGTCCGAGTTCGGCCGGCTCGACGGCGGCGACGTGCTCGTCTGCCCCTACACCAACCCGTCGTGGACGCCGCTGTTCCAGCGGGCCGCCGCCGTGGTGGTCGACGCCGGCGGCAGCGCCTCGCACGCGGCCATCGTGGCCAGGGAGTACGGCATCCCGGCGGTCATGGGCACCGGCGACGGGACCTCCGTGCTGACGGACGGCCGGCTCGTGACCGTGGACGGCGACGCCGGCCGGGTCACGGCGGCGGCTCCGTAGGATTCCTGTCATGGTCACCGACCACCGCAAACAGCCGCGCCGCCGTGGCGAGGCGCTCAGCTCCGCCATCTTTCAGGCGGCCCTCGACGAGCTCGCCGAGGTGGGGTACGCCCAGCTCACCATGGAGGGGGTCGCCGAGCGCGCCGGGGCCGGCAAGGCGTCGCTCTATCGTCGCTGGCCCACCCGCATCGAGCTGGTCATGGCGGCCGTCTATCACTCGCTGCCCGACCTGGTCTCCGTGCCCGACACCGGCAGCCTCCGCGAGGACCTGCTCGACGTGCTGCGGCGGTCGTCGGCGGCACTGTCGGGGCCGGCGGGCGAGGCGATGCGCGGACTGCTCAGCGAGGTGCTGCGGGACGAGTCCGTCGCCAGGACCTTCCGGGAGAACTCGCAGGGCGCGAGCCGGAAGATGATGGCCGACATCGTCCGGCGTGCCGTCGAGCGCGGCGAGGTCGATCCGGCCGCCGTCACGCCGCGCCGCCTCGACTCCGGCCAGGCGCTGATCAGGCAGCACTTCCTCTTCCACGGCCCGCCCATCCCCGACCAGCTCATCGTGGACGTCGTCGACGAGGTCATGGTCCCGCTGCTGAGGGCTCCCTAGCGCAACCCCATCGTCGCGCCCACGAGGCGCATCGCGTGCTCGAAGGCCGTGCGCCGCTCGTCGATGGTGTTCTCCATCTGGCCGAAGAGCTCGAAGCTGACCCAGCCGTACAGCGCGGTCCACGCGGTGATCGCGCGGAAGACCAGCTCGTCGGGCGCGCCGGTCATGAGGGTGCGGAGGTTGTCGGCGTCGGGCCGCAGCGAGGCCGGGGGAGGGCCCACCAGGGCGGGCGGGTCCATCGCGCCGGCGTCGTGGGCCTGCGAGACGAGCAGCCCGAGCACCGTCACGTCGCGCAGCCGGGCCGCGATGGTGTCCTGCGGCGCGTGATAGCCGGGCACGGGTGAGCCGTAGAGCAGCGCGTACTCGTGCGGGTGCGCCAGCGCCCAATCACGCACGCCGTGGCAGATCGCCAGCCAGCGGCCGGCGAAGTCGTCGCGCGGGCGGGCGGCGTCGGCCTGCTCGACGGCCTCGCCCAGCGCGTTGTAGCCGTCGATGATCAGCGTGGTGAGCAGGTCGTCGCGGCTCGGAAAGTAGCGGTAGATGGCCGACGACACCATGCCCATCTCGCGTGCCACGGCGCGCAGCGACAGGCCGCCCGCCCCCTCGGTGGCGAGGTGACGGCGGGCGATGTCGGTGATCTCCCTGGTCAGTTCGGCTCTGACGCGTTCTCTCGCGGTACGGCTCGCTGTCATGCCGAGCACGCTACCAGAGCGTCGAACAGAAAAGAGAGCACCGCTCTTGACGAGCTGTGCTCTTTTGGGAGAGCATTGCTCTCGTAAGTGAACGACAGTCACCAGGAGGACGAAATGCTCGCCATCGCCAAGGGCGCCAACATGGCTCTGATGTTCCTGCTGGAGCTCGGCGTGCTGGCCTCCACGGGCTACTGGGGCTTCACCGTGAGCTCCAACTGGGCGATCAAGGTGCTGGCCGGGCTCGGCGTGCCCGCCCTGTTCATCGCCGCGTGGGCGCTGTTCGGCGCCGCCGGCGGCGAGAACGCCACCTTCCCGGCCATCGGCGCCGCCCGCGTCGTCCTGGAGATCGTCTGGTTCGGCGGCGGCGCCCTGGCGCTCTACGCCGCCGGAGCCGTGACCCCGGCTGCCGTCTTCGCCGCACTCTTCATCCTCAACGCGGTCCTCCGCATCATCTGGAAGCAGGCTTGATCATGGGAAAGCACGTCGTAGTCGGTTCCGGCCAGGTCGGCACGCATCTGGCCACCAAGCTCATCGCCCAGGGGCACGAGGTCACCGTGGTGACCCGCTCCGGCCGCGGCCCGGCAGGCGCCAGGAAGGTGGCGGCCGACGTCGCCGACAGGGCCCGGCTGACCGAGGTCACCAAGGGCGCGGACGTCCTCTACAACTGCGTGAACCCGCAGTATCACCGCTGGCTCACCGACTGGCCGCCGATGGCCGAGTCGTTCCTGGCCGCCGCCGAGGCGACCGGCGCGGTGCTGGTGATGCTCGGCAACCTCTACCCGTACGGTCCCGTCACCGGGCCGATGACCGAGGACCTGCCGCTGTCGTCGACCAGCCCCAAGGCCCAGGTGCGGGCGAAGATGTGGGCCGACGCGCTGGCCGCGCACCAGGCGGGCCGCATCAGGATGACCGAGGTGCGCGGCTCGGACTACTTCGGCCCCGGCGCGACCGACCAGTCCTACCTCGGTGATCGCTTCCTAGTGCCGCTCAGGGCGGGCAGGACCATCTCGCTGCTGTGGCCCGCCGACCTCCCGCACAGCTGGACATACCTGCCCGACGTGGCGGACGCGCTGATCGTCGCGGGCGGTGACGAGCGCGCCTGGGGCCGGCCGTGGCACGTGCCCACCACCGAGCCGCTGAGCTTCCGGCAGATCGGCGAGCGGATGGCGGCGCTGCTCGGCCGCCCGGCGCCGAAGATTCGGACGCTGCCGTGGCCGCTGGTGCGAACCATGGGTCTCTTCTCGCCCATGGTGGGGGAGCTCGCGCACACCCGCTATCAGTTCGTGGCGCCGTACGAGCTCGACTCCTCGGCCTTCCAGCGGACCTTCAGGGTCGCGCCGACCCCCATGGACGAGGCGCTCAAGGTTACGCTCGGCGCATGAGAATCGCCATGATCGGCCTGGGCGACATCGCGGAGAAGGCCTACCTTCCCGTGCTGTCCGCCCAGCCAGGCCTCGACCTGCACCTGTGCACCCGCGACAGCGCCAGGCTGGAGCGGCTCGGCGAGACCTACCGGGTCACCGGCCGCTCCACGTCCGTGGACGAGGCGATCAAGGCCGGGATCGACGCGGCGTTCGTGCACGCCGCCACGAGCGCCCACCCCGAGATCGTCGAGGCGCTGCTCAGCGCCGGGGTGCACGTCTACGTGGACAAGCCGATCGCCGACAACCTGGCCGACTCCGAGCGGCTCTCCCGGCTCGCGCGCGAGGAGGGCAGATCGCTGATGGCGGGCTTCAACCGGCGCCACGCCCCCGGCTACAAGGGGCTCGCCGAGCTTCCCCGCCATCTCGTGCTGATGGAGAAGAACCGCGACAACCACCCCGACGACCCGCGCCGGGCGGTGTTCGACGACTTCATCCACGTGGTCGACACACTCAGGTTCCTGGTCCCCGGGCCGGTCACCGGCACCCGCATCCGCACCCGCACCGACGGCGGGCTGCTGGAGCACATCGTGCTGGAGCTGTCCGGCGACGGCTTCACCGCCATCGGGGTGATGAACCGGATGAGCGGCGCGAGCGAGGAGACCTGCGAGGTCATGGGCGCGGGCGTCAAGCGCCGGGTGGTCAACCTGGGCGACGTGATCGACTACGCGGGAGGGGAGACCCTGACCAGGCGGCCCGACTGGGTGCCGGTCGCCCGCCAGCGCGGAATCGAGCAGATCTGCCTGGAGTTCCTCGCCGCCGTCCGCGACGACCGGCTGATCACCGCGGACGACGCGCTGGTCACCCATGCCATCTGCGAGGACATCGTCATGGCGAGCCTGCCTCCCGCCTGAGCCGCATGGACCGGTCGGCCTCCTCGTACATGCGGGCGAACAACTTGCCGCCGAGCCGGGTGAGCACGGTGAAGCCGTTGGTGTCGCTCAGCGGGCTGGAGGAGGAGACGACCCCCGCCACCGCACCGCCGTACACGGCGGGGCCGCCGCTGCCGCCCGCGGCGGCGTGGCAGTTGCGCGTCACCAGTACCCCGGGGCCGTTCTCGGCGCCCTCCACCGCGTCGCCCAGGCAGCGGTACATCCGGGTGCCCGGATACCGCTTGCCCTTCGGATAGCCGAGCAGCTCAAGCCCTCGCAGCGAAGTGCCCTTGCCGGTGGCCAGGGGGCGCAGCCCCCGCCCCGTCACGTCCTCCAGCGGCCGCTGCTCCGCGGTCGCCACCCCCACCAGACCGACGTCGTACGGCAGCAGGTCGGCGGAGTACGGCCGGCCGCGCCAGCGGGCCGGCACCCACGTCCGCACCACCGGCCAGACGCCCAGCGGCGGGCTGCCCCGGTCGTAGGCCGGCAGGAAGGCGAGCCGGCGCAGCATCCGGCCCTGGTGGTAGAGGCAGTGCGCGGCCGTCAGCACCAGGCTGCGGCTGCGCGAGCTGAGCACCGCGCCGCCGCACATCAGATGCGTGCCCGTGGCGGGATCGCGCCCGACCAGGACTCCGGTCAGCCGCCGTGCGCCCGTGAAGGGGCGGGACACCGGGGCGTAACCCAGCCGGTCGCCGTCGGGGGTGAGCACCTTGTGCAGAGGGATGTTGCGATGCGACACCTCCGTGACGGCGGCCGGGTCGAGCAGGGCCAGAGCGAGCACCAACCTGAACACGTACCCACTTCTAGCAGGAAACGATCACTGCTCTGACCTGCGACATCAGTGTTTACCTAACTGTGTACTGGGCGGCCAGCGCGCGCAGCCGCGCGTGCGCGGACTCGTACACCTGCGGGGTGCCGAGGCAGGTTTTCGGCAGCTTGGCGACCATCGTGTAGTTGGTGTCGCACACGTTGCCCACCGGTGCCTGCCCGGCCTGGCTGACGAGCTGATAGGCGTCGAGCGTGTCCAGGCCGGTCAGCGTGGACGTCCAGGTGACCAGGTCGTGCTGGCTGATGCGGTAGGCGTCCTCCAGGGGCCTGGCCGAGCCGGTGGACATCAGGTGCAGGTCGTCCTCCATGCGCGGCCACGGCGTGAGCACGCCCTTGATCAGCTCGACCGCCACCACCGTGTTCATGGCCGCCTCGACCGCGGTGCCGCACACCTCGCCGTGGCCCTGCAGGCCGTGGCCGTCGCCGATGGAGAACATCCCGCCCTCGACGTTGACGCCCAGGTAGACCGTGACGCCCGCGCGCAGCTCGGGGGTGTCCATGTTGCCGCCGTGCGCGTCGGGGGTGATCGTCATGCGGACCTCGTTCGCCCCCGGCGCCACCCCCACCGTGCCGTGCATCGGGTCGAGCGGCAGTTCCACGCTGTAGTCGCTGTTCCGGGCGTGGTAGACCGCGACGCCCCTGGCCACGTCGAGGTCGTAGCGCCAGACGCGCTCCTCCAGTGGCGGCTGCAGCATGGCGGTGGTGTGGGTGCCGGTCAGCGCGCCGAAGTGCGGGAAGGTGCTGGAGACGGCCCAGTCCCTGGCCGGGGTGATCGAGACGAAGTGCAGCGCCAGCGTGTCGCCCGGTTCGGCCCCCTCGACGTGGAAGGGGCCGGTGACCGGGTTGAGGTAGGGGAACTCGCACACCTGGGACGGCAGGTCGTCGACCGACTGGACGCGGCCGGCGAAGCAGTCCTCGGTGAACAGCTCCATGATGGTGCCGGGCCGGATCTTGCCCACGGCGGGCCGCCCGCCGAAGGTGTAGCTGTATTCCTCCGGCGCGGGACGGTAGGAGACGACGTTCATGAGACCTCCGAGGGCATCGCGGGCCGGCGGCCCAGGGCGGACAGGACGATCGCCACGATCAGCCCGACGCCGAGCCAGATGAAGCCGAGCACCTGGGCCGCGACGGACGCGTTGATCACGACCAGCACCAGCACGGCGAAGCCGATCACCGGCAGGACCAGGTGCGCGAGCCAGTTGCGGCTGCGCTGCCGGACCACGTAGTGCACCACGACCGCGATGTGCAGCAGCAGGAACGCGGTCATCGCGCCGAAGTTGACCATCGAGCTGAGCAGCCCGATCGCGTCGGCGTAGAAGCTGAGCCCGACGCCGAGCGCCAGGGACACCAGCGCGACGGCGAAGGTGGCGTTGACCGGCACCCGGTGCTTGCGGTGGACGCGGGCCAGGAACGACGGCAGCTGGCGGTCCCTGGCCATCGCGAACAGCAGGCGGGAGGTGGCGGCCTGAGCGACGAGCGAGTTGGCGAAGCCCCACGCGATCGCGGTCGCCACGGCGGACAGCACCCCCAGCCAGGGGCCGCCCGCGTACGTGGCCGTGTCGTAGAAGGCGTTGTCCAGGCTCGCGTCCGGGGCGAGCAGCGCCGCCCTGTCCGGCACGAGCAGCGCCGCCACCCAGGTCTGCACCACGAACAGCACCGCGGCCAGCGCCAGCGCGGCGACCATGGAGCGGCCGAGCCTGCGCGCGTCCTCCCGGTTCTCCTCGGCCAGCGTGGAGATGCCGTCGAAGCCGAGGAACGACAGCACCGCGACCGACGCGGCGCCGAGGACGAGTGTCCAGGAGAAGGACGAGGAGTCGTAGAGCGGGGTGAGCGCGCCCGCGGTGGCCCTGCCCTGGGCCAGTGCGATCGCGCCGACCACCAGGAAGATGGCGAGCACGACCAGCTCGGCGGCGAGCATGATCCGGGTGATCCGGGCCGTCATCTGGATGCCGAGGTAGTTGACGATGGTGTTGAGCAGGACGAAGGCGATCAGCCAGGCCCACACCGGCACCGCGGGCAGGAACGAGTTCATGGCGGTGCTCGCCACCAGGTAGAGCAGAGTCGGAACGAGCAGGTAGTCCAGCAGGATCGCCCAGCCGGCCATGAACCCGACCGGGGCGGCGATGCCGCGGCCCGCGTAGGTGTAGACGGAGCCCGCCATCGGGAACGCGCGGGCCATCTGCGCGTACGACAGCGCGGTGAACGCCATCGCGACCAGCCCGATGACGTATGCCAGCGCGACCATGCCGCCCGAGATCGCGAAGACGGTGCCGAAGATGCCGAACGGGGCGATCGGCACCATGAAGATCAGCCCGTAGATCATCAGGTCGGCGAAGCCGAGGGAGCGCTGGAGCTCCTGTCGGTAGCCGAACTGCTCGATGGTGCTCATGGGGACGGCTCCTCTGTCCGTGGGGGGAGATTCGTCACCCTAGAGGTAATGTTTTCTAATGAAAAGATTTCTGTAGAAAGAAATCCAGCCCGTCCGCTCTGCCGAGGTGTACCCGCTGCCTGACCTGCCGATTCACCAGCGTCAGCGGTCCCCGCGCGCTGGTGATCGTGGTCCCGTCCGCGACGGCGTCCACCGCCGGAACGGCCAGCGTCCCCGCCCGCCCGGCGAGGGCCGCGAACATGGCCACCGCCTCGTAGCAGCCCTGCCCGTGCGCGTTGAGCATGGGCGCGTCCGGCCCGAACCGGCCCGCGTAGCGCTCGGCGAAGTCCACGCTGGCGTCCGTGCCGAGGCCACGGAAGTAGCCCATCGAGGCATACAGCTCGCCGGTGCCGTCGCCGCCGATGGCGAGCAGCCCGTGCTCCTCCAGCGCCCCGCAGAGCCGGGCCGAGCCCAGCCCGGCGGCCGCGTAGGCCCGGTTGAACGCCACCAGGTCGCTGCCGATCAGGGTGAGCAGGATCGCGTCCGGCCGGGCGTCGGCCACCCGGTCCAGCCAGCGCGCCGCCTCGCCGTACCTGACGAACCGCTCGCCCACGACGGCGGCGCCCCGCGCGCGCAGCCGGGTGCGGGCGCTACGGTGCACCAGGCGCGGCCAGACGTAGTCGTTGCCCAGCAGGAACCAGCGCCGCGCGCCCCTCGCCCCGACCAGCCACTCGATGCCGGGCTCCAGCTGCCTGCCGGGGGTCTCGCCGAGGAAGTAGACGCCCGGGGCGTGCCCGCCGCCCTCGTACGGTGGCGCGTAGACGAACGGGACCCTGCCGCCGATCGCCCTGACGACCGCCAGCCGGACATCGCTCGCATGGGTCCCCACCACCGCGTGCACGGCCTTGGCCCCCACCAGCCCGCTCACCTCGGCCGCCACGGCCCGAGCCGCGCGCCCGCCGTCGACCAGCACCAGCTCGACCGGCCTGCCGAGCACGCCGCCCACGGTGTTGAGCTCGTCGGCGGCCAGCAGGGCGCAGTTGATCGCGCACGGGCCCACCATGCCGAGCACGCCGGACACGGGCACCACGAGAGCGATCCGGAGCGCCCCGGTGGGCAGGAGTCGCGCCTCGAAGGGATCGACGATCGCCGCCACGACGACGAGTATCCTCCTGGATAGCTCACAGGTGAAAGGACCGACGTTGATGGCTACCACCGGGCTCGGGTCCTCCCTGGCGTACCTGCTCAGCCGTGCCGAGCGCAGCGTCAACCGGGGCATGGCCGCGGCGCTGGCCGGCGAGGACGTCACCGTGGAGCAGTCGCGCATCCTGCGGGCCCTGGGCGACGGGCGCGGGCACTCTATGGGCGACCTGGCGGAGGCCGTGCTCATGCCGCACCCGACGCTCACCAAGGCGGTCGACCGGCTGATCGAGCGGGCGCTGGTCTATCGGGGCCCGTCGGCGGGGGACCGGCGCCGGGTGGCCGTCTTCCTCGCCGACCGGGGCGCCGACCTGCTGGCCCGGGTGGACGGCGCGGTGGCCGAGCACCATCGGCTCATCGCCGCCGCCTTCGGCCCGGAGCGCACCGAGCGGCTGATGCTGGACCTGGAGTCGCTGGTGGAAGAGCTCGACCGGGCCTAGCGGGCGGACCCGCCGGAGCGGGCCCGCCCCGACGTCACGGGTAGAGGCCGCGCATCTGGTGGGCTTCGGCCACCCGGCCGACCCCGATGACGTGGGCCGCCTGGCGCAGTGACAGGGCCCGCTCGGCGGCCAGCGACTTGACCTCGCCGTAGGCGCTCTGCATGAGCTCGTGCAGTCTGCGTCCGACCTCGCCCTCGCTCCAGGAGTAGGCCTGCATGTTCTGCACCCACTCCAGGTAGGACACGATCACGCCGCCGGCGTTGGCCAGGATGTCCGGCACCACCACGGTGCCGTTGGCCGCGAGGATCTCGTCCGCCTCGGGAGTGGTGGGGCCGTTGGCGCCCTCCACGACGAGGCGGGCGCGCACGCGCGGCGCGTTCGTCTCGGTGATCGCGCCTTCGAGTGCCGCGGGCACCAGCACGTCCACGTCCAGCTCGAACAGCTCGTCGTGGCCGAGGGCGTCGGCGTGGCGGTAACCGAGCACCTGGCCGGACTCGGCCACCCAGGCGCGCAGGTCGGCGATGTCGAGGCCGCCGGGGGCGTGCACCGCTCCCGAGACGTCGGAGACCGCGACGACCCTGCAGCCGGCGTCGGCGAGGTACTGGGCGGCGAGCGCGCCGACCTTGCCGAAGCCCTGCACCGCGACCGTCACGCCGTCCGGCGCGTGGCCGAGCGCGGACAGGGCCGCGATCTGGACGCCGCGCGAGGTCGCGCCCGACCGGCCGAGCGAGCCGCCCAGCGTCGCCGGCTTGCCGGTGACCACGCCGGGCACCGCGTAGCCGGCGTTGACGCTGTAGGTGTCCATGATCCAGGCCATGGTCTGCTCGTCGGTGCCGACGTCGGGGGCCGGGATGTCCTTCTCCGGGCCGATCATCGGCAGGATCTCGTTGACGTAGCGGCGGGTCAGCCGCTCCAGCTCACGGGTGGTGAGCGCGGTCGGGTCCACGGCCACGCCGCCCTTGGCGCCGCCGTACGGGATGCCGACCAGCGCGCACTTCCACGTCATCCACATGGCGAGCGCGGTGACTTCGTGGATGTCGGTGCCGGGATGAAACCGGATGCCGCCCTTGGCCGGGCCGCGGGAGACGTTGTGCTGCACCCGGTAGCCCTGCACGACGTCCATGCGGCCGTCCTCGCGCCGTACCGGGACCGAGACGGTCAGCGAGCGGCGGGGCGTGGCGAGCATCGTGTGGAGCCCGTCGTCGAGCCCGAGATGCTCGGCGGCCTGGCCGAGCTGGTAGAGAGCGGAATCCAGGGCCTGTCGGCCAGGTGTGATCTGTGCCGGCGTCCTTGACGGCACCATGACGCTCATGGAAGAGGTCCTCCTGTTATGGATGCCCAAAAATTGGGTAAGGCGCCGTTGCCTAAACCCTTATGGGCGTACTTGTCGTGATCAGCCTAGAGCGGGGTGTTTGTTGTTGCCTAGGGTTCTGCTGCAGTTCAGAGGCCGAGCCGCTGATCAAGATGCTCCGGACGCGACACTCTGGCAGGCTTGTGGCCCTATGTGTGCCGAACTGTTTAGCCGGGGGGTTTAATGCCCGCATTGGTGATCGGGCCGATGCTGCGCTATGTCGATTCTGCCAGCGCTTCGATCTTCGTGGAGACCGAAGAGCCCTGCGAGGTCACCGTGGAGGCAGGCGGCCGGCCCTACAAGTCGCCCACCTTCACCGTCCACGGTCACCACTATGCGTTCGTCGACATCACAGACCTTTCCCAGGAAGCGGCCCCCTATGCCGTAAAGCTGGACGGTGAGGAGGTGTGGCCGCTGGAAGGGCGGCCGCCCAGCCGGATCCGGCTGTTCCCGGCCGAAGGACCGCGCACGATCGCGTTCGGCTCATGCCGCACCAGCGTGCCGCACGACGCGGCGCACATCCTCACCCACGGTCACGACGTGCTGCGGTCCCTCGGCGTCCATCTGGCGAAGACGGACGCCGATCCGGGTCCGGACCTCCTGCTGCTCCTCGGCGACCAGGTCTACGCCGACGGTCCCTCGCCCGAGATGCTCGAGTTCATCCACTCCCGCAGGGACACCGAGCCCAAGAACGAGATCGCCGACTTCGAGGAGTACGCCGAGCTCTACCGCCTGGCCTGGACCGATCCCGACATCCAGTGGGTGCTGTCCACCGTCCCGACCGCGATGATCTTCGACGATCACGACCTGCGCGACGACTGGAACACCTCCCTGACCTGGCGCCACCAGATGGCCAAGACGAGCTGGTGGCAGCGCCGGGTGGTCGCCGGGCTCGGCGCGTACTGGGTCTACCAGCACCTCGGCAACCTCTCGCCGCAGGAGCGCGCGGACGACCCGCTGCTGCGCATGCTGATGGAGAGCGGCGAGGACGGCGCCGCCGCGCTCGACTCCTTCGCGGCCCGGGCGGACGCCGATCCGTCCAGCAACCGGTGGAGCTACGCCCGCGACCTCGGCCACAGCCGGCTCGTCATGGTCGACACCCGGTGCGCCAGGCAGCTCACGCCGCGCAACCGCCGGATGCTGGACCCGGTGGAGTGGGCGTGGCTCGAAGACCAGGCCTCCCAGCCCGCCGACCGGCTGATCATCGGCTCGTCGATCCCGTTCCTGCTGCCCGAGGGCGTGCACGGCGTGCAGAACTGGAACGAGGCGCTCTGCGACGGCGCGTGGGGGCCCGTGGTGGCGCGCCTGTCGGAGATCTTCCGGCAGGCCGTGGACCTGGAGCACTGGGCCGCGTTCAGGCGCTCGTTCGACGACCTGGCCAGGCTGCTGATCGGGCTGGGCAAGCCGGTCCTGGTGCTGTCGGGCGACGTGCACTACTCCTACGTCTCCAAGGCCCGCACCGGCCCGGTCTACCAGATCGTCTGCTCGCCGATCCGCAACCCGCTCAGCCGGGTGCTGCGCTGGGCCAACGTGCTGACCCAGTTCGGCGTCGCCACGCTGGTCGGCGGCCTGCTGGCGCGAATGGCCAGGGTGCCGAAGCCGCCGTTCAGGTGGGGAGTGATCAAGGGGCCGTGGTTCCAGAACGCGATCGCGACGCTCACCTTCCCCGAAGCCGAGGCCACCTGGTACGACTCCACCGGCGACGACATCAGGCAGGTCGGCTCTGTGCGGGTCGAATGAGGACGAATATCGTTCGGTGCTTGTGAAGAACGACCAATACACCGTCGCCGTGCCGTTCTACGACCTGTGGCACGAGGACGGGCACGTGCCGAGGGTCCGCGAGTCACTGCCGGCGGTGCTCCACGGCCTGCGAGGCGGCGTCATGGAGATCGGCGCCGGCACCGGGCTGATCACCGAGGTCATCGCCCGCGCGACCACCGGCGAGGTCTACGCCGTCGAGCCGTCGCCGGTCATGCGCTCGGTGCTGGTGTCCCGGCTCGCCGAGCGCCCCGACCTGCTGCGCCGGGTGACCGTGCTGCCGTACGGCGCGCTGGACGTGGACGTCGACGAGCCTGTCGAGGCGGTGGTGATGATCGCGGTCCTGCAGTCCTTCGACGCCCCCGGCCGCGCGGCGCTCTGGCAGGTCCTCGCCAGGCAGCTCCGGCCGGGAGGGACGCTGGTGCTCGACTGGCGCGACAGGAAAGCGCCCGTGCCCGGCGAGCCGGAGCTGATGGGCTCCTACGGGGTCGGCAGGCACCTCTACCAGATCCAGGGGCAGGTGCTGGCGGTCGAGGGCGAGCTGGTCCGCTCGCGCTTCCTCTACCAGATCCGGCAGCGCGGGGTGCTGATCAGCGAGGACGAGGTCGTCAGCGAGAGTCACCGGCCCCCCAGGTGGCGGCTGGACGCCGAGCTCGAAGCAGTCGGATTCGCGCCCGCCGAGGCTCCTGAGGGCCTGCTGGCGTGGCGCCTGCGGAGATAGCGGAAACCGGGGACGTGGTGGCCGCTCAGGAGTGCCACAACCGTTGGCCGGGCCCTCTTCGGACCCTACTTCGAGGGTGGAGGACGACGGCTGGTCCGCGCGCGGTACGGCCCGCGTCCCTGAGGGGGCGCGGGCCGTACCGGGTTGTCAGCGGAACGAGGCGATCGCGTCGGCGAGCTGGTCGACCGCCCAGAGGAGGTCCTCCTCGGAGATCACGATGGGCGGCGCGAGCCGGATCGTGGAGCCGTGGGTGTCCTTGGCCAGCACGCCGCGGGCCAGCAGCGCCTTGGACACCTCGCGGCCGGTGGCCAGCGACGAGTCGATGTCGACGCCCGCCCACAGGCCCCGCCCGCGTACCGTCACCACACCGTGGCCGATCAGGCCGCGCAGCCGCTCGTGCAGGACCTCGCCGAGCCGGGCGGCCCTGGCCTGGTATTCGCCGGTGTTGAGCAGGTCGATGACGGCGTTGCCGACGGCGCACGCGAGCGGGTTGCCGCCGAACGTGGAGCCGTGCTGGCCAGGCTTGATCACGCCGAGCACGTCCTCGTTCGCGGCGATGGCCGAGACCGGGACGACGCCGCCGCCCAGGGCCTTGCCCAGGACGTAGATGTCCGGCACCACGCCCTCGTGGTCGCAGGCGAACGTCTCCCCGGTGCGGCCGAGGCCGGACTGGATCTCGTCGGCGATCATGAGCACGTTGTTCTCGGTGCAGATCTCGCGCACCTGGGTGAGGTAGCCGTCCGGCGGCACCAGCACGCCGGCCTCGCCCTGGATCGGCTCGATCAGCACCGCGACCGTGTTCGCGTCGATGGCCGTCCTGATCGCCTCCGCGGAGCCGTACTTCACGACCGTGAAGCCCGGCGTGTACGGGCCGAAGTCGGCGCGGGCGTCCTCGTCGGTGGAGAAACTGATGATCGTCGTGGTGCGACCGTGGAAGTTGTCCTCCATCACGACGATGTTGGCCTTGTCCCGCTCGACCCCCTTGACCAGGTAGCCCCACTTACGGGCGACCTTGATCGCGGTCTCCACCGCCTCGGCGCCGGTGTTCATCGGCAGGATCATGTCCTTGCCGGTGAGGTCGCCGAGCCCGGCGCTGAACCTGGCGAACTGGTCGTGGTAGAAAGCGCGGCTGGTCAGCGTCAGGTGCTTGAGCTGCTCCTGCGCCGCCTCGATGATCTTGGCGTTGCCGTGGCCGAAGTTGAGCGACGAGTAGCCGGACAGGAAGTCCAGATAGCGCCTGCCCTCGACGTCGGTGACCCAGGCGCCGTGCGCCTCGTGGATCACGACGGGCAGCGGATGGTAGTTGTGCGCGCTGCGGCGCTCGCTGACCTCAATGAGCTCTGCGCTGGTGGTCATTCAGATCTCCCCCCTGATCTCCAGTGTGCAGCACTTGGGGCCGCCACCTGCCTTGCGAAGCTCCGACAGATCGACCGGGATCACCTCGTAGCCGCGCCGCTTCAGCTCGAGCTGAAGGTCGCCGGCCTCAGAGTTGATCACCACGTTGGTGCCGTCGCTGACCGCGTTGAGGCCGAGCACCTCGGCGTCGTCCGACGTCGCGAGCACGGCCTCCGGGAACATCCGGCGCAGCACCTGCCGGCTGCCTTCGGAGAAGGCGCCGGGGTAGTAGGCGACGTTGCGGCCGTCGAGGGGGAACAGGGCCGTGTCGAGGTGGTAGAAACGCGGATCTACCAGCGACAACGAGACTACCGGACGGCCCAGGAACTCCTGTGCCTGGTGGTGCGCGGTGATGTCGGTGCGAAAGCCGGTGCCTGCGAGGATGACCTCGTCGAGAGTGAGGAAGTCACCCTCGCCCTCGTTGACGTGGGTGGCCTCCAGCGTCTCGTACCCGCGCTCGACGAACCAGCGCAGGTACGCCGGGCCCTCCGGCCCCCGCTCGGGGAAGGCGAACCTGGCGCCGTAGACGCGGCCGTCGACGACCAGCGCCCCGTTGGCGGCGAAGACCATGTCGGGCAGCCCCTCGATGGGGTCGATCAGGCTCACCCGGTGACCGAGGCTCTCGTACACCGCCTTGAGACCCTCCCACTGCCGGATCGCGACGTCGCGATCGGCGCCGGCCTCGGGATGCATCCACGGGTTGATCGCGTACTCGACCGTGAAGTGATCCGGGCGGCACATCAGGAAGTGTCTGGGCATGCAGGGCTCCGTCGTTCTACGTGGGGAAACGTCCTCAGGTGGGGGACCGAGCACAGCATAAGAAACAGCGTTGCCGCAGGTAAGAGGGCGGTATTGCGTGTAGGTGCGGGTTTGTTGCGAGTCTCAGCCCGGGACCGGCGATCCGTTGCGCGGCTCCGCCAAAGCGCTCCCGGGAGGGCTGTCGACCAGCCTGGAGAGCACGATCGAGCTCTTGGTCCGCACCACGAAAGCCTGCGCCGCGATCCTTTCGATCACCTTCTCCACGTGGCGCACGTCGGTGGCGCGGATGTGCAGCAGCGCGTCCGCCTCACCGGTGATCGTGGCCGCGCCGACCACCTCCGGGAACTTGGCCACGGCCAGCGCGATGTCGGACGGCTTGGTCTTGCCCTGGCAGAACAGCTCGACGTACGCCTCGGTGGTCCAGCCCAGAGCCTGCGGCGCCACCCGGGCGCTGAAGCCGGTGATCGCGCCGCTGTCGCGCAACCGGTCCACCCGCCGTTTGACTGCCGAGGCGCTCAGCCCCACCTGATGGCCGATGTCGGCGTAGGTCGCCCGAGCGTCCTCGACGAGCGCGGCGATGATGTCACGGTCCAGCCGGTCCAGTTCCACGGGCTCTGTATACAGCTTCGGCCGTGTGGCGCGCGACGACCGAACCAGGGGAGACTGGGCGCTTCACTGCTGGCCGGAAGGTTGCGAAGAGATGAGCAGAACGAAGTTTCCAGATGGTTTCGTCTGGGGGACGTCCACGTCCGCCTATCAGATCGAGGGCGCGAACGCGGAGGACGGCCGCGGCCCATCCATTTGGGACTCCTTCTCCGACTCGCAGGCAGCCTGCGATCACTACCACCGCTATCCGGAAGACGTGCGGCTGATGAAGGACCTGGGCCTGGCCGCCTACCGGTTCTCGGTGAGCTGGCCCAGGGTGCTGCCCGAGGGGGCCGGCCGGGTGAACACCGCGGGGCTGGACTTCTACGACAGACTGGTCGACGAGCTGCTGGGTGCTGGGATCGCACCGTACGTCACGCTCTACCACTGGGATCTGCCCCAGGCGCTGGAAGATCGCGGTGGCTGGCCGGAGCGCGACACGGCGCACCTTTTCGCCGACTACGCGCAGGTGGTGCACGACCGGCTGGGTGACCGGGTGAACACCTGGTTCCCGCTGAACGAGCCGTGGGTGGCGGCGTTCGTCGGTTACGGCTCCGGCATCCACGCCCCCGGCAGGAGATCGGCCGCCGACGCCTTCACCAGCGCGCACCACATGCTGCTCGCGCACGGGCTGGCGGCCGGCGTGCTGCGCTCGGCCGGCGCCGCCAAGGTCGGCGCGGTGCTCAACTTCGCCCCCGTGCTGACACCTGCCCAGGTGACCGACTTCGGCAGGAAGCTCTCGGAGGAGGACGCCGAGGCGGTGGACAGGATCGACGACCTCGTGCACGGCCAGTTCCTGGAGCCGATGCTGCGCGGGCGCTATCCGGCCCGCGTGCTGGAGATCGTGGACCGGACCGCCGGTCTCGCGCACGTGCGCGACGGAGACCTGGAGGTCATCGCCCAGCCCCTCGACCTGCTCGGCGTCAACTACTACGCCCCCAGCGTCGTGCAGGCACAGCCGGGCGAGCCCGCCGACCCCGCCTATCCGGGCAGCGAGGGCATCCTGTTCACCACCGTGCCGACCGCCGTGACGGCCATGGGCTGGCCCATCGTGCCGGGCGCGCTGACGCTGCTGCTGCGCCGCCTGTCGAAGGAGTATCCCGACCTGGAGATGATGATCACCGAGAACGGGGCCGACTTCGCCGACACCGTGACCGTGGACGGCGTCCGTGACGCGGACCGCGTCAGCTTCATCGAGGAGCACCTGCGCGCCCTGCTGACCTCCATCGAGGAGGGCGCCAAGGTGCGCGGCTATCTGATCTGGTCGCTGCTCGACTGTCTCGAATGGGCCGACGGCTACCAGCGCAAGTTCGGCATCGTGCACGTGGACTTCGCCACCCAGCGGCGCCGGATGAAGGACAGCGCGCTGTGGTACCGCGCCGTGGTCAAGCGCGGCGGGCTCGGCGAGGACCGGCCGAAACGCCCCACGCTGGAGACCGTCGCCGCGCGCGCCAACGTCTCCAGGGCCACCGTCTCGCGCGTGGTCAACGGCGAGACCTCGGTCAGCGCCGACGTCCGCGCGAACGTGCTGCGGGCCGTCAAGGAGCTCGGCTACGTGCCCAACGCGGCGGCCAGGAGCCTGGTCACCCGCCGCACCGACACCATCGCGCTGGTCCTGTCGGTCCCCAGGCAGGGCGGCGACGCGCTCACCGCCGCCATCGTCCAGTACGTCACCAGCGTGCTCGAAGGCGCGGGCAAGCAGATCACCCTCATGCTCTCCGACACCGCGGAGAGCCACCGGCGCATCGTCCAGCACGTGGAGGCGGGGCTGGTGGACGGGGTGATCCTGCTCCCGTCCGACGGCGGCGACCCGCTGGCCGAGCGGCTGGCCCGCACCGACGCCCCCATCGTGCTGCTCGGCAAGCCCGCCATCACCTCGCTCGTCCCGTACGTGGACGTGGACAACGCCGCGGGCGCGAGCGCCGCCACCGAGCACCTGCTGCGGCAGGGGCGCCGGCACATCGGCATGGTCTGCGGCCCCACCCACCTGGTCACCGTCCAGGACCGGCTGGCCGGTCACCGCGACGCGCTGCAGCGAGCGGGCATGCGACCGCACCTCGCGCTCGCCGGCCTCACCAGGGAGTCCGCCGTGGCGGCGACCACGCGGCTCCTGAGTGACGATCGCCAACTGGACGCCGTCTTCGCCAGCAGCGACCACCTGGCCGCCGGCGCCCTGCGGGCGGCTGCCGAGGCCGGCCGCCGGGTGCCGGACGACCTGGCCGTCGTGGGCTTCGACGACATCGAGGCCGCCGCCTGGACCACCCCCGCGCTGACCACCGTCCGGGTCCCCGTCGCGGACCAGGCCAAGGCGCTGGCCAGGCTCCTGCTGTCGAGGCTGGAGGGCAGGCCGACCACCTCGATCGTGCTGCCCACCCGACTCGTGGTCCGAGAGAGCGGGTGAGCCCGCACCGCGGCGGTTAGCATCGAAGGACAGCCCCCCGCTGGAGGCCAGATGCGCTTGTTTCGCCGCCACCACGACGAGCCCGTCGATCCCGGGCAGGTCACCCGCATCGCACCAGCCGTCGGCTACGACGGCGACCTCTACCACCTGCCCGACTGGACGGCCCGCCGCCGCGAGGAGCGCGAGCTGGGCCACCGCCATGCCACCGACGGGCAGATCGACACGCTGACCCTGCAGACCGGCAGCGTGCCCCGCTTCCACGAGCTCGAAGACGAGCGGCTGGGCGAGCTGGCGGAGATCGAGGACCTCACCGAGCGGGAGGTCCAGCGGGCGCGGGCCGCCTTCGAGGCCCAGCGGATCAAGCTGGCCGAGTCGCAGCGCGCCTTCACCGACGCCCGCGCGGCCCTCGACGACACCCAGCCGAGGGTCGCCGAGCTGGAGCAGCCCAGCAGGCGCCCCGGTGACGGCCGCCCCAGCTCGATCGCGCTGTCGGGCAGCCACTGGCCCACCGTGCGCCGCTGGCTGCCCGCCGCGCTGCTGCTGCTCCTCCTGCTGATCGTCGAGGTGCCGATCCTCTATCAGGTGATCCTGAGCTGGGGCGACAGCATCGCGATGACCGCGCTGCTCGCCGCTGGCGCCGCCCTCATCATGCTGGTCGCCCCGCACATGTACGGCAGGGCGTTCCGGTCCTGGCAGGAGCACGGCAGCTCCGCCAGAGGGCGCTGGCTGCTGGCCGCCGTGGCGCTGGTCTGGCTGGGGCTCATCGTGGCCGTCGCCGTGCTTCGCAGGGACGCCCTCGTCAGGCCGCTGGTCGTGGACGGGCAGGAGATCGGGCCCACCTCCGACGGCGTCGGCCAGTTGCCCACGATGATCCTCCTGCTGGCCCTGCTCATCGCCACCGCGCTGATCGCCGCCGATCTCGGCCGCCGGATGCACAACCCCAACGACCGGAGGCTGCGCGAGCTGCGTGCCAAGCGTGACGCCGAGGCCAGGGCGTGCACCACGGCCCAGGCCGCCTACCAGCAGGACGCCGGCTACGCCGAGAGCATCGCGCAGTATCTGGAGTCCGCCGACCGGCGCAGGGCCGGCCGGACCCGGCAGCTCGACAGCGGCTACGACAGCCTGGCCACGGCCTACCTCGGCGGCGTGGTGGAGGGGCTGCGCGACCCGGAGGCGGCGAGCTGGGCCGAGCGCATCGTGGCCAGGCGCCGCGACGCCGGTGCCCGCGGCACCTGACGACGCCTGACCTCGATGCCGTCGCTCAGTTCGTGCCGAAGGTGAACCAGTTGACGTTGACGAAGTCGGCCGGCTGGCCGCTGCTGAACGTCAGGTAGACGGTGTGCGTGCCGGTCACCGGCGAGATGTTCGCCGGGATCGTCCGCCAGCTCTGCCAGCCGCCCGTGCCGGCCAGCGCGAAGTCACCGATCGGCGGCGCGGTCGGGCTGCCGAGCCTTACCTGGACGAGCCCGCTCACCCCGGCGCCCGCCCCGGACGCCACCCTGGCCCTGAACTGCGTGGCGGCCACGGTGCCGAAGCTCACCCCGTCGAAGCGGAGCCAGTCGCCGTTGGCGATGGCGCCGACGTTCTGGCCGCCGCCGGTGTCCGTGGTGCCCTCCACGATGGTGCCCGACTGGGCCTGGTAGCGCTCGGCCTGGATGGTCGAGCGGGCGTCCACGCCGCCCGGCACGGTCGGGGTGATGGTCGGCGTCGGCCCGGTGCTGCCGCTCTGCCACACGGCCACGTAGTCCACCACCATCGGCCGTCCCGGCACGGTGGCGGCGGTCGGCGTCGAGCTACCGGCGACGCCGTTCGGGAACGCGCCGCCCATGGCCACGTTGAGCAGCAGGAAGTAGCCGGCATGACCGGTCATGCCGGCCCACGTGCCCGCGTCGAACTGCGACTGGCTCAGGCTGTGGAACTGCTGGCCGTCCACGTACCAGCGCAGCTGGTTGGGGCTGACGCTGCGGTCCCACTCGAAGCGGTAGGTGTGGAAGGAGGACTGGCAGGTCGAGCCGGGGCAGGCGCGGCTGGCGCCGAGGCCGTTGGTCTCGTTGCACGGGCCGCCCGGGTTGACGCCGCAGTGCAGGACGGCCCACACGGAGTTGATGCCGTTGACGTTCTCCATGATGTCGAACTCGCCGATGGCCGGCCAGTTCCAGTAGTTGCCCCGGTAGGGGGAGCCGAGGGCCCAGAACGCCGGCCAGTAGCCGGCGGCGGCCGCGCCGGTGACGTCGGGCATCTGGATGCGGCCCTCGATGCGCAGGATGCGGCCGTCGGCCGGCTTGAAGTCGCCCCGCCTGGTCTCGACGCGCGCCGAGGTCCACTCGCCGGAGGAGCCGCGCTGCGGCGTGATGCGCAGGTTGCCGGAGCCGTCGAGGGCGAGGTTGGACGCGCTGGAGGTGTAGTTCTGGATCTCGCCGGTGCCCCAGTTCGCGGGGCCGCCGGGATAGTTGTGGCCGGTGTCGACGATCCAGTTGGCCGACGAGGGCGGCGAGCCCGCCGAGCCGTTGAAGTCGTCGGACCAGACCAGTGACCAGCCGGACGGGGTGGGTGGCACGGCCGCGGAGGCGCTTACGGCCACGTGGACGAGGAGGCCGCTGAGCGCGACCACCGCCGCTGCCATCGCGGCGAGCCGTCGGCGTCCCGCCGATCGAAGGGTTCGCACTGTCATCGCTGCTCCTGGGGGATGCGGAGGCGGATGGAGAGAGCGCTCTCTTAGCGAACGTAAACACAGTTCTTAACGCACTGTCAATATTCCGCACCACAAGCTTGACAGCGATTTGCGGGTGGCGCGACCGAGGCGGGAGAGCGCTCTCACTCGTTACAGCAGGTCCACGGACGCGGCTCCCGCTCCCTCCAACGCCTCCGTCCAGAACGCCTCCAGCAACGGGAAGCGGTCCGGACTCGACGTCTTCTCCCGCAGGAACCCGTGCACCGTCACGGCATAGCCCGTCATGTCAGGCAACAGCCGGGCGTCCCGCAGTTCCTTGATCTTCGCCTGTCTCGCCGCCTCGCTGAGATCCAGCTTGCCGACGTCCAGCTCGCCCCGGTTGTTGATCAGGTCGCTGAAGACGATGAGCTGGTGCGCCTTGTCCGGCTGCCGCTGCGCGCCGGCCTGCTTCACCGCGTACCGCAGCGCCCCCAGCACGTCGGACCCCTCACCCTCGGCCGGGCAGTCGAACAGCTTGACCGCCCGCGGCAGCACCTCGGTGACGCGGTGCTTGCGCACGCGCTCCTCGACGACCGGATTCGCGTTCGGATTCTCGGCCGTGGTGGCGGCGACGGCCACCGGGTCCTGGCGGCACGAGCTGCTCTCCGAACTCCCCGTCACCGCCGCGAAGGCGATCCAGTCGCACCCCTCGGCGAACGGGGGCAGCTTCGAGGTCACGTCGTTCCTGGAGGTCGCCGGATCGGCGTACGTGGTGGAGTCCACCACGACCCCGCACACGGCCCGCGCCTGCGTCCCGCACCCGGCCGTCCCCGCCGCGACGAGCGCCAGCACCGCGGCGGTCGCCATCCCGCCCCGCACCCCTCCGCGTCCCGGTCCCGGCCCGCGCCCGGCTCCCCGTCCCGCCTCGCCTCCCATGCCGCGCCCCTCACTGGTGCCCATCGCGACCTTCCGCGCCGCCTTCATGATCTCTGCGTACGTGACCCGCTCCCCGCGCCTCCTGGACACTCTGGTCAGGGCCTGTTGCGGGGGTGGTCTGTGGTCGTCGGCCGGTGTGGTCGGGGCTGGTTGTGAGGGTGACTTGCAGTCGTTGGCCGGTGTCGTCGGTGCCGGTCGTGGGGGTCGTCCGCGGTGCTTGGCCGGTTCCGTCCGGTTCCGCCGCGGGCGCCTGCGGCCCCTCCCGGCTCGTGCTGTCGCCTTCCGGCGTGTCCCGCTCGGTCGCCGGTGAGGGCGTGGCGGGTGGCAACTGGCGCCTGGTCTGCGTGGTCAGCTGCATCGGACGGACCTCGGCGTGCCACACCTCGATGCGCTCCTCGACCTCGTGAAGGATGCGCCCCATCTCCTCCCGCCCGGACACGCCCGCCGGACTGTCGCCGGTGGAGTCCATCGCGATGACCTCGCCCTTCCACAGCGAGGGGATCTCCTCCCGGCGGGGATGCGCGCGCATCACGCCGCTCCGGTAGGCGGCGATGACCTGCTCGGCCCTGGCGTGCAGGGCTTCGACGGCGTGGTTCCGCTCGATCAGCGCGCTCTCCCACTCCTGCGCGAGCTGCTCGATGTGCGCGCGGGCCCGCAGCACGGTCTCGCCGGCCTCTTCCAGCACCTGCTGCCGCCGTGCCTCCGACCGCCGCCACCGGGCTTCGGCGATCGAGATGAACGGGTCCTCCGGCGCCCCGGAGGAGGGAGGCGGCGCCGTACCGGCGGCGGTTCCCGCGTGCGGGCCTTCCCCCGCCGCCGCGGGCCACGATCCGGCGTCAGCGGGAGGCGGTCGTAAGTCGGCGTCAGGGGGAGTGGCGTGGCCGTTGGCGTGGGGGTCCGGGCGCAGATCGGACCGGCCCAGCTCGCGCATGATCGTCTGCCGGGCGCCGAGCGCGCGCTCCAGCAGGGCGGTCCGCCTGGCCGCCAGCTCCCTGTCGACCTCGGTGATCTGCTCCCGGGTCCGGGCGCGTACCTCCGAGACGTACGAGGGCTGGTATTTCGGATCGGTGAACTCGTTCAGCGGGTGCCTGCGCGCGTCCCGCATCCCCCGCCTGCGTGCTTCCTCTCGCTCGGCCGGCGGATCGCTCCGCCTGAACAGCCGCGACAAGAACGCCATCCGCGTCTCCCGGCTCCGGGTGCCCTGGATTCCCAGACTAATCGGTCACTTCCCGCCCTAGCGGTCATGTCCTCGATGAGCTCGGGAACGCACGAAGCCGGCCGCCTGAGACGGCGGCCGGCCACGTGCGGGAGGGGTGTGCGTCGCGGAACTATGCCTTCTCGGCCTCACCGGTGGCCTGCTCCATGACGTCCTCGGGAGAGGCTTCGAGGTCCTGCTCGGCGTCGGCGCCGGCCTGGGCCGAGGCCTTGTCCAGGCGGACCCAGCTCGTCACGCTCTCCACGGCGAAGAGCACGAACAGGTAGGCCGTCAGCACGGACAGCACCGCGGGCAGCCAGCCCAGCGCCGCGCCCACGCCGATGATGAGCAGCCGGAGCTCCCAGCCGAGGCCGGCGTGGAAGACCCAGGCGGGTGGCCAGATGCTCTGCCTGGTCCGGTAGACGGTGTCGTAGGTGTGGTAACCGACCACGTACACCAGCACGAACAGCAGCCACTTCGGCGCGTCGGCGGCCAGGCCGATCACGATCATGGTGAGGAACTCGGTGCCGCGCAACAGCGGCGGCGTGAGCCAGTCGAGGCGGCCCAGGTGGTCGCGGGGGGCGGTGGGCAGCACCAGGAGCACGACGAGCAGCGGCGGGACGAGCAGCATCGGGCCGGGCCTGAGCAGGCCGGTGGCGGTCAGCGCGATGACGGCCAGCAGCGCCGCGAGCGTGGCGGGAACGGGGGGAAGGCCCTTGCCGAGCTTGCCTGCCAGCGCGTGGACCAGGGGCCCGTCGTCGCGGTAGGCGAGCAGCCGGGCCGTCTGGATGCGCCGGCGCTCCTCGTCGGGGTCCGGCGTGGGGGTGGCTGCGGCCTGCGGGTGGGTGATCATGCGAGCGACCTCATGAGGCGTCCGGTCAGGGTGTAAGCGGCGGCGACGGTGCCCCAGATCACCAGCGTGAGGAAGGTAATGCGGGCGTCGAAGAGGGCGGCGGTGATCGCGATAGCCGCGAACCGCTCGCCGATGGGGAACACGATCATCTTACGGGCCCAGTGGACGGCACGGTACTTGCCGGCCTTGGACCACATCTTCAGCAGTCCGCGGATGCCGTGGCTGCGCTCCACCTTGCGGCGCTCCAGGGCCTTGCGCAGGTCCTTGTCGTCGGGTGCGGCCAGGGGCAGCGTCGGGAGCAGCGCCGGGGGCTTGCGGCGGTTGGAGACGCCGAAGGAGAAGTCGAGCAGGTGGCGCACGGACTGCAGGCCGATGGCCGCCAGCGCGAGGATCCAGATGTCGTCGCCGTTGCCCGACACCACCCAGCCGATGGACAGCCCGGCGAAGACGACATACTCCTTGAACCGGTCGAAGGTGGCGTCCAGCCACGCGCCGAGCACCCCGAACTTGCGGGCGTAGCGGGCGACCTGGCCGTCGACGCAGTCGAAGACGAACGCGAAGTAGATCAGCACCCCGCCCGCCACCATCCACGGCCGGTCGCCGGTGGCGAAACAGGCGGCGGCGGCCACGCCCAGCGCGATCGAGATGAGCGTCACCTGGTTGGGCGTCAGGCCGCGCCTGGCCGCCCAGCGGGCGATGAAGCGGGAGTAGGTGGAGACGAAGTAGGTGGTGAAGAAGCCGTCGGCGCCCTTGACCGCGTTGTCGAGCCTGGCCCGGTCCTCGTTCATGCCGGACATCTCGGAGCCGGCCTCGTTGGCCTCTTCCTGAGTGGTGACCCGGCGGTAGAACAGGTCGCGGCGGCCCCGGATGCCGACCGACACGCCCTTGCGCGTCAGGCCGAAGGCGATGAGCTGCACCAGGTCGTCGTCCTCGCCGAACGTGTCGGCCATGTCGGCCAGCTCGCGGCAGGTCTCGGCCAGCACCGGGGCGTTGCGCGGGCTGATGTGGATCGGGCCGAGCAGCACCGCGTTGGGCCTGGTCACCTTGTGGGTGGCCGTGCCGGCCGACACCACGCGGGACTTGCCGATGCGGGTGCGGACGGGGAGCCCCTCCACCCGGCTCATGCCGATCTCGGGCTCGGCCTCGTCGATCGGGACGGTCTCGGCCTGCTCCTCGTTCGCCTCGTCGGCCGCCTCGTCCGTCACGGGACGCGGCTCCTTGGCGACGAGCACCAGCGCACCGCGCTTGGTCTTGGTGATCTGGTAGATCAGCTCGTCGTGGACGACCGAGTTCTCGGGGATGATGAGGACAGGCTCCGTCGCGGAGGCGGCGACCTCGGCCAGTGCGCGCAGTGCGGCGGCCACGTCGCCGGTGGGGATCGTGGCAGGCTGCGGGTCCATCGTGCGGACCTGACTGCGCAGCCGCTCGACGACGGTGGGATTGCCGGGAAGTGCGGCTAGCCTCAGACCGGTCGGAGCGGTGTCGGGGCCGGGCGAAGAGCCCAGCAGGACCACGCGGGTCATGACTCCCTTTCGAGGCGGTAACGGGGGGTTGAACAACGGGCAATGCGGGACAGGCGTCAGAGTCTAGTGAGGGTTGCTGAAAGTCGCGTCACACCACAATGGGTGTAGCACGAACTTCCGCCACTTTGGTACGGCCATAGGATGGGCAAGTGAGTCTCTACCGTGACGAGGGCGTCGTCTTGCGCACTCAAAAGCTCGGCGAAGCCGATCGAATCGTCACGGTCCTGGCCAAGCGGACAGGCAAGGTGCGGGCGGTCGCCAAGGGCGTGCGCCGCACCACTTCGCGCTTCGGAGCCAGGCTGGAGCCGTTCACGCATGTGGATCTCCAGTTCCACACGGGCCGCTCGCTCGACGTCGTCACCCAGGCCGAGACGATCAGGCCGTACGGCGAGGCCCTGGCGATCGACTACCCCCGCTACACGGCGGGCACCGCGATGCTCGAGACCGCAGACCGGCTCACGCACGGCGAGAAGGAGCCGGCGCTGCGGCAGTTCCTGCTGCTGGTGGGCGGGCTGCGCACGCTGGCCGACGGCGAGCACGAGTCCCGGCTGGTGCTCGACGCCTACTTCCTGCGCTCGCTGGCCGTCGCCGGTTACGCCCCCGCGCTGGAGGCCTGCGCCAGGTGCCAGGCCCCGGCCGTCAGGGCGTTCGCCATCGTGGCGGGCGGCGTGGTGTGCGGCGCGTGCAAGCCGGCCGGTTCCGCGGTGCCCGCGGGGGAGACGATCGGGCTCATGACGGCGCTGCTGCGCGGCGACTGGGCGTCGGCCGACGCCTCGCAGCCGCGCCACCGCAGCGAGTGCAGCGGCCTCGTGGCGGCCTACCTGCAGTGGCATCTGGAGCACGGCATCCGCTCACTGCGACACGTAGAAAGAGAGCCTGTGTGAACGTCCGTCCGCCGTCGCCGCACCCGTCCGGTGCGACGCCGCCGCCCATCCCGCGCGACCTGGTGCCCAGGCACGTGGCCATCGTCATGGACGGCAACGGTCGCTGGGCCAAGGCTCGCGGGCTGCCGCGCACCGAGGGGCACAAGGCGGGCGAGGCGTCATTGTTCGACGTCATCGAGGGCGCACTGGAGCTGGGCGTCCCCTACCTGAGCGCGTACGCCTTCTCGACGGAGAACTGGAAGCGCTCACCCGACGAGGTGCGCTTCCTCATGGGCTTCAACCGTGACGTGATCCGGCGCCGCCGCGACGAGCTGCACGCCATGGGCGTGCGGGTGCGCTGGGCGGGCAAGCCCGGCCGGTTGTGGAAGAGCGTGATCTCCGAGCTGCAGTCGGCCGAGGAGATGACCGAGCACAACCGCAAGCTGACGCTGCAGTTCTGCGTCAACTACGGCGGCCAGGCGGAGATCGTCCAGGCGGCGCTCCGGCTGGCGGACGACATCGCGGCCGGCCGGGTCAGGCCGTCGAAGGTGAACGAGAAGGTGTTCGCCCGCTACCTCGACGAGCCGGAGATTCCCGAGGTCGACCTGTTCGTCCGCTCCTCCGGAGAGCAGCGCTTCTCCAACTTCCTGCTGTGGCAGTCGGCCTATGCCGAGATGGTGTTCCTGGACCGGCTCTGGCCCGACTTCGACCGCAGGGACCTGTGGGAGGCCTGCGAGATCTACGCCAAGCGCGACCGGCGCTACGGCGGGGCGCTGCCCAACCAGGTCTAGGGTTCCCGGCCATGGACCGGTCCGGACGTGGACGTGGCCGTGGACGTGGCAGCGGAGGACCGTGAGCTTGCCGTGGGGCGGCGCGGGGAACGTCACCTCCATGCGGCGACTGATCTGGAACACCGCCCTGATCATCGCGCTCTACTACGTGCTGCCTCTGCAGGAGGGCCTGCCCGCCTGGCTGGGGTGGCTGCGGGTGGCGGCGTTCGTGGCCGGGCTCGCACTGGTGGCCTGGAGCGTCGCCAGGGAGGTAAGGAGGCAGGTCCGCTCCGAGGGGCGCGGCCTGCCCGAGACGGGGCTGGCGCTGATGACCGTGGCCGGGGTGATCCTGTTCGCCCTCGCCGACTACGCGGTGGCGTCCTGGCGGAGCGGGGAGTTCGCGGGGCTGGAGACCAAGACCGACGCCCTGTACTTCGCGGTCTCCACGCTGGCCACGATCGGCTTCGGCGACGTGCACCCGGTCGGGCAGGTCGCCAGGGGGCTGGTGCTGGTGCAGATGGTGTTCAACGTGGTGGTGCTGGCCACCGCGGCCACCCTGCTCACCCGGCGGCTGAGGCGTGGGAGTGCGGGGGATGGGCCCAGGTGAACCCTCAGGCGCGGCGGCGGGCGCGGTAGGCCGCCACGTGCATGCGATTGCCGCAGGTGCGGCTGTCGCAGTAGACGCGGGACCGGTTGCGCGACTCGTCGACGAAGACATGGCCGCAGTCGGGGGCCGAGCAGGTGCGAAGCCGCTCCCACTCGCCCTCGACGAGCAGGTGGGCCAGCGCCACCCCGCAGTCGGCCGCGAGGTGTTCGGCCAGGGTCGCGTCCGGGGCGAAGTAGTGCACGTGCAGCGGGTGCCCGTCGTGCTCGGTCAGCCGGGGCGTGATCCGGGTCTCCGACAGCAGCGCGTTCAGGGTGCGCACGGCCGTGGGCTGGTCGGGGGCGACGAAGACGCGGTAGAAGGCCTCGCGCACCATCCGCACCTGGCCGAGGTCGCGGACGGTGAGCGTGGAGACGCCACTGACCTCCCGCGATTCGACGAACGACTGCAGTTCGGCCAGGCTCGCCAGAGCGTCTTCCCCGCCGGTGCTCGGCGAGGTGTTGATGAGCTCGACCACGGTGGCCAGCGCATACACCGTGTCATGGCCAAACGGCATATTGACTCCTGTCAGGGCCGGTTCTAGCGTGGTCGCAGCGTATCTCTCCCACGGGGGGTCGGGGGTTTCTGTGAGTGCACATCGCCGTATCGTGCTGATCGCGATCGTGGGTGCGCTGATCATCTCCACCTCCGCGCCCCTGGTTCGGCTGGCCGGCGTCTCGCCCGCAACCTCGGCCCTGTTCAGGTGCGCCTACGCGGTGCCGCCGATGCTGGTGCTGGCCTGGATGGAGCGCCGCCGGCTCGGCCCGCTGACCGGCCGGCCGCGCAACCTGGCCTGGCTGGCGGGTGTCCTGTTCGCGCTCGATCTGCTCTTCTGGCATCACACGATCGACTACGTCGGCGCCGGCCTGGCCACCGTGCTGGGCAATCTGCAGGTGTTCATCGTGGCGTTCGCCGCCTGGGCGCTGTTTCGCGAGCGGCCGTCGCGCAACATGGTGATCGGCACGCCGGTGGTGTTCGCCGGGGTGGTGCTGATCTCCGGCGTGTTCGACAGCGCGGCGTACGGCGCGAACCCGGCCCTGGGCGTGGCCGCCGGCGTCGCGACGTCGATCGCGTACGCGGGGTTCCTGCTGCTGATGAAGGCCGGGGCGGGACGCTCGGCGGGGCCGCTCGCGCACGCCACCGTGGTGGCCACCGTGGCCATGGCGGCGCTGAGCCCGCTGTTCGGCGGCGCCGACTTCGTGCCGAGCTGGCCGGCGCACGGCTGGCTGCTGCTGCTCGCGCTCGGCCCGCAGGTGCTCGGCTGGTCGCTCATCGCGTACTCGCTGCCCAGGCAGCCCGCCGCGCTCACCGCGCTGCTCCTGCTCGTCCAGCCGATGACGACGGTGGCCGTGTCGGCCGCGCTGCTCGATGAGCGCCCGTCGCCGCTCCAGCTCGCCGGGTGCGCGGTGATCGTGCTGGGGGTCCTCTACGGCTCGCGGCGCGCTCAACCGGCCAGGGACGTCCTGGAGCAGGACGAGCAGGTGCCGAAGACCTCGACCGTGTGAGTGATCTCGGTGAAGCCGTGCTCGGTGCCGACCGTCTCGGCCCAGCGCTCGACGGCGGGACCCTCCACCTCGACGGTCCGGCCGCAGCGGCGGCAGACGAGGTGGTGGTGATGCTCGCCGGTGGCGCACGCGCGATAGACCGACTCGCCGTCGTCGGTGCGCAGCACGTCGACGTGGCCGCCGTCGGCCAGCGCCTGGAGCGCGCGGTAGACCGTGGTCAGCCCGATCTTGGCGCCGTGCTGGCGCATCTCGGCGTAGACGTCCTGCGCGCTGCGGAAGCCCTCGCTCTGCCGGAGGGTGTCGTGCACGGCATCGCGTCTCGTGGTCATGCGACCTCCTTGACGCTCACGCTGCGTCGCTCGCTCACTGTGGACTCCTGGGACGATCTGCCTCGCCGTACGAACTTACCGACACCGAGGGCCAGGACGAAGCCGAGCAGAGCAAGAAGCACGATGGCGGCGCCGGGCGCCACCTTGGCCGACTGCGCCGAGACGAGCAGCCCGCCGACCGCGGCGATCACGCCGAACAGCATGGCCAGCAGCATCGTCGACCGAAAGCCCCTGGTGAGCTGCTGGCTGGTCGCCACCGGGATCACCATGAGAGCGCTGACCAGCAGCAGTCCGACCACCCGCATGGCGATGACCACGGTGAGCGCGGCCGTGACGGCGATGAGCAGGCTGAGGAAGCGCACCGGCAGGCCGCTGGCTCTGGCCATCTCCTCGTCCTGGCAGAGCACGAACAGCTCCCTGCCGAAGATCCCGACCACCAGGAGCACCGCGACGGCCAGGCCGCCGATGACCCAGATGTCCAGCCGGCTGACGCTGGCGATCGCGCCGAACAGGTAGGAGTTGAGCTTGGCGTTGCTGCCCCCGGGCGCGATGCCCATGAGCATGACGCCGCCCGCGATGCCGCCGTAGAACAGCAGTGCCAGGGCGACGTCGCCGCTGGTGCGGCCGCGTGCCCTGACCACCTCGATGGCGACGGCGCCGGCGATCGCGACCGCGACGGCGGTGAGCACGGGCGCGGTGCCGGTGAGGAAGCCGAGCGCGACGCCGGTCAGGGCCACGTGGCCGATGCCGTCGCCGAGCAGGGCGAGCCTGCGCTGCACGATGAAGGTGCCCACGGCGGGCGCGCAGAGCCCCACCAGCAGTGCCGCGATCAGGGCGAGCTGGAAGAACTCCCTGCCCAACAAGTCGATCATGCTTCTCCCTGCCAGCCGCGCAGCGGTCCGGCGGCGGCCTCGGCGGCGTGCGGATGCACGTGCTCGTGTCCCGGCCTGGCGCACTCGCCTTCCGGCTCGGGCGGCGGGCCGTCGTGCGCGATGCGGCCCTCCCGCACCACCACGCCGCGGGTGATGAGCGGCTCCAGCGGGCCGAGCTCGTGCGCGACGAGGACGATGGTCTTGCCGCCGGCCACCAGCGTGGCCAGCGTGTCGGCGAGCAGTTGCTGGGTGGCCGCGTCGACGCCGGCCGTGGGCTCGTCCATCACGTAGGTGTCGGGCCGGCCGGCCAGCGCGCGGGCGATCAGCACCCGCTGCTGCTGGCCTCCGGAAAGCGCCTGCACCGGGTCGGCCGCCCGGTCGGCGAGCCCGACGGACTCCAGCGCGCTCGCGACCGCCTCCCGGTCGTCGGCGCTGGTGAGGCGGAGCCTCTTCTGCCG
Source organism: Nonomuraea sp. LPB2021202275-12-8 (assembly GCF_037044575.1). Taxonomy (NCBI): domain Bacteria; kingdom Bacillati; phylum Actinomycetota; class Actinomycetes; order Streptosporangiales; family Streptosporangiaceae; genus Nonomuraea; species Nonomuraea sp. LPB2021202275-12-8. The sequence continues at coordinate 596,490 of NZ_JBAHWD010000001.1, read as the reverse complement.
GGAGATCCGCCCGGAGGTGACGACCTCGCGGACCGTCGCCGGCACGCCGCCGCCCACCGCCAGGCGCTGCGGCACGTAACCGACGCGCCACCAGTCGCGGAACCTGCCGGGCGGCCTGCCGTACAGGAGGGTCTGGCCGCCGGAGAGCGGCGTGAGCCCGAGCAGGGCGCGGATCAGGGTGGACTTGCCCGAGCCGTTGGCGCCCATGATCGCGACGACCTCGCCCGGGCGGACGGTCAGGTCGACGCCGCGCAGGATGGGCCGGCGGTCGAGCGTCACCCGGCCGTCGGTCATCGTGAACGCGTTCTCGCTCACGAGGTGCATCCCAGCGCCGTCTTCAGGGTCTGGAGGTTGCCGCGCATGGCCGACAGATAGTCGCCCGCGGGCTTGCTCTCCAGGGGGTCGAGCACCGCCGTCCTCGCGCCGGCCTCGCCGGCGAGCACCTCGGCGACCTTGGGGCTGACCAGCGTCTCGGTGAAGACGGTGGTCACCTTCTCGGCCTTGGCCAGCTCGGCCACCTCGGCGATGCGGGCGGGGGAGGGCTCGGACTCGGGATCGAGCGTGATGCCGACCTGCTTCAGCTTGTAGCGGTCGGCCAGGTAGCCGAACGCCTCGTGCGCGGTGATCATGGTCTTGGCCGAGCAGCCCGCCAGGCCCTTGGTGAACTCCTGGTCCAGGGTGGTGAGCGCGGCCGCGGTGGTGGCCGCCCGGTCCTTGTAGCCCTGCGCGTGCGCCGGGTCGGCGGCGGCCAGGCGCTCGCCGAGCTTGGTCGCGACGGTGGCGAAGCGGGACGGGTCGAGCCAGATGTGCGGGTCGTAGGAGACCTCGTGCTCGTGAGCCGCCTCGCCTCCCTCGTGCTCCTCGTGCTCGCCCGCCGGGATCGTGCTGACCGCGGTGGCGGCGTCGAAGCTGCTGTCCTCGGCGACCGCCTCGTCCACCGCCGGCTGCACGCCCTTGATGTAGACCGTCAGCGTGGCGTCCTCCAGGTCGGCCATCTGCTGCGGGCCGAGCTCCAGATCGTGCGGCTCCACGCCGGCGGCGGTCAGGCTCTTCACCGTGAGGTCGGGTCCGCCGACCTGCTCGGTCAGCCACTGCAGTGGATAGATGGCGGCGAGAACCTGCGGCGCCCCTCGAGGGGCGGCGGCGGTCCCGGAGCCGCATGCGGTGGCGGTGAGCAGCAAGGCGCCCGCGAGCATGCCGGCTGCACGCTGGCGGGAATGTCCTGACATCATGTGAGACAGTATGCTGCAAAATGAAAATGGTTGTCAAAACCGATGATTGTTGGGATGCCGGACGGCGGCGCTGGGGGGCAGGCCGGCACCGTACGGCATCCCGCCATCACCCCGGTTGCCGGAGCCCGGAGTGACGTCCAACCGCGGGGAATGGGTCAGGCGGTCATGGCTCGCCATCCTTCCATTCTGTATACAATCTACGGATTCCGAGCTAGCCCGCGCGGACAAGGTTCTCGGCCAGCAGGTCGCTGACCGCGTGGATCGCGCGCAGCGTCGGCACCTCGGCGCCGGTGAGATCGGCCAGCTCGACCACCGCCGCCAGCAGCACGTCCAGCTCCAGCGGCTTGCCCTTCTCCAGGTCCTGGAGCGTAGAGGTCTTGTGCTCGCCCGCCTTCTCCGCTCCCCGCAGGCGGCGCTCGATCGAGATCCCGGGATCGCAGCCGACGTTCCGCGCCACCTCGACGGTCTCGCGCATCATGGCCCTGACCAGCTCCCTGGTGCCGCTGTGCCGGCAGATGCCGGCCATGGTGGCCCTGGCCAGGGCGCTGATCGGGTTGAAGGCGATGTTGCCCATGAGCTTGATCCACACATCGCGGCGCACGTCGCGCTCCACCGGGCACTTCAGCTCGCCGGCCTGGGCCGCCCGGCTAAAGGCGGCGCACCGCTCACTGAGCTCGCCGTTCGGCTCCCCGATGGAGAAACGGGTGCCCTCGAGGTGGCGGATCACGCCGGGCTCCTCGATCTCGGTGGCCGCGTAGACGACGCATCCGATCGCGCGTTCCAGCGGCAGCGCGGTGGTTACCGCGCCCTCCGGGTCCACGCTCTGGATGCGATAGCCCTCGTAGGGGCCCTTGAGTCCGTGGAAGTACCACCACGGGATGCCGTTCTGCGCGGCGATGATGCTCGTGGCCTCGTGCAGCAGCGGCTCGATCATGGGGCCCGCGGCGGCGTAGCTGTTCGCCTTGAGGCCCAGGAATACGTGGTCCACCGGGCCGACCTGGTGAGGGTCGTCGGTGGCATGGGGGTGAGCGACGAAGTCGCCCCTGGGGCTGAGCACCCGGACACCGGATTCGCGTATGGCCCGCAGGTGCTCGCCTCTGGCGATGAGATGCACCTCGACTCCGGCCCTGTGGAGAGCTGCCCCCACATACGCGCCGATGGCGCCGGCGCCAAGAACAGCGACCTTCATGCACTCGCTCCGTTCTCGCGTCGGATCGTGCATTCGGTATACAGTATGGAAAATGTCGGGTCAAGGAGCCGGTGGATGACCGTTGTTCGACATGGACCTGCGGTGGGGACGGTGCCGTGGGCAGCCGCCAGACAGCCCGCGACCGGCGCCGTGCGTTCGCCACCCGGACGCGGAGAGGGCGGTCCCCGGGATGGGGGGCCGGGGACCAGGTGGAGCTGATCGAGTTGCCCCAAGGGGGCTAGACAGGCGGGTGACGACAGGGTAACCATGGCGTTCATACGGTATGCAGTATGCGGGAGACAGTCGCTGAGAAGGGTGCATGATGTCGGAAACGATCTCTGGTGGTCATCTGGTAGCCAAGGCGCTCAAAGCCGAGGGCGTGGACGTGATCTACACCCTCTGCGGTGGCCACATCATCGATATCTACGACGGCTGCGTCGATGAGGGCATCGAGGTCATCGACGTGCGCCACGAGCAGGTGGCCGCGCACGCGGCGGACGGCTACGCGCGGATCACCGGCAAGCCGGGCTGCGCGGTCGTCACCGCCGGGCCCGGCACGACGGACGCGGTCACCGGCGTGGCCAACGCCTTCAGGGCCGAGAGCCCGATGTTGCTCATCGGCGGTCAGGGGGCGCTCAGCCAGCACAAGATGGGCTCGCTGCAGGACCTGCCGCACGTGGACATGATGACGCCGATCACCAAGTTCGCCGCCACGGTGCCGAGCACGGAACGGGTGGCAGACCTCGTGTCGATGGCCTTCCGCGAGTGCTATCACGGCGCCCCGGGCCCGTCGTTCCTGGAGATCCCGCGCGACGTGCTGGATGCGAAGATCCCCCTGGAGAAGGCGCGGATCCCGAAGAACTACCGGGCCTCCACCAAGCAGGCCGGCGACCCCGAGGCGATCGAGCGGCTGGCGGACATGCTGGCGCACGCGGAGAAGCCGTGCATCCTGCTCGGCAGCCAGGTCTGGACCTGCCGGGCGACCGATGCGGCGATCGACTTCGTCCGCGCGCTGAACGTACCGGCCTACATGAACGGCTCGGCGCGCGGCACGCTCCCGCCGGGCGACCCGCACCACTTCCAGCTCAGCCGCAGGTACGCCTTCACCGAGGCCGACCTGATCATCATCGTCGGCACCCCGTTCGACTTCAGGATGGGGTACGGCAAGCGGCTCTCGCCGACCGCCACCGTGGTGCAGATCGACCTCGACTACCGCACTGTCGGGAAAAATCGGGACATCGACCTGGGGATCGTCGGCGACGCCGGCCTCATCCTGGCGGCGGCGGCCCAGGCGGCGAGCGGCCGCATCGACAACGCCGCGGCCAGGCGCAAGGAGTGGATCGAGGAGCTGCGCGCCGTCGAGACCCAGGCCTACGACAAGCGCCTGCCCCGCCAGCTGTCGGACGCCCAGCCCATCGACCCCTACCGCCTGGTCCACGAGATCAACGAGTTCCTCACCGAGGACAGCACCTACATCGGCGACGGCGGCGACATCGTCACCTTCTCCGGCCAGGTCGTGCAGCCCAAGTCGCCCGGCCACTGGATGGACCCCGGACCGCTCGGCACGCTCGGCGTCGGCATGGCCTTCGCGATGGCCGCCAAGCAGGCCCGGCGCGACAAGGAGGTGCTCTGCCTGTTCGGCGACGGCGCCTTCAGCCTGACCGGCTGGGACTTCGAGACCATGGTCCGCTTCGACCTGCCGTTCATCGGCGTCATCGGCAACAACTCCTCCATGAACCAGATCAGGTACGGCCAGGCCGCCAAGTACGGCGAGGAGCGTGCCCGGGTCGGCAACACGCTGGGTGACATCCGCTACGGCGACTTCGCCAAACTCCTGGGCGGCCACGGCGAGGAGGTCCGCGACCCGGCGGAGATCCGCCCGGCCCTGGAGCGGGCCCGGGAGTCGGGCAAGCCATCGCTGATCAACGTCTGGGTCGATCCCGACGTCTACGCGCCGGGAACCATGAACCAGACCATGTACAAGTAGGCAGGTCCCTGACATGAAGGCACTCGAAGGTGTCCGCGTCCTCGACATGACCCACGTCCAGTCCGGCCCGTCCTGCACCCAGCTCCTCGGCTGGCTGGGCGCCGACGTGGTCAAACTGGAGTCCCCGACGGGCGACATCACCCGGCAGCAGCTGCGTGACGTGCCCGGCGTCGACAGCCTCTACTTCACGATGCTCAACTGCAACAAGCGCAGCATCACGCTCAACATGAAGAGCGAGCGCGGCAAGGAGCTCTTCACCGAGCTGGTCAAGGACGCCGACATCCTGGTGGAGAACTTCGGCCCCGGCGCGGTGGACCGCATGGGCTTCACCTGGGAGCGGCTCCAGGAGATCAACCCCCGCCTGATCTACGCCTCCGTCAAGGGCTTCGGCGCCGGCCGCTACGCCAAGTTCAAGGCGTACGAGGTGATCGCCCAGGCGATGGGCGGCTCGATGTCGACCACCGGCTTCGAGGAGGGCCCGCCGCTGGCCACCGGCGCGCAGATCGGCGACTCCGGCACCGGCATCCACGTGGTCGCCGGCATCCTGGCCGCCCTCTACCAGCGCGAGCACACCCAGCGCGGCCAGCGGGTGCAGGTCGCCATGCAGCACGCCGTGCTCAACCTGTGCCGGGTCAAGCTCCGCGACCAGCAGCGCCTCGCGCACGGGCCGCTGCGCGAGTACCCGAACAGGACCTTCGGCGACGAGGTGCCCCGCTCGGGTAACGCCAGCGGCGGCGGCCAGCCCGGCTGGGCGGTGCGCTGCGCCCCCGGCGGGCCGAACGACTACATCTACGTGATCGTCCAGCCACCCGGCTGGAGGCCGCTGTCGGGCATCATCGGCCGGCCCGAGCTGGCCGAGGACCCCGAGTGGGCGACTCCGGAGGTTCGGCTGTCCAAGCTGGACAAGATGTTCCAGCTCATCGAGGAGTGGACCATCCGGCACGACAAGTGGACGGTCCTGGACCGGCTCAACGCCGAGAACATCCCCTGCGGGCCGATCCTGTCGACCAAGGAGCTGGTCGAGGACGAGAGCCTGCGCGAGGAGGGCATCGTCGTCACGGTCGACCATCCGGAGCGCGGGGAGTTCGTGACCGTCGGCAGCCCGTTGCAGCTGTCCGACTCCCCGGTCGACATCACCACCCCGCCCCTGCTCGGCGAGCACAACCAGGAGATCTACGGCCCGCTCGGCGTGAGTGCCGACGAGCTGGCCGAGCTGAAGACGAACGGAGTCATCTAGTGGAGCAGCGTGCAGGGGCCGCGAGCGCGGTCAGGGAGATCCTGGACAAGGCCATCGCCGAGGGGCGCACGGGTCTGACCGCCCCTGAAGGCCGCGGGATCTGTCAGGCGTACGGCATCGCCACCCCGGGCGAGGCGCTGGCCGGGTCGGCGGAGGAGGCGGCGGAGCTGGCCGCCGGGCTCGGCTTCCCGGTGGTGCTGAAGATCGTCTCACCGGACATCCTGCACAAGACCGACGCCGGCGGCGTGCTGGTCGGGCTGAAGACGGCCGAGGAGGTTTGGGACGGCTTCGAGCAGATCCTGGCCAGCGCCCGCGCCTACGACTCCGACGCCCGCATCGACGGCGTCCAGGTGCAGCAGCTGGTCGGCGGCGGCTACGAAGTCATCGTCGGCGCCGTCACCGATCCCACCTTCGGCAAGCTGGTCGCGTTCGGGCTGGGCGGTGTCCTGGTTGAAGTCCTTAAGGACGTGACCTTCCGACTTGCCCCGGTTTCGGGTGATGATGCGCTTGGGATGCTCGACGACATCAAAGCGGCGCAAGTGCTGCGAGGTGCCCGTGGTGCCGCGCCCGCGAACCGGGAGGCGCTGGCGGCGCTGATCGAGCGCGTGGGAAGCCTGGTCAGCGACTTCCCCGAGATCGTCGAAGTGGACCTCAACCCGGTCTTCGCGGACGCGAACGGCGCCGTCGCCGCCGACGTGCGGATCCTCATCGGCGAGCCCCCCGAAGAGGTCACCCGGCTCTCGCGGGAGGTGATCCTCGGGCAGATGACGCGGATCTTCAAGCCGCGTTCCGTCGCCGTCATCGGCGCCTCCGGGGAGAGCGGCAAGATCGGCAACTCGGTGATGCGCAACCTCATCAACGGCGGCTATCAGGGCCAGATCTTCCCGATCAACCCCAAGGCTCCCGAGATCCTGGGACTGCCCGCGTACAAGAGCATCTCCGACGTCCCGCACGACGTGGACGTGGCCGTCTTCGCGATCCCGGCCAAGTTCGTCCCCTCGGCGCTGGAGGAGGCGGGCGAGAAGGGCGTCGCGGGCGCCATCATGATCCCCTCAGGGTTCGCCGAGACCGGGAACGTGGCCGGCCAGCAGGAGATCGTCGACATCGCCAGGCGCCACGGCGTGCGCATGCTCGGCCCCAACATCTACGGCTACTACTACACGCCGGAGAACCTCTGCGCGACGTTCTGCACGCCGTACGACGTCAAGGGCAGCGTGGCGCTGACCTCGCAGAGCGGCGGCATCGGGATGGCCATCCTGGGCTTCAGCCGCACCACCAAGATGGGCGTCTCGGCGATCGTCGGCGTCGGCAACAAGGCCGACGTGGACGAGGACGACCTGCTGACCTTCTTCGAACAGGACGACAACACCCAGGCCGTGGCCATGCACCTGGAGGATCTCAAGGACGGGCGCGGCTTCGTCGAGGCGGCCCGCCGGGTCGTCAAGCACAAGCCGGTCATCGTGCTGAAGGCCGGGCGCACCGCGATGGGCGCGCGGGCCGCGGGCTCCCACACCGGCGCCCTGGCCGGCGACGACAAGGTCTACGACGACATCCTCCGGCAGGCGGGCGTGGTGCGCGCGCCGGGGCTCAACGACATGCTCGAGTACGCCCGCGCGCTGCCGCTGATGCCCGCCCCCAAGGGCGAGAACGTCGTCATCATCACCGGAGCGGGCGGCTCCGGCGTGCTGCTGTCCGACGCCTGCGTGGACGCCGGGCTGACGCTCATGGACATCCCGCCCGATCTCGACCAGGCCTTCCGCGCCTTCATCCCGCCGTTCGGCGCGGCCGGCAACCCCATCGACATCACCGGCGGCGAACCGCCCTCGACGTACGCGAACACGGTCCGGCTCGGGCTCACCGACGACCGGATCCACGCGCTCGTCCTGGGCTACTGGCACACGATCGTGACGCCCCCGATGGTCTTCGCCGAGCTGATCGCCCAGGTCGTGGCGGAAGAGCGGGCGAAGGGGAACATCAAGCCGGTGGTCGCGTCGCTGGCCGGAGACACCGAGGTTGAGGAGGCCAGCGAGTATCTGTTCGAACACGGCGTGGTCGCGTATCCGTACACGACCGAAAAGCCCGTGGCGGTACTCGGCGCAAAGTACCGCTGGGCACGGGCTGCCGGACTGCTCCGCTAGGAGCCGATTCGGAGCAGGCGAGGGGGCGCATCGGGGCCGCGCAGTAAGACAAACAACCCCCCAGGAGGTCCGTAGGTGGACACATCGAACACTCCGGCGGCGTCAGCGCCACCGGTTGAGGACGAACGAGTATGGAAAGCGGGCCGGCTTGAGCCGATGCCCATCAGGAAACTCCCCGACGCGCCTCCCTCGGTGCACATTCTGGGGCCCACCGTCTTCCTCGTGGCCCTGGGCGTCGGGATGGGCGAGTCCTACATGTGGCCCAGGCTGGTGCTGCTGTTCGGGCCGGAGATCAGGTGGCTGTTCCTGATCGGCGTGACGCTCCAGGCCGTGGTCATGCTGGAGATGGCGCGCTACGCCATGGCCACGGGGGAGAGCATCTTCTCCGGCGCGGCCCGGGTGTTCAAGCCGCTGATGTGGTTCTTCTTCATCGTCGCGATCGCCGTCTACATCTGGCCGGGGCACCTCTCGGCCGGCGCGGCGGCGCTGGAGGAGATATCCGGAATCCCCTGGGTCGTGACCGCCGTCGCGGGGCTCATCCTGGTCGGCGTGGTCTTCAGCTTCGCCAAGGTGATCTACAACGTGCTGGAGAAAGTGCTGTCGCTGCTCATCGGCACGCTCGTGGTCGGCACCTCGGTGGTCGCCGCCATGGTCGGCTCCTGGGACGACGTGGTCACCACGATCTCCGGCATGTTCGCCTTCGGCTACCTGCCGGCGGAGGCCATGACGGCGGCCTGGTTCCCGGTCATCGTCGGGGCGTGCGCGTTCGCCGGGCCGTCGGGCATGCAGCAGATGTGGTACACGCTGCACCTGCGTGCCGCCGGTGCCGGCATGGGCGCGCACATTCCCAAGGTCCGCGGGCTCCGGCACGCGGGCGAGGAAGAGGCCATGCCCTCGCGTGGCTTCATGTTCGACACCGACGACCCGGCGGAGATGGCCAAGTGGAAGGGCTGGCGGCGCTGGGTCACCTTCGACGCCCTGCTCCTCTTCTGGGGCATCACCATGCTGGTCACGATCTCCTTCACGGTGATCGCCCAGGCGGCGGTTCGGCAGAACCCCGCGGTCCGTACGGCCATCCAGGGCGACGACCGGGAGGTGGCGCTCAGCGCCATGTCGGACGCCGTCTCCTCGGCCGGCAGCTCGGCCCTCGGTGTGATCTTCCTCGGGTTCATCGCGCTGATCGGGCTGAACGCGACTCTCGGGCTGTTCGACTCCTTCTCGCGCGGCCAGGCCGACATGGCCTACAACTTCGTGAAGGGCGCGAAGAAGCTGCGCATGTCGCACCTGTACGCGGGCTTCCTGTGGGGGGTGATCATCTTCGGCATCCTGATCCTGCTGTTCGGCCCCGCTGACGGGCCGAGCGGGATCCTGGACACGCTGGCGTTCCTGTCGACCTTCGCGATGGGCGCGTACTGCGTGACGCTGCTGCTGGTCAACAACCGCATGCTGCCCAAACCGATCAGACCGAAATGGTGGACGAACCTGATCATAGGATTTGGCGCGTTCTTCTACCTCGGCATGCTGTTCTACAGCCTGTTCGCCTTCGGCGTGGTCGTGGGCTGATGATCGAACGGCAAAGCCTCGAACTCGCCCTGCCAGGGGCGTCGATCGGAGCCGGAGCCGGCGCCTTGGCCGGTGGGCTGACCCTTCTCGCAGGGCAGCCCGCCGGTCTGGTGGCGCTGTCGGCGCTGTCGCTCGCCGTCCCCCTCGCCTTCTTCGGCGGGCTGTACGGCGTCCTGCTCGGTCACGGAGTGTTCCGGCCGGGAACCTTCGGGCCCGTCGGCCTCTACTGGATAGCGGGCTTCCCGCTGTCCCGGCTGGTCCAGGAGAGCCTGACCGGAATCGGCCTGGCCGACGGCGTGCTTCCCTTCCTGGCCTATCAAGCGATGTTGAGCCTCGGCTTCGCGATCGGCTTCCTCTGGCTGCACGAGCGGTTCATGCCGCCATGGCTGCTGCGCCACGCCGAGGGCAACCCGCGGGCGGAGACGCTGCTCAGCCAGTACATCAGTCACGCTGAGCAGATGCGGCCGAGGTCGAAGAAGGGAGCGCGCCGATGAACGTGCCCGCCTGGGCCTGGCTCGCCACTGTCGGCGTTTTCGGCCTCGTGCTGGCGTTCGATTTCTATCTTGTCGCCCGTAACCCGCGCGAGCCCGCCTTCAAGGAGTGCGTGCGCTGGGTGTCGCTGTACGTAGCTTTGGCGGTGGTCTTCGGGGTCGGGCTGCTGCTGGTGTCGGGCCCGCAACACGGCGGCGAGTTCTTCGCCGGCTGGATCACCGAGTACTCGCTCAGCGTGGACAACCTCTTCGTCTTCCTGCTGATCATGAGCCGCTTCCAGGTGCCGCGCGAGCATCGCCAGAAGGTGCTGCTCATCGGCATCATCCTGGCGCTGGTCATGCGGGGCGGCTTCATCGCCGCCGGCGCGGAGGCGGTGGAGAGGTTCGACTGGCTCTTCTACGTCTTCGGCGCCTTCCTCGTCTACACGGCCTGGAAGCTGATCGGGCACGAGGAGGAGGAGGCGGAGTTCTCCGAGAACATCGCCCTGCGCACGGTCCGCCGGGTGCTGCCCACCACCGACACCTACTACGGCGGCCGGCTCACCGTACATCTCGGGCGCAGGATGGTGACGCCGATGCTGATCGTGATGGTCGCCATCGGCACCACCGACCTGCTGTTCGCGCTCGACTCGATCCCGGCGATCTTCGGACTCACCAAGGAGCCCTACCTGGTCTTCACCGCCAACGCCTTCGCCCTCATGGGGCTGCGCCAGCTGTTCTTCCTCATCGGTGGCCTGCTCGATCGGCTGGTCTACCTGAGCAAGGGCCTGTCCGTGGTGCTGGCTTTCATCGGAGTGAAGCTCATCCTCGAAGCCCTCCACCACGACGGCGTCTCATGGGCGCCGCAGATCCCGATCCTGGCGTCTCTCGGCGTCATCATCGGCACGCTCGCCGTGACCACGGTGCTGAGCCTGCTCAAATCGGCTCGGGACGCCAAGGTCGCGCAGGCGGCGGAGCCGGAGAAGTCGGAGTCGATGGAGCGCTGAACCTGCCGCGCGCGGGGGCGACCACCCCTGTGCGCGGCGCTTCAGCTAGCTGCGCGCACTTGTTTGCACATCATGCTCTGCGACCCACTGGGTCATGTAGTGCTCCGCCCGCTCGGCGGAGTGCTGCTTGCTGATCGCGGTGGCCAGGCCGATGCCGATCATCCGGCCGTCGGCGGGCTGTCCAGCGGGATCACCAAGGAAGAAGCGGACAAGCGCCTTCTTCATTCTTCTTGCACCTCCCATCACTGTCATCCTCTGCCCGAGGTGTTTCGGGACAAGCGTTCTCGTGTGAACGCCGAGTCAATTCGTGGACGGCGTGCGGGGACGCCGCCGTCGCACCGGCTTGGGGGCGGGCTCGACCGGCTCGTTCTCGCGCTGCTCCATGTAGGAGGCGCGGGTGTGCTCGGTGTGCTCTCGCATGATGTGGGCGGCGCGGTGCTCGTCGCCGGCCTCGATGGCGTCGATCAGCGCCGTGTGCTCCTGCCAGGAGGCCATGCCACGCTGGCGGGCCACAGGCGTGTGATACCACCGCACCCGGCGGGCCACCTGGCTGGCCAGCTCGGCCAGCACGCTGTTGCCCGACAGCGCGGTGACCAGGGCGTGCAGCTCCGAGTTGGTGGCCACGGCGGACTCGACGTCGTCGGACTCCACGGCCGCGATGCCGCGCGCGCACAGGACGCGCAGGCGGCGCACGCCGTCCTCGCCCGCGTGCTGCGCGGCCAGCCTGGCGGACTCGGTCTCCAGCAGCGCGCGGACGGCGAGCAGCTGGTCGGCCTCCTCCACCGTCGGAACGTGCACGAACGCGCCCTGGCCGGGGTGCAGGTCGACCCAGCCCTCGCCGTTGAGCTGCTGCAGCGCCTCGCGGACGGGCTGCCGCGAAACCCCGAGCAGCTGGGCCAGCTCGCTCTCCACGAGGTGCTGGCCGGGCTTGAGCTGGCCGGAGACGATGAGCTCCTGGATTGCCTCGATCACGCTCTCCCGGAGCGTGGCAGGGCGGGGGATCTTCGTGGCCGCCGCCTGACCGGCCTGATCCGACAGCAACATGAAAGTCTCCAGGACTGCTTAATGGATTTAGTCGACTGCCTACAGCATACCGCTAAGCATGGTCACCAAGTCGTGAGTCTCGTCACAGAGAGCCACGTCACAGCGCTGCCTATTCCCGGGGGCGCCATCACTGATGGCCGTCACAGGGGGATGGTGGCGGGCAGGCCGGGTGCGCGCAACCGCAGCGTCCCCAGTGCGGGCAGGGCCGCGAGCCCGCCGGCGATCAGCAGGGCCGTCGCGGGCGCGGACAGGGCCAGCAGGGCCAGGGCGACGGCCATCACACCCGCCACCGCCTTCGCGCTGTAGACCACGGCATGGATCTCGCCTACCCTCTCGACGCCGAAGAAGTCGCGCACCAGGCTGGCGACCAGAGGGTAGAAGGCCCCGCCGCCCAGACCGGCGGCTATGGCGCCGAGCCAGAGCAGCGGTCCACCCGCCTGCGCCAGCACCGCCTCGTGAGCGGCGAGCCCCGGCGCCGCCTGGGCGAGGCCTGACGCGGCGGACTCCGGCGTCACACCCGTCGCGGCGAGCTCGCGGAACGGACCGGCCGTCGTGACGTCCTGCATGGCCGCCAGCAGGAGGACCTGGCCGGCGGCGAGCACGGTCAGGACGGCGGCGAGCACCTGGCGGCGGCCGAACACCTCCGAGCAGCGCATGGCCGCCGACCGGCCCGCTCCGTTGAGCGCGACCATCAGGGCGAGCGCGCCCCACGAGCCGGTGGCCGCCACCGCGACCACGTCGAACAGGGACACGGCGCCCGCGCACGCCAGGATCACGGCGAGTGCGGGCAGCGCGCGCGTGCGCATGGCCTGGGCCAGCCCGAACTGCTTGACCGCCGCGGGGTTGCGGCGCAGGATCGCCGCGTCCAGCGCGTGCGCGCGCGGGTCCACGGTCTCGGGCCACCAGTGCCGGGGCGGCAGCCGCAGGAACCGAGCCGCCGCCCCGATCGCCACTGCGGCCAGCGCCGCGGCCACGGCGAACGCGACGGGCGTCGCGGAGGGGGCGATCCCGGCCCACACGAGCAGCGGCACCGCGCCGTACCCGAAGGCGCCGGTCGCCAGGCTGACCCGGACCGCGGGCCGGTCGGGGTACCAGGAGGAGACGGCCTCGCTGCAGACGCCGTAGACGGCCCCCACCCCGAGGCCGCCGAGGACGGCGTACCCGAGAAGGGCGAGAGCGTAGGCGGGCGCGGCTCCCGGCGCGAGGCCGGAGGTGGTGGAGAGCAGGGCGAGGGTCAGCAGGCCCACGGTGGTCAGGGCGGCGCCCAGGCCCAGGGCCGTGCGCACCGATACGCGGCCGCGCCGTACGAGGTGCAGGGCCGGCAGGGCGCCGGCGGCCTGGCACACGACGCAGGCGGCCAGCAGGAACAGGCCGGATGCGCTGCCGGCGAGCAGTGCGGCGAAGCCGTACTGGAGGGGGCTGATCGCGGCCATGGCCGCGAGGGCGAGCCACAGCATCCGGCTGCGGTCGGCGGGGACGGGTCCGACGAAGTAGGAGCGTCCACGCCAGTCCCTAACTACTTCTGCATTCTCCATACTGTATGGAATATCCAGGAAGTGGTCGGCTGTCGAGCCCCTAGACGGAGGATATTCCATACGGTATACCGTCTACAAAGGAGGCTCGAATGGACCTGTACGAACATCAGGCGAAGGAGCTCTTCGGGCGCCACGGGATCCCGATCCCCGCGGGCAGGGTCGCGGCCACCCCTGAGGAGGCCAGGGAGATCGCAGCCGAGCTGGGTGTGCCCGTGGTGATCAAAGCCCAGGTGAAGACCGGCGGCCGGGGCAAGGCGGGCGGGATCAAGGTGGCGGCGGGACCGGCCGGCGCCGAGGAGGAGGCCGCCGGCGTCCTCGGCATGGACATCAAGGGTCATGTCGCCCGCACGGTGCTCGTCGAGGCCGCGACGGTGCCCTTCGAGGAGTACTACGCGGCCTTTCTGGTGGACAGGGCGCAGGGTGGCTTCCTGGCCATGGTGTCCGGCCAGGGCGGCATGGAGATCGAGGAGCTCGCCGAGACCGATCCGGACGCCATCGTGAGACTGCCGATCGACCCGGTGGCCGGTGTGGACGCGGAGACCGCGCGGCTGCTCGCGGCCAAGGCCGGCCTGCCGGAGGCGGCGGCGCCGGTCCTGGAGCGGCTGTGGCAGGTCATGATCGAGGAGGACGCGCTGCTCGTCGAGGTGAACCCGCTGATCTGTACCACCGACCAGCGAATCGTGGCACTTGACGGCAAGGTCACCCTGGACGACGCGGCGGCCTTCCGCCACTCGTGGGAGTACGCGGAGCGTTCGGACACCTTGGAGGACCAGGCCAGGGCCAAAAGGCTCAACTATGTCAAGCTCGACGGCCGCGTCGGCGTCATCGGCAACGGCGCGGGGCTGGTCATGAGCACGCTGGACGTGGTCGCCGGAGCGGGCGCGGCCCCGGCCAACTTCCTGGACATCGGCGGCGGCGCGTCCGCCAAGGTCATGGCCGACGGGCTGGAGATCATCCTGGCCGACCCCGACGTGCGATCGGTGCTGGTCAACGTCTTCGGCGGCATCACGACCTGCGACGCGGTGGCCAACGGCATCGTCACCGCACTCGAACTGCTCGGCGAGCGCGGCCTGACCAGGCCCATCGTCGTGCGGCTGGACGGCAACAACGCCGAGGTGGGGCGGCGCATACTCAGCGACGCCAGGCATCCGGTGGTCCGCCAGGTTTCCACCATGGACGGCGCCGCCGAGATGGCGGCCAGACTCGCGGCAGGTGCGTGATGGCGATCTTCCTGACCAAGGACAGCCGGGTGCTCGTCCAGGGCATGACCGGCGCGGAGGGCAGCAGGCACACCGCCCGCATGCTCGCGGCCGGTACGGAGGTGGTGGCCGGGGTGACCCCCGGCAAGGGCGGGCGCTCGGTCGACTTCGGGGAGCGCGCGGTGCCCGTCTTCGGCTCGGTGGCCGAGGCGATGGCCGAGACCGGCGCCGACGTGTCGGTGGTCTTCGTCCCGCCGCGCTTCACCCGTTCCGCCGTAGAGGAGGCCGTCACGACCGCGATCCCGCTCTGCGTGGTCATCACCGAGGGCGTGCCCGTGCACGACGCCGTCCGCTTCCGCGCGCTCGCGGCCGGGCGGACCAGGATCATCGGGCCCAACTGCCCGGGACTGATCAGCCCCGGGCAGTCGTCCGCCGGCATCATCCCCGCCGACATCACCTCCTCCGGGCGCATCGGCCTGGTCTCCAAGTCCGGCACGCTGACGTACCAGCTCATGTACGAGCTCCGCGACCTGGGCTTCTCCACCGCCGTCGGCATCGGCGGCGACCCGGTCATCGGCACCAGCCACATCGACTGCCTCCAGGCCTTCCAGGACGATCCGGGCACCGACGCCATCGTGATGATCGGCGAGATCGGCGGCGACGCAGAGGAACGGGCCGCCGCCTACATCGAGCGGCACGTCACCAAGCCGGTGGTCGCCTACGTCGCGGGCTTCACCGCCCCCGAGGGCAAGACCATGGGCCACGCGGGCGCCATCGTGTCCGGCTCGTCCGGCACCGCCGAGGCCAAGAAGCAGGCGCTGGAAGCGGCCGGCGTCCGGGTCGGGCGAACCCCGTCGGAGACCGCCAGGCTCATGCGCTCGGCCCTGGGCAGGGCGGCGGCATGAGGTTCGACGTCAACCTCTCGATCCTCTTCACCGACCTGCCGCTCCTGGAGCGGCCCGCCGCGGCGGCCAAGGCCGGGTTCGACGCGATCGAGCTGTGGTGGCCGTTCGGCACGCCGGAGCCGCGGGGCGCCGAACTGCGGGCCCTGCGCGAGGCCGTCCAGGAGGCCGGGGTCCGTCTCGTCGGCCTGAACTTCGACGCCGGGGACATGGCCGCCGGCGAGCGCGGGCTGCTGGCCAGGCCGGACGGCGCCGCCAGGTTCCTGGCCAACGTCGACGTCGCGGTCGCCCTGGCGGGCGAGCTGGGCTGCGGCGTGCTCAACGCCCTGTACGGCAACGGTCCGGAGACCGACAGGCAGCTGGCCGTCGCGAACCTGCGCACGGCGGCGGACGCGGCGGCCGGGATCGGCGCGACCGTGGTCGTCGAAGCCCTCAACTCCCACGAGAACCCGAAATATCCCATCACGTCGTCCAGCGCGGCCTTCGACCTGATCGACGAGGTGGACAGGGAGAACGTGGCCTTCCTGGCCGACCTCTATCACCTGCACCGCATGGGCGAGGACGTGACAGCGCTCATCGACACGCACGCCGGCCGGTTCGGCCACGTGCAGATCGCCGACGACCCCGGCAGGGGGCAGCCCGGCAGCGGGCGGATGCCGTACCCGGAGATCTTCGCGCGGCTGGAAGCCGCGGGCTACCGGGGGCACGTCGGGCTGGAGTACCGGCACGAGGGGCCGGGCGCGTTCGCTTGGAGGCAGCAGTGAGCATCGGTTTCGTCGGCCTGGGAATCATGGGCAGCCCGATGGCGGCCAACCTCGTCAAGGCCGGACATGACGTCACCGGCTACGACGTGAGCGCCGAGCGGGTCGCGCAGCTCGTCGCCCAGGGTGGCAAGGGCGCGGACAGCGTGGCCGAGGCGGTCGCGGGCGCGGACCTGGTCATCACCATGCTGCCCGACTCGCCGCAGGTGGAGCAGGTGGCGCCGGACATCGTCCAGCACGGCCGGGCCGGACTGCTCTACCTGGACATGAGCACGATCAGGCCGGAGACCTCGCGCTGGGTCGCGCAACTGGCCGCGGACCGGGGCATCCGCGCCCTGGACGCCCCGGTCAGCGGCGGGGAGCGCGGCGCGATCGACGGCACGCTCTCCATCATGGTCGGCGGGGTGGCCGACGACGTCGAGGCGGCCCGGCCCGTCCTCGCCGCGCTCGGCACCACGATCGTGCACGTCGGCCCGCCGGGCGCCGGGCAGACCGTGAAGGCGGCCAACCAGCTCGTCGTCGGCGGCATCTACGGCCTGGTGGCCGAGGCGATCGTGCTGCTGGAGGCCTCCGGCGTGGATCCGGTGGCGGGGCTGGACGTCCTCGCGGGCGGCCTGGCGGGGTCCCGGATCCTCGATCTCAAACGGCACACCATGATCAAACGCGAGTTCGCCCCCGGCTTCCGCATCGACCTCCACCACAAGGACATGGGCATCGCGATCGCCGCGGCCCGCGAGGCCGGGGTCGCCCTGCCGCTCACCGGGCAGGTCGCCCAGCTCGTCGCGGCGGCCAGGGCGCAGGGGCACGGCTCGCTCGACCACTCCGCGCTGCTCAAGGTGATCGAAGGGCTCAACAGATGAAACGTGTTCCGTGCATGGAGGCCGTGGTCGCGGTGCTGGAGTCGGAGGGCGTGGACACCGTCTTCGGCATCCCAGGAGCCGCCATCCTGCCGCTCTACGCGGCGCTCCAGCACAGCTCGATCCGGCACATCACGGTGCGCCACGAGGAGGGCGGCACCCACGCCGCCGACGGCTGGTCCAGGGTGACCGGCAACGTCGGCGTCTGTATCGGGACGTCCGGACCGGCGGGCACCAACATGATCACCGGCCTCTACACCGCGATGGCCGACTCGATCCCGATGATCTGCGTGACCGGCCAGGCCGCCACCTCCAAGCTGCACCAGGAGGCGTTCCAGGCGGTCGACATCGTGGAGATCGCCAAGCCGGTGACCAAGTGGGCGGTGCAGCTCAAGGAGCCCGCCCAGGCGCCCTGGGTGTTCCGCGAGGCCTTCCGCGTCGCGCGCTCCGGGCGGCCCGGCCCGGTGCTCATCGACCTGCCGATCGACGTGCAGCGGGGCACCTGTCTGTACGACCCCGAGCTGGACGCGCCGCTGCCCGTCGAGGTGCGGCGGCCGCTGCCCCAGGTGGTGCGCCGGGCCGTGGACATGCTCGCCGCGGCGAAGCGGCCGATCATCCTGGCCGGCGGCGGCGTGATCATCGCCGACGCCGCCGAGGAGCTGCGCGCCCTGGCCGAGCACCTCCAGGTGCCCGTGCAGGTGACGCTCATGGGCAAGGGCGCCTTCCCCGAGGACCACCCGCTGTTCGCCGGCATGGCCGGGATCCAGACCCAGACCAGGTGGGGCAACGCCGCGTTCCTGGACAGCGACCTCGTCCTGGCGGTGGGCGCGCGCTTCGGCGACCGGCACACCGGCGAGCTCGACGTCTACCGCAGGGGCCGCCGCTTCATCCACGTGGACGTCGAGCCCACCCAGATCGGCCGGGTCTTCGAGCCCGACCTCGGCGTCGTCGGGCACGCCAAGCCGGTGCTGGCGGAGCTGGCCGCCGAGGCGCGCGGCCGCACGGCCGCCTGTGAACCCGGCAAGTGGGTGCGCAGGGTCGGGGAGCTGCGCCGCACCATGGCGCGCAGGGACGACTTCGACGACGTGCCGATCAAGCCGCCGAGGGTGTTCAAGGAGATCAACGAGCACTTCGGCAGGGACACCACCTTCGTCACCGCGATCGGGCTCTACCAGATCTGGTCCGGCCAGTTCCAGACGACCTACCTGCCCCGGCGCTACCTGGTCTGCGGCCAGGCGGGGCCGCTGGGCTGGGAGATCCCGGCGGCGCTCGGCGTCAAGTGCGCCTATCCGGAGCGTGACGTCGTGGTGGTGGTGGGCGACTACTCCTTCCAGTTCCTCATGGAGGAGGTCGCGGTGGCGGCGCAGTACCGCATCCCGTTCGTCATCGTGATGATCAACAACGAGTATCTGGGCCTGATCCGGCAGGCCGAGATCCCGTACGACATGAACTTCGCCGTGGACCTCCACTACGGAGAGGGCGGCATCGACCATGTCAAGGCGATGGAGTCCTTCGGCTGCCCGGCGCGCAGGGTGGAGGTGCCCGGTGACATCCGCGACGCGCTCGTCTGGGCGTCCGCCGAGGCCGCGCGCGAGCGGCTGCCGGTGCTCGTCGAGGTGATGGTGGAGCGCGAGGCCAACGCCGCCATGGGGCCCTCGCTGGAGGCGATCAAGGAGTTCGAGCC
Source organism: Nonomuraea sp. LPB2021202275-12-8 (assembly GCF_037044575.1). NCBI lineage: Bacteria > Bacillati > Actinomycetota > Actinomycetes > Streptosporangiales > Streptosporangiaceae > Nonomuraea > Nonomuraea sp. LPB2021202275-12-8. The sequence continues at coordinate 577,685 of NZ_JBAHWD010000001.1, read as the reverse complement.
GCTGCCCGAGCTCATCAGCGTCGACTGGTCCGACTGAGGAGGGCCCATGCAACTCAAACCGGGCACAGCCTGGCAGGACGCCTACGCGGGATGCCGCTCAGCGGCGCCGGAGGCCTTCCACGACGACCGGGTGCTCAATCACTGGGGCGGGTTCTGGCAGCGTGACGGGCGGCCGGCCCCCGTCTTCTCGCCGCTGGACGGCACCGCCATCGCCGGCCCGCCCCGGCTGGACCGGGCAGGAGCGGGGCGGGCCGTGGCGGGCGCGGTCGAGGAGCACCGGCAGTGGCGGCACCTGCCCCTGGCCGAGCGCAAGGCGAGGGTCGCGGCGGCCGTGGAGTCCATGGCCGAGCACCGCGACCTGCTGGCCCTGCTGCTCGTCTGGGAGATCGGCAAGCCGTGGAAGACGGCCCGTGCCGACGTCGACCGCTGCCTGGACGGCGTGCGCTGGTATCTCGCCGAGATCGACCGCATGGTCGCCGGGCGCACGCCCCTGCCGGGGCCGGTCAGCAACATCGCGAGCTGGAACTATCCGATGAGCGTCCTCATGCACGCCATGCTCGTGCAGGCGCTGGCCGGCAACGCGGTCATCGCCAAGACACCCACCGACGGCGGGCTGGCCTGCCTCACCCTCGCCTGCGCGCTGGCCGTGCGGGAGGGACTGCCTTTCACCCTGGTCAGCGGGGGAGGGGCGGAACTGTCGCCGGTGCTGGTGGCGGGGCGGTCGCTGGGCTGCGTGTCGTTCGTGGGCGGCAGGGACGCCGGGGCGAACGTCGCGACCTCGCTGGCCGACCTGGAGCGCAGGCACGTGCTCGAGCAGGAGGGGCTCAATGCCTGGGGCGTGTGGGAGTACTCCGGCTGGGAGACGCTCAGCGGTCAGATCCGGAGCTCCTTCGACTACGGCAAGCAGCGCTGCACCGCCTACCCGCGGTTCGTGGTGCAGCGGTCGCTGTTCCACGAGTTCCTCGGCGCCTATCTGTCGGCGGTCGGGTCGCTGCGCTTCGGGCATCCGCTCGCGGTCGCCGAGCCGGACGATCCGCTGCCCGAGCTGGACTTCGGGCCGCTGATCAACGCCTCGAAGGCCAAGGAGCTGGCCGACCAGGTGGACGAGGCCGTGGCGCGGGGCGGGGTGCCGATCCACCGGGCGTCGCTGGATGACGGACATTTCCTGCCCGGTCAGGATATTTCGGCGTACGTTGCGCCGGTGGCGTTGCTCAACCCGCCCCGCTCCTCACCCCTGTTCCACGCCGAACCGTTCGGGCCCGTCGACACGATCGTGCTCGTGGACACCGAGGCGGAGCTGCTGGCCGCGATGAACGCCAGCAACGGCGCCCTGGTGGCCACCCTGTCCTGCGACGAGGAGGAGACCTTCGGCCGGCTCGCCCCAGACGTGCGGGCCTTCAAGGTGGGGCACAACAGACCCCGCTCCCGGGGTGACCGCGAGGAGCTGTTCGGCGGGCTCGGCGCCTCCTGGCGCGGCGCGTTCGTCGGCGGCGAACTGCTGGTGCGGGCGGCCACCCAGGGTGGCGACGGCGAGCGCCTGCCCGGCAACTTCCCGCACTACACGCTGCTGCCCCAGAACCCGCTCGGCTAGAACATCCCGAACCGGGTCGCCACGACCAGCACCAGGAAGGTCGCCATGGCGACCCGCAACAGCTTGCCGCCGACCTTGAGCGACGGCCACGACAAATAGGCCAGCCAGACGATGAACGCCAGCACCGGCAGCACCGCCACGCCGCCGGGCCAGCTGGTGACCACGAACCCGGTCAGCAGCAGGATCACCATCAACGCGGGCGCCACCCACCGGGGCACCTGCGTGAACAGGAACGCCAGCGGCGTGGCGCTGCGCTGCTCCACGGCCTTGCGCAGGCCCGTCGCCCCGGGCGTGAAGAACTGCTCGCCGGGCGGCAGAGGGCGCTTGGGCTTGGCGCCCTTGGCCGGTCGCGGCTGGGCGAGTGGATGCTTGCGGCGGTCGTTGTTGGTGGCCACGGGCCGAGCCTAGCGCCGTAAGAATCGCTCCGTCGGTGCGGATCCGTCTGACATCCTGATGTGCGTGCTCGCCGTGATCCGTTACACCGTTCCAGAGTCCCAGTCCCAAGACTTCGCCAAGCAGGGCCACGCCATCCTCGACACCCTCGCCGCCCAACCCGGCTACCTGCGCGGCAGGCTCGCCAGGTCGGTCGACGAGCCCAACCTCTGGGCGCTCGTCAGCGAGTGGGAGGGCGCCGGGTTCTACCGCCGGGCGCTGTCCGCCGCCCGGATGGCGATGTATCCCCTGATGATCCTCATGGTGAACGAACCCAGCGCCTTCGAGGACGTTTACCTGCAAGACGGGTCGTAGCGATACTCGCGCGCGGGGGCGCGCGAACGTCCCCTAAGCTGGGAGCTTCACCGAACCTTCCTCGCCGACCTCCAGCCGGAAAGAGATCCAACCAACATGGCACGACGCACAGACGTCATGGACACCATCGTCAGCCTCGCCAAGCGCCGCGGGCTCGTGTACCCGTCGAGCGAGATCTACGGCGGACTGCGCGCGTCGTGGGACTACGGTCCGCTGGGCGTCGAGCTGAAGAACAACGTCAAGCGGCAGTGGTGGCTGTCCATGATCCAGGCCCGCGAGGACGTGGTGGGCCTCGACTCCTGCGTCATCCTGGCCCCCGAGGTGTGGCAGGCCAGCGGCCACGTCGAGACCTTCTCCGACCCGCTGACCGAGTGCCAGTCCTGCCACAAGCGCTACCGTGCCGACCACCTCCTCGAGGCCTACGAGGAGAAGAACGGCAGGGCGCCCGAGCAGGGCCTGGCCGACGTCACCTGCCCCAACTGCGGCAACAAGGGCTCCTTCACCGAGCCCAGGCAGTTCAGCGGCCTGCTCAAGACCTACCTCGGCCCGGTCGAGGACGAGTCCGGCCTCGCCTACCTGCGCCCCGAGACGGCGCAGGGCATCTTCATCAACTACCTCAACGTGCAGCAGTCGGCGCGCAAGAAGATCCCGTTCGGCATCGGCCAGGTCGGCAAGTCGTTCCGCAACGAGATCACGCCCGGCAACTTCATCTTCCGCACCCGCGAGTTCGAGCAGATGGAGATGGAGTTCTTCGTCAAGCCCGGCACCGACGAGGAGTGGCACCAGTATTGGATCGACGAGCGCTTCCGCTGGTACTCCGATCTGGGCATCAACAAGGACAACCTCCGCCTGTACGAACACCCCCAGGAGAAGCTGTCCCACTACTCCAAGCGGACGGTCGACGTCGAATACCGCTTCAACTTCACCGGCTCCGAGTGGGGTGAGCTCGAAGGCATCGCCAACCGCACCGACTTCGACCTGACTGCCCACTCCAAGGCGTCGGGCGTCGACCTCAGCTTCTTCGAGCAGGACACCGGCGAGCGTTACGTCCCCTACGTCATCGAGCCCGCCGCCGGTGTCGACCGGGCGACGCTCACCTTCCTGCTCGACGCCTACACCGAGGACGAGGCGCCCAACGCCAAGGGCGTCATGGAGAAGCGCACCGTCATGCGCCTCGACCACCGGCTCGCCCCGGTCAAGGCCGCGGTGCTGCCGCTGTCGCGCAACGCCGACCTGTCGCCCAAGGCCCGCGACCTCGCCGCGCAGCTGCGCAGGCGCTGGAACGTCGAGTTCGACGACGCCGGCGCCATCGGCCGCCGTTACCGCCGCCAGGACGAGATCGGCACGCCGTTCTGCATCACGGTCGACTTCGACACCCTCGAGGACCAGGCCGTCACGGTGCGCGAGCGCGACACGATGAGCCAGCAGCGCATCTCCCTCGACCAGGTCGGCTCCTACCTGCGCCAGCACCTGAACGACTAGATCCGGCTGAACCCCGGGCCGCCGAGCCGATCATCCTTCGCCGGCCCGCTGTCCGGTTCCGCCGCCTTCACAGGCCGCCCGCCGTCCATCCGCGGGCGGCCTGCGACGTTCTGTGTCCGCGTCTGTCCGCGTGCACGTGTCCGTCCGCGCGGTGTGACACAAAACCGCGGCGGGTTCAGGCTCACCCCCTTCTCAGGGCCCCTTCTCAGGCCAGGTGGCGGCCGAACCACGCCAGCACCCGCTCGTACGCCTGCGACGCCGCCTGAGGGTTGTAGCGCTGGCCGGTGTCGTTGAAGAAGGCGTGCCCGGCGCCGGGGAAGGTGACGAGCTCGTGGGTGAGCCCGGCCTTCTCCAGGGCAGCCTCGGCGGCGTCGCGGGTGGCGTTGACGCGGTCGTCCTGCTCGGCGTAGACGCCGAGGACGGCGGCCTTGCTGCCAGCCATGTCGGCGTTGTCCGGCAGCGGACCGTAGAAGGGCGCTGCGGCCGCCAGGCGCGGCTCGGCTGACGACAGCATGAGCCAGGTCATCCCGCCCCCGAAGCAGAAGCCGATCATGCCGAGTTTGGCCCCCTCCGCCCGGTTCGCCAGCTCGCCCAGTGCCGCCTTCATGTCGGCGACGAAGCGGGCGGGCTCGATCTCGCCGAGCTTGGCGGTCACTTCGGCCGTGTCGCTGAAGGAGGCGGTGCCGCCCTCGCGTGACAGCAGGTCGAGCGCGAGCGCGGAGTAGCCGCTGGCGGCGAGACGGCCGGCGACCGAGCGGATGTGGTCGGTGAGGCCGCGGTTCTCGTGGATGACCAGGACGGCTCCCTTCGGCTCCGCGGCGGCCGCCCACGCGCCCTGCAGCGTCGCCCCCTCGGGGCCGGCGAAGGTGACGGCCTCGGTCGGCAGCGGCGACGGGCCGGCGGGGCTGGGCTGTGCCGTGGGGGTCGCGGACCCGGAGGTCGCCGGGCCGGTGGGGCCGGCCGGTGCCGCTTCCTGGGGCGCGCCGCAGGCGGCGAGCAGGGCGGTGGCGGCGGGCAGTGCGAGCCCGAGCAGGCCCAGGCGCCGCAGCGCCTCGCGCCGCGGGATCAGTCCGTCCACGTGGTCGGTGGCCACCTCTTCTGCGAGATAGCGCTGGAAGGGCGTCATGCGTGGAGGTGTACCCCCCTCCACCGAAAGACCGTATAAAGGCCGGGGTTACGTACGTTTTCGCGTGCTCTTGATGGCATGCCCTTGTACCTAGGAGAGGACAGGGGACCCATGGCACGCATAACACGCTTCGCGGCCGTACTGGTGGCCGGTGGAGCGCTGCTCATGACGGGCAGCGCCGCCTTCGCCGACCCGGAGCCGTCCGCCCTGGAGCTCAGAGTGGTCGTCGACGACTGCCCCGAGGTCAGGCCATGACCGATGCCGCACTGCTGGAGCGGGCGCTGTTCGAGGTCAAGCGGGTGATCGTCGGGCAGGACCAGATGGTCGAGCGGCTGCTGGTGGCGGTCCTGGCACGGGGGCACTGCCTGCTCGAAGGGGTGCCCGGCATCGCCAAGACGCTGGCCGCCGAGACCATGGCCAAGGTGGTGGGCGGCACGTTCGCGCGCATCCAGTTCACGCCCGACCTGGTGCCGTCCGACATCGTCGGCACCAGGATCTACCGCCCGTCGACCGAGACCTTCGACATCGAGCTGGGCCCGGTCATGGTCAACCTGCTGCTCGCCGACGAGATCAACAGAGCGCCCGCCAAGGTGCAGTCGGCGCTGCTGGAGATCATGGCCGAGCGGCAGGTCAGCATCGGCGGCGTCACCCACCAGGTGCCGACGCCGTTCCTGGTGCTGGCCACCCAGAACCCGATCGAGTCCGAAGGCGTCTACCACCTGCCTGAGGCCCAGCGCGACAGGTTCCTGCTCAAGGTGGACGTGGACTATCCCAGCGAATCGGAGGAACTGGCGATCGCCTACAGGATGAGCGTCGACCCGCCGAAGCCGCAGCCCGTCCTGAGCCCCGAGCAGGTGGTCGCGCTGCAGCGCCGCGCGGACGAGGTGTTCGTGCACCACGCCGTCGCCGAATACACCGTCCGCATCGTCTACGCCACCCGCGCCCCCGAGCGCTACGGGCTGCCAGGCCTGGGCCGGCTGCTCGCCTTCGGCGCGAGCCCGCGGGCCACGCTGGGCCTGCTGGCGGCGGGCCGGGCGCTGGCCCTGATGCGGGGCCGCGACTACGTGCTGCCCGACGACATCCGCGACCTGGCGCCCGACGTGATGGCGCACCGGCTGGTGCTGTCCTTCGACGCGCTCGCCGACAACGTCTCGCCGAGACAGATCGTGGACCAGGTCCTGGCCACGGTGCCGCTGCCGGTCATCGCCCCGCAGCAGGAAACCGCGGCATGATCTCCTACCTGACGGCCGAGCCCGCGCTGCGCCGGCTGGAGCTGACGATCACCAGGAGGCTGGACGGGCTGCTCCAGGGCGAGCACCTCGGCCTGTTCCCCGGCCCGGGCAGCGAGCCCGCCGAGGCCAGGCCGTACCAGCCGGGAGACGACGTGCGGCGGATGGACTGGAACGTGACCGCCCGCACCGCCGAGCCGCACGTGCGTGAGCTGGTCGCCGACCGCGAGCTGGAGATCTGGACGCTGCTCGACGGTACGGCCAGCATGGACTTCGGCACCGCGGCGATGGAGAAGCGGGAGCTGGCGCTGGCCGCGGTGGCGGCGATCGGTTTCCTCACCCAGCGCACCGGCAACCGGATCGGCGCCCATCTGCTCCACGGCGGCGGCGTCAGGGTGCTGCCCGCCAGGACGGGCCGGCCCCACCTGATGGCGCTGCTGCAGGCCGTTTTCGGGCTGCAGCGCACCCCGCCGGGCACCGCGGGGCCACTGCTCGGCGTCGCGACGGCCCAGCTCGGCCGGGTGGTCAGGCGGCGAGGGCTGGTCGTCGTGGTGTCGGACTTCCTCGACGACCCGCGGACGTGGGAGTCGGAGCTGCGCAGGCTCACCGCCCGGCACCAGGTGCTGGCGGTGGAGGTGGTGGACCCGCGCGAGCTGACCCTGCCCGACGTGGGGATCCTGACGCTGATCGACCCGGAGACGGGCAGGCGGCGCGAGGTCTCCACGGCCAGCGCGCGGCTGCGGCTCAGGTACGCCGAGGCGGCGGCCGAGCAGCGCGGCGCCATCCAGGACGGGCTGCGCCGGGCCGGTGCGTCCCACCTGCGGCTGCGCACGGACGGCGACTGGGTCCGCGAGCTGGTGCAGCACGTGCTGCGGCAGCGGCGGCTCGCCCGCCTGGCCGTTCCGGCCAGGCCCGCGACGGGCCCCGAGCCGGCAGGGCCCGAGCCCGAAGGTGGTGGCGCGGCATGACGCTGCTCTCACCGGTCTGGCTGCTGCTGCTCGTCCCGGTCGCGCTGCTCGCCGTCGCCTACGTGCTCGTGTCGCGGCGGCGCAGCGCGTACGCCGTCCGGTTCACCAACCTGGACCTGCTCGACAAGGTCGCCCCGCGCGGGCCCGGGTGGCGCAGGCACGTCTCGGCCGCGGCGCTGCTGGGCATGTTCGTGCTGCTGGTCGTGGGCTTCGCCAGGCCGACGGCGGAGGTCCAGGTGCCCAGGGAGCGGGCGACGATCATGGTGGCGTTCGACGTGTCGGCCTCCATGAGCGCCACGGACGTCGCACCGGACCGGTTCACGGCGGCCAGGCAGGCGGCCACGCAGTTCGTCCGCGGCCTGCCTCCCCGGTTCAACCTGGGGCTGGTGGCGTTCTCCTCGCAGGCGGCGGTGGCGGTCCCGCCCGGCACCGACCGGCAGACGGTGCTGAGCGCGCTCGACCGTCTGTCCACCTCGTCCGGCACCGCCATCGGCGAGGCGGTCTACTCCTCGCTGGAGGCGATCGCCGCGCTCGACACCGAGGAGGAGGCGCCGCCCGCGCACATCGTGCTGCTGTCGGACGGCTCCAACACGACCGGCCGCACGGTCTCGGAGGCCGCGCGGGAAGCGGCCTCGCGCGGCGTGCCCGTCACCACCATCGCCTACGGCACCCAGGACGGCGTCATCGAACTCCAGGGCAGACAGGTGCCCGTGCCGGTCGACGGCCCGGCGTTGCAGAGCCTGGCCGAGGCCGCGGGGGGCGGCTTCTACGAGGCGGCCAGCGGTGACGAGCTCCAGGCGGTCTACGAGGACATCGGCACCTCGGTCGGCTACCGGACCGAGCGGCAGGAGATCTGGCAGTGGTTCGTCGCGGCGGCGCTGCTCTCGGCGCTGCTCGCGGCGGTGACCTCGATGCTGTGGTTCGCGAGGCTGCCGTGAACGGGCTCGGCAGGCCGAGCGGGCCCGACTTCCGCACGATACCCCTCAGCGCCCCGGCCGAGCCGGTCCCGCGGCACGCCGCGGCCGGGGGCACGCCCGCCGCGTCACCCAGGGGCGGCCGGCTGCTGGTGACCGCCGTGCTCGTCGCGGCGCTCACCGGCGGCGCGGCAGGGCTGGCGGGGGCCGCGATCTTCCGGGGGAGCGAGCCGGCCCCCGCCACCGCGCTGCCCCGGGCGGCGCCGGTCCCGGCGGGCGGCGTGACGGGCATGAGCGCCACCGCGGCCCGGGTGCTGCCCAGCGTCGTCTCCATCGAGGCGGGGCGCGGCGGCGGGTCCGGCTTCGTGGTGGACGGCCGCGGCCACATCCTCACCAACGCGCACGTGGTCCGAGGGGAGAGCCGGGTGACCGTGGTGCTGAACGACGGGCGCAGGCTCCCGGCCCAGGTGCTCGGCACCGACTTCGCCGAGGACCTCGCCGTGCTGGAGACCGAGGAGGTGGTCGGCCTGCCGGCCGCCTCGCTCGGCAGGTCAGCGGACCTGTCGGTCGGTGACCAGGTGCTCGCGATCGGCTCGCCGCTGGGCCTGTCGGGGACGGTCACCGCCGGCATCGTCAGCGCGCTGGACCGCGAGGTGCGGCTCGGCGGCTCCGCCCGCACGGCCGTGCAGACCGACGCCTCGATCAACCCCGGCAACTCGGGCGGCCCGCTCGTCAACGCGCGCGGCGAGGTCGTCGGGGTGAACACCGCGATCGCAGCCGGGCGGGGCGGCGGCAACATCGGCATCGGCTTCGCCATCCCCATCGACCGCGCCGCCCCCATCGCAGAGCGAATCATCCGAAACTAGGGTCCGAGTATGCGATTGCTGGTGGTCGAGGACGAGGAGGATCTGGTCGACGCGCTGCGCGTCGGCCTGATCCGGGCCGGATACGCCGTGGACATCGCCTACGACGCCCCGGCCGCGCAAGAGAAGCTCCAGGTCAACACCTACGACCTGATCCTGCTCGACCTCAACCTGCCCGGTGGCGACGGCTTCCAGCTGTGCCGGACGGCCAGGGCCGCGGGCAACGGCGTGCGCATCATCATGGTCACCGCCCGTGACCGGCTCGACGACCGCGTGCGCGGGCTGGACGAGGGCGCCGACGACTACCTGGTCAAACCGTTCGCCTTCCCCGAACTGCTGGCCAGGGTCAGGGCGCTGCTCCGCCGGGACACCGGCGGCACCTCCGTGCTCGAAGTGGGAGCGCTGCGGATCGACACCGCGAGGATGGAGGTGTCGCTGGGCGGCAGGGCCCTAGCGCTCACGCCCAAGGAGTACGGCGTGCTGCACTACCTGATGACCAGGCCCGGGCACGTCGTCTCCAGCGAGGAGCTGCTCGAACACGTGTGGGACGAGCACGCCGACCCGTTCACCAACACCGTGCGCGTGACCGTCGGGAACCTGCGCCGCAAGCTGCAGGAGGACGGCCTGATCGAGACGGTGATCAGCCGCGGCTACCGGCTCAGGGAGCCAGCATGATCCACACCATCCGGTTCCGGCTCACCGTGCTCTATTCAGGCCTGCTCTTCCTGCTCGCGGCACTGGTGCTCGGCGGCATCTACTACGCCGTCTCCCGCTCCACCGAGCAGCGCTCGTACGCCACCGAGATGGCCAAGGCCTACCGGGACGGCCAGTACATCGGCAAGCGGGAGGTGGTGCTGATGGAGGAGGTCGAGAACGCGATCAAGCTCGGGACCCTCGACACCCTGCGCGCCTACTCCCTCCTCACGCTGGGCGCCCTCTTCCTGGCCAGCCTCGGCATCGGCTGGATCCTGTCCGGCCGGGTGCTGCGGCCGGTCCGGTCGATCACCCGTACCACCGAGGAGATCCAGGCCACGGACCTGTCGCGGCGCATCACCCTGAACGGGCCGCGAGACGAGCTCAAGGACCTGGCCGACACCATCGACACGATGCTGGAGCGGCTGGAGGCGGCGTTCCGGGCGCAGCGCCAGCTCATCGACGACGCCTCGCACGAGTTGCGCAGCCCGCTGACCATCATCCGGGCGAACGTGGACGCCGTGCTGCTGTCGCCCGAGGCCAGCGACGAGGAGCGGACCAGGGCGGTCGCCATCGTGGACCGGGCGACGACCCGGATGACCCGGCTGGTGGAGGACCTGCTGGCCAGCGCCAGACGCCAGGGCACCGCGTTCGCCGACGCCGACCTCGACCTGTCGCGGGTGGCGGGGGAGGCATGCGAGGAGTACGCGGCGCTCGCCACCGCCCGCAGCCTCGTGGTGACCCGCGACCTGACCCCCGGCCTGGAGACGACCGGTGACCAGGACGCCCTGCGGCGGGCGGTGGCCAACCTGCTCTCCAACGCCGTCCGCCTGTCGCCGCCGGGCGGGCGGGTCGGGGTCGCCTCCGGCAGGTCGGGGCTGGACGGGGGAGCGGCGGAGATCCTGAGCGGCCCGTCGCGGATGAGCAAGCTGCGCCCGTCGAGCCGCGCCGGCGCCAGGGCGCGCGCGGAGGCCGAGGGTCTGGAAGCGGGGAGGGCCGGCGTGGACGCCGGCAGGACGGGCCAGGCGGAGGCCGGCATGGCGAAGGCGGGGCCGCCGGGCGCCGGCAGGGCGGGCGGGTGGTTGTGGGTGGCCGTGCGCGACGACGGACCCGGGCTCGCGACGGCGGACCAGGCGCGGGTGTTCGACCGGTTCTGGCGTGGGGAGGCCAGCCGCCGCGACCGGCACACCGGCCTCGGCCTGGCGATCGTCCGCCAGATCGTGGAGTCGCACGGCGGCAGGGTGGCGGTCTTCTCGCAGATCGGCCAGGGCGCCACGTTCGTCCTCTGGCTCCCGTCCCGCGACGCCGCTCCCGGCCCTGTCCCCGACTACAACCCCCTCACCTGAGCCCTCACCCCAGCGCGTTCTGCCGGCGGCGGCAGACGGCCAGGGTGACGGCGTAGGCGAGGGGCGGCAGCACGAAGACCGCCACGCGCAGGCCGTACAGGAACAGGGTGTAGGCGTCGTGCGGCACGGTGAGGAGGGCGGCCGGGGCGCGCGGGTCCGGGGGGATCGCGGAGACCCAGGTCGCAGCCCAGAGGACGGTGAAGAAAGTGATCACCGCGATGCCGAGCGCGGTGCGGACCGGGGCCTGCGAGGGGCGGTCCAGCAGATGGTGGAAGGCGTCGTCGCCGGTGAAGCGGCGCTCCAGGAACGGATAGAACAGCAGGATCGTGAAGAAGGCGGTCAGCGCCAGCAGCGGGATCCACAACCCGATCGACAGCACGAAGCCGAAGACCGTGAGCTCCCAGCCCGGTGACAGCCGCAGGCCGCCTTCCAGCACCCCGAAGTACCAGAAGGGCTGGGCCGACGGCGGCGGCGTTCCGGGCCGGTACGGGCCGTGCTCCCAGACCGGGTTGACCGTGACGAGCGTGGCCGCCAGGGCGATGGCCCCGATCGTGAACAGGGCGGTGGCGGCGTTCTTGACCGCGAAGTACGGGAAGAACGGGCCGCCGGACACCTTCGACTCGGCGCTCCCGCCCGCGCGCCGCTCGGTGTGCTTCTGCCGCCAGGTGAGGATCAGCCCGTGCAGCGGCACCACGGCCAGCAGGATCCCCGGCACCAGCAGCACGTGCGTGACGAACAGGCGCGGCACGACCTGCCCGGGGAAGGCGCCGTCGAAGGCGAACGACGACAGGTACGTCCCCACCAGCGGGATCGACAGCAGGAGGCCCTGGGCCTCGCGCAGCCCGGTGAAGGCGAGGTGGTCGGCGGTGAGCGAGACGCCGAGGAACGACTCGAACAGCACCAGCGCGAACAGGATCACGCCCAGCATCCAGGTCAGCTCGCGTGGCTTCCTGAACGCGCCGGTGAAGAACACCCTGAAGAGGTGCGCCACGATCGCCAGCACGAACACGGTCGCCGCCCAGTGGTGGAGCTGGCGCATCAGCAGCCCGCCGCGCACGTGGAGGCTGGTCTCCACGACGGAGGCGTAGGCCACGTCCGGGTTGGGCTTGTAGAACAGCGTCAGGAACGTGCCCGTCAGGACGAGCAGGACGAACGAGTAGAGAGCCAGTTCGCCCAGCAGGAAGGACCAGTGGCTGGGGAAGAGTTTGCGCAGGTTGACGCGCGTCCAGCCGGCCAGGCCCAGGCGGTCGTCGAAGAAGCGCACGCCCTCTTGCGCGGTCTTGGCCGAGCCCACGACGATGCGCCGGGGCCGCCCGGGTTTGGTAGGAGTGGCCATCAGGGCCTCCTGTAGGGGGTGTGACCCGATTCTGCATGCGTTGCCGTGGATACTCAAGAATTGGTTTGAACCATTGGTATAAACCAATCAGTGAAGCAACGGAATATTGATTGGATTAGACCTGTCTTAGGGTGTTCACCAGGGGAAACAGTGACTTAACCTATGAGTGCAGTTTCATCATCAATTCCGCCGGTAGAGTCCGGAACAGGAGCGTTGATTGGAGCTGTGGTGGCCAAGTACGTTTACGACTTCACCGAGGGCAACAGGAATCTCAAGGACCTGCTCGGCGGCAAGGGAGCGAACCTCGCCGAGATGACGAACCTCGGGCTGCCCGTTCCTCCCGGGTTCACGATCACCTCGGAGGCATGCCGCCATTACCTGGCCGAGGGTTCCGTTCCCGACGGCCTGGAGCAGGAGGTCGCCGGGCACCTGGGCGCCCTGGAGGAGGCCATGGGCAGGCGGCTCGGCCAGGCCGACGACCCCCTGCTCGTGAGCGTCCGGTCCGGGGCCAAGTTCTCCATGCCGGGCATGATGGAGACCGTCCTCAACATCGGCCTCAACGACGAGTCCGTGCACGGCCTCGCCAAGCAGTCAGGCGGCAACGAACGCTTCGCCTGGGACTCCTACCGCAGGCTCATCCAGATGTTCGGCAAGACGGTCCTCGGCATCGACGGCGAGCTGTTCGAGCACGCGCTCGACACGCTCAAGGGCGCCCGGCAGGACACCGACCTCGACGCGGGCGAGCTGCAGGGGCTGGTCGAGACGTTCAAGGGCATCGTCCGCGAGCAGACCGGCGAGGACTTCCCCGCCGACCCGCGCGAGCAGATGCGGCTGGCCGTCATGGCCGTCTTCGACTCCTGGAACGCCCCGCGCGCCATCCTCTACCGCCGCCAGGAACGCATCCCCGCCGACCTGGGCACCGCCGTCAACATCGTGGCCATGGTCTTCGGCAACTGCGGCAACGACTCGGGCACCGGCGTCGCCTTCACCCGCGACCCCGGCACCGGCCAGCAGGGCGTCTACGGCGACTACCTGCAGAACGCCCAGGGCGAGGACGTGGTCGCGGGCATCCGCAACACGATCCCGCTGCAGGAGCTCGAACGCCTCGACAAGCGCTCCTACGACGAGCTGATGTCGATCATGGAGACGCTCGAGAACCACTACCGGGACCTGTGCGACATCGAGTTCACCATCGAGCGCGGCAAGCTCTGGATGCTGCAGACCAGGGTCGGCAAGCGCACCGCCGCCGCCGCGTTCTGCATCGCGATCCAGCTCGTCGACCAGGGCCTCATCACGATGGACGAGGCCGTCACCCGGGTCACCGGCGATCAGCTCGCCCAGCTCATGTTCCCGCGCTTCGACGGAGGCGGAGGCAGGAAGCGGATCGCCAAGGGCATGAACGCCTCGCCCGGCGCGGCCGTGGGCAAGGCCGTCTTCTCCTCGGAGCGGGCCATCGAGCTGGCCGAGCAGGGCGAGGACGTCATCCTGGTGCGCCGCGAGACCAACCCGGACGACCTGTCCGGCATGATCGCCGCCAGGGGCATCCTGACCAGCCGCGGCGGCAAGACGTCGCACGCCGCCGTGGTCGCCCGCGGCATGGGCAAGACCTGCGTGTGCGGCGCCGAGGAGCTCGAGGTGTCGGTGTCCGAGCGCAGGTTCACCGCGCCCGGTGGCGTGGAGGTCGGCGAGGGGGACGTCATCTCCATCGACGGCACCAGCGGCGAGGTCTACCTCGGCGAGGTGCCGGTCGTCGACTCGTCCGTGGTCGAGTACTTCGAGGGCACCGAGCCCGCCGATGACCTGGTGAAGGCCGTGGACCGGATCATGCGGCACGCCGACGCGGCGCGCCGGCTGGGGGTGCGGGCCAACGCCGACGCCCCCGAGGACGCGGCCAGGGCGCGCCGGTTCGGCGCGGAGGGGATCGGGCTGTGCCGGACCGAGCACATGTTCCTGGGCGAGCGCAGGCAGCTCGTCGAGGACCTGGTGCTGGCCTCCGGGGCAGAGGAGAGGCAGGCGGCGCTGGATGCCCTGGAGCCACTCCAGAAGTCCGACTTCATCGGGATATTTCAGGCGATGGGGGAGCTGCCGGTGACGGTGCGCCTCATCGACCCCCCGCTGCACGAGTTCCTGCCCGACCTCGTGGACCTGTCGGTCAAGGCCGCCACCGGCGAGGCCACCGACAAGGACCGCGCCCTGCTGGTGGCCGTCAAGAGGCTGCACGAGCAGAACCCCATGCTGGGCCTGCGCGGCGTGCGGCTCGGCCTGGTCATCCCCGGCCTGTTCGCCATGCAGGTACGGGCCATCGCCCAGGCCGCCAAGGAGGTGCCGGGGGCCCGCCCCGAGATCATGATCCCCCTCGTCGCCGCCGTACAGGAGCTGGAGGCCGTCCGCGAGGAGGCCGTCGCGATCCTGGCGGAGGCGGGCGTGGAGGCCCTCGTCGGCACCATGATCGAGACCCCGCGCGCCGCGCTCACCGCGGGCCAGGTCGCCGAGGCCGCCGAGTTCTTCTCCTTCGGCACCAACGACCTCACCCAGATGGTCTGGGGCTTCTCCCGCGACGACGTCGAGGCGGCGTTCTTCTCCCGGTATCTGGAGCTCGGCATCTTCGGCGTCTCGCCGTTCGAGACCCTCGACCGCGACGGCGTCGGCCGGCTGGTGGCCCAGGCGACCGAGGAAGGCCGCCGCGCCAGGCCGGACCTCAAGATCGGCATCTGCGGCGAGCACGGCGGCGACCCCGACTCGGTGCACTTCTGCCACGACACCGGCCTCGACTACGTGTCCTGCTCCCCGTTCCGCATCCCGGTGGCCCGGCTGGAGGCGGGCCGAGCCGCGCTGAGCGACAGCGACTCCGACAGCCGCTGAGCTACCCGGCCGCCTGCGGCTGCTCCTGCTCGGCCTCGGGCGGCACGTAGTCGTGGCGGACGCCCAGGTCGCCCAGCCACTCCCGCAGGCCGGCGACGGCGGCCGGGTCGGCCGCGACCTGGGCCGCGTACTCCGCCAGCGCGACCTCCTCGCCGTCGTCGTACACCAGACGGGCCGGGCCCGACCAGGACAGCTCCCACCGGGCCTGGCCGTGCTGGATCAGCACCGCCTCCAGCGCCCGCGCCACCACCCTGGCGAGCACCGGCTCCGGGGCGGTCCAGCCCTGCTCGCGGAGCCCTTCCTCCAGCTCGGCCTGCCTGCCGCGGGCGATCGCCTCGAAGGCGGCGTCCAGGTAGGGCCTGTTCGCCCCCACCACCCGCCGGCCCGCCAGTGCCAGGTCGCGCAGCGCGTGGGCGTTGCGGGCGGCGTAGACGCCGTGGGAGACCAGCTCCTCCCAGGACACGGCGCGCAGCGTGGTCAGCCCCTGCGGGCTCCACATCGACTGCTCGATGGCGTGCGCCGCCACGTTCGCGTCCTGCAGGAGCGTCAGCGCCGAGCGCGGGTCGGGCACCTGCTCCGGCTCCGGCAGCGCCTCGATGGCCGCCAGCCGCTCGGCCAGGCTCGGGTGCGAGTCGTAGGGAGAGGTCTCCACCGGCCGCTCGACCAGCTTGGCCAGCTCCGCCTGCCTGGCCGTGTCGTTCAGCAGCGAGTGGAAGCCCCCGAACACCGCCACGGGACGGCAGCCGCCCGCGCCGGTCATCGACAGGTAGTCGTCGGTGTAGACCTCCCAGGCGGTCGCCGTGTAGTGGATCTTGCGAAGCGCCTGCGCCATGGCCTGGCGCCCGGCGATCACCACCGCGAACTCGTCCGCCTCCAGCTCCTGCCGCCGCGAGACGGCCTGCGAGACGCGCAGGTAGAGTTTGGCGTACAGGGAGAACAGGCGCTGGATGAACGGGTGCCTGCGCAGGTTGTGGACGGTCGCGATGAGCGAGACCCGGCCCCGGTAGACCGGCGCTCCCAGGCGGGTGTGCGCGCCGCTGTAGTGGCCCAGCTCGTGCCCGAGCACCGCCCGCATCTCGTCCACCGTCAGCGTCTGCAGCAGCGGCAGCCCGATGTACATGCGCCGCCGGGTCGCCACCAGCCCCAGGAACCTGGTCTCCTCCGAGACGGCCGCGTTCACCTCGGGCACGAGGCGGATCTCGTCCGGCGGCGCGGTGCGCACCCGCTGTGCCAGGTCCTCCACCGTCCGCCACAGGGCCGGCTCGTGCTCGCGGGTGACCAGCACGCCGGGCTGCTCGCCGCCGCTGCGGCGGCTCACCATGATCAGAGCCTGTACGAGCGCGGCCGCGGCCAGCGTCAGGACGATCGCCGCCCGCAGACCGTTGGCGTGGAAGTCGATGAGCAGCAGCACGTCGAAGAAGACGGCCGCCGCCACGACGGAGCCGACCAGCACGTAGAAACCGGCGAGCAAGGCGAAGGCCAGCACGGCCCGCAACGCTGTGGTCATAGGGGAGGGCTCCCGGGGAAGGGGGTTCTCGCGAGGCTCGACACTAGCGGAGACCGGAAAC
Source organism: Nonomuraea sp. LPB2021202275-12-8 (assembly GCF_037044575.1). Taxonomy (NCBI): domain Bacteria; kingdom Bacillati; phylum Actinomycetota; class Actinomycetes; order Streptosporangiales; family Streptosporangiaceae; genus Nonomuraea; species Nonomuraea sp. LPB2021202275-12-8. Next base: position 560,960 of record NZ_JBAHWD010000001.1, on the reverse strand, counting down.
TGGATAAAATCACAGCTCTTATGGTCGGTTATGACGAGCACGATCGAGCACGATGGGTTCCGGAGCCTGCCGGCAGCCCCGGACGCAGCGCGTTCGAGCGCGACCGCGCCCGCGTGCTGCACAGTTCCGCACTGCGCAGGCTCGCGGCCAAGACGCAGGTGGTGGGGCCGGCCGAGGCCCTCGGCGCCGGGCAGCACATCCCGCGCACCAGGCTCACGCACTCGCTGGAGTGCGCCCAGGTCGGCAGGGAGATGGGCGCCACCCTGGGCGTCGACCCCGACCTGGTGGAGACCGCCTGCCTGGCGCACGACCTGGGCCATCCACCGTTCGGGCACAACGGGGAGGTGGCGCTCAACGCCCTGGCCGCCTCCTGCGGCGGCTTCGAGGGCAACGCGCAGAGCCTGCGGCTGCTCACCAGGCTAGAGGCCAAGGTGCTCGCCGACGACGGCAGCAGCGCCGGGCTCAACCTGACGCGGGCCGCCCTCGACGCCTCCATGAAGTACCCGTGGACCTGCGAGCGGTCGCCGAAGTTCGGCGTCTACGACGACGACCTGCCCGTCTTCGCGTGGATCAGGGACGGCGCGCCCGACGGCCGGGTCAGCTTCGAGGCGCAGGTCATGGACTGGGCCGACGACGTCGCCTACTCCGTGCACGACCTGGAGGACGCGCTGCACTCCGGCCACGTCACCCCGGAGGCGCTCCAGTCGCCCGCCGAGCGGGCGCGGGTCTGCGAGATCACCCGCACCTGGTACGCACCCGGCGCCGACCCGGCCGAGCTGGAGGAGGTCTTCGCCAAGCTGGTCGCCGACCCGCTCTGGCCGCGCCGCTTCGAGGCCACCCTGGCCGACCTGGCCGGGCTCAAGGCCCTCACCAGCGGCCTGATCGGCCGCTTCTGCCAGGCCGCCCAGACCGCCACCATGGACGCCTACGGCCCGCGCCATCGCGTGGACCTGATCGTGCCGCCGGCCACGCTGCTGGAGTGCGCACTGCTCAAGGGCGTCACCGCCCACTACGTGATGACCACCGACGACCACCACGCCAACCAGGCCCGCCAACGCGACCTCATCACCGAGCTGGCCGCCCTCATCACCCTAGGCGCGCCGGCCACGCTGGAACCCGCCTTCCGCCCCGCCTTCCTGACGGCCGACAGCGACGCCGCCCGTGTCAGGGTCGTGATCGACCAGATCGCCTCGCTCACCGACACCTCCGCCGTGGCCTGGCACCACCTCCTTTCGCGATGACCTGCGCGGGCGGATACTGCCCCCATGACCACCTATGTGATCGTCGGCGCCGGCCTGGCGGGAGCCAAGGCGGCGCAGACGTTGCGCGAGGAGGGCTTCGACGGCGACATCGCGCTCATCGGCGTGGAGGCCGAGCGGCCCTACGAACGACCGCCCCTGTCCAAGGACTATCTGCAGGGCAGGAGCGAGCGAGACAAGATCTTCGTGCACCCACCGGGCTGGTACGAAGACAACGGCGTGGATCTGCGACTCGGCGTCCGGGCCACCCGCATCGACCTCGACCGGCACACGGTCAGCCTCGACAACGGCACGCGGCAGCCGTACCACAAGCTGCTCGTCGCGACCGGCGCGACGCCCAGGCGCCTGCCCGGCCCCGCCCTCTACCTGCGCACCGCCGCTGACAGCGACGTGCTCAAGGAGCGGCTGGCCGCCGGCGGCCGGGTGATCGTCGTCGGGGCCGGCTGGATCGGGCTGGAGGTGGCCGCGGCCGCGCGCCTCGCCGGGTGCGAGGTCACCGTCGTCGAGCCTGAGCCCACGCCGCTGCACAGGGTGCTCGGCCGCGAGCTCGGTGACCTGTTCGCGGCCCTGCACCGCCGCCACGGCGTCGACGTGCGCCTCGGCACCGGCGCGGCGGAGATCACCGGCACCGGCGTGCGGCTCAGCTCCGGCGAGCGGCTGGCCGCCGACCTGGTCGTGGTCGGCATCGGCGCCGCCCCCGACGTCGGCCTCGCCCGCGACGCCGGCCTGGACGTCGGTCAGGGCATCCGCACCGACGCGAGCCTGCGCGCCTCGCACCCCGACGTGTACGCCGCGGGAGACGTCGCCGAGTCCCTCAACCCGCTGTACGGCCGGCGGATCCGGGTCGAGCACTGGGCCAACGCGCTGCACAGCGGGCCCGCCGCCGCCAGGTCGATGCTCGGCCAGGACGTCGTCTACGACCGCGTGCCGTACTTCTACACCGACCAGTACGAGCTCGGCATGGAGTTCTCCGGCGACACGGCGGGCTACGACGAGGTCGTCTACCGGGGCTCGGCCGACGACCTCGAGTTCGTCGCCTACTGGCTGCGCGAGGGCCGGGTGATCGCCGGGATGAACGTGAACGTCTGGGACGTCGTCGACGACATCCAGGAGCTGATCAGGTCCGGCGTCACGGTCGACCGAAAGGATTTGCCGTCGGGTCCAGGGTGAACGGATTCTCCTCGGGCTCGGGCTCGGAGGTCCTGCGGGTCTTCGGGACCTTCTTCGACGCGCACAGGACCGTGCAGCGCGGCGTCTCACCGAGTCTGCCGCGCAGCGCCAGCGCCTCCTGCCGGGGCGACAGCGTCCGGTTGCCCGAGAGCCAGGCGTCCAGATAGTCCCAGGGCTCGACCATGCCCCTGCGCACCCACCAGAAGGATGAGCCGGTCTTCCAGGAGATCGCGAAGTAGAGGTTGGGGCCCGTGTCACGGGCGTTGCCGGTGTTGCCGACGCGTCCCAGCAACTGGCCGGCCGACACGCGCACGCCCGGCCTGATCCCGTCGGCGACGCTGTCGAGATGCCCGCCGAGGTAGCGGACGCCGTCGTCGCCGACGACGGTGACGAACCTGCCCTCACGGTGGGCGCCCGAGTCGGTGGACGGCAGCCACCTGTTGCGGGTGTTGACCTCGTCGACGACGCCGCCGACGGGCGCGACGAACGCGCATCCCTTGGCCGCCCAGATCGTCGTCTTCGGCAGCACCAGCAGCCTGCGCTGGTAAGTGATCTCGCAGCCCTTGACGGGGAAGGTGTAGGTGTACTTCGAAAGCTTGGGCGGCGGCACCCTGACCGGGTCGTCGCCCTCGGGGGGCCGCACGGCGGCCTGATGCGTCGGGGTCGGCACCGGGATGGTCGCGGTCACGGCCGGGGACGCCGTGTCCGTGGCAACGCCCGTGCCTGTGCCCGTGCCTGTGCTCGTGCCCGGCGCGTCCGACGGTGACTGCGCGCTGACACCGGCGATGCCGGTCGCCGTGGTGCAGGCGGCCGTCATCAGCACGGCACCCATCACCGCCGCCCACCGCACGCCCAGCCCCGGTCGCATGATCTCCACCCGCGTCACCGTATCCGACGACAACCTTTACCTTTGTAGCCGACGGGGACCGTTCCCATAACAGCTTTCCCGCTATCGGCAGGCACCGGCTCGCCCCTGCCGCCCGGCCTGTCACGAAGGCCACAGGATTCTCGCGCCGGGCGGTGAGAGTCTGTCGGAGTAGCGCAATAGACTCACCGGCGTGGCTGGCCGGATCCGTGATGTCGACATCGCACTCGTACGCGAGCGTTCACCCATCGCCGACGTGATCGGCGAGCACATCCAGTTGCGCAACGCGGGCGGCGGCAACCTCAAGGGGTTGTGCCCGTTCCACGACGAGAAGAGCCCGTCGTTCAACGTCACCCCCGAGCGCGGCATGTTCTTCTGCTTCGGCTGCTCCGAGGGCGGCGACGTCATCACGTTCGTCGAGAAGATCGAGCACCTGTCGTTCAGCGAGGCCGTGGAGCGGCTGGCCCAGCGGGCCGGCATCCAGCTGCACTTCGAGCAGGGCGGCTACGTGCCCCGGCGCGACCACGGGGAGCGCGCCCGGCTGGTCGAGGCGCACCGGGCCGCCGCCGAGTTCTACGCCGACAAGCTGCTCGGCCCCGACGCCGCCCCCGGGCGGCGGTTCCTGTCGGAGCGGGGCTTCGAGCGGGCCGACGCCGAGACGTTCGGGGTCGGTTACGCCCCCAACGAATGGGAGGCGCTGGCCCGCCACCTCATGGGGCGCGGGTTCACCGCCGACGAGCTCGTCAAGGGCGGGCTCGCCAAGCAGGGCCGGCGCGGGCCGATCGACCGCTTCCGCGGCCGGCTCATCTGGCCGATCAGGGACGCGACCGGGGACGTGATCGGGTTCGGCGCCCGCAAGCTGCTCGACTCCGACGACGGCCCCAAATACCTCAACACCCCCGACTCGCCCCTTTACAAGAAGAGCCAGGTCCTCTACGGCATCGACCTGGCCAAACGCGAGATCTCCAAGCGCGCCCAGGCGGTCATCGTAGAGGGCTACACCGACGTGATGGCCTGCCATCTGGCGGGAGTCCCGACCGCGGTCGCCACCTGCGGCACCTCCTTCGGCGAGGAGCACATCAAGATCCTGCGCCGGTTCCTGCTCGACCAGGCCGAGTTCCGCGGCGAGGTGGTCTTCACCTTCGACGGCGACGCGGCGGGCCAGAAGGCGGCGCTGCGCGCCTTCGCCGACGAGCAGAAGTTCGTCACCCAGACCTACGTCGCCATCCAGGCCGACGGGCTCGACCCGTGCGACCTGCGCGTGAAGCAGGGCGACGCCGCCGTCCGCGACCTCATCGCCAGCCGCGAGCCGCTGTTCCAGTTCGCCATCCGCAGCACCATCGCCCGCTACGACCTGCGCAGCAACGAGGGCAAGATCGCCGCTCTGGACGCGGCGGCGCCCATCGTGGCCGCCATCAAGGACACCGGCCTGCGCAAGCGCTACGCGATCGACCTCGACCGGTGGCTCGGGTTCATGGACGAGCGGTTCGTCATCCAGCGCATCTCCGAGGTCGGCCAGGCCCAGCAGGGCCGTCCCCAGCGCGCCCCCAGGGCCGCGCCCGTCGACCCTCACGTGCGGGTCGAGGCCGAGCTGCTCAAGCTGGCCGTGCAGCGGCCCGCGCTCCTCGGCCCCCGCTTCGACGCGCTCGACCCGCAGGCGTTCACCGCCCCGGACCACGTCATCCTGCACCGCGTCATCACGGGCGCCGGCGGCCTCACCGCCGCCGGGCACGGCGGGCGCGAATGGGTGGACCTGCTGCTGGAGCACGCCCACGAGGAGGGCGCCCGCGGGCTGGTCACCAGGTTCGCCGTCGAGGCGATCCAGGCCGAATCGGGCGCCGAGGAGCGCTACGCCGCCGCCATGCTCGCCGCCCTTGAGGCCGTCGCCGTCGATCGGGCGATCGCCCAGGTCAAGTCCCGCATGCAGCGGCTCAACCCGGTGGAGGAGCAGCAGGACTACAACAAGCTGTTCGGCGAGTTGGTGGCGCTGGAGCAGCAGCGCCGCGTGCTCCGCGACCGCGCCGCGGGCAGCTGACCCGCCGAGCCGCCGTGCTGCGGTGATGACGCGGCGGCGAGGCGGCGGCGAGGGCCGGGGGAGCGGCTGATCGGGCGGCGCGGAGCGAATGTGCGGACCGGCACGGCATAGATCGTCGGAGTCTTACGCGACGCCCTTCGAAGTACGCCGGTAGACGAAACTTCTCAGGCGGTAAAGCCGGGTGGTTGAGTCGGTATCCCGGATGATCCCCGATGGTTCCGACGGGGAAAAGCGCTGATGGGGCGGTGTCCGGGCAGCCAAGGGCGGGCGTCCGGCCTGGGGGCGTCGCCGGGTACTGCAATCCAGTTCGCGTAATTGACTTTACTTTCCTGATCAAACTCCAGCTAAACCCTTAATGGATCTCAATTCGGTAAGGGTGATCGCCTTACCTTCTGTGCCAAAAATGGGTCTGCCATTTTATGGAACCAATACTGCAGACTGTCTCCCGTGGGTGCATCGGTGCTGCCAAGTGGACCGCCATCCGTCGATCAGGTGGCGGACCTCGTCGCAAAGGGAAGGGAGCGCGGAAGCGTAACCGTCGATGACGTCGCAGCCGCGCTTGACCGATCCGAGCTGCCGTCCGACGCGCTGGAACGCGTCGTGCGGATGCTCGCCGAGAACGGTGTGGAGGTCCTCGAGCCCCAGGGCGACGAGGAACCTGCCCGCGCCGATGAGGAAGACGTAGGCAAGCGGGCGCCGACCAGCGATCTGGTCCGGATCTACCTGCGGGAGATCGGCCGTGTGCCGCTGCTGACAGCCGAAGAGGAGGTGGAGCTCGCCAAGTCGATCGAAGCCGGCCTGTTCGCCGAGGACAAGCTCGGCAACGGAGTCTCGCGTCTGGCCTTCCCGGAGTTCAGGGAGCTCGTCTGGCAGGGCACGCGGGCCAAGCAGCGCCTCATCGAGGCGAACCTGAGGCTCGTGGTGTCGATCGCCAAACGCTACGTGGGCCGCGGCATGCTGTTCCTGGACCTGATCCAGGAGGGCAACCTCGGTCTGATCCGCGCGGTCGAGAAGTTCGACTACACCAAGGGTTACAAGTTCTCCACCTACGCCACCTGGTGGATCCGCCAGGCGATCACCCGGGCGATCGCCGACCAGGCGCGGACCATCCGCATCCCCGTGCACATGGTGGAGACCATCAACAAGCTCGTCAGGGTGCAGCGGCAGCTTCACCAGGACCTCGGCCGCGAACCGGTGCCCGAGGAGATCGCCAAGGAGATGGACCTTCCCGTCGATCGGGTAGTGGAGATCCAGCGCATCGCGCAGGAGCCGGTGTCGTTGCAGTCTCCGATCGGCGAGGAGGACTCCGACCTCGGTGACTTCATCGAGGACGCCGACGCTGTCGTGCCCATGGAGGCGGCCGCCTTCATCATGCTGCAGGATCAGCTCGACGACATCCTGGCGACTCTGTCGGACCGCGAGCAGCGCATCATCCAGCTCCGCTTCGGTCTGGCCGACGGCCATCCGCGCACGCTGGAGGAGGTGGGCAGGGAGTTCGGCGTCACCAGGGAGCGCATCCGGCAGATCGAGTCGAAGACCCTGGCCAAGCTCAGACACCCGACCAGGGCCCAGATGTTGCGGGACTATCTGGATTGAGGGCAGTCAGGACGGCGGGCCGGGGATTCCTCCCCGGCCCGCCGTCGTTCACGAGCAGCCCTCGAACTCCGGTACGGCCACCGTCCCGATCTTCAGCCCCGTGGAGCCGAACCACTTGCGCAGCAACTTCTCGGCCGTGCCGTCCTGGTACATGCCGGTGATCACGCGGTTGACCTCCTCGCAGCTCTCCACGTCGCCCTTGCGCATGCCGACCCCCGTGCGCTGCTCGTTGAACTGGGCGTTGACCAGCCGCATCCCGCCGCCGTCCTGCTTGGCCAGACCGGCCAGGATGACGTCGTTGGTGGTGATGGCGTCGACCTGGTCCGCCTTCAGCCCGGCCAGGCAGGCCTTGTAGTCCTTGAACGGCAGCACCCGCGCGGCGACCTTGCGCTCCTCCAGCACCCGCGCGGCCGCGTTGGACCCTTGCACCTCGCAGATGCGCCGGCCCTTCAGGTCGCGCACGTTGCGGATGCCCGTCTCTCCCGGCCGCACCAGGATGTCCTGGTAGGAGATGTGGTACGGCCCCGCGAACAGGACCCTGGCCTTGCGGTCCTGGCTGATCGTGTACGTGGCCACGACGAGGTCGGCCCTGTCCTGGAGCAGCACCCGCTCCCGGTCGGCGGCCAGCACGGGGATGAGCTCGACCTCCTTGCCGAGCTTGCCGGCGATGTAGCCGGCGACGTCGACGTCGTAGCCCTCGAAGGAGCCGTCGGGGTTGCGGAACCCCACCGACGGCAGGTCAGGGCGGACGCCGATGACGATGCGGTCCTTGTCCACCACGCCTTCGGCGGAGCCCATGCCGCACGAGGCGGTCAGCAGCGCGATCAGGGCCAGCGCCGCCGCCGGTAGCAGCCGCTTCATCTGTACTCCCTCAGTCGAGGCCACACGCCGGCGAGGAGCAGCAGGCCGATGCCGCCCATCGCGAACGGGATCAGCCGCCACAGGCCGTCGAGCGCGCTCTCGCCTTCGCCGACCGCCCGCTCGAACACCGCCTCGTGTCGGTCCGCGAGCGCCACCAGCTCCTTGTCGTAGGCGTCGAAGGCCTCCCTGACCGGTCCCAGGCGGGCGCTGACGGCTTCGCCCGCCTTGCCCTCGGCCACCAACTGGCGGAAGGTCGTGTCCGCCGCCTGGAAGCGGGCGTAGGCGTCCAGGGCGGGGCGGCCTGTCTTGCCGCTGAGCTGGAGCCCCAGCATGCCGAGGTAGTCGCCGGACTTCTGCGCCACCTTGTCGTGGTAGGTGTCCAGGTTCCCCGCTTCGAGGTAGAGCACCTTCTGCGACTTGTCGAGGTAGGTGTGCTCGTAGGTGTCGGCGCGCTCCCTGTCCAGCAGGAAGCGGCTCTGGTCGCCCTGCATGCTGTTGCCGATGGCGCGGGCCCTGGCCAGCGTGACGACGGAGTCGAACCCCTCGGATTTTGCGGTCTGCAGATGGTCGAGATCCTGCCTGAGCACGCTCACCCCGGCGACGAGCGCCACCAGGGTCACCACGGTGGCGGCCACCAGCGCGAGCCCGAACACGCGGCGGAAGTGCCGCGCCAGGTAGACCTGCAGCCGCAGCAGGCAGACCAGCGCCAGCAGTCCCGCCACCACCACCGCCCACCGCAGGAAGGGCAGAGTGGCGGTCTTGTCGTCGTAGGTGCGGCGCACGATCGTGCTGCTCTCCAGCGTCAGGTTGTACGCCTGCGGGAGCAGGGTCTGCCGCATCAGGTCGGTGGCCTGCCGGTAGACCCGCACCACCTCGGCGGGCGGCGGGCCCGCCGGGTGACCGGACTGGGAGTCGAGCAGCAGCGCCTGCGCCGCCAGGCCCTCGTAACGGCCGAGCCCGTCCAGCACCGACTCGATGGTCCGCCGCTCGGCCTGATCGTCCCCGGCCAGTTCGAACGCCTTCAGCAGCGCCTGGTTGGCCATGGAACGCTGCTGCTCGTAGCGGGCGATGGCGGCCTGGCGGCGGGCGCCGTTCTCGCCGCCCATCACGAGCACGTCGGCGATCTGCGCGTCCATGTCGCTCAGCCCGAAGTAGAGCCCGGCGGTGGCGACGACCTGCGGGCCGGAGTCCCGGCCGATGACCCGCAGGCCGTCCCCGGCGGTAGAGGTGCCGGCCGCGATGGCCGCGAAGAGCAGCGCCAGCGCCGCGGCCGCGACGCCGGTGAGCACCCTGATCCTGCCGGGCACGCCACGCCGGACCGGCCGGGCCGGCCGGGCCGGCCGGCCCGGCGGCGCCTGCGCGGGCGGCGCCGGCGGCTGGGTCCGCATCACGGTCAAGGCGTCCCCTCCCTGATCGTGATGACCGTCCAGGCCCCCACGTGGATGCGGTCGCCGACGCCGACGGTGACGGGCGTGTTGACCGCGACGGGCTTGCCGTTGACCCGGGTGCCGTTGGCGGATCCCGGGTCGACGAGCATCCAGGAGCCGTCCGGCTGCCCGAGCAGCACGGCGTGCAGGTGTGACACGCCCGGATCCGACGGCGGCCCGGACAGGTCGATGTCCGGCTGGAGGTCGCGGCCCCTGCTGCGCCGCCCGATGCGCACCTGCTCGGCGGCCAGCGGGAAGGAGCGTTCCGGGCAGTACGGGGGGAAGGAGACGGCGTCGGCGTCAGGGCCGCCCTCGGCGATCACCTGCTCGTAGTAGGCGCGGTCGGCGGCGGTGACCGCCTCCCACTGGGCGCTGGTCACCGGGAGCCGCACCGGGGTGGCGGAGCCGTCGAAGGCGTGGCCGCACACCTCGCAGAACTGCCCGGCACGCGGCGTCTGGCAGATGGGGCAGCTCTCCGCCGCCTGCTCCCCGGCCGGGTGCGCTGCCGGCCGGGGCTCGGGGGCCGCGGGTGCGGCTCCGGCGATCTGCGAGCCGCACACGTCGCAGTAGTCGTCGCTGCCCGACGTGTGGCCCTGGGGGCAGGTCGCCATCAGCTGCCCCCCTCGGTCTTGCGCAGCCTGCTGGTGCGGACGGATCCGGTGTCGAGCTCGATCTCGTCGGCCTTGTCGACGTTCCGGCGCAGCCGGGCCGTACCGCTGCCCGGATCGACCTCGACCACCTTGTCCAGCAGCCTGGCGGTGTCCTCGCGGCCGGAGTCGGTGGCGATCTGCTTGGCCTTGGCCAGCCGGGCGGTGGCCGTCTGGACGTCGCCCGCGGCGCGGGCGCTGAGCCCGTCCTGGATCAGCTCGTGCAGCTCGGCCTGGCCCGTGTAGTGGGCGACCTTGCCGTTGATCCTGGTGGACTGGGCCAGGTCGTCGGTCCACTGGGCGAGCACGTTGCCGCTGGCGTAGACGTCCTGCGTGTCCGGCCGGACCAGCTTCACCCAGCCGGCGCGGATCTCCTGGCCGATCTGGCCGGGCGCGACCTCCACGCACAGGTGGTATTCGCGTTCCTCGGATCCCCACGAGCCGGTGGGGTAGTCGCCGGTCAGCGGGTTCACGTCGACCCGCTTGCCGGTCAGATCGAGCAGCGTGGGGGAGACCTGCTTGACGAACTTGAGCGTGGCGGCCTGCGGCACCCACACGCGCAGGGACAGGTCGGCCACGGTCTTGCTCATCGTGGTCTGGACGATCCGGCGGAAGAAGTCGTTCAGCTCGTTCTGGTTCCTGACGAACTCGACGGTGCCGAGCAGCGCCTCGGCCACCACGTGCAGCTGGCCGGGCACCCAGTCGGTGCCGATGCCGAGGCTGTCGCAGACGAACTTGCCGCTCCAGGCGGACAGCACGCCGCGGAACACCTCGTCGCTCTCGTTGTTCTGGCCGTCGGTCATCAGGATGGCGTGCCGGATCGCGTTGGGATGCGCCGACAGCAGGTGGCCGGCGAGTTTGAGCCACTCGCCGATCGAGGTGCCGCCGTTCGCGCTCAGCCGGGAGATCGCCCGCTGGGCCTCCGCCCGGGTGGCCGGAGTGGCCCGCACGAGCTGGTTGCCGCGCGGGTAGACGAGCCGGGCCGACTCCGTCCCGGAGACCACCGCGAAGAACACGCCGTCCCGCAGGGTCTCCACGGCCGTGGCGGCGGCCTGCCTGGCATCGCGGATCTTGCTGCCGCTCATCGAGCCGGACGTGTCGACAATGATCACTTCGGCGGCCTCGGTGGGGGCGGAGGTCGCCGGTACACCGCCGGTGGAGGCGATGGTGAGTACGGCGTGCACCTCCCGGCCGTCGGTGGGGAGGTACTTGTTCTGGTCGATCTGCAAAGTAAAGGTGGGCTGGTCACCCATGCGAGCCTCCTAGGGGGATCAGGACGATGGTCACGTTGTCTTGGCCGCCGGAGTCGAGCGCGTGGCGCAGCATCTCGCGGGCCTGTTCGAGCGGGGTGCCGGAGGTGGGGAACCGGTAACCCTCCAGATAGCGCCACAGGCCGTCGCTGCAGACGAGCAGCAGCCCGGGCGCGGGCGGGACGAAGGTGCGCACGCGCGGGACGACGTCGGCGTAGTCGGCGCCGAGCCAGGCGGTGATCTCGCCCGTCGGGGCGGCGTCGTCCTCGGTCAGCAGCGCGCCGCCGGGCAGCCAGTAGGCGCGGGTGTCACCGGCCCAGCAGAGCGTCACCCTGCCCGGCTCGGCGACCGCGGCCACGTAGGTGCAGGCCGGGGCGCTGTCCACGGACTCGGCCAGCTTGACCACGGCCTGCCCGGCCAGTGCGAACGCCTCCTCGTGCGGCAGGCCGCGGGCCAGCGCGGCGGCGGCCGCCTCCACCGCGGCGGCCGACGCCTCGTCGGCGCGCGGCGAGCTTCCCACGCCGTCGCAGACGACCGTCACGATCGACCCGGCGGGAGGCACCCTGACCGTCGCGCCCTCCTCCAGGGCGGCCGACGGCAAGGTGGCGATCTCCGACCCGTCGGCGGCCTGCGGGGCCGCGCTCTCCGACCCGTCGATCGCCGACGGGGCGGCGCTCTCCGTCCCGTCGGCCGGTGGCGGGGTCGCGCCGTCCGCCCTGCCGGCGGGCAGCAGCGCCATCGCGTCCTCGTTGCGGGCGCGGCGCAGGCCCTTGTCGGTCACGCCCGCCGCGCCGCCGTCGAGCTCCAGCTCCGCGTGGTCCCTGACGGTGGGCTGGCGCAGCCCGCAGTGCTCGCAGTAGCCCTCCGCGTCCACGGCGGGCGCCCCGCAGGCCGTACAGGACGGGGAGGTGAGCGCGTGGCCGCACGCCTCGCAGTAGGCGTCGCCCGCCATCACTTGGGTCTGGCAGACGGGGCAGTTCACAGCCACGTCCGGGGGCGTACCTCGTTGGCCTGGTCGACCAGGGCGTGGCGCTCGGCACGGGAGGGCGCCGCCACCGCGAGTCTGCGGTAGATGTCCTCCAGCCGGCGGCGGATGCCCCGCTCGCTGAACGGGCTGCCCGCCAGCAGCAGCCCCGCGGGCGGGGTGCCGGTGTCCAGCCAGGCCAGCGCGGCGCGCAGGACCTCGGCCGTGAGGTGCTCGCGGCGGCGCGGGTCGAGGTCGGCGAGCTGCTCCAGCCTGGTCGCCGCGGCGGCGAGTTCGCCGGGGACGAGCCCGGCGGGGTCGGGCCGCCTGGAGGTGGCGGCCACGAGCGCGACCTGCGCGGCCATCCGGTGGCTGGAGGTGACGGGCACCTCGTCGAGCACGCCGGGCCGGCCGTTCCTGGCCAGCCCGAAGGCGGCGCTGACGTAGGAGCGGTCGGTCCGCCACACGCTTTCGTACCAGCGCAGGGGGTTGTGACCGGCGCATTCCAGGGCGAAGCCCAGGCCCAGCCGGGGCGCGATCTCGCCCGGCAGCAGCGACACACAGGCGTCGAACGTCCGCACGGCCGACGGCAGGTCGCCGGCCCCCAGCGCCGCCACCGCGCGGTACCACGTGACGCGCCAGTCGCCGGGCAACAGGCGCTCCAGCTCGTCCAGGACCAGCGACGCCTCCGGCGAGCCGTCCTCGATGAGCAGCCTGGCCAGCGTCAGCCGGGTCTCCGGGGTCTTGGTCATGGCCCGCACCTGCGTCAGCAGCTCGCTCGGATGGCGGCCGGCCAGTCCGGCCAGCGCGCCCGCGGCCGGGTCCTCGGGGTCCACCAGCGGCACGGGCAGCGCGGCCACCGCGTCCCGCGGATCCAGGGCGTCGAACACCCTGTCGTCCGCGTCGGCCAGGCCCGTCCCCACCGGCGCGCGCTCCGGCCCGAACAGGGTGGAGTGGGCCGGGTACGGCACGCCGTCGGCTTCGGCGCTGATCTCGCGCAGCACGCCGACGAGCTGGTCCTCCATGTCCTCGGCGCTGGCGAACCTGGCGGCGGGGTCGGGCGCGGTGGCCCGGCGCAGCAGCCGGGCGAACGACTCGTGACCGCAGTCCTCGGGCAGCGGGACGGCCGCGCCGCCCCGGGCCGGGCTGAAGGACGGGATGGCCAGCACGGCCAGCGTCCTGGCCACCGTGTAGAGGTCGGAGGCGACGGACGAGGGCTGGGTGTCCAGTTCGGGCGCGTGGTAGCCGACCGTGACCCACGACGTGCCCGCGGGCGAGCCGACACGCTGTACGGCGCCGAGGTCGATGAGCTTGAGCCGCTTGCCGACCCGGATCACGTTGGCCGGCTTGAGGTCGCAGTAGACCAGCCCCTGCTCGTGCAGATAGCCGAACGCGCGCAGGATCTCGCGCCCGTACATCAGCGTCTCGCGCAGCGGCAGCGGGCCCTGCCTGCGCAGCTCGTGCAGCGACTGGCCGCCGACGTACTCCATGACGATGTAGCCGAGACCCGCCGAGCGCTGGAAATTGAAGATCTTGACGATGTTGTGGTGATCGACCGTCGTCAGGAACTTCCGCTCGGCCTCGGCCGCGGCCAGCGCCTCGGTGTCGGCGGTGTTGAGCAGGCCCTTGAGCACCACCCAGCGGCCGTCGAGGTTCTCGTCGGCGGCCAGGTAGATCCAGCCGAGCCCGCCGTGCGCCAGGCAGCCCAGCACCCGGTACTGGCCCGCCACCAGGTCGTCCTTGACCAGTTTGGGAGTGAAGGAGAAGGGGGTGCGGCAGTGCGGGCAGAACCCGTCGGGCCGGCCGGGCCGCCCGTCCCGCGACCGCCCGACCGGCTCGCCGCACGCCGGGTTGGCGCAGAAGCGCTTCTCCTCGGGCACCTTCGGGTCGGCCAGCACGGCGCCGGCCGGATCCCGGTACGGCACCGACGGCAGGTCGGCGATCTCGGCGAGCACGCCCGCCCGCGACCGCCCGCTGCTCACCGGCCCGGTCACACCCCTGCTCGAAGGCCCGCTGTGCACGGGGGCCGGGTGCTGGGAGCCGGTCTGTACGGGCGCCGACAGCGACGCCGGGGTGGCCGACGTCGGGAAGACGGCGACCGAGGGCGGACCGGACGGCGTGGCCGCGTGCCCGCACAGGTCGCAGTAGCCCTCTTCGATCGTGCCCGTGCAGCCGGGCTGCGCGCAGGACGTCATCGGCTTCCTCCGTGAATGGCACGCTTGTACAGGTCGACGGCCGTGGCCGCCTTCGTCAGGTCGCAGGGGGCGCTCCACAGCAGCGCCCGCGCCTGCGTGTAGAGGCGGACGGCCTCCGGGTCCTCGGCCATGCCCTTGCGCACCGCCTTGGCCTGGGAGGCGACGAGCAGCCCGCGTAGCTCGTCACGCCTGCCGACCAGTCCGAACAGCGCCTTCGCGGTGGCCCGCGCCTGCCGGGCGGCCTCCTCGGCCTGCTGTTCGAGCGCCGCGAGCCGCCTGGAGCGGGTCAGCCAGGGGTCGGCCGAGGCGTCCAGCGCGTCGAGCTCGCCGGCCAGCTCACTCACCCGGCTCCGCGGCTGCGCCTGGGGCGGCAGGGTGATCTTCGCCACGACGGCGCCGTGCGCCAGCCGGGCCTCGCTCTCCGCCGCGCGCACGCGGTCGAGTGAGGCGTCCAGATTCTCGCGCCGCCTGCCGTACTCGTCCCTGACGGCGATCGCCTGCTCAAGGTCGGCGCGGGTGTTCGCGAGGTGGCGGGTGATCGGGTCGAGCTCCTGCTTGACGGGGGCCGCGTCGAGCGGGTCTTCGAGCACGGCGGCGCGCAGGCGTTTCAGGTCGGCCCGAGGGCGGGCCAGGTCGAGGGTCTCGCCGAGGCGGAGCAGGAGGTCGTCCACCTGGCGCAGGGCGCTGTCGGCCTCGTCGAGGCGGGGGAGGAGGGCGGTCCAGGCGGCGTCGATCTCCGTGAGCGCGCTCGTGGCAGTCTGGAAGGCGGCGTCCATCCGCATCACGGTCTCGTCCAGGGTGAGCCGCTCGTCCGCCCTCGGTAACAAGGAGCGCTGCTCGACGGGCCTGGGCGGGGCCTTCAGCACGACCGAGGGCCCGGCCAGCAGCTCGGTGAGCGCGGCGAGCTCCTCGCCGCCGAGCCTGCCGCGTCCGGCCCGGATCTGCTCGGCGTCGCGCAACACGTTGCGGTAGGCGTCGTACAGCGACCACATGGTGGCCAGCGCGGCCTGCGCCTGGTCCCAGCGCTGCTGGGTCCGGCCGCGTAAGGCCGCGCCCTTGAGTAACTGGTAGGTGGTGTGCGATTCCAGGTCGAGCAGGTCCCCGGAGATGCGGTCACGCTCCGCGCCTCTCGCGCCGAGCGCGAACTCGGCCGCTTCCCTGCTCATGGGTGGTCCCAGACTGATCACGCTCCCCGTGCAGCAGGCCCCCGATGCCGTCGTCTACCGGCACAACGGGGGAACCTGTCCGGTTGGTTCCAAGGGTAGGGGAACCCCTGACTTGTCCCTGATTGAACCCTGTCTCACCTGCAAAACACTTAAAGGATCTCGTACGGTCGGTGACATGGGACGAATTCTTCTGATCATCGCAGCGGTCATCGCCGCCCTCATCCTCGTCGGCCCCCTCGTGGGCTTCATCTTCACCCTGGTCAAGTGGGGCCTCATCATCGGCGCGGTGGCGCTCGGCGTGATGTTCCTGACGAAGTGGGCCAAGAGAACATAGCGTCATGCTGCATCCCGGCGCATAGTGGGTTGATGGAGGCGCGGCCAGCGGTCGACGACGCCGCGCTCGGGCGCGAGGCGCTGTCCGTGCTCGAGGCGAACTGGACGGGAAGCGCCACCGTGCCCGCGCCCGGCCTCTATCCCCACCAGTGGAGCTGGGACTCCGCGTTCGTGACGATCGGCCTGGCCAGGCACCGCCCCGACCGGGCCCGCGCGGAGCTGCTCGGCCTGCTCAAGGGGCAGTGGGCGACCGGGATGCTGCCGCACATCGTCTTCCACACGCCCGAGGCGTACTTCCCCGGCCCGTCCGTCTGGCGCTCACACGACCACGAGTCCGCGCCGCCGGTGCTCACCTCCGGACTCACCTCGCCGCCGCTGCACGGGCTGGCCCTGTGGTGGCTCTACCGGCACACCGGCGACGTCGCCTTCGTCAGGCGGACCTTCCCCGCGATCGCCGCCCAGCACGCCTACCTCGCCGGCGCCCGCGACCTCGGCGGCTCCGGGCTGGCGGCCATCGTGCACCCCTGGGAGTCGGGCATGGACGACAGCCCCGCCTGGGACCAGGCGCTCGCCGCGCTCCCGGAGATCAGGTACGGCTACCGCAACGTTGAGCTCGACGAGCGTCACCCGGACAGCGACCACGACCGCTACGTCTGGCTGGCCCTGCGCTACCGCAACGCCGGCTACCGCCCCGAATACCTGCGCGACGACCACCCGTTCGCGATCGAGGACCCGATGTTCAACGGGATCTGGCTCGCCTCCTGCCATGCCCTGGCCGAGCTCGCGCCGCTGGCGGGCGTGGATCCCGGGCCGCATGCCGAGCAGGCCGAGCGCATCAGGGAGGCGCTGCTAGACCGCCTGTGGGACGGCTGCTTCTACGCCCGCGACCTGCGGGCCGACCGGCTGATCCGGATCTGCACCGTGGGCGCGTTCGGCCCCCTGCTCGACCCGGGGCTGCCCAGCGACCACGTCAACGCGGCCGTCGAGGTGCTCGAGTCGGCCAGGTTCATGGGCGCGACCGGCTACCCCGTGCCGAGCTGCGAGATCCGCGCCTCGCAGTTCGACCGCACCCGCTACTGGCGCGGCCCCTCCTGGGTGAACACCAACTGGCTGCTGCGGCACGCGGCCGCCGTGCACTCGCTCGAACCCCTGGCCCGGCAGCTCACCAACGGCACCCTGCGGCTGGTACGGCAGGCGGGCTTCCGCGAGTGCTTCGACCCGTTCGACGGCAGCGGCCGGGGGTGCAGGGACTTCTCCTGGAGCGCGGCGCTCACCCTGGATCTGCTCGCCGATACCGTTGAGGTATGAAAGCCTTCCGCCGCCTGCCCGCCGACGTCCGCAAGTCCCTGGCCCTCCAGCCGGGCGAGCGGGTGCTGACGTTCAGCCCCGCCGCGGGCGACGGTTTCGTGGTGGCCACCAACCTGGCCCTGTTCCTCGCCGACGGCACGCGGGTGCCGTACGAGACGATCGACAGAGCCGCCTGGGACGAGGAGGGGCTGCGCCTCCTCACCACGGACGGCGCGCGGCACCAGGCACCCGTGCCGGACCCGCGGCTGCTGCCGGAGACCGTGCGTGAACGGGTCAACGCCACCATAGTGGTCAACAAGCATGTGGCACTGCCCGGGCGGGGCGGAGTGCGGCTGGTGGCCAGGCGCCGGCCCGCGGGCGAGATGGTGGGCTGGACGTTCGTCTTCGACGAGGGCCTCGACCCCGAGGACCCCGGGCTGCGCGCTCAGGCCGAGCAGGCGCTCGAAGGGCTGCGGCGCAGCATGGGCGTGTGAGACGACACACGCCCATGCCCGCCCATCAGTAGGGAATCCCGCTCGTGTCGGCGGTCTTCGGCGTGTCGGCCTTCTCTTCCGGCCAGCCGGTGCCGGTGTCGCCGTCGTGGCCGTGCCGGTTGCCGAACGGCATCCGCTGCTGGAGAGGGCCCACCTTGGACCGTGCCATCTCTCCGGCCTTGGACATCTGTGCGCCGATCACCCCTGCGGTTTCCTGCACCCTGGGGTTGTCGGCCACACGCTGTGCCGTCCGCTTGATCTGCTCGTACCGTTCACGGCCTGCTCGGCTACCGAGCACGTAGCCGACAGCCAGTCCCATGACGAATGGCATTCGATATCGCATTTTGCACCTCCGCTCCCACGGCCCTACCCCGCTCACGATGCGACACGCACTCTCGGAGTGCGCTAATCTATTCCTGCGCGCGACGGAGAGGGTGAAACCCTGGCCGATCAGCGCGAACGTACGATCCCGCGTAGCTCAACGGCAGAGCAGCCGGCTGTTAACCGGCAGGTTATAGGTTCGAGTCCTATCGCGGGAGCCACACAGAAGACCCCCTCCCGGGATCGGGAGGGGGTCTTCGTCTTCGCTCAGGAGGCCCTGTTCTTCCTGCCGCCCAGGACGCCGAAGAACGACCAGCCCAGGGCCAGGATGACCGCGCCGATTCCGGCGATGAGGCCGATGTCGCCGACGTTGAGCATGGCGAGAATCGCGACCGCCGCGCCGAAGATGAAGGTCAGGGCCATCATGACGGTGAGGGACGTCTTTCTGTTCATGGTCACCACGATCACCCTGCCTGTGGCCACGGTGTATCCACCGATCGATGGACATCCACCGGTAACAGGGAAAAGATGCCGTTCGTGGGCAGTCCCGTAGGGGCGCGGGCGGAGAGCGCCTGGCTCCGTTCCTATCCCTTCTGGGACGCGTACTTCGCCATCGTGCTGGCCGCCACCGTCGTCGGGATCGTCGTCGACACCGGCGCCCCCGCCTCCGAGGCGGTCGCCGCGGTCCTGCTGCTCCTGCTCGCCCTCGCCTATGTGGGGTGGGGGCGCAAGGCGGTGCAGTCGGCGATCGCCCCCGCCGCGGCGAGCCGCTTCTACGCCGCCGCGATGCTCGTCCTGTTCACCGCCGCCGACCTGATCGAGCCGGTGGCGGCGATCGCCCTGTCCGCGCTGGTGCCGATGGCCTTCATGTCACTGCGCCTGCCGCACGCCGTCGTGCTGATGCTGGCCCTGTTCACCGCGCCCACGATCAACTTCATGACCGTGACCGGCGTGAACCCGTTGCTGATCCTCGCCGCCCTGGCCATCGGGGTGTCCGGGAGCGCGCTGCTCGGGGTGTTCATCGACCGGTTGAGCGTGCAGAACCACGAGCGCGCCCGGCTGATCGAGGAGCTCGACCGCACCAGGGGCGCGCTCGCCGCCGTCAGCAGGCAGGCGGGCGTGCTGGCCGAGCGCGAGCGGCTGGCGGGCGACATCCATGACACGCTGGCCCAGGGGTTCGGTGCGATCATCATGCTGCTGCAGTCCGCCGAGAGCGGCTCGGACCGGCACGTGGCGCTGGCCATGCGCACCGCCAGGGAGAACCTCGCCGAGACGCGCGCCCTCATCGCCGCGCTCACCCCGCCCGCGCTGGACGGCGCGAGCCTGGAGGAGGCGCTGGCCCGGCTCGCCACCGGCTTCGGCCTGCCGGTGGCGCTCGCCGTCACCGGCGGCCCCGCCGCCCTCCCCGCCGAGACGCAGGTGGTGCTCGTGCGCGCCGCCCAGGAAGGGCTCGCCAACGTACGCAAACACGCCCGGGCGAGCGCGGCCCGGCTGGCCCTCGACCACTCCGGCGGCTGGGTCCGCCTCACGGTCGCCGACGACGGCCGCGGCTTCACGCCCGCGCCCGCCACGGCGTCCGGCACTGACGGGCCCGACGGCGCGCCATCGGACGAGACGGGCGAGGCGAACAAGGCGGGCGGGGTGGCGGGTGCGGGTGGCTACGGGCTGCGGGTGATGCGGAGCCGGGTCGCGCGGCTCGGCGGCACGGTCACCGTGGACAGCGCGCCCGGCCGCGGCACCACGATCGTGGTGGAGGTGCCGTGCTCTCGGTGATGATCGTGGACGACCACCCCGTGGTGCGCGAGGGGTTGCGCGGGATGCTCGCGGGGGAGCCGGACATCGTGGTGGCCGGAGAGGCCGGGTCGGGAGACGAGGCGGTCGCGCTCGCGCCCAGGCTGCGCCCTGACGTGATCCTCATGGACCTGCGGATGCCGGGCGGCGACGGGCTGAGCGCGATCGAGCGGCTGGGCGACGGCTACCGGATCATCGTGCTGACGACGTACGAGGGACATGAGGACGTGGTGCGTGCCGTCGCCGCGGGTGCCGCCGGCTACCTGCTGAAAGACGTGTCGCGGGCGGTGCTCGTGGCCGCCGTGCGGGAGGCGGCCTGCGGTGGGACGGTGCTGTCGCCCGCGGCGGCCACCTGCCTGGCCGCCCGCCCCGAGCCGGCGCCCGCGGGGCCGCCCGCCGTGCTGTCCGCCAGGGAGCGGGAGGTGCTGGAGCTGGTGGCGCGCGGGCTGACGAACGCGGAGATCGGCAGGCGGCTCTTCATCGGCGAGGCCACGGTCAAGACGCATCTGGTGCGGGTCTTCGGCAAGCTGGGCGTCTCCGACCGCACGTCCGCGGTTCTCGCCGCGATGGAGCTGGGTCTGGTACGGCGGCGCGGCGACTGAAGATTTCACCCGTTGTAGTCATAAGGTCACACACTTTCTTGTTTCGCCGGACAGGTGTGGGCTCGACGGTTAAGGATGGGAGCTGCCGTGCCGGTCCCGTCCGGTGCGGCTGCCGCGGACAAGCCGGGGGGTGGCGTGGAAAGGGCGCCGCCGGCAGGAGGCGCCGCCGACCCGGAATCGGCGGGGCGCTCCGTGAACCGAAAAGTGCTGGTTACTGCGTGCGTACCTGGATCAGATCCCTGCGCCCCTTCGACGTCCTGCCCGTGCCGGCCCTCATCGAGCGGACGACCGACTTCCGTGAGGCCGAGCGCTTTCTCAGGCTCTTCCACGCCGAGCACCCGACCGCCGGCGGCCTGCCCGCGCGCCTGCGCGACGTGGCCAGGGACATCGCCCGCCACGGGACCTACGTGCACACCTTCGAGGAGTTGCAGTTCGGCGCCAGGGTGGCCTGGCGCAACAGCAACCGCTGCATCGGCCGCCTCTACTGGAAGTCGCTGAGAGTGCGCGATCGCAGGGAGGTGACCAGCGCCGAGGGGGTGGCCCTGGAGTGCGTCGCCCACCTGCGCGAGGCGGCGGGCGAGGGCAAGATCAGGCCGGTCATCACCGTCTTCCCGCCCGACCTGCCCGCTCGCCGGGCCCCGCGGGTGCTCAACGAGCAGCTCATCCGCTACGCCGGGCACCGCACCCGCGACGGCTCGGTCATCGGCGACCCCCGCCAGGCCGACCTCACCGCCCTGGCCCTGCGGCTGGGGTGGCGGGGCGGGCTGGGCAGGTTCGACGTGCTGCCGCTGCTCATCGACCCCGGCCTGGGCGAGCCGCTGCTGTGCAACCTGCCGGGCGACGCGGTGCTGGAGGTGCCGATCGTCCACCCCGAGTTCCCGTGGTTCGCCGACCTCGGGCTGCGCTGGCACGCGGTGCCGGCGATCTCCAACATGTGCCTGGAGATCGGCGGCGTCTGCTATCCGTGCGCGCCGTTCAACGGCTGGTACATGGGCGCCGAGATCGGCGCCCGCAACCTGGCGGACGCCGACCGCTACGACCAGCTCCCGGTGGTCGCCGAGCGCCTCGGCCTCGACACCTCCACCGAGCGCTCGCTCTGGCGCGACCACGCGCTGGTCGAGCTGAACGTGGCAGTGCTGCACTCGTTCGAGGCGGCGGGCGTGACCATGACGGACCACCACACGGAGTCGGCCCGATTCCTGACGCACCTGGCCCGCGAGGAGAAGGCGGGCCGCACCTGCCCGGCGGAGTGGTCGTGGATCGTCCCGCCCATCTCGGGCGGCGTGACCCCGGTCTTCCACCGCTACTACGACAACCCCGCCCTCACCCCGAACTTCGTGCCGCGCCACTGACGGGATCCTTGCGCCCCCGACCTAGAACATGCTTCTGTTATCGCATGGCCGAACTCGTACTCTCCTCGCTCGACCGAGGCGTGCTGACCCTCACGTTCAACCGCCCGGACCGGCTCAACGCCTGGACCGACGCCATGGGCCGCAGCTACTTCGACCTCCTGGCGCAGGCCGAGCAGGATCCCGAGGTGCGAGCCATCGTGGTGACCGGAGCGGGCAAGGGCTTCTGTTCCGGGGCCGACTTCCAGACGCTGACGTCCATCCAGTCGGGCACCTACGACGAGGCCCCGGACCCGCGGCCCAACACCTTCCCCACGACCATCGGCAAGCCGATCATCGCCGCCGTCAACGGCGCCTGCGCCGGCCTCGGCATGGTCCACGCGCTGGTCTGCGACCTGGTCTTCACCTCGGAGGAGGCCAAGTGGACCACGGCGTTCGCCCGCCGCGGGCTGATCGCGGAGTACGGCCTGTCGTGGGTCCTGCCCCGCGTCATGGGCCAGCAGAAGGCCATGGACATCCTCCTGTCGGGCCGGACCTTCACCGGAAAGGAGGCCGCGGAGCTGTCCCTGGCCAACAGGGCCCTGCCGCCCGGAGAACTCCTCGAAGCGGCCCAGTCCTACGCGCGAGACCTGGCCCGGCACAGCTCCCCGGCCTCGATGTCCATCATCAAGCGCCAGATCTGGAACGACTGGACCACGACCCTGGAGGAGTCGGCGAAGGCGGCCACCCAGGAAATGCTCGCCTCCTTCGGCCGCCCGGACTTCGCCGAAGGCGTGGCGAGCTTCCTGGAGCGTCGCGCGCCCGACTTCCCCCCGCTCTGAGGCGGTCCTACGAGAGCCGGTGCGCTCCCTTGGCGGGCGTGGCCGGCAGGAAGCGGGGCGGCGTCCAGGAGCGCTCGCGGTAGGCCGCGAGCACCGACTCCTTGACGCCCTCCAGGCGCTCCTCGCCCACCAGCGCGATCGCCGACCCGCCGAAGCCGCCGCCCGTCATCCGGGCTCCCCGCGCGCCGCCGCGCACGGCGGCCTCCACAGCCACGTCCAGCTCCGGCGAGGACACCTCGTACTGGTCGCGCAGCGACAGGTGTGAGGCGTTCAGCAGCGCGCCGATCTCGCTCGTGGCGCCCGCGCGCAGCAGCCCGACCAGCGCCTCCACCCGGTGGCTCTCCGTCACCACGTGCATGACGCGCTTGCGCTCGTCGCCCTGCAGGCGGTCGAGGGCGCCCGCCAGGTCGTCGACGTCGCGCAGCGCGGGGACGCCCAGCTTGCGGGCCGCCGACTCGCACTCCGCCCGGCGCTTGGCGTACTCGCCGCCGGCGTGCTCGTGGTGCACCTGGGTGTCGATGATGAGCACGCGCAGGCCCTTCGCCGCCAGGTCGAGCGGGATGTTGCGGGAGCCGAGGGTGCGGCAGTCGAGGAACAGCGCGTGACCCTCCTCGCACAGCGCGGAGGCGGCCTGGTCCATGATGCCGCAGGGCATCCCGACGAAGTCGTTCTCGGCACGCTGGCTGAGCAGGGCGATCTCCATGGGAGTCAGGCCCAGGCCGTGCAGGTCGTTGAGCGCCGAGGCGACGGAGACCTCGAGGGCGGCGCTGGAGCTGAGGCCGGCGCCCTGCGGCACGTCGCCGTCGACCGCGATGTCGGCGCCGCGCACCCGGTCGCCGAGCATGGCCAGCACGCCCACCACGTAGCGGGTCCAGCCCCGGGACTCCTCGCGGGTGGCCATGGTGACGGGCTCGGGGGAGGAGGCCTGGAGGGACAGCAGGCGGATCGTCTGGTCCTCGCGCGGGCTGACGGCGGCGGTGACGCCCCACGGCACCGCGAAGGGCAGCACGAAGCCGTCGTTGTAGTCGGTGTGCTCGCCGATCAGGTTGACCCGGCCGGGCGCGTGCCAGACAGTCTCGGGGTCCGCGCCGAAAGCGGCACGAAAAGCTTCAACAACGCGCATAATCCGACACCTCTCAACAATGGCCCGACCGTAGACTAGCGCGCGAGAAGGGTGCCGCGACACGAGGAGGGGGCGTGGAGGAGCTGCTGGATCCCGCGCTCGGCGACGTGCGGCTCTTCCTCGTGCACGACGACAACAAGGCGCGCAAGCTCCGCTACAACCTCGGCCCCGCCCGCGTGCTCACCTTCGGCGGCGCCTACTCCGGCCACATCAGGGCCGTGGCGGCGGCCGGGCGGCGGCACGGGTTCGAGACCATCGGGGTGATCCGCGGCGAGGAGCACCTGCCGCTGAACCCGTCGCTGGCCTACGCCGCGGCCTGCGGGATGCGGCTGGACTACCTGGACCGGGCCTCCTACCGGCTCAAGCACACCCCCGAGATGGAGGCGCGGCTGCGCGAGCGGTGGGGGGACGTGGCGATCCTGCCCGAGGGCGGCAGCAACGCGGCGGCCGTGCGCGGGTGCGCCGAGTTGCCCGGGGAGATCGGCGCGGCGTACGACGTGATCTGCTGCCCGGTGGGCACCGGCGGCACGCTGGCCGGGATCTCGGCGGGGCTGCCCGCCGGGAAGCGGGCGCTGGGTTTCGCGGTGTTGAAGGGGGGCGGCTTCCTGACGGAGGAGGTGGCCCGGTTGCAGCGGGAGGCCTATGGGCGGGTCTGGCCGAACTGGTCGATCAACCTGGACTACCACTTCGGCGGCTACGCCCGCACCACACCCGCCTTGAACGGACTTATCGCGAAATATCGAGTGGAAGGGGTGTATGTGGCGAAGATGTTGTACGGCGTGCTCGACCTCGTACGGCAGGGCGCCTTCCCCCGCGGCACCAGGATCGTCGCCGTCGTCACCGGTCAGCCCTCGACCCCCGTCGCCGAGTGAGCCGCCCCGACCGGCTTCGACTCGGGTGCTCGTTGTAGTGCAGCATGCCCGCCAGCCCCTGACCGGCCAGGCACAGCAGGAACAGCACCAGGAACGCCACCGACAGCGCGTTGTCCTTGATCTTCCTCATCCGTGGGCCAGCCCGATCGCGAAGACGAAGGCCAGGCCGGACACGATCACGAGCACGGTCAGCGCGAACATCACCCGCATCAGCCCTCAACCTCGCACTCGTACGGCAGGTCGCGCACCGGCTCGCAGCCCGCTGCCCTGATCCGCCAGCCGGTGCTGTAGTGGTGCAGGAACAGGGTGTCGCCCGCGAGCCGCACCTGCGCGTCATCGCCCCAGACGCTGACCTCGGTGACGCCGCCGCCGGCGCCCAGGTCCAGCTCGCGCAGCGCCTCGGCGCAGCTCTGGCCGGGGTCGGGCAGCTTTTCGGCCGTCTTCCCGGCGAGCATGGCGCAGGCCGCGTCCGCCTGCTCGGAGGCCAGGGCGGCGTGGAACCGCTCGGCCGCCCGGGCCGGTCCCGTGGTGTCGACCGAACAGCCGATGACCAGAGCGGCCAGAGCGACCAGCAGGCTGCCGAGGGTGAGCCTCATGCGCCACTGCTACCCGCTTGGTCATCTGACATGCTGATGCGATGCAGAGAACCGACACGCCGACCTCCTGGGACGAGCGCAGCACACTGACCACGTTCCACGACTACGCCCGCGCCACGGTGATCCACAAGTGCGAGGGGCTGGCCGACGAGGACGCCAGGAAGGCGCCGCTTGCCACGTCACCGCTGATGACCGTCGCCGGCGTGGTCAACCACCTGCGCTGGAACGAGCACTGGTGGTTCGAGGTGATGTTCCTCGGAGACGAGGACCGGGGACCGTGGACCGACGAGGATCCCGACGCCGAGTTCACGGTGGCGCTGGAGGTGCCGCTGGAGCGGCTGCTGGAGGAGTACGAGGCGCAGTGCGCGCGGGTGCGGGAGCGCATCGCCGGCATCGACCTGGACGCCCTGTCCAAGGGCAAGGAGAGCAGAGGCGGGCACCTCACCCTGCGCTGGGTGATCGGTCACATGACCGAGGAGACCGCCCGGCACAACGGCCACCTGGACATCCTGCGCGAGCTGATCGACGGCTCCACGGGCGCCTGATCAGCGGGAGTGGAGGCGGCGGAAGTCGTCGAGGCTCTGCCGGTAGAAGGCGAGATCGCTCTCCAGCTTCCGCCGGCTGAGCCGATCAGGCTGCGACTCCCTGAGCGCCCGGCCCATCTCGGTCCAGAACGCCTCCAACGGCAGCTCGGCGCCGCCCTCCGGGAAGAACTCCAGGGCCTGCGCCACCGCGTCGGCGGCGAAGCGCCAGCCGGCCGCGACCCGGCCGAACCCCTCGGCGTCCGAGGGATCCGCCGCGAAGAACAGCCCGCCCTCCAGCGCCCTGCTCGCGTACGTCGCGGCCACGAGCACCCACTGGCCGGGATCGATCAGCTCGGAACGGCCGGAGCCGAAGGTCAGCTCCTGCTCCCTCGCCGCCGCCTCGGCCTCGGCGGGAACGAGCACCTCCGCGTCGCCGAGCCGCAGCACCCAGCCGTCCTCCTCCCGGACGACCACCGCCTCACGCGAGGCGCCCTGAGCCTCCAGGTCGAAGTAGAGGTAGGCCTCCACGAGTGAACGGGCCAGACCGCGCTCAGGCATAACGCTCCGCCAGCTCCTGGTAGGCGGCCCTGACGACCAGCAGCCGGTCGAGCTGGAACCTCCCGGGCTCGGCCGCCCGCAACCGCTGCCCGCGCTCGGACCAGAACCCGTCGCCGGGCACCTCGTCCGCGCCGGGCGGGACGAACTTGACGACCTCCTCGACGGCCACCGCCGCGACCTTGAGCGCGCGCCGCGCCTCGGCCCCGTCGTCCACGGGCACGTTGCCCGCCGACAGGTCGGCCACCCACAGCCACTCGCCCGCGTCGAGCAGCTCGGACGGCTCCGGACCGCCGAACGTCGGATAGCCGGCGGGCAGCACGGCCTGCGCAGGCAGCCCGAACAGGTATTCACGCGACGCCCCGCACGCCTCGCACGTGCCGGAATAGCGGTTTGCCGGCCCTGCCTCGACGTCGATCAGCCCGCTGTGCCAGGTCGTGTCCGCCGACCCGCAGGCGCACGGGTGGAGATCGAGGTAGAGGTGCGCCTCATCCCTCGTCCGCGCCACCGCGAATGCCATAGCCGTCCTCTCCTCGGGAGGTCCCCATCATGCCGGAACGCGATCCCGCTCACACCTGGACCGTGTCCGGTGTGCCAGGCGCCCGGACCGGCTGCTGCTCGGTGCGGCGGCCGCATACGCAGGGCTCGCCCGCGGGGCACCGGCACTCCCGTTCCGGCGGGTACCAGCCGGTCGTGTTGGCGAGCACGCGGAGGTGGGCCAGGTAAGCGGGCCAGTCCCGGGGACGCCGGCCGCTCGCCAAGGTCGCGAGCTCGGCCGCCAGCGGCCGTGGGACGAGCGCCCACACCTCCGGGCCGGCGGCCGTGGTCAGGTCGAACAGCACGCCCAGCCGCCCGGGCCGCTGCGCCGCGGTGGCGGCCCGGGCCTGGCGTACGGCCTCGTAAAGCTCGGCCATGGCCGCGTGGGCGGCGGGCGCCGCGCCCAGCGCCCGGGCGACCGCCTCCGCGGCCGCCGCTGCGGCGGCCCGCTCGTTCGCGCCGATGGTGAGGTGGTCGTCCACCTGGTAGGTCAGCATGCCCGGCTCAGGGGCCCCGTCCCGGGCCGCCCGCACCTCGACGGGGATGGGCGGCCGGCCGGGCAGCATGATGTCGAGCAGGCCGGGACCGTACACGCGGACCCGGCCGCCCATGACCGCGGCGCCGCGCCCGATGGCAGCGGCCGCCGCAGCCTCCGGCAGTGTCGCTTCGCCGCGGATCGCCGCGACCTGCTCAGGGGTGAGCTCGCCGGCCCGCGCCAGCGCCAGCAACCTGGGCGCCGCTCCGGCCCGGCCGCGCGCCAGGCCCGCCCGCTCGGCCTCGCTCAGGCCGGCCATCTCCTCCGGCCCGACCGCCGAGGCGGGGGTCATGGCGTTGAGCAGCATCGCGATCCTGCCCTGCGACCGGGTGTCGGCCGGCGCGCGCGGGCCCGTGCCCCACGGCGGCGGCGGCTGGGGGTGGCCGCGGCGTTCGATGTCGGCGGCGATGGCGTCGATCGCCTCGGCCAGGCGTTCGCGCCCGGCCTGGTCGGTGGCCGCGCGCCACTTGCCTGACAGGTGGGCGTGCTCGTCCAGGCGGGGGATCAGGCAGAGGTCGGTGCCCTCGCTCTGCCCCTCCGACAGCGACGGCCTGATCACGCCCTGCGGCGCGCCCGCGGCGGTCGCGGCGGACGCCTGCGCCACGTGCGAGATCTCGTGCACCAGGACCGACGACACCACCTCCGGATGCACGCGCAGCCCGATGCGCAGGACATGCGGGTCGTCCGGCGTGCCCGCGCGCAGCTCGGTGGTGGAGTTGAGACCCTCGCCCGGCTCCTCGACCAGCACGCGGACGTGCTGGTCCCCGGTGGGGAGCTGGACGGTCAGCATGTCGTCCGCGCTCCAGGACAGGTGGGCGGCCGCCCCGGCCAGGTCGCCCGCGGGCAGGCTCTGCGCCCGCACCTCGGGAAGGGTCAGGTTGAGGCTCCCGGTGGTCCGGCCCGACTTGCTGAAAGGCGTGTCCTCCAGCGCGGGCGAGGTCACGGTGCCGACCGTCACCCCTTGGGCGGTGCTCCCGCCCACGGGCGTGCTGGACTCCTCCCGGTTGGCGGGCCAGACCGGCTTGCCGAGGTCGACCGCGACGATGCCGCGCGTCCTCAGCTCGGCCATGACCTGCTGCGCGAACGTGCCGGGCACCTCGGAGTTCATGAAGACGTGGCGCAGGTCGACCCCGACCCGGTGGGCCGCGTCCAGCAGCGCCGGGGAGAGGGTGGCGAACGCGTCGGCGAACCCGCCGTCGGCGGTCTCGCTGTACACCGAGCCATCGGGGGCGGCCCGGTAGCGGTGGACTCCGTCCGCCTCCCGGATCGCCACGCGGGCCACCGCACCGCGCTCGCGGGCGGCCAGGCGCGCGTCCTGCAGGGCCGGGATCAGCCCTTCGCGGCCCTGGTTCGGCAGGAAAGTGAAGGTGGGCCAACCGGGGTCCACGGACGGCGCGAGCCGCACGCCCGCGTCCATCCGGGCGAGCAACTCCGTGATCTCCTCCCCGAAGAGGGTCACGTCCACCTCGCCGGTGGAGGCGCCCGGCAGGTGGACGGGCTTGCCGTCATCCTTGCTGTTCCCGTCGCGCAGCCGATCGACGGGCTGGAAGGTGAGGTCGTAGTCCACCCTGAGACGGACGATGTAGGCCTTGCCCTTGACGAACATGCTGCGCTCACGGCGTGCCCCGCGGTGGTCGGAAACGCTCTCCGCAGCCTGCTCGCCGAACCGTGCGCCACCTTTGAGGCCCGAGTCGCCGTCATTCACGGTGCCGCTCCCGCTGACGGGAAGGACGCGGCTGCGGGAGACCGTCACGTTCTGGGAGGTGGCCTTCCTGTCGACCTCTCCCTTCTCCGCGTCGAACGGCCCGGCGATGACGGTGAAGTCCGTCGTGCGGGCCTGGATCGTCACCTCGTCAGGCACGATGTCGCTGCCGGCGGGCCCGGCCATCCGCTCGAAACCCGTAAGCAGAGCCGACACGGACAGCCGGCCGATCAGCTCGGCCCGACGCTCCGCGACCGCCTTTCTGCCCCACATCTTCGCCAGCTGGGCGGTGACGACGGTGTAGAGGCTCGGCCTGCCCGGGATCTCCGCAAGCCTGTTCGGGAAGTGGCCGGGGCGCAGCTCGACCTGCCGGGGGTCGGGCACGATGTCGACCGGTCCCGGATCCTCGGCGGCAGGCCGGATCATGCCGGTCGGGATGCGCCGCACCAGGCTGGCCCGGTAGCTGACCGGCGGGCTGGTGCGGGGCCTGCCCTGGCGGGTCACGTCGCGGGCCTTGGACAGGACCACGCCCGCGCGCACCGATCGCGTCGTGACCTCGATGACCAGCCTCGCGCCCTGCTCGACCAGGTTGTGGCCGTTGAAGAGGGCCTCCCGCTGCAGCCGCGCCCTCTGCTCGTTGGTCGAGCCGGAGTACCCCTGGCCCCGGTCCGTCGACACGCCGGTCCCGTTCTCGTCCTTCTGCTCCGTGTTGCTGACGTCCACGCCCGCCGAGTAGGAGCCGTTGTACCCCTCGGAGTGCGAGAGATCCAAGTAGCGGTAACGCTGGACGATGGACCCGGCCTGCGAGGTGTGCGTGATGAACGTGGCCCTGCGGGAGTCCGCGGGGTCGTCGTACTCCAGCCGTACCTTGACCGTCAGTTCCTGCGCCTGCGCGGTCTGCGGGCCGACGTGCACGTGGTAGCTCTTTTCGAAGCCGCGCTCCGACCACATGTCCTCGACGCGGATCAGCGCGGCCTCTGCGGAGAAGTCGACGTCCAGTTCCTCGCGCAGCGTCGGGCTCTCGGCTACGGCCTGGGGGTCCGCGGCCCGCACGGCGTTCAGCACCGCGTCCTCGAAGTCGACGTCGTTGCCCTGCTCGTCGGTCAGGTGGAGCGCATCGATCGCGCCAACGCCTGTCGCCCTGTCATACGACGGCGCCAGCACGACGTCGCGTGAGCGCTCGATCAGGTCCGCGGCTTCGCTCAGCGTCCGGTCGAGCTGCTGCTCCGTGTTCCCCTGCTGGGCCGTGGTCGCCGCCGCGCCGAGCCCCGTCAGCTCCTCCAGCATGGCGAGCAGGGCCCGTGGGGTGTGCCGCTCGGCGTGCGTCGCGTCCACCCCGGTCGCGACGTACCGCTGGACCAGGGGCACGGCGAGGCTGGGGTCGAGGGGCAGGCTGCCGTTGAGCAGGCGCTCGACCGCGTCGCCCACCAGGGCTGCGGGGAGGGTGAGGTCGCCCTGGGCGTACAGCAGCAGCGCCTCGAACTCGGGGATGGAGAACAGCGCGGTGCCCTGCGCGGTGGCCGTCGAGCTCTCGCCGAGGGGAACGCGGCCTGCCACCGGCAGCGCGTGCGCCGCGCTCTCGGAGCCGGTGAGCGTGAAGTCCACGGGGGCCCGGAGGATGTACTGGCGGCCGAACTCGATCGTGAGGTCCTCGTTGCCCCAGATGTCGAGGACCCCGGTGGAGACGGAGGTGCCTCCGGAGCGGGAGGGCAGCGAGAGCTTGCCGCCGTCGCTCGACGTTCCGCCGCCGTCGAGGTCCGAGGCGCTCACCGAGCCGCCGACGGTGAGGCCGGACGATCCGCCCCAGGACACACCGGCGCTCTGGAGGCCGAACAGGATGTTCCCGCTCACGTGGTCGACCACGCCCAGCAGCTCCACCTCTCCGACCTCACCCGCCACCGACAGCGCCGACTGGGTGGGGGTGCCCTGGGCGCGGATCGCGAGGTTGGTGGTGAGCGGCCTCCTCAGCACCCTGGCGTGTCCGACGAGGTTGCGTACGCCCAGGAACGTCCTGATCTTCTGGTAGGCGGCCGAGTCCGCGCGCGTCCCCCTCGGCAGCACCTTCTCCGCCGCCTGCAGCCCGCCGGGCATGTCCATGTGCAGGAGTCTCGATTTGGACTGCAACTTCCTGGACATCCTGCCCAGGGACACGGGCGCCGAGGCGGTGTCCGGCGGGAGCAGGTCCACGGCGAACAGCAGCTTGGCCGTCCCCCTGCGGGAATCCAGGAGGGTCGACTCCCCGTCGTGCAGGAGCTCGACGGTCAGATCGTGGGCCAGAGAGAAGATCGCGACCGGGCCGGTGCTCTCGTGCAGCGTCACGACGTTGACCGTGCTGCCGACGCTGGAGCCCGCCGTACGGGTGCGGTTCCCGCCGCCGCTGACTCCCACATTGTGTGACAGTCCGTCGTGTCCCTGGTCCGGACCGTCACTCTCGCTCGCGGAGGCGGTGCCTGCGTAGGTCCTGGACCGGCTGATGGCCAGGGCCGAGGTGTCGGAGCCGATGTCGAGGTTGACGACCGTCTCCGAGTCCGAATGCCCGACGTACTGATAGTCCCCGAAGTCCTGCTTCAGCGAGATGCGCATGATGTAGTGCTCAGGAGCGCCGTTCAGCCCGCTTACCATCAGGTCGACTTCGAGGCCCTCGTCCTGCGCCAACGGGTCGTAGCCGGCCCGGATCCGGTGCTCGGACAGCTGCTCGGCGACCTCCTGCAGGTTGAGTACCTGGCTGGCGCGCATCAACCGGTTGGACGCGTACTGCGGCACCCCGTCCACCATCTTCGGGACGATGCCGCGCTCAGCGAGCTCGTCCAGCACCTTCTGCCTGACCTCGTCCAGCCCGTCGATCTCCTGGACGAGAGCGGGTCCCGCGCCGCGCATCTGGCCGGGGCCGTCGCCGAGCCAGGCGGGCAACTCGGCCTTGCGGCCCGGGGGCGGAGTGGATCGCGGATCGCCGCGCAGCACCTGGTTCCCCTCCGCGTCGAGCAGCCGCCGGCGCTTGGAGTACACCAGAGCCGCGCGATCGACCGGCAGGCCGAAGCGGTAGGCGGCCGACTCCCGCATGCTGATCAACGCCCTGCTCGTGACCGGCGGCAGCTTGACGGGCGGTTTGCCGATCAGCTCCACGACGAACGTGGTCTTCAGCACGACCTTGTAGCCCTGCCCATGGCTGGTCTTCCGGTGCACGCTCGGGTGGATCGCCTGCCTGTTGGCGGTGGCCGAAACGGACCGCGACACCGATCTGGAGCCTTTGGCGTTGGGCCCGAAGGTGGGATGGTAGTCGCCGAAGCCGCCGGTCTCCTTCAGCGCGGGATGGTTGAACCCGACCGAGACGCTCCCCTCCATCGATCCCCCCGACGACGCCCCGCCCGGCGTCGCGGCGAAGTCGACGAGCACCTCCTCCTCGAAGACCTCGGCGGTCGCCCCGCCCAGCGGCTCGCTCTCCTCCAGCACGAGGCTGGTCTTGGCGCGCACCCTCGCGTGTGGTTCGCCGTTCTTGGTGAAGACGTGCTCGTGACCGGTGTCGACCGCGTGGCGCATCCGGTGGGGCAGCTCTTCGGTGACGAACGTGCGCAGCTGGTTTCTGGCGACGGCGCCGACCTCGGTGTACTCCCCGCCGAGCACTGCCGCGATCTGGTCGAGAGCGCCCTCCATGCCGGTTATCCCGCTGAGGACGTGGTTGGGGAGCTTCGGGTCGCGCCGGTCGGCGCTGATCCGGACCACCTTGCTCGGCGGCTGGTCGGCGTAGCCGTGCGAGAGCCACAGTCGCTGCGAAGAGGCGTCGCCGGGTGCGCCGGAGTCCACCGTGGTCGTCCCACTCCAGCCGCCCGTCCGGCGGGTGCGAATCTCGACGGTCCACGTCGCCGCGGCGTCGAACAGCAGCGACTCGCTCCTGTTGTCGGAGACCTGGCCGCCCTGCGCGAAGCCTCCCACGCCGCCTGTCGCCGACCGGTTGCGCCCGGCCGCGACCTCGACGCCGATCCCCAGCAGCTCGGTCAGCCTGGCCCACTCTCCTTCGGGCATGAGCTGTGCCAGCACGCCGGTGTTGAAACCGGCGGACAGTCCGCCGCTGTTCGACTCGGTGGCGGAGACCGTCCGGCCCGTCTCGAAGAACAGGCCCACCATCATCTCCGACGCCTTCACGTCCGGGTCGATCACCTCTACGAGGTCGGCGAGGGTGAGCTTGACCCGCACCTCCGCCGCCCTGCGTCCGCGCCCCACGCGCAGCACGACGCCGTCGGGGGAGACGAGCTGGTGGAAGTCGGCTCGCAGGGCCTGCTCCAGCTCGATGGGGGTGAAGGTGTGGCCGACCCCGTTGCGCTTCAGGAGGTTGTTGACGGTGGTGGTGAGGGTGGTCAGGTGGGCGAGCTGATCCGTCGGCTGGGCGGCGGACAGGGCGGCCTCCTGCGGCAGCGCCGCGGCCAGCGCTTCCAGGTAGCCCCGGTGCTGCCGGGTGGCCTCGACCGCCCGACTCGCGGCGATCTCGGCCGTGCCGGTCTCACCTGGCGCAGCGGGCTCGCTCATCGCCGAGAGCAGCTCCTGGTAGGCCCGTCTCGCCTGGGTGGCCTGCTTCAGCGCGGGTTTGTACGCCTCGGCGATCCTGGTGTGCCGGGCCTCCGTGGCGCGGTGCGCCCGGTTCTCCTTCCGCGCCTCGCGGGCTCGCTCGAAACGGCCCTGGTCGTGCTGCTTCAGCTCCTTGCGCGCCCTCTCTATCGCCTTCCGGGCCTCCTTGCGCGCCTCCTTCGCGGTTGTCCTCTTCGCCCCGATCTGATCATTGAGGGCCTGCTCCGCCCGCACCAGCGCCTCGATGACCGCCCGGACCTCCGTTGCGGCCGGGTTCTCGCCGATCACAGCCGGCGCCTGCCGCGGCCTGACGTCCTGCGTCGGCGCCCAGGGGGGCGAGGGCGGGATGTGCCCGAGCTGGCGCAGCCGGCGGTTCACGCCGTCGATGCCGACGGCGATGAGCCGCTTCTCCGGAAGTGAACGGGCCAGCCGCCACTTCTCGGTCAGGACCGTCAGCTCGTCGAGCCGGCCGGGCACGGTGTCCGCCACGGGGGCGGCCGGGCCGGCGGGCCGGCTGACCTGCAGCATGGCGCTGGCCTCGTCCTGCAGCTCCGTGAGGTCGAGGACCTGCTCGGCCCGGGTGTCCAGAGCGGTGCGGATACGGGTCATGGTGGCGTGCGGAATCGTGTGCACGCCACTGCCGGACGGGATGAGGAGGTCGCCCGCCGGGTTGACCACCGCGCCGGGGAGGTCTGCGGTGATCGCCCCGAGCAGCGCCGTACGGGCTCGGGCGGCGGCGGTCATCGGCTCGGCGGCCGGACTCGCCCCGGTGAGGGAGGAGCTCGCCTCCGGGGAGCCGACGGCGGCTCCCGCTGGGGCGCTCGACTGTGCGGGGCTGTCGGGCTGCGTGGTGACGCCGTCCGGAGCAGGCGCCGCCGGCGCGGCGCCCGGCTGGGCCGGAGGGTTCTCGGGCTGGGCGGCGGCGCTGTCGGGGGCCTGTGCGGGCGCGGCGTTCGGCTGCGCGGGGCCGCTGTCGGGCTGGGCGGCGGCGCTGTCGGGGGCCTGTGCCGTCGTCGCGGCGCCGGGTGCGCGCTGTTCCCCCGTTTCGGCGGTGCCGTTCGGAGCGGGCGTCGCCGCGGCGGCGGGTCCGGGACGCGGGGTCTCGTCGGGGGCGCCGTCCGGCTGCGGCTCCGGACGCGTGGTCGTCTGGTCGCCGCCCTCCTGTGAGCTGGTGCCGCGCCTGTTCGAGGCGGGGTCCGCGTCCGGTGTGGCGGCGGCTCGCCTGCTCTCGTCGTCACGTCCCGTCGTGGACGAGGTGGTTCCCGCCGCCCCGGCTCTTGCAGGCGCCGCGGGCGCTGCGGGAGTCGCGGGGTCGGGCTGGCGTGCGGCCGCCGGCGTGCCGGGCTGCCCGCCGCCCGTGGTGGGGCCCCCACCCGAGGGGTTCCCGTCCGGCCCGCCACCGGGCGGCTCACCTGCGGCGCGGGCGGCGTCGGTGCGCGCGGCGGCGTCGTGGGCGGCGGCGAAAGTGGTCATCGGATGGGCCAGTGCGGTGTAGACCGAGGGATTGAACGGGCTGATCGTCCCGGTTCGCCCGGCGCCGCCGAGGAAGCCGCCCATGAGGGAGTCGGCCGTGAACGGGTTCTGCCACTGGTCGTAGACCACGCCGTTGGCGACGAAACTGCCGGCCGGGGAGGCGATCATGTTCGTCATGCCGGTGGTCAGCGCGCGGCCTCCGAATCCCGGCGCATGCCTGGTGAGGCGCGACACCGGGCCGGCCAGCCCCGTGCCGACGATCGCCCCGGTGCCCGCGCCGATGAGCGCGGCCTGGGATTTCTGCCAGTCCCATTCCTCGCGGGTGCCCATCTTGATCTGCTGGCGCTGGGCGGCCCAGTCGATGAAGAACTCCTCGCCCATCTCCTCGGGGAGCTCCTTGAGCAGCTCCCGGCCGATCCCCGTGCCCAGCAGCCTGACGATGGCGGCGCGCCCGGTGGCGCCGCTGAGCGTGGTCACTCCGGCCAGCCGCGCCGCGCTCAGCTGCCTTCCGCCCAGGGTCATGAGCCTGACGAGGATCCGGCTGATGGCGGCGCGGGCCGCCGCCGCGTACGGGCCGATGATCACGGTGGAGGTGCCGGCGCTGAAGAAGGAGGCGAACAGGGCGATGGCGATGGCGACGACCGTCACCCAGAAGGCCACGTTGATGGAGAGCTTGGAGTACTGGGTCTCGACGGCGAAGTTGCTCGCCTGCTGCGAGTAGCTCTGCGCGTTCCGGGACACCCCGCTCAGTCCGGCTTCCTTGCCGTACAGGAACTGGGCTCTGGAGACGAAGTTCCCGGTGGCGGGCGCGTTCCAGCCCGTCACGATGGCACGCGCCGCCGCCCCCGCCTGCGGAGCGGAGCCGGTGACGTCCGCGCTCAGGCCGTCGTACGCCTGAGCCAGCTTCGACAGGCCGCTCTCGCTGGCCTCCGGCCACTTCTGCCCGGCCGACAGCATGGGAATCAGCCAGTAGACGACCCACTCGGGCAGCGCCTCGGTCTCCCACACGGGGAGGACGTCGGTGTCGATGCGGACCGCTGCCTGAGCGCTCGCCTGGCCGCCCGTCCCCTGAGTGCTGGGGGCGCCGCCGTTGAGCGTCACGTCCTGGGCCTCAGATCGCCCGCCTCAGCGCCTCGAGGTCGGCCCGCATGGCGGCGTCCGTCCGCAGGGTGTTGTCGACGGACTTGCGGACCCTGTCTCCCGCGTCGGGGATCTCCTTGGCGATCTGGGCGCACTGCGTGAGCATGTGGTCCGGCCCGCCGTCCCGGAAGTGGGCGGCCTTGAACGCCTTTCCCTCGGCGCCGTCTCCCCACGGAGCGGCGGCGAGGGCCTCCACGACCTGGGCGATCCTCCCTGACAAGGTCCGTTCGAGGTCCTCGGCCATCGTCGACCACTGGGAAAGGCCGTGGTCCACCATGGACTTCATGATCTCCGTGCCGTCCCAGAGCCTCATCGCCTGCCCTCCATCCGGTCGGCGAGCTGCGTCAGGGCGGTTTCGAGGTCGCCGTCGAGGTGCGCCTTTAGCTCCTCCGGGGGGATGACGGGCTCGAAGATCTCGGTGATGCGCTCCTGAGCCCTGGCCGCCGCCCGCCGGGTCGTCTCGGTGATCGTGTCCGCCAGGTGCCGTGCGTCAGGCCGCCGGTAGATGCGCGGGTCGAGGTCGAGCCGTACGAGCTCCCCGCGCGCGCCCACCGTCACCGACACCAGGCCGTCGCTCGACTTCTCGGTGATCTGGACCGCTCTGGCCTCGGCATGCAGCTCCATACCCGCGTCCTGGATCTGCTGGAACATGCCGCGCAACTCATCGGCATACGCCCTCATCGCCGCCGCGTCGGGATGGCCGAGCGACTCCATGAACACCTCCTGAAGCCCTGCCGTATCCGGTGTCGCTCACGACCCGTTTGTGTTACTGGTCAGTTTCCTTCACATGAACATCGGAAGACAAGAGGTCCTGTCAAAAGTATTGATTTCGGACATTCAGTGGTATGGCGTGCTCCTGCAAGCCGGTCACCTCCGCGCGAGGCACCCAGAGGCGGTACACACCTCGCTCGACGCGCTCCATCCCCAGCTTGAGCGCGTCGAGCGAGGATCCGCCCGGGTATTCGAGCAGCACCCGCCCGTCACGCTCGCCGTGCACGTGGAACAGCTCTCCCCGCCACCGGCACGCCGTCGTCACGAAGTGCAGCGCCGAGCATTCCGCCGCGGGCACCGTGCGCACGTGGCAGCCCGGCTCGACCTCTTCGAAACCGTCCGCCGGCTCGGGACTGCGCAGCCGTATCCACAGTTCCAGAGCGTGCGGCTCGGGGCTGGCCGCGTAGTCCGCGTCCCGCCAGCGGGCGCGGTAGAAGTGCAGGCTCATCGCGTCCCGATGAGCAGCCACCGCCGCAGGTCGCCGTGGTACAGCGCGCGCCGGTGCTCGGTGCCGCCGTGGGTGAGCTCCCAGATCTCGGCGCCGTGCGGCAGGCCCACGCCGTACACCTTGTACTCGCGGATGACGTGGTCGACGTTCGGGACCAGGCCCATCCCCACGAACGGCGGCTCCTCGACCACCCAGCCGGCCACCGCGTCCCTGCGCTCCTCGTCGGTCCCTCCGTACGGGGTGCGGTAGAGGTCGAGACCCGTGGGCCGCCAGCGCAGGATGTTCAGCGAGCCGCTCTCGGTGAGCATGTCCGGCTGCCTCAGCGCGTCGGCCAGCACGGCAGGCGTCGCGATGTGCGAGACGTCAAGGGCGTGATGGCAGTAGCCGGAGATCCTCGGCTCGCCCCCGGTCAGGAGATCGTGGACGTGGGCGGGCGAGAGCAGCTTCTGGACCGCCGGCACCCCTGAGGCGGGGTCGAGCAGCCGGTCCTGGGCCAGGGTGGGCACCGCCAGCCTGGCCACCGTCCCGGACTCCAGCAGGAAGGCGGCCGTCAACCCCGGATTGATCGCCAGCCCCCACCACGGGTCCGGCCAGCCGGCCGCCAGCTCGACCAGCGAGGCGACGCGGCAGTGCGTGGCGACCCCGCCGGTGGCCAGCCGCATCGCCTCGACCGACGTGTACGCGAGCACCCACGTCCGCCCGGAGCCGGTGGCCGTCGCCCAGGCGGGCGTCTCGGTCCCGGCCGCCGCGGCAGCGGTGATCGGGAGTGCCAGGTCGGCGTCGCGGAGCAGGCCCAGGGACAGGGCCTCCTGCCCGTCCCGGCAGGCCGCCCACAGCCGCTCCTCGAACGGCGTGACCGGTTGATGATCGTTCGACGTCACTTGGCCATTTTGCCTGACTCGTGGTCGCGGCGATCGCCTCGGAACCCCGCCACCGCCTCGCTGCTGCGAACCTCGAAGGGCTGAGAAAAGGTGGATGTCCGGGGGCGGGCCTCTCCGTGGACGGTGTCGTCCGGCCTGGTGGAGGAGGCATCGGGCCGGCTGCTCAAGGACGGGGTGGCTGGACCGTTCGACCGCCGGCCAGGGGCGGGCGGCCGGGTTCCTTCGACGGTTCGGTCATCCGGATCCGGGCTGCTGCTCGGCGACGGGCGCGGGGAGCCGCTTGCCGAACGGGACGGTGCGCAGGGCCCGGAGCCGTTCGGCGGCGCTCGGGTGGCCGTGGTCGGCGGCGAGCCTGTAGTAGAACCTGGCGATGTCGAGCTTGGCCGGGCCCTCCTGTTCGTAGGCCTGGCCGTAGGTGAAGGAGAGGTTGGCCGCGAACTCGATGGGGCGCGGATGGCCCGAGAGCGCCTCGGCGTCCGAGTGACGTTGCCGCATCGCGGCGTGGATCCAGTAGCGGGCGGCCGCTGAGTCGCCCGTCAGCAGGTGGATGATCGCCAGGCGGTGGGCGGACTCGGAGTCGCCGTCGCCCGCCAGGCGGACCAGGCGGGCGACGGTCCTGGTGGTCCGCCGCTCGGCCTCGTCGGCGGGTGTCCTGAAGAGGTCGTACGACCCGGTGGAGTGGGGCCCGGTCTGCTCGTTCCTGGCGGCGCGCCAGCGGGCCTGCCACTGCTCCACGCTGCCGAGGGCGTCCGTGGGCAAGCCGGTGAGCTGGGCGTGGCGATGACAGACCATCACGAAGGAGGCGACCAGCCGCCAGTCCGGCAGGCGTTCCCGCTTGCCGTTGAGGATGTCGCTGACCGTGCTGCCAGGCAGTTCCTTGGGGACGCCCGGCGCGCGTGACAACCGTTGAATCTCGGAATAGCTCGGCTGGCCAGCCGATTCCCGCAGCTCTATGAGCGCAGCTATGAAGGCGGAATGGGATCCGGCCCTGAGAGTGTCAGTCATCGTCCTTGGTGGAGTTGGCGGGAGTAATGCCGCCATATTTCCAGAAATAGCGCGGTAGGCCGGGGCACTTCGGAAATTCCATCTCATCCGGTCGCTGTGGCCACTTCACATGATCGCTATCCCCTCTGCCTCAAGAGTAGCGTCGAGTGCTGGTTCGGATAGCTAGCTGAGCTTGTGTCCTTATTGCCGGATCAGCTGTCGAATCAATCCGGATAAAACCGGATGATGTCGGAAGATCGCGGAAATTTACGTCCTCGGTGGTTCATTCCGGACCCGTACGGATCCGTCCGAACACGTTTGGACCGCTGGCCGATGGCCTTTCCGAAGCAGCATGGTTGGCCGCATTCATCGCTGCGCTTCAGGAGGCCATTGCCCCATGCCGTTACTCACGGCTCACCTGTCAAGCATCGTGTACTGCGCCGACGCTCCCTGCCTGGCAGACGAGCAGCTGCTGGTCACGCTCTTGACGACGTGGGTGCTCGCGACTGGACGCACTCCGCCCGCCGTACGCCCTGACCGCCTCACCCCCGAAGAACTCATCGACTTCTGGGCCGACGACCGCACCTAGAGAAAGAGGACCGATGTTCAACACGAGTCAGCTACTCACGCTCACTCTGACGATCATGATCGCTGCGATCACCTGCGCGCTCGTCCTGGCCGCCGGCGCAGAGTGGCCGAGCGCCCTGCTCAGCGGCGGCGGCGCGGGTGGGGCGACGCTGGCGACCCTGCCCAAACTGCTGAACAGGCGCGACTCATAGCCTGGTCACGTCCCGGCGCCCGCTGCGCTGCCGGGCTGTGCGTGCCGCCGCCCGCGGCCGGCCGGTCGATCCGGGTCAGCGGTCCGCGGCCGGCAGGACGCGGTCGTACTCGATCACGAGGTGCTCAGGCCCCCGCAGGATCGAGCTGGGCCGGTACGGCGGCGGGTCGGCGACCAGCCGCGGGTTCACCAGCCGGTTCGCCAGCTCCCGGAGCGCGACCTGCGCTTCGAGCCTGGCCAGGGGTGCTCCGAAGCAGGCGTGGATGCCGCCGCCGAACCCCAGGTGCTGGATGTAGGGACGGTCGGGATCGAAGCGGTCGGGGTCGCACAGGTGGCGGGGGTCCCGGCTGCCCGAAGCGAGGGCGAGCACGATGGAGGAGCCCCTGGGGATGGTGACATCCCCGATGACGATGTCGTCGAGGGCGACACGCTGCGGCAGGAAGTGCACGGGCGGTTCGAAGCGCAGCAGTTCCTCGACGGTGTGGATGACCAGGTCCGGCTCGTTCCGCAGCCGGTCGAGCAGCTCCGGGTTGCGCAGGAGGGTGAGCATCCCGTTGGTGATGAGGTTGACCGTGGTCTCGTGCCCCGCGATGAGCAGCAGCGTGGCGGTCGTCATCACCTCCACCTCCGTCAGCTTCCCCTCGGGGCCCTCGTAGGTGACGAGCCCGGAGAGGATGTCGTCGCCGGGGTTCGCGCGGCGCTCCCGGCCGAGCTCGCCCAGATACTGCGCCAGTGCCATCCTGGCGGCCTGCCTCCGCTGGTTGCGCTCGGCCTCGTCGCCCTCGCCGGGCCCGATCGTCTCCACGATCTCCTGCGCCCACCCGTGGAATTTCGGCTCGTCCTTGCGCGGCACACCGAGCAGGCGGCAGATCACGCTCACGGGGAACGGGTAGGCGACGTCCTCGACGATGTCGGCCCGCGTCCGGTCCGAGATGCCGTCGATCAGGTCCGTGACGAGGGTGAGCAGCTCCCCGCGCAGGTTCTCGACCGTGCGCGGGGCGTGGGGCGGCCCGAAGTGCCGCATCGTCAGCCGCCTGATCCGGTCGTGCTCGGGCGGGTCGATCGCGATGAACGAAGGAGGCAGCTTCTCGTCGGCCGGCGGCTGCGACAGCTTGCGGCGATCCGAGCTGACGCGGGGATCGTGCAGCAGCGCGACGATCTCCGCGTAGGTGCTGACGACGTAGCTGCCGTCCTCCTGCCTGGCCACGGGCGTCTCGCGGAGCTCCCTGTACAGGGTGTACGGATCGGCCCGGTTGGCGAACCGGTGAATCTGCTCGTAGATGCTTGCCGGCGGCACGAGGTCGCCCCCTCACTCGTCGTTGCTGGTCTCTGGTGTCACTGCGGAGGACGTACGAACGAGGCCCGGCGTTCGGCCGGGTCGTGTCCTGTCACCACCACGGTCGCGCCCTGTGCGGCGGCGATCCGCTGCCGGACCTCGGCGGGGACGGGCCGCAACTGGTCGGGCCCGCCGACCATGCGGAAGTCGGGAGGGAACGGCGCGGCCTGCTCGATCTGGCTCCGGTAGAAGTCGAGCCACATCGCCTGGTCGAACGTGACCGCGGCGGTGATGCGACCGCGGTAGCCGTAGACGGCGACGAAGCGGCGCTCCTCCACCGAGCCCTGCGTGATCACGACCTCGTCGGCGATGCTCGGGACGCCGACCGACTTGATGTTGGTGCCGAACTGGTTGGACCAGAAGACCGGCAGCGACAGGTGCGGCCAGCGGTGCGCCTGGTCGCTGATCATGTTGTGGGCGGCGACCTCGGCCTGGGCCACGGCGTTGCCCCAGTGCTCCAGCGACATGAACTCGTAGTGGAAGACCGGGTGCGGGAAGCGGGCGATGTCGCCCGCGACGAACACGTCGTCGGTGACCAGGCCGTTGATGTCGACGGCGCGGCAGCCGGCGTCGGCGGCCACTCCCCACGGGCCGGCCGCCAGCCCCGACCCCTCCAGCCATTCGACGTTGCGCACGGCGCCGAGAGCGACCACCGCCATGT
This sequence comes from Nonomuraea sp. LPB2021202275-12-8, assembly GCF_037044575.1. Classification (NCBI taxonomy): domain Bacteria; kingdom Bacillati; phylum Actinomycetota; class Actinomycetes; order Streptosporangiales; family Streptosporangiaceae; genus Nonomuraea; species Nonomuraea sp. LPB2021202275-12-8. Next base: position 519,051 of record NZ_JBAHWD010000001.1, on the reverse strand, counting down.
CGGCCTCGACGGTGCTGCCGTCCGACAGCCGTGCCCCTGTGAGCCGGCCGTTCGCGTCGCCCTCCAGCGCCGAGACCGTGACGTCGCAGCGCAGGTCCACGCCGGCCGCGCGCTGCATGTCCGCGGCGATCTGGCCGATCACCTTGCCCAGCGCCCCGATCAGCGGCGCGGGGCCGGCCTCCACGACGGTCACCGGCAGGCCGAGATCGAGGCAGACGGACGCCACCTCCGACCCGGTGAACCCCGCGCCGATGACCAGCACCCGGTTGACGCCCGCGGTCAGCCGCTGCCGCATCCGATCGGCGTCCTCCAGGGTGCGCAGCACGTGCACCCCGTCGAGCGCGGCCTCGTCCGGCCTGGGCCACGGCCTGGCGCGCGCCCCGGTGGCGATCAGCACCTTGTCGAAGCCGATCTGCCGGCCGTCGGCGAGAACCACCTGCTTGGCGGCGATGTCCAGCCGCGTCGCCGGGGTTCCGGCCAGCCACTCGACGTCGATCTCGCGCAGTCGCGGCAGCACGGTGCGCTGAGGGGCCACCTTGCCCATCAGCACCTGCTTGGACAGCGGTGGCCGGTCATAGGGCGGGTACGGCTCGTCCCCGATCAAGGTCAGCGTCCCGGCGAACCCGTCCCTGCGCAGAACCCCCGCGGCCCTGCCTCCCGCCAGGGAGGCGCCGACGATGACGATGCGCCCGCCCCGCTTGAACTCCTCGTCGCCCACGGTCGTGGGGTGGGCCAGCTCAGGGTCCCTGGTCCTGTGCTGGGTGGCCATCCTGTCGATGTGGATGGCCTGGACCGGGCAGGCGGCGGCGGCCTGCAGGACCCGCTCCCGCTGGGCGTCGTCAGGATCGGTGTCGTACATGAGCGCTTCCTCGCCGTGCATCCAGAACACGTCGGGCGCCAGGAAAGCGCACTGCCCGTAGCCCTGGCAGCGCGTGAGATCAACGACAGCTCGCACAGCAACCCCCGCCGGACCGGACGGTCACGCGCCGCCGGGCCGATCTTGTACGACGTACCCGGTTCCTCGTTGGCGCTAGGTGAAGAAACGCTATGCGTTGGGCATTCAGGGCGGCTTCGCACGCCCGCGGCCGTGGATCGTTCAGCCGGACGCGAACACCTGCGCGTCGTCGGCGAACGCCTTGAACTCCAGGGCGTTGCCCGCCGGGTCGAGCAGGAACATCGTCCACTGCTCGCCGGGCAGTCCCTCGAAACGCAGGTAGGGCTCGATGACGAACGCGGTGCCCGCCTCGCGGAACCGGTCGGCCAGCTTGTGAAATTCCGGAATTGTCAGGATGAGCCCGAAATGTGGGACCGGTACGTCGTGGCCGTCCACCGGGTTGTGCACCTGTTCGGCACGGGTGGCCACCAGGTGGGTGACGAACTGGTGGCCGTGCAGGTTCCAGTCGATCCACCTGTCGGAGCTGCGGCCCTGGGCGCACCCGATGAGGTCGCCGTAGAAGTGGCGGGCCGCGTCCAGGTCGTCGACGGGCACGGCCAGATGGAAGCGGGGAATCGTGGGCATCGGGAATTCCTGCCTTCCTGGAGCGATCACTGACCACCCTGCCAAGCCGGCGGCGGGAACGCCAGTTTCGCCCGGGCGGCGCCCGGATCGAGCGTGACTTCCCGGAGAGGAGAACTTCTCGGCGGGGCCGGCACTCCAAGTAGGGGTAATGCTCGCGGGGCAGAAGGAGATCGTCATGAAGAAGGCGCTCGTCGCGGTTCTGGCAGGCGGGGCGTTGCTCACCGCCGGCACGCCCGCGCTCGCTGAGACCGCCAAGACCACGCTGGGCCCGTACGGCTACGGCAAGGTCAAGCTCGGCATGAGCGCCAAGAAGGCCAGGGCGACCGGGAGGATCGTGTTCAAGCTGGCCGGAGGGGAGGGCTCGTGCTCCGGCTGGGACCTGAAGGCGCACCCCAGCGGCAGGAACAGCGTGGGCCTGTACATCTCACGCAAGCGCGGCGTGGCCGTGATCTTCGCCCCGAAGGGCGTCAGGACACCGGAGGGCATCGGCATCGGCTCCACGATGAGCCAGGTCAAGAGGGCGTACCCGCGCCTCAAGACCTCGATGACCGGGGGGCACAGCGTCTCCGTCCCCGGCAACTCCAAGGCCTACTACGCCTTCTTCGAGTCCAAGGGCAGGCTCGAAGGAGTCGCCCTCGGGCTCGACTCGCAGGACTGCGTCAGCTGAAGCCCGGCCCGAGCACTCCTAACCGAGCTGGTCGAGCACGGGCGTGACCAGCTCGTTCAGCTCGCGCACCAGCACCGTCACGACGCGGGTGGCGCTCTGCTCCACCTCGTCGTGCGGGCCCTCAGGCTCCGGCGGCAGATCGTCGAGCGGCACCGGGACCTCGATGAGCAGGCTGGCCCGGACGAACGGGCGCCGTGCCAGGTCCTGCTGCGTCGGCTCGACGTACTGGCCGAACGTCTCCTGCCAGCTGAGCCAGCCGCGGTCGCGCCACCAGGTCCGCGAGGCCGTGAGCTGCGCCGGCAGGGGTGAGACGACCCTGATGCGCGCGTTCAGGGTGCCGTCCCAGGTGTTGCGGACGCAGGTCGCCTCCAGGACGCGCCGGTCCCAGCGCACATAGCCCGGCGAGAGTGACGGGGGTGTGGCCAGCCGCCAGGCCGCGCAGGCGAACCTGACGGGCGCGATGTCGCCCCACTCGAACTCCTCCAGGTTCTTGCGCACGTGCACGGCGAAGCGCCCGTCACGATCCCTGTCGAACTCCTGGTCGATCCAGAACGCCTTGGCCATGCGGACTACGTTACGGCGCTGCCCGCCCAACGCGTCACCGGACCCGCGATCGGAGCCCTCTCGTGGCGTGCTCGCCGGCCCCGGAGGGCTCTCGGCGTCGATCGCGAGTATCCCGAATGGCCTGTGACGGAAGTGGTCAGATGTGTAGTTTTTTCACTTCATGGATATACAGGGAGTGGAAATATGTCGTCAGAACAGCTCGAAACGGCCATGCGGAGTTGGGAAGCGGGAGATCTCGACGGGGCCGCCGTGCTGTTCCGGGAGGTCGCGGCCACCGGCGACCCCGAGGCGTCACACCTGCTGGCCTGCCTCCTGGAGGACACCGGAGACCTTGACGGCGCCGAGGCGGCACACCGGTCGGTGATCCAGTCGGGCGACCCGGTGTTCGGCCAGCGATCGGCCATCGCCATGGGTTTGATGCTGGTCGCCGCCCGCGAGTGGCCGGCCGCGCACCGGGTGCTGTCCATCGCGGCCGACGGCGCCGACTTCGAGGTGGCCGCCCTGGCCGACACGGCGCTGGTGCTGGTGTGCACGGAGCTGGGCGACGCCTCCGGCGCCGCGGTGGCGCTGGAGCGGGCTCGCCGCTGCGACAGCCCCTCGGTCGCGGAGCTGGCCGAGCGCCTTGAGCTGCCGGACATCGCCTTCCCCGCCTTCGCCACGCCGGCCGAGCTGTACGAGGTGGCGGAGGACGAGGAGGACTACCGCCGGCTCCTCACCTGCGGCGACCCCGAGGTGGTGTCGCTGTCGGCGTTCCGGCTCTACCAGCTGTACGCCGACGAGGGGGACTGCGAGGCGTCCCGCGAGGTGTGCGAGCACGCCATCGCCGTGGGGCACCCTGATCACCTGGCGATGGCGTACAAGCTGCTCGGCGGGGTGCTGGTGGACCTCGGCGAGTACGCCGAGGCGGTCGGCGCCTACGCCAGGGCGGCCGAGGACCCGCGGCCCGAGCTGCGCCTGCCCGCCCTCCTGGAGCAGGCCAAGGTCATCGCCCAGCTCGGCGACGAGGACGCGACCAAAGCGATCTTCCACCGGGTGATCGCCAGCGGCCAGCGCGAGTACGCCGTCGAGGCGTACGCCTGCCTGGCCCAGATGCACACCGAGGCGGGCGAGGTCGCCGAGGCGCTGACCGCGCTGCGCGCCGTGCTCGACGCCGGGGAGTCGGAGTGGTCGTCCATCTGCGTCACCCTCCTCGGGCTGCTGCTCGATGAGCATCCGGAGTCGTACGGACCCGTCATGGAGCTGGTCACGACGGCCGCCGGGCATCCTGACTCCGACACCGCGTTCAAGGCGGCGCTGCTGCTCGACCACGACGCGCGGCAGCAGCCCCTGGCCGACCCGGTGGCGGAGCAGGCGTGCCAGGACGCCGACGACGGCCTGGCCCGCCTGCGGGCAGGAGAGCTGGAGGAGGCCAGGCGGTTGCTGCGCCGGGCCGCCGACTCCGGCGCGGCCACCCAGTCGGTCAGGGCCATGGTGACCCTCGCCGAGCTGGAGCTCGGCGAGGGCGATCGGGAGCAGGCCGAGGAGCTGCTCTGCTACGTCGCCCAGGGGGACGACCTGGTCCAGGGCTTCACCGCCACCTTCCTGCTGCACCTGCTGAGCGTCTCGGGCACGGACCTGCACCCGGTGCTGCGGGCGGTCGTCGACCACCAGCGGCTGGGCAGGGAGGAAGGGCTCATCCGCTACCGCGCCGCCATGGACCACGACGACCCGGCCACGGCCGCCATCGGCACCGCCGTCTTCGCGCAGGTGCTGGCGTCCATCGGGTACGAGGTGTCGGAGGCGGCCAAACTGTTCGAGTCGGCCGCCGGCACCGGTGACCCGTTCGCCCTGTCCTACACGGCCGCGATCCACAAGGAGATCCTCGTCGGCCAGGACCAGCGGGAGCAGGCGGTCGAGCTGCTGCGCCGGGCGCGCGCCTGCGGCCATCCCGCGCTCGCGCCGTGGGTGGCGTACGGGCTGGCCGAGCTGGTGGGCGAGGATCCCGCGGAGGCGAGAGCCGCCTACGCCGAGGTGCTCCGGGCCGAGCACGCCGGGCTGCGCGCGCAGGCGGCGGGCGGGCTGCTGCGGGTCTACGAGCAGCAGGGCGACCTGCTGGCGGCCTGCAGGCTGCACGAACGGCTCATCGCGGAGGGCGACACCGCGCGCAGCGGCTGGCTCCTCGGCCTCACCCGGGTCAGGCTCGACGACGTCGAGGGCGCCCGGGCGGCGTTCGGCCTGGTGCCGGACGGGCACCCCGAGCAGGGAGAGATGGGGCGCTGCGCCAGGCTCCTGCTCGACCGCGACTTCGCCGCCGCCGGGCGATCGCTCGCCGCCATCCCGGACGACGGCAGGCAGTGGCTGGCGACCATGCTGGCGGTGCAGAGTGCGCGGGTGTGGCAGCGGGAAGGCGAGCGGGCCGCCGCCGACGCGGCCCTGTCGCTCGTGCTGGAGGCGGGTCACCTGGACGTCAGGCAGCAGGCGGGCTGTCACCTCGGCGCGCTCCGGGACGACGCGGGTGACCGGGCCGGTGCGATCTCCGTCTGGGAACGCGCCGCGGAGGGGGCCGACGAGGGGCTGGCCGCCGTGGCGCTGCGCGGCCTGGGCGGTGCCTGGCTGGCGCAGAAGTCGTACGACGCGGCGGCGCGGGCCTACGGCCGCGCCCTGACCCTGGCCCCGGACGACCGGCACTCCGCCCTGCGGCTCGGCGAGGCGCTGGTGGGCGCCGGTGACCTGGAGCGGGCGCGTGAGGTGCTCAGGGACGCCTTCGGCGACGCGGCGGAGCTTCACCTGGCGGGTTTCCTGCGCGACCACGGTCATCTGACGGCGGCCATCGCCGCACTCACCTCCGGCCCCCCGCCTGAGGTGGGGGCCGGAACCGCGTCCGCGGTGGCGCGGATGCTGGGTGAGTTGCTGGCGGTCAGCGGGGATCCGGCCGGGGCGCGGGATGCGTTCGGACGGGCCGTCGCCGCCGACCCGGAAGGCGCCGGGAGCACGCTCGTGCGGGCGGGGCGGTGCCTGGAGGAGGCCGGGGACGGCGCGGGGGCGCGGGAGATGTTCGAGCTGGCCGCCGTGCGGGACGGGGACGAGTGGGCCGCGTCCGTGGCCAGGACCTGGCTGGGGACGGCGTCGCCCCAGGAGGTGCCGTGGGGGCTGGCCGCGCTCGGGGACCATGAGGGGGCGCTCAAGGCTCTGACGGAGTCGACCGGGTCGGCGGCCCAGGCGGAGCTGATCCTGGCGCTCGACGCGGACGACGTGCCCGAGGTGCGCCGCCTGCTGGCGGAGCGGCCCTCGGCGGAGGCGTTCGCCGAGGTCCTGGACGTGGCCGCGACGCTGGAGGGCGCGGATCCGGCCGAGGAGCTGTACCGGCTGGTCATCGAGCTCGGCGAACCGGATGAGCGCGGGCGGTCCGGCATGCGGGGAGAGACGGCCGGGGCGGCCGCGGCCGCGCGCGTCGGACTCGGCGGGCTGCTCGCCGGCCGGGGGGAGCACTGCAGGGCCGAGCTGTGCCTGCTGCCCGCCACCCGGGACGCCGGATCCGCCGAGCCGGCCTGGCGCGGGATCGGGGTGGCGCGGTGGGAGCGCGGCGATCTGGACGGGGCCGTCGAGGCGCTGCGTGCCGCGATGCCCGCCGCCGCCGTACAGCTCGCCGAGCTGCTTCGGGAGCGTGGCGACGCGGAGGAGGCCCGGCAGGCGCTGGACGCGGGCGTCGCGGCGGGCGACCTGGAGTGCCTGCGCCACCTGATGGTCCACCTGCTCCAGCACGAGGAGTACGCGGCCATCCCCGAGGAGGCCGAGCAGGCGGTGGGCAGCGGCGATCCGGAGACGGTGGCCGTGGGCTACTGGACGTGGGGCGAGGCGTGCCGGAGCACCGGCGACCTGGCGGGCGCGGTGCTGATGTTCCGCAAGGCGATCGACGCCGGCCACGCCGATGTCGTGCCGTCCGTCCGCGGCGACCTGGCCCAGGCCTTGCGCGCCTCGGGGGACGCGGCCGCCGCGGCCGAGCAGGCCTTGCTGGCCGTGGAGTCCGCCGATCCGGACGCCGCGGCGAGGGCGGGCGTCGACCTGGGCTGCTGGCTGCACGAGGACGGGGATCCGCTCGGCGCGGCCGACGCGTTCGCCGCGGCGGTGCGGGCGAGGCCGGGCTCCGAGGCCGCGCGGATGGCGTCGAACAACCTGGCGGTGCTCGCCCGGCAGGCCTGCGAGCGGGCGGAGCACCAGCTCGCCGTGCAGATCCTGTCGCGGATGGGCGAGGAGGCCGCCGGCCCGGCGCGCCGGCTCGGCGAGCTCTGCGACGACCCGGCCGCCGTACGCCTCTACTACGAGCTGGCCGGCTCCGATCCGTACACCGAGCTGGAGCTGGCCGGGCGGCTGGCGGAGCTGGGGGAGACCGCCGAGGCCCGCGCCAGGTACGAGCGGCTGAACGGGCACGAGGACCCCGACGTGCGCTTCGTCGCCGGCGGCAGGCTGCTGGACCTGCTCGACTCGCAGGGCGACGCCGCGGCCTTCCACCTCCTGGCCGAGCGCCAGGCGGGTGACTCCGACAGCCCGGTCCAGGGGGTGTTCGGCAGCCTCCTCGGCCTGCTGCAGGAGCGGGAGGGCGACACCGAGGCGTCGCTGCGCACGCTGCGGGCGGCGGCCGAGGGCGGCGAGCCGACCGCGCTGACCGTGCTGGCGCAGGCGCTGGTCGGTGCCGGGCAGGTCGCGGAGGGGCGGGAGGTGTACGAGCGGGTGCTGGAGGAGGGCGACGCCGGCCTGGCCGCCAGGGCGATGGTGGCGCTCGGCAACACCTTCCACGACGAGGACCCGGCGCTGGCCCGCGGCTGGTATGTCAGAGCGGTGGGGGCGGCCGAAGGGCACACGGCCGCGCTGGCCGCCATGTACCTGGGCGCGCTGGCCAAGCGCGAGCGGGACTTCCCCGAGGCGCTCGGCTGGTATCAGCGGGTCATCGACGCGGGCGACACGGAGTCCGCCATGGCCGCGGCGCACCTCGGCGAGCTGTGTTACTGGCTGGGCGACCGCGACGGGGCGCTGCGCTACTACGACCTGACGCTCAACCTCACGGAGCGGCCCGAGCTGGTCGCCGAGGCCGCCTGCCGCCTGGGGGAGATCCGCTACGCGCACGGCGATCTGCCGGCCGCCCGCCGGCTGCTTGAGCTGGCCGTGGAGACGGGCGACGACGCGTTCGCCCCCGAGGCGGAGGACCTCCTGGCCAAGCTCGGGTGAACTTGCGGTTAATTATTTGACCGAATAGTCTCATCCAGTCAAACATTTGGGGTGAGACGATGGTCAAGGCCGGCCGACCCGCGCAGGATCCGGTACGCCAGCAGGAGCGGGCGCACCGGATCCTCGACGCCGCCGCCGAGCTGATCCTGCGCTGGGGCTACGACAAGACCACCATCGACGACGTGGCCAAGCAGGCGGGCGTCGCCAAGGGCACGATCTACCTGCACTGGAAGACACGCGACGCGCTCTTCGCCGCGTTGCTCCGCCGCGAGCGGGTGCTGATGATGGAGGAGGTCCGCGCCGCCGCTCCCGCGAGCCCGCGCGACCTGATCGGCGGGCTCGCGGGGGCGCTGCTGCGGCGGCCCCTGATGAGGGCGCTCATGCTGGGTGACGCCGAGGTGCTCGGCAAGCTCAGCAAGCAGAAGCAGGAGAGCGCGACGACGCCCGCACTGTCCAGCGCGTTCGAGGACTACCTCGGCACGCTCGCCGAGCAGGGCGTGATCCGCTCGGACCGGGCTCTCGCCGAGCACCTCACCGTCGTCAGCTCGGTGCTGTACGGGTTCCTGTTCACGCACGCCCTGCTGCCCGAGCCGGCGCGCGCGCCGGACGACCGGTTGCGGGAGCTGATCGCCGACACCGCCGACCGGGCCCTCGGCACGAGCGAGCCGGCGCTGCGAGCCGGCGCCCGCGCGGTGGCGCAGGCCACCCTCGACTATCTCGACACCGTCGCGGAGGTCGCCCGCCACAAGCTGGCGCTCTCCCTCGGCTCTGAGGAGCGCAATCCGTGAAAGCCGTTCTGCCTCTCGATGACGCCGCCGCCGACCTCGCCACAGCGGGTGGCAAGGGCGCCTCCCTGGCCAGGCTGACCAGGGCCGGGCTGCCCGTTCCCGGCGGATTCCACATCACCACCGAGGCCTACCGGACGTTCGTGGCCACTTTCCGCGACCGGATCCTCGCGGCCGTCGCCGCGGGCGACACCGGCGGCATCCCGGACCTGTTCGCCGCGCAGGACATCCCGGCCGGCATCGCCGCCGAGATCCGCTCGGCCTACGAGGCGATGGGCGACGACGTGCCCGTGGCCGTCCGCTCGTCCGCGACCGCCGAGGACCTGCCGGACATGTCCTTCGCCGGCCAGCAGGACACCTACCTCAACATCAGGGGCGAGGCGTTGCCGGACGCGGTCCGGCGCTGCTGGGCCTCGCTGTGGAACCCCCGCGCCATCGCCTACCGCGAGCAGCACGGCGTGCCGCACGACGACGTCGCGCTGGCCGTGGTGGTCCAGGAGCTGGTGGACGCCGACGCGGCAGGCGTCATGTTCACCGCGAACCCCGTCACCGGCGACCGCGACGAGACGGTGATCAACGCCTCCTGGGGCCTCGGCGAGGCGGTCGTCGGCGGCCAGGTCACGCCCGACACGGTCGTGGTTTCCGCCGGGAAGGTCACCGAGGCGCGCACCGGCGACAAGGCCGTGATGACCGTGCGCACCCCCGACGGCACCCACGAGCATCCGGTGCCCGAGGAGCTGCGCGCCGCGCCCGTGCTCGACGAGCCGCAGGCCCTGGAGCTCGCCGGGCTGGGCGCGCGCATCGAGGAGCTGTACGGCGCGCCGGTGGACATCGAGTGGGCCAGACGCGACGGCGCGTTCGCCATCGTCCAGGCCCGCCCGATCACCCGCATCAAGCAGCGGGTCGAGGAGTGGAACGACAGCCTCAAGGGCGACTACCTGTGGACGGGGGGCAACCTCGGCGAGGCCATCCCCGACGTGATGACGCCCGCCACCTGGTCGTTCGTCCAGCTGTTCATCCGCGAGGCGATGTCGGCCTCGACGCTGCCCGGCTTCGACCTGGTCGGCAACATCGGCGGGCGCTTCTACATGAACCTCAGCGTGACCATCTCCATCGCCAGGGCGCTGGGCATGCAGAACAAGCTGGGCGCGATCGAGCAGGTCTTCGGCAAGGTGCCCGGCGGGCTGGACGTGCCGATGGTGGCGGTGTCCCGCTGGGACATCGTCAAGCGGGTCCTGCCCATGGCCGTGCGGATCCGCAGGCGGGTGCGCGACAACCTCAAGGGCATGCGCGCGTTCCTGGCCGCCTCGCCGGGCCAGTGCGAGGAGCTGCGCGCCCGGATCGCGGCCACCGCGGCGGGTCCCGAGCTGGCCGAGCTGTGGGCGCGCGAGATCGAGCCGCACGTCGTCACGTCCTGGCGGATGCTGGAGGCCGCCGGGAGGCAGGGCGGCTCGACGCTCGTCTTCACCCGCGACAGGCTGCGCAAGCTGGCGGGCGAGGTCGACGCCGAGGCGATGCTCACAGGCGTCAACACCGACGGCGAGCTCGCCAGCCTCGGACTGCTGACCGGCCTCGGCAGGCTGGCCAGAGGCGAGATCTCCCGGCAGGAGTTCGCGCTCGGCCACGGGCATCGCGGCCCGCACGAGTTCGAGGTCTCGATCCCGCGCCCCGGCGAGGACTCCGGCTGGATCGACGCCCAGCTCGCCGGGCTGCGCGAGGCGCGGATGGACACCGAGGCGCTGCTGGCCCGCCAGCAGGAGGCCCGGGAGCAGGCATGGGACCGCTTCGCCCGGCGCCACCCGCGCAAGGTGGCCCGGATGCGAGCCAGGGTGCGCCGCTGGAACGCCGTCGTGCGCGACCGCGAGGCCACCCGTTCGGAGAGCATCCGGGCGTTCTGGGTGCTGCGCGCCTTCGTCGTGCGCGCCGGAGAGCTCACCGGCCGCGGCGACGAGCTGTTCTTCCTCCCCGTGGACGAGATCCTCGCCGTCCTCCGCGGCGACACCGCGCCGCTGGAGAAGATCCCCGTACGGCGCGCGACCTACGAGCAGTACGCCGCGCTGCCGCCGTACCCGGCGCTGATCGTCGGCCACTTCGACCCGGTCCGCTGGGCGGCCGGCCCGGACCGGCGCGGCGACGTCTACGACGCGCGTGGCGGCAGCGCCCCCGTCAGCGACACCGTGACCGGCTTCCCCGGCGCACCCGGCGTGGTCGAGGGCGTCGCCCGGGTGATCGCCGGGCCGGAGGACGGCGACCGGCTCAAGCAGGGCGAGATCCTGGTGACGACGCTGACGAACGTCGGCTGGACGCCGATGTTCCCGAGGGCGGCGGCGGTGGTGACCGACATGGGCGCGCCTCTTTCGCACGCCTCGATCGTGGCCCGCGAGCTGGGCATCCCCGCCGTGGTCGGCACCGGCAACGCCACCATGAGGCTGCACGACGGCGACCGCGTCAGGGTGGACGGCGAGCGCGGCACGGTCGAGCTGCTCACCTGACCACCATGATCGGCGTAGGGGGAGAGGCGCCCAGGACGGCCCGCCGGACCTCTGGCCGAGCGCCCGCTGGGCCTGACGTACGGCCTCGCCGCCCAGCCGGCCCCCCTGGACCGGCTGGGCGGCCGCGCGTGCTCCCGGCCCACCGGCCGGGAGCGTCAGGACGCGGGAGCGATCACCTCGTCGGGCAACGCGTTGGCCGCCACCACGTCGCGGTACCAGTGGGCGCTGTCCTTCCAGGTGCGCACCTGTGTGTCGTGATCCACGCGGACGATGCCGAAGCGCTTGGCGTAGCCGTGCGCCCACTCGAAGTTGTCCATGAGGGACCACAGGAAGTAGCCCCGCACGTCCGCGCCACCCTCGATGGCCTCCGCGACGGCCGTCAGGTGGCGGTGCAGATAGTCGACGCGCTGCTCGTCGTGGATGTGCCCGTCGGCGGACACCACGTCGGGGAAGGCGGCGCCGTTCTCGGTGATCATCAGCGGCAGTGCCGGGTAGTCGCGGTGCAGGCGCAGGAGCAGCTCCGTCAGGCCGGTCTCGTCGATGTTCCAGCCCATCTCGGTGTACGGGCCGGGCTGGCGGACGAAGTCGATGTCGTCGCAGGCGATCCACGGCGAGGCGGCGCCGTCCGCGTGGCCGTCGGCGCTGTCGCGCTCGCTGACGCCGTCCCACTGGCGGACCAGGACGGGGTTGTAGTAGTTGACGCCGAGCAGGTCCAGCGGCGCGGCGGCGGTCGCCTCGTCGCCGTCCAGGACGAAGGACCAGTCGGTGACCGAGGCGGTGTCCTCGATGAGGTCGCGCGGGTAGGCGCCGTCGAGCATCGGGCCGAGGAAGGCCCGGTTGGCCAGCGCGTCGGTGCGGCGCACGGCCTCGGCGTCGGCCTCGGACTCGCCGCGGACGTGGTGCAGGTTGAGGGTGACGGAGATCCGCGCGTTGGGGGGGATCACCTCGCGCAGCGCCCTGGCTGCCAGGCCGTGGCCCAGGTTGAGGTGGTGCACCGCGGCGAGCGCGGCGGCGGCGTCGGTGCGGGCGGGGGCGTGCACGCCGGAGGCGTAGCCGAGATAGGCCGAGCACCACGGCTCGTTGAGGGTGATCCAGGTGTGCACCCGGTCGCCGAGCGCCTCGCCCATCCGCCGGGCGTACTCGCCGAAGCGCAGCGCGGTGTCGCGGTTCGGCCAGCCGCCCGCGTCCTCCAGCTCCTGAGGCAGGTCCCAGTGGTAGAGGGTCGCCACGGGGGCGATGTTCCTGGCCAGCAGGCCGTCGACGAGCCGGGAGTAGAAGTCCAGGCCTGGCTGGTTGATCCGGTCGCCGCCGGCGGGCAGCACGCGGGGCCAGGAGATGGAGAAGCGGTAGGCGCCGACGCCGAGGCCGGCCAGGATGTCCAGGTCCTCCTCCAGCCGGTGGTAGTGGTCGCAGGCGACGTCGCCGGTGTCGCCGTTGGTCACGAGGCCGGGGGTGTGGGAGAAGGTGTCCCAGATCGACGGTCCGCGACCGTCCTCGAAGGCCGCGCCTTCGACCTGGTAGGCGGCCGTGGCCGTGCCCCACAGGAAGTTCTCGGGGAAGCTGGGCATGGGGGTCACTCCTAGGAGCTCAGGACGATCTCGATGTGATCAGTTTCGCCGTCCGCGGCGACTCGTACGCCGCCGGAGACGGTCTCGAGCGTGCCGCCGGTGCCGCCGATGGCTTCGGTGACGCCGGCGAGCGAGAGATTCCAGCCGGTGGGGGCGCCTTCCGTGCGGCGGGCGCGCACCCGGCCGGCGGAGCGGGACACCTCGAACACGGCGGCCGCCGCTCCGCCGGCGCCGGGCACGGTGACCGTGCGGTGGTCGCCGTTGGCCAGTCCGTAGGCGGTCAGGGTGACGCCATCGGCGTAGTCGTAGTCCGGCCGGTCGGTCCGGGCCCCCGTCGCCAGGACCGCGCCGGGCCGCACCAGCAGCGGCAGGCTGTCGAAGCCGTGCCGTTCGGTGTGCCAGCCGGGCCCGGACACCGTGCCGCCGTCCAGCAGCCGGGTCCACACGCCGTCCGGCACGTAGTAGGACACCTCGCCGTCCGCCGAGAACACCGGCGCCACCAGCAGATCGGGCCCGAGCATGTACTGGGCGTCGAGATACTCGCAGCCTCGGTCGCCGGGGAACTCCAGCTGCATGGCCCGCATGACCGGCATGCCCTCCCGGCTGGCCTGCACCGCCGCGGCGTACAGGTAGGGCATCAGGCGGGCCTTCAGCCGGGTGAAGGCCCGCAGCACGTCGACGGACTCCTCGTCGAACAGCCACGGCACCCGGTAGGACCGGCTGCCGTGCAGCCGGCTGTGCGACGACAGCAGGCCGAAGGCCACCCAGCGTTTGAAGACCGCCGGGTCCGGCCGCCCCTCGAACCCGCCGATGTCGTGGCTCCAGAAGCCGAACCCGGCCATGCCGAGCGACAGCCCGCCGCGCAACGACTCGGCCATCGCCTCGAAGGTCGACTCGCAGTCGCCGCCCCAGTGCACCGGCAGCCGCTGCCCCCCGGCCGTCGCCGAGCGGGCGAACAGCACGGCCTCGGCCGGTCCGCGGCGCTCGGACAGGACTTCATGCACGGTCTCGTTGTAGAGCAGGCTGTAGTAGTTGTGCATCCGCTCGGGGTCGGAGCCGTCGGCGTAGACCACGTCGGTGGGCACCCGCTCGCCGAAGTCGGTCTTGAACGAGTCCACCCCCATGTCGAGGAGCTCGCGCAGCTTGCCCGCGTACCACTCGCGGGCCGCCGGGGAGGTGAAGTCCACCAGCGCCCGGCCCGCCTGCCAGTGGTCGTCCTGCCAGACGCCGCCGTCCGGGCGGCGCAGCAGGTGACCGGCGGCCATCCCCTCCTCGAACAGCGCCGACGCCTGCCCGATGTACGGGTTGATCCAGACGCAGATCTTCAGCCCGCGCTCCTTGAGCCGCGCCAGCATCCCCGGCGGGTCGGGGAAGACGTCGGGATCCCACTCGAAGTCGCACCAGCGGAACTGGCGCATCCAGAAGCAGTCGAAGTGGAACACGCTCAGCGGCAGGTCCCGCTCGGCCATCCCGTCGACGAACGATGTCACGGTCGCCTCGTCGTAGTCGGTGGTGAAGGACGTCGACAGCCACAGGCCGAACGACCAGGCCGGAGGCAGCGCCGGGCGGCCGGTCAGCGCGGTGTAGCGGCGCAGGATCTCCGCGGGCGTCGGGCCGTGGATGACGAGGTACTCCAGGTCGTGCCCCTCGGCGCTGAACTGGACCCGCGACACCGTCTCCGAGCCCACCTCGAACGACACCCGGCCCGGATGGTTGACGAACACACCGTAGCCGCGGTTCGTGAGGTAGAAGGGGATGTTCTTGTACGCCATCTCGCTGCTGGTGCCGCCGTCGTCGTTCCAGATGTCGACCGACTGCCCGTTGCGCACCAGCGCGCCGAACCGCTCGCCGAGCCCGTACACCAGCTCGCCGGCGCTCAGGTGGAGCTGCTCGACCATGAAGTGCCGGTCCCGCGGGTCGCTGACGATGCCCAGGGACTTGGCACCGCTGCGCGTCAGCTCGCGCCCGCCGGCGCTGAAGGTCATGTCCCAGGGCGCGTCCCTGCTGACGCTGACCCGCAGGGAGCCGCTGGTCAGCGTGGCCGCCTCGGCGTCGAGACCGACCTCGACCGCGGGGTGCTCGTCGTGGATCTCGAAGGCGGGCGCGGCCGGCACCGACCCGGCGAAGTGCACCGCGCGGACCCGGATCACGTCCGCCATCGGCGAGGAGACGTCGACGCGCAGCACGGGCCCGTCGATCGTGTTGCCGCGACGGGTGATCGGCCTGGTCGGAGCCAGGATCCGCAGTGTGCCGGCGGCCGCGGTCACGTCGAAGGCCGCGTCGGCGTACTCGCCCCGCGTGCCGGGACGCATCCGCCAGTAGCCGTCTTTGAACTTCATGTCTTCCGTTCTCTGAGAGGTGGGGTCAGCCCTTGACGCTGCCCGCGACCAGGTCCAGCCGCCAGAAGCGCTGCAGGAACAGGAACAGCGCGACGATCGGGATGATCGACAGCAGCGACCCGGTGATCACCAGCGTGTAGAGGGCCGGCTGCGAGGCGCCCCGGTTGAGCAGCGAGTAGAGCCCGACGGTCAGCGGGAAGAGGTCGTCGTTGGCGAGCATGATGTACGGCAGCAGGAAGTTGTTCCAGATGGCGATGAACTGCAGCAGGAACACGGTGACCAGGCCCGGCGTCATGATGGGCGCCGCCACCGACCACAGCAGCCTGAACTCGCTGGACCCGTCGACCCGCCCGGCCTCGAGGATCTCGTCGGGCACGGCGGCGTCGGCGTAGATCCGGCACAGGTAGATGCTGTACGGGCTGATCACGCTGGGCAGGATGACCGACCAGTACGTGCCGACCAGCCCCATCTCCGACAGCAGCAGATACTGCGGGATGGCCAGGGTGATCTGCGGCACGAGCACGCCGGCCAGCAGCGCCCCGAAGATCAGCCGCTGCCCGGCGAAGCGGTACTTCGCCAGCGCGTAGCCGGCCGCCGCGGAGATCACGACCGTCAGGAACGCGCCGCCGCCGGCGTAGATGAGGCTGTTGAGCATCCACAGCCAGAACCGGCCGTCGCCGTAGTCGTTGAGCGCTGCGAGGTTGCCGGTGAGGCCGCCGTTGAAACTGGGCCACCCGGAGAAGGTGGTGAACAGCTCCTCGGAGGTCTTCGTGGCCGCGAACACCACCCACAGCAGGGGCAGCACGGCGTACACCCCGCCCAGCGCCAGGACGATTGTGGGCAGCGTCTTCGGCCGGGTGCCGCGTGGCACGCTCATCGCTCGCTCCTCGTGTTGCGGACGCGGAAGACGCCGAGCGCGCCGAGTGACAGCAGCACGGTGGCGCCCGCCAGCAGCACGGAGGTGGCGGCGCCGAGGTAGATGTCGTTCTCCACGAACGCCTGCTGGTAGACGCGCATCAGGGGCACCCAGTCCTGGGTGATGGCGTTGGTCATCGGCCGCAGCGTGGCCGGCTCGCTGAAGACCTGGAGCATGCCGATGAGGGTGAAGACGGAGGTCATGGTGAGGGCCGGGCGCAGCAGAGGGATCTTGATCTTGAGCGCGATCTGCCACTCGGCGCAGCCGTCGAGCCTGGCCGCGTCGTACAGCTCCTTGGGGATGGCCCGCAGGGTGGTGTAGAGCACCACCATGTTGAACCCGACCGAGCCCCAGACCGCGATGTTGGCGACCGAGAAGAAGATCGACACGTCGCCGAAGAAGTCGGCGGCCGGCAGCCCGATCGCCTCCAGCGCGGTGCTGATCGGGCTGACCGCCGGCAGGTAGATGAACCCCCACAGAAGGCTGGCGATGACTCCCGGCACCGCGTACGGCAGGAAGATGGTGATCCGGGAGTAGCGCTTGCCCCCGACCCGCGGCGCGTCGAGCAGCAGGGCGAACAGCAGCGCCAGGCCCATGGTGGCGGGCACCATGACCAGGCCGTAGGCCAGCATCCGCTGCAGCGACTCGAAGAACGCCGAGTCCATGAACGCGTCGAGGTAGTTCTCCAGGCCGACGAACACCTCGGTACGGATGCCGAAGCCGGCTCCGCGCACCCGCATGGCGTGCAGGCTGAGCCAGATCGCGTACCCGATCGGCACCAGGATGAAGACGACGAACAGCACGACGGCGGGCGCCGTCATCAGGTACGGCGCGGCTGCCGCGCCGCGCCGCCCGGAGGACCGGGCGGGGGACTGTCTGGTCATGTGTGTGATCCGTTCTGCGTGCTGGAACGCTCCAACGTCAGGCGGAGCCGTCTCAGCCGCCGGCGACCTCGTAACCCTGCTTCTTGAGGTCCGCGACGCTCAGCTCCTGGACCTTGGTCGCCACGGCCGCGAAGTCGGACCTGTCCTTCACGGCGGTCGGCATCAGGTCCTCGAAGGCGCCATAGCTGACGTTGGTGTTCGGCCCCCAGCTGCTGAAGCCGCGCGCGGTCTGCGCGATCTGCGCGGCGGCCTCGTAGTAGTCCGGCTGGCCGGTCATGTACTCGGGGGCGGCGTCGAGCCCGCCGGAGGTCTGGCCCGCGGTGGCGGACGGGTAGAGGCCGATCTCGACGAGCACCTTCAGCGCCTCGGGGTCGGTGTTCATCCACTTGGCGAACTTGGCGGCCTGGGCCTTCTGCTTGGAGGAGGCGCTCACCGCGGTGGAGGAGCCGCCCCAGAAGCCGGTGAACTGCTCGCCCGCGTTCCACTGGGGCAGCGGGGCCATCTTCCACTTGCCCTTGCTCGACGGCGCGACGCCCGCGAGCACGCCGGACCCCCAGACGGCGCTCGGCCAGGCGATGATGGTGCCGTCGTTCATCTGGCTGTTCCACTGCGGGGTGTACATCGGGTCGCCCAGGAGCGCGCCGGAGTTGACCAGCCCGCCCCAGAAGCTCAGCATCTTGCGGGTGGCGGGGTCGTCGATGGCGACCTTCCAGGCGCCGCCGTCGTTGGTCCACCAGCTCGCCCCGGCCTGCTGGGCGAAGCCGGCCAGCCAGCCCGCGTCGCCGGGGGAGAACGTGGTCAGGTAGCGCTTGTCGTCCTTCTGCCTGACGGTCTCGGCGAGCGCGCCGAACTCCTCCCACGTGGTGGGCACCTTCAGGCCCATGTCCTCGAAGATGTCGGCCCGGTAGAACAGCATCATGGGGCCGACGTCCTGGGGCACGGCGTAGGTGGCGCCGCCGAAGGAGGTCAGGTTCCAGGTCCCGGCGGGGAAGGCGGACTTGACGTCGCCGATCGCGCTGCTGAGGTCCTGCAGGGCGTTGTTGGTGATGAGCGTCGGCAGGGACTGATACTCCACCTGCAGGATGTCGGGCGCGTTGCCGGCCTTGACCGCGGTGAGGAACTTGGCGATCAGCTCGTCGCTGGCGGCCTGGCCGCTGAGGGCGACCTTCTGCGTGGGGTTCTTGGAGTTCCACAGATCGACCACGCGCTGGATGTTCTCCGCCCAGGCCCAGAAGGTGAGCGTGGCGGCGGCGTTCTCGTCGCCGCCGATGGGGGAGGCGGCGGGGGCCGCGGCGTCCCCCGTGCCGTCCGTGCCGCCGCTGCCGCAGGCGGACAGGAACAGCATCGCCGCGGACGAGGCCAGGAAGGTTCTTCTGCTGTGCATGGGGGTCTTTCTCCTAGAGGGTGTCGAGCGGGCGGAGGGCGGCGACCGCCCTGGGGGCCAGGGTGATCCGGCCCTCCGCCGTGGATCCGGTGAGCAGGTCTTCGGCGGGAGCCGGGATCGGCACGTGCGCGTCGCCGTCGCCGTGGTTGAGCAGGAACAGCACCGGGCCGCGGCGGACCGCCTCCACGCCGGGGGGCAGCTCGGGCAGGGCGCCGGTGACGCCCGCGTCCGCCAGCATCCGCGTGGTGAGCTCGGCCAGCGCGTCGTGCTCGGGCATCGTCGCCACGTACCAGGCGACGCCGTCGCCGCTGCGATGCCGCAGCACCGCCGGGTGGCCGGCCAGGTCGCCCTCGGTGAAGGCCGCCACCGGCTCGGCGCCGTCGGAGCGGACCAGCTCCGTCCAGGTGTGCGCGGCGAAGCCGGTGCCGTCCGCCCAGCGGCAGCTCACCGGCCGGCCCTCCGGCGCGGGCAGCCACTCCTCGCCCGAGGCGCCGAGCACCTCGCGCAGCGGGGCGGGGAAGCGGCCCGTGCGCACGTGCGCGAGGGGATCCACCACCCCGGAGAACGGGCCGACCACGAGCACGCCGCCGGCGCGCGTGTACGCGGTCAGCGACGCGGCGTCGGCATCGCTGATCAGGTAGAGGTTGGGCACCACGACCAGCGCGTATCCGGACAGGTCGGCCGAGGGCGGCACCAGGTCGACGGCCACTCCGCGCTCCCAGAGCGGCCGGTAGTAGCTCAGCAGCTGGCCGGTGGAATCGAGCCGGTCGCTGGGCTGGCCGCGCTCCTCCAGCGCCCACCAGCTCGCCCAGTCGTGCACCATGGCCACCTTCGCGGCGACCCGCGTGCCCGCGACCGGGGCCAGCCGGCGCAGCTCGGCGCCGTGCGCGCGCACCTCGGCGTGCAGCCGGGTGTCGGGGCCGGCGTGCGGCAGCATCGCGGCGTGGAAGCGCTCGGCCCCGAACCTGGAGGCCCGCCACTGGAAGTAGCACAGCCCGTCCGCGCCGCGCGCGAGCGCCTGCAGCGACTCCAGGCGCAGCTGCCCGACCGGCTTGGGCAGGTTGTGCGGGCGCCAGTTGACCGCCGTCGTGGCCTGCTCCATCAGCATCCAGGGCCGCCCGCCGCCGAGGCCGCGCATCAGGTCGTGGGTGAGCGCCGAGCGGGCGGGGGCGAGCGGGTCGGCGGGGTCCGGGTAGTAGTCGTTGGCGACGAGGTCCTCTTCCGGCGCCCACGACCAGTAGTCGACCGGCTTGAACAATCCCATGAAGTTCGTGGTGACAGGCGTGTCCGGGGTGCGGGCGCGCAGGATGTCGCGCTCGGCGCGGTAGTGCGCGAGCAGCGCGTCGGACCCGAACCGCCAGAAGTCAAGCCGCTGCGTGGGGTTGATCATGTACGGCGCGCGGCGCGGCGTGATGACCTCCTCCCAGTCGCTGTAACGCTGGCTCCAGAAGGTCGTGCCCCACGCGTCGTTCAGCGCGTCCAGGTCCCCGTAACGCTCCCGCAGCCAGGCGCGGAACGCCGCGGCCGAGTCGTCGCAGTGACAGATCTGGCCGTACTCGTTGCCCACGTGCCACAGCGCCAGCGCCGGATGCCCGGCGTAGCGGTCGGCCAGGTCGGTCACGATGGCCAGCGCCCGCTCCCGGTAGACCGGCGACGACGGGCAGAACTGGTTGCGGGCGCCGTACCAGAGCCGGTGCCCGGACTCGTCGACGGGCAGAGTCTGCGACCAGCGGTGGCCGAGCCACGGCGGCGGCGAGGCCGTCGGGGTGGCCAGGTCCACCGCGATGCCGGCGTCGCCGAGCAGGTCGAGCACCCGGTCCAGCCAGCCGAAGTCCCTGGCGCCGGGCTCCGGCTCGATCCGCGCCCAGCTGAACACGCCGACGGTGACGAGGTTGACCCCGGCGGCCTTCATCAGCTCGACGTCCTCGGTCCAGACGTGCTCGGGCCACTGCTCGGGGTTGTAGTCGCCGCCGAAGAGCAGCCCGCGGCCGTGGGTGAGGGTGTGCATGCCCGGTCGTGTCACGGAGCCGTCCCCGTCCGGTCGGTGTGGCCGCCGCGCCCGGCGGGCGGCGGGCCGGAGCTGTCGCCGGCCACCAGCCGGCAGGGCACGAGGCGCTGCTGTGCCGCGCCGCCCTCGCCGGCCTGCAGCCGGTCGATGAGCATGCCGGCGCCGAGCCGGCCCAGCTCGGCGCTGGGCGGCTCCAGGGTGGTGAGCCTGGGGTGGAACATCTCGGCGACCCGGGCCGAGGAGAGCACCAGCATCAGCGTCAGGTCCCGGGGGATCTGCCAGCCGAGGTCGGCCACGGCGGCCAGCACCCCCACCGCGGCGTGGTCGCTCATCACGGCCAGCGCGGTCACCTCGGGGTGCTCGGCGATCAGCCGCTGGAACGCCTGCCGCCCCTGCTCGGCCGAGTCGGCGCGGAAGTCGCCGACGTAGCCCAGCCCCGCCTGGCCGGCGGCCGCGGCGAACTCTGCGCCTGCGCGGATGGTCGGCCCGTACTGCGCGGAGTAGGTGTCGGTGGAGTGGTTGAAGAAGGCCAGCGCGCGATGCCCCAGACCGGCCACGTGCGCGACGGCGTCCCTGGCCATCCGGGCGAAGTCGATGTCGGCGTAGTCGATCGGGCCGGGCTCGCGGGTCCGCCCTATCATCGCGAACGGCACCCCGGCCTGCGACAGGAACTCGGTCCGCTCGTCGTCGAGACGCACCTCCATGAGCAGCACGCCGTCGACCAGGCCCAGCCCGGTCAGATAGCGCAGCTCCTCGACCGGGTCGGCGTTCTCCGGCGACAGCAGCAGGTGGTAGCCCTGGGCGGTGGCCGCCTCGGCCGCGGCGGTGGCGAACTGCATCTCGGTCAGCCCGAAGCCGCTGTGCGGAGCCGGGAACAGCAGCGCCAGGATGCGGGTCCGTTTGCTCACCAGACCGCGCGCCAGCACGTTGGGGCGGTAGCCGAGCTCGGCCGCAGCCTGCTCGATCCGTTGCTTGGTGGCCGCCGCCACCGGGCGGGTGCCGTTCAGCGCCGCGGAGACCGTGCTGACGGCGACGTGTGCGCGCTCGGCCACATCGCGTAACGAAGTCATCCGACTTCGGCCCCCTTCGGCCCATGAGATGCTTGTCGAAACGTTTCGCAAAACGTATGGGCCGATTTATGGAGATGTCAATGGTGTTAATTGAGATGTCCTAAACCTGGCGGTCTAGGGTTCGACCAGCCCCGCGCGGATGGCGTAGCGGGTCAGCTCCAGGCGGTCGCGCATGCCGAGCTTGCTCAGGATGTTGGCGCGGTGCCGCTCGACGGTCTTGACGCTGATCACCAGCAGGTCGGCGATCTCCTTGGAGGAGTGCCCCTCCGCGATGAGCTTGAGGATCTCCTCCTCGCGCGTGGTCAGCAGGCTGGCGGGCAGGCTCTCGCCCTGGTCGTCGCGCCGCAGATAGTCGCGGATCAGCGCGGTGACCGCGGCCGGATACAGGAACGGCTCGCCGCGCATCGCCGCCCTGCACGCCTCCAGCAGGTCCCGGTCGGCGACCGACTTGAGCACGTATCCGCTGGCCCCTGCCTTGAGGGACTCGAACAGGTACTGCTCGTTGTCGTACATCGACAGCATGAGCAGGCGCACCTCGGGAGCGCGCCGCGAGATCTCCCTGGCGGCCTGGATGCCCGTCATGCGCGGCATGGCGATGTCGAGAATGGCCAGGTCCACACCTTCGCAGGCCAGCTCGACCGCCTCGGCGCCGTCGCCCGCCTCGGCCACGACCGTCAGGTCCGGCTCGGCGTCCAGGATCAGCCTCAGGCCTCGGCGCACGAGGGCGTGGTCGTCGGCGAGCAGGATGCGGGTCGGTGCCAACCTGATCAGTTCCCTTCGTCCTGGACGGGTACGGCCAGACGGATCGCGGTCCCGCCGGTCGGCGGGTGGGTAATGGACAGGCGTGCGCCGACGAGCAGGGCGCGCTCGCGCATGCCGCGGATGCCGGCGCCTTCGTTGATCGGCCCGCCGCGCCCGTCGTCGACGATCGACAGCAGCACGCCGCCGGGCTGCCGGCACAGCGACAGCTCCACGCGCGAGGCGTGGGCGTGCCGGGCGACGTTGGTCAGGCCCTCCTGCGCGATGCGGTAGACCACCAGCTCGGCCTCGCCGCCCAGCGCCGGCAGCCGGGAGTCCAGCCGGCGGGTCACCGGCGCGTCGCTCATCGCCGAGAAGTCGGTGGCCAGCGCGTTCAGCGCGCTGATCAGGCCCAAATCCTCCAGCACGCCGGGCCGTAGCCGCCGGGCGACCTGGCGGACCTCGTCCAGGCTGGACCGGACCGTCTCCTGGATGGTGTGCAGGTCCTCGCGCAGCTCGGCCGGCGCGCGGTCGACGGCCCCCTTCAGGCCCAGCAGCACCACGGTGAGGCTCTGGCCGATCTCGTCGTGCAGCTCACGGGCGATGCGCTGCCGCTCGGCCTCCTGCGCGGCCAGCGCGTGCGCGCTGGACTTCGTCCGCTCGCTCTCCAGCCGGTCCAGCATCGCGTTGAACGCGCCGATCACGTCGGTGAGGTCGCCATTGCCCTTGTCGGTCAGCCGGTCGCTGGGCCGCAGCAGGTCCACCCGCCGCATGAGCGCGGTGAGCGCGTCCAGCGGGGCCAGGCTCCTGCGCAGCAGCAGCGTGTTGGCGGCCAGCATCATCGCCAGCCCGATCGTCAGCACCGGGATCTCGGTGAGCAGCACCGGCGAGGACACCGTCGCGGGGGACAGCGCCAGGACCAGCGTCCCGACGGTGAAGACCAGGCCGTTGATCGCGATGATGCGCCAGAAGAGGCCCTGCACCGGGGTTCGCCGCCGTTGATCGGTCATACGCCCCACCCTTGCCGCTGACCGGCCTCGCCGTCCATCCGGCGTGGCCTCCATCCGCGCCCGCACTCCACGCCCTCGTCCGCGCCCTTCTACATGGTGCCCGCACGCGGAGATGGGTGTCAGACCCGATGGTGCTGCGGCGTCCCCATTGTCGAGACTTGACATACCGCACCCGTATTGACCCAAGGACTTGCCATGAAAAAACTGTTGATACCCGTACGGTATTCGCTGACGGCATCATGTGACCTGAGCCTGGCCCGCCTCCGGACCGGACCGCCGGGGCGCACCCGATGAGCGGTGCGCTTGCCCTGACCGTCTTCGTGGTCGCCTTCTTCTTCATCGCCACCGAGAAGATCGACAAGGTCAAGGTGGTGCTCATCGCCGCCGGCGTGATGGCGGCCTTCGGGCTGATCCCCGGCGCGCAGGTGTTCTTCTCCGAGCACTCCGGAGTCGACTGGAACGTCATCTTCCTGCTGTTCGGCATGATGATCATCGTCGGGATCATCAAACAGACCGGGGTCTTCGACTTCCTGGCCATCTGGGCCGCCAAGAAGTCGCAGGGCAGGCCGTACCGGCTCATGGTGATGCTGATAGGCATCACCGCCGTCGCCTCGCCCTTCCTGGACAACGTCACCACGATCATGCTCGTCGCGCCCGTCACCATCATGGTGTGCGCCCGGCTCGCCATTCCCGCCCAGCCCTACCTCATCGCCGAGGTCCTCGCCTCCAACATCGGCGGCGCGGCCACCCTCATCGGCGATCCGCCCAACATCATCATCGGCAGCCGCGCCGGGCTGACCTTCAACGACTTCCTCTTCCACATGGCGCCGATCGTCGTGGTCATCCTCGCGGTCTTCCTGCTGGTGTCGAGGTGGATGTTCCGCCGCTCGTTCCGCTACAACCCCGACCGGGTGGCCGAGGTGATGGCCTTGCAGGAGCGGCGGGCCATCACCGACCCCGGGCTGCTCCTCCGCTGCCTGATGGTGCTCGCCCTGGTCATCGTCGGCTTCGGCCTGCACGCCGTGGTGCACGTGGAGCCGTCGATCGTGGCCCTGCTCGGCGCGGGCGTGATGATCCTGGTGGCCCGCTCGGACGTCTCCGCGACCATGCGCGAGGTCGAGTGGCCGACGCTGGTGTTCTTCATGGGCCTGTTCGTCATGGTCGCCGGGCTGGTGCACACCGGGGTCATCGCCACCGCCGGCGAGTGGGCGATCGGCGCCGTGGGCGACAACTTCTTCGGCGCGGCCACCTCGCTGCTGTTCGGCTCCGCCGTGCTGGGCGCCTTCTTCGACAACATCCCCTACGTCGCCACCATGACGCCCATCGTCGAAGGCCTGGTCGCGCAGGCTCCGGACGCCGCCACCGGCCAGGCGCTGTGGTGGGCCTTCGCCCTCGGCGCCGACTTCGGCGGCAACGGCACCGCGGTCGCGGCCAGCGCCAACGTGGTCGCCATCGGCATCGCCGCCAGGTCCGGGCACCCGATCTCGTTCTGGCAGTTCACCAAGTACGGGCTGGTCGTCACCGTCTTCAGTTCGGTGCTGGCCTGGATCTACGTCTATCTGCGCTACTTCGCGTGAGTTCGGAGGGGAGTCACGATGACGTCGCCACAGCTGTACGTGGTGCCTACGTCCCGACCCGAACGGAGGAAACCGGCTATGGAGATCACACCCGCTACCGTCCCCGGTGTCGGCACGGTCCACCAGTGCCGCACCCGCCATGGGGGCAGGCTCGCGGTCATCGACCACCACGACGGCAGGCGCGAGCTGATCGTCTACGGTCCAGGTGACTCCGCGCAGCCCGTGGAGCTCGAGAGGGACGAGGCGGACCAGCTCGCCGAGCTGCTGCACAGCCGGTCCGTCGCCGACCGGCTGGCCGCCGTCGAACGCCGCCTGGCCGAGCTCGCCTCCCGAGCCGGTTAGCGATTCACCGGGCCGCGGGGGGACGCCGAGGGGGCGCCTCAGCCGAAGCCGGGGGCCGCCTGACCCGTCTGCGGCCCACGGCCCAGCAGCAGGACGCCCAGCCACAGCAGCGCCATCCCCACCGCGACCAGGGCCGAGTCCCTGCCGATGCCCAGCGTCGCCCCGGCCAGCACCACCACGCCCGACACCGCCACGGCGGCGCTCACCGGCGTGACCCGGCGCAGCACCGCCAGGAGCACGGCGAACACCAGCAGGGCGACGAAGAACAGCTGCGCCCCGATCGTGTAGACGGCGGTCTCCACGATCGGGTTCGCCTTCGCGCCCTCGATCGCCGCCCGCAGCGCCGCCCCGTCGGCCGAGGCGAGCCCGGCGGCGAGGTCGATGGCGAGCTGGACGACGTTGGCGGCGACGCTCAGCAGCGCGACTCCCGCGACCGCCTCCACCGCCACCCTCCGGCCACCGGTCACCGGGCCCGCCATGCGCCGCAGCGCCAGCGTCATGACACCGAAGAACAGGAACCCGACCAGCCAGACGGCGTGCGCGGCCGTCCACCAGGGGCCGGGCACGAGGTCGCCGTCGATGGGCAGCATGAGGATCCAGCCGCCCAGGAACGCGGCGGGTCCGGCGGTGAAGGAGGCTGCGGCCAGGCGGTCCCGGAGTTTCATACCGCCACACTGCCCGCCCGCTCCCTGCCGGCGGATCAGTGATCGTCCCTGAGGTTTCCCCGATCCCCGGCCCCGGACCCGCGGGTGTTTGCCCGTGGAGCCTCGGGGCAGATCGCTCCGACCAGGGAACGCACGTTCGAGGGAGGGCGCGATGAGCAACGGGCCGGTGGAGAAGGATCCGGGCGAATGGACGACCGGTGAAGAGCCCATGACGGCTCCGCAGGAGTCCTACCTGCGCACCCTGGCCAGAGAGGCGAGCAGGGAGGTGCCCGGCGGGCTCAGCAAGGCCGAGGCGTCACGCATGATCGACGAGTTGCAGGAGGAGAGCGAGCGCCTGCGCGCGTCCGACGGCAAGGCTTGAGATGCCCCCCGGGGAGCCCCGGGGGCTTGGCCTGTACGGCCCGCGCACCGCACCGCGCGGGCCGTACAGGTGCTTCAGCGGAGGCGGCCCGCTCCCGCGCCCGGGGGGACGAGCGCGCGCAGGGCGCGCGGTGGGTGGATCCGGTCGAACAGGGTCGGGGCCTAGCCCACGTCGGTGCCCAGGCCGGCGCCGGTCGCGGCGTTGTGGGCGGCGACCAGGTCGGTGGGCGCGCCGTTCACCAGGTTGTCCCCGGCGGTGATCGCGGTGCCCTTCAGGACCGTCAGGACCTCCTCGGCGGGGATGCCGTCGAAGGCGTTGCTCTGCGCGTACACCCGCGAGCCGAAGCCCACGCCGATACGTGCGTGGCGCCGGACACCTCGACGTTGTCGAAGGAGGCGTTCCAGTTGCCGTCCTCGCCGTCGGTCGGGTCCCACTGCGGGAAGCAGTCGGAGGTGTCGGTGATGGTGAGGTTGCGGACGATGACGTTGTCGGAGTTTCTGATCCGCAGGCCGAAGCTCTTCAGCGCGGCGCCGCGGCCAGGCTGTAGCCGCCGGTCGCGTAGTCGTCGCAGGTGAGGGGGTTGCCCGTGGCGTCGGCGCCCGCTCCAGGAGTTCACCCCGCCGAAACTTTCGGCATCCGGAGCCGGTTAACATGCAGTACGCCCGTCGTGGAGAGGAGTCCGCATGCCCCGCGCGGCGAGACGGACGGTCACGCTGCACGACGTGGCGGCGGCGGCGGGGGTCTCGGTCGCGACCGCGTCGCGGGTCCTGGGCGGCAGCTCGCGGACGGTCGCGCCGGAGTTCGAGGAGCGCGTGCTGGCCGCGGCGGCCGCCCTGCGCTACACCGCGGACGCCTCGGCCAGGGCGATGCGGCGGGCGGGCGAGTCGATCACCCTGATCGCCGACGACCTGACCACGCCCGCCATGGGGATCATCGTGGCGGCGATGGAGCGGCAGGCGCGCATGTCCGGCGTCTTCGTCACCGTCTCCTCGACATGGGCGGCCCCCGAACGGCAGCTCGAAGCGGTCCGTGTGCTCCGCGCCCTGCGCCCGCGCGCGCTGGTGCTGACCTCCAGCAGGTTCGGGGCCGGCGAGCTCGACCACCGCCTGCTCGACGAGCTGCGCGCCTACGAGCGCGACGGCGGGCGGGTGGTGATCGCGGGCGTCGCCCACGGCTCCTTCGACTCGATCGCCTTCGACAACCACGCCGCGGGCCGCCTGGTGGGGGCGCACGTGGCGCGGACCGGGCACGGCCGGGTGACGATCCTGGCCGGGCCCGCCGAGCGGGTCAACTTCGCCGGCCGCGTGTCCGGGTTCGTCGAGGGGCTGCGCGGCGGGGGAGTCCAGGCGCGGCGCATCAGGGTGGTGCACTGCGAGGCGAGCCGCCAGGGCGGCTTCGACGCGGCGCGCGAGCTGCCCGCCGGGCGGACGGACGCGGTGCTCGCCGTCAACGACGTCATCGCGATCGGCGCGCTGTCCGCCTTCCGGGCCGCCGGGGTCGCCGTGCCCGCCGACGTCTCCGTGACCGGCGTCGACGACATCCAGCTGGCCGCCGACGTGACGCCGCGGCTGACCACCGTGGCGCTGCCCCTGGCGCACGTGGGGGCCGAGTCGATCCGCCTGGCGCTCAGGGAGCGGGGGACGGCCGAGCACCTGACCGTCCAGGGCCGGCTGGTCATCAGGGACAGCACGCGGGCCTGACCGCCTTGACGGTGGCGCGGCGTGACATGCAGACTGCGGAATACGTTTTCCCGGCGCCTGAAGGATCTCATGTCTCAACGCAACTACCGGGCCGCGATCGTCGGCACCGGTGGGATCGCCACCGCCCACGCGCAGGCCCTGGCCGGCTCCGGCGGCCGGGCGAGCCTCGTCGCCGTGGTCGACGTGGACCTCGACCGAGCCCGAGCCTTCGCCGCCGCCTGGGACGTGCCGCACGCCTACGCGAGCCTGGCCGAGCTGCTGCGCGAGGAGGAGCTGGACCTGATCCACCTGTGCACCCCGCCGCTGCTGCACGCGCCGCAGGCGCTGGAGTGCCTGGAGGCCGGGGTCACCGTGCTGATGGAGAAGCCGCCCACGCTCTCCCTCGCCGAGCTCGACACCCTGATCGAGGCCGAGCGCCGCTCCACGGGCCACGTAGCCACCGTCTTCCAGCACCGCTTCGGGGCCGGTGCGGCCCGGCTGCGGAGACTGCTGGCCTCCGGCCGGCTCGGCCGCCCTCTGCTGGCCACCTGTCTGACCCAGTGGTACCGCGACGAGGCCTACTTCGCCGTCCCCTGGCGCGGCACCTGGGTGTCGGAGGGCGGCGGGCCCACCATGGGCCACGGCATCCACCAGTTCGACCTGCTCTTCTCCGTGCTCGGCCCCTGGCAGGAAGTCAGCGCGATGGCCGCCCGCCAGGCGCGCGACACCGAGACCGAGGACGTGTCGATGGCGCTGGTGACGTTCGACAACGGCGCGATGGCCACGGTGGTGAACTCGGTGGTGTCGCCGCGGGAGACCTCCGTGCTGCGCTTCGACTTCGAGCGCGCCACCGTCGAGGTCGAGCACCTGTACGGCTACACCGACGACGACTGGACCGTGACCCCGGCTCCGGGCCACGAGGACGTGGCCGAGCTCTGGGAGCCCGGCGCCGCCACCGGCGTGAGCAACCACGACGGCCAGTTCGCCCAGGTCCTCGACGCGCTCGACCGGGGCGAGGCGCCGCCGGTCACGCTCGAGGAGGCGAGGCGGACGATGGAGTTCGTCGCCGCCGTCTACGCCTCCTCGTTCACCGGCGAGCGGGTCCGGCGCGGGCAGATCGGCCCCGGCAGCCCGTTCGCCGAGCGGATGGACGGCATCGGCGCCCCCTGGCGCGCCCCGTCGGAGGCGAGCCGGTGACGACCACCCTGCGGGCCCTCCACGCACTCGGCCGTTCCGTCTCCGTCACCGCCGGCGACGTCGAGCTCTTCACCTACACCTACCGGCCCGACACCCCCGTGCTGGAGTCGCCCAAGCCCTACCTGCACCCGATCCGCACCCTGACCGGCGAGGTGGTCTCGCTGTTCCGCCCGCACGACCACGTCTGGCACAAGGGCATCGCCTGGTCCCTGCCGCACGTGGGCGAGCACAACTTCTGGGGCGGGCCCACCTACGTCCACGGCAGCTCCTACGTGCAGCTCGACAACAACGGCAGCGCCGTGCACCGGGACATGACCGACCTGTCGGCCGGCGATGACCGGGTCCGGATCGGGCACCGCCTCGACTGGATCTCGCAGGCGGACCTGCCCGTCATCGAGGAGCGGCGGGCGCTGACGGCCACCGTGGTGGACGAGGCGGCCTGGGCGCTGGTGTTCGAGACGGCCATGACGAACGTGTCCGGCGGCACGCTCGACTTCGGCTCCCCGACCACCAAGGGGCGCGAGAACGCCGGCTACGGCGGCCTGTTCTGGCGCGGGCCGCGATCGTTCACGGGCGGCGTCATCCAGTCGCCGGCCGGCGCGGGAGGCGACGAGTTGCGGGGGACGCGGGCGGAGTGGTTCGGCTTCCGCGGCCGCCACGACGAGTCCGGCACCTCCTCGACCGTCGTCATGGTCGACGACACCGCCAACCCGCGGCACCCGCCACAGTGGTTCGCCCGCAGCGAGGACTTCGCCTGCCTCTGCCCGGCGCCGTTCTTCAGCGAGGAGGTCGGGCTGCCGGACGGGGAGACGATGAGCCTGCGCTACGCGGTCGTGGTGGCCTGCGGGGACCGGGGCGAGGACGGCACGGAGCTCCTGGCCGGGCAGGGCCGCGCCGCCCTGGCCGCCGGGCGGGACCCGGCATGACCCCCGCCTTTCCCGGTGGCACGTCGGTCAGCCGGCTGTCGGTCTACTCGGGTGCCTGCGCCGACGGCCTGGAGGGCGGCACGCCGCACCTGCACACCGCCTCCACCGAGGCGTACGTCGTCATCGGCGGCCGCGGCGCCCTGCAGACGCTCGACATGAGCGGCTTCCGGGAGACCGAGCTGAGCGGCGGTTCGACGGTGTGGTTCACGCCCGGCACCATCCACCGGGCGATCAACCGAGGCGGCCTGGAGGTGGTCGTCGTCATGCAGAACGCCGGCCTGCCCGAGGCCGGCGACGCCGTCATGACCTTCCCCCCGGAGGTCGTCGGCGATCCGGCCCGCTACCGGGAGGCCGCGACGCTGCCTCCCGGCGACCCCGGCACGGTGGAGGCGGCGGTCCGGAGGCGGCGCGAGCTGGCCGTGGCGGGGTTCCTGCGGCTCGCCGAGGCCGCCCGCGAGGGCGACTTCGGCCCGCTGCGGCGCCTGTACGGCAGCGCGGTCGCGTTGGTGCGGCCCTCGGTCGCGGGCTGGCGCGAGATCTGGGAGGGCACGGTCGCCCGGGAGGCCCGCGAGACGGCCGAGGTGCTCGACGCGCTCGAACGCGGCGACGGCGAGCACCTGCTGCACTCCTCGCTGCTCGAATCCCCGCCTGAGAGCCGGTGGGGCATGTGCGGCCACCTGCGCGCCCACGACGTGGCCAGTCCACACGTCCACGTCCCCCCGGAGCGCCATGCATGACGCCGCGCCGGCGCAGTCCGCCACCCTGCACGACGTCGCCAGGGAGGCGGGCGTCTCCATCGCCACCGCCTCCCGCGCGCTCAACGGCAGCGCCCGCAACGTCCGCACGGAGAACGCCTCCCGGGTGCGTGCCGCGGCGGCCAAGCTCGCCTACCGGCCGCACCCGTCGGCGCAGGCCATCGCGCGAGGCTCGACGAGGACCGCCGCGCTGGTGGTCGGCGACGTGGCCGACCCCTACTTCTCCGCCATCGCCGGGGGCTTCAGCCAGGCCGCGGAGGCCGCCGGGCTGATCGTCACCCTGGCGGTCGCCGGCCGTTCGCCGCAGCGCGAGCTCGAGATCGTCAGAACGCTGCGCGGCCGGCGGCCGCGCGTCATCGCGGTCGCCGGCAGCCGCGTCGACGGCGCGGACACCCGCGGCGCGCTGGCCGGCGAGCTGGAGGCGTATCAGGCGGCGGGCGGCCGGGTCGTCATGGTCAGCCAGCGGGACCTGCCCTTCGGCACCGTCACCGTCGACAACGCCGGCGGCGCCCACCAGCTCGCCCGAGCCCTCGCCGGCGCGGGCTACCGGCGTTTCGCGATCTTCCGCGCGCCTGCCTCCGTCCGCACCTCCCGCGACCGGTGTGAGGGTTTCGCGGCGGGCCTGCGCGCCTCGGGCGTCACCCTCGACGACAGGTTCGTGATCGAGACCGAGTTCACCCGCGGCGGCGGCTACGAGGCGGCCCGCAAGCTCGCCGAACGCGGACTCGACGGCGTGGAGATCGTCTTCGCGGTCAGCGACGTGATGGCCATCGGCGCCATGACGGCCTTCCGCGACGCCGGCTTCGTCCCCGGCCGGGACATCGCGGTCGCCGGCTTCGACGACATCGACTCGGCGATCGACGTCACCCCCGCGCTCACCTCCGTCGCCGTGCCCCTGCGGGAGGTGGGCCTGGCCGCGATGCGGCTCGCGCTCGGCGACGGCCCCGCCACGGACACCGTACAGATCTCCACCGGCGTCGTCCTGAGGGAGAGCACACCCGGCCGGCGGTGAGCGCCGCCCGCGCACGCCTCACCAGTCGTGGACGGTGCCGTCGCGCAGCCGGCTGAACGGCAGGTAGGCCGTCTGGTAGGGGAACCCGCCGGCCGCGTCGGCGTCCAGCGTCACGCCGAGGCCGGGCCGGTCGCCGGGGTGCAGCATGCCGTCGGCGAAGGTGAACGACTGCTGGAACACGGAGTCGGTCAGCGCCCCGTGCTTCATGTACTCCTGGATGCCGAAGTTGTGCAGGGACAGGCCGAGGTGCATCGCGGCGGCCATCCCAACGGGGGAGATGTCCGTAGGGCCGTGCATGCCGGACTTGATCTGATATTGGGCCGCGAACTCCAGGACGCGCTTCAGATGCGTGATGCCGCCGGTGTGGGTGACGGCGGACCGGACGTAGTCGATGAGCTGCTCGCGGACGAGCACCTGGTAGTCCCAGACCGTGTTGAAGACCTCGCCGATGGCCAGCGGCGTGGTGGTGTGCTGCCGCACCAGCCGCAGCGCCTCCGGGTTCTCGGCCGGGGTGCAGTCTTCGAGCCAGAACAGATCGTACGGCTCCAGCGCCCTGCCGAGCCTGGCCGCCTGGATGGGGGTGAGCCGGTGGTGGGCGTCGTGCAGGAGCGGCAGCTCGGCCCGAACTCGCCGCGCACCGCCTCGAAGACGGCGGGCAGGCCGGACCGGCTCGCGCCGCCGAGCAGCTGGTAAAGGGGCATCCCCGCAGCCTGCGCCTTGAGGTCTCACAGGGCGACGTCGACCGCGGCGATGGCGGCCATCGTGACGGGGCCGCGCCGCCAGTAGGCGCCGCGGTAGAGGAACTGCCAGGTGTCCTCGATCGCGTGCGCGTCGCGGCCGATCAGCAGCGGGACCACGTGGTCGCGCAGGTAGGCGACGACCGCCAGCTCCCGGCCGTTGAGGGTCGCGTCGCCCAGTCCCACCAGGCCCTCGGCGGTGGTGATCCGCAGGGTGACGAAGTTGCGGTCGGGGCTCGTCACCACGACGTCGGCGGCCTCGATGATCACTCTTGCCTCCCTGATTCCGCCAAGGATACAGATCCGATCTCCGGTGCCTGACGAACTAGGAATGAGCATCGAAATATGAGAAGTAAAGGCGTGTCCAATCCACGGTTATTCCGATCGGAGGCTTTTCGTGTTTCCTTTCGTCGACCCGCTGAGTGGAACGACTTCCTTATTGTGGGATTCGATGACCGTCGATCGTTTCTACTCCTCTCGGCGGTGGCTGGGCTTCTGCGCCGCGATGTCCAGCGTGCCCGCGGGAGCCGTCACCGCCGAGCTCTCCGGAGGTGGCCTCGCGGCGCTGCCGGTCTCCGTGGTCAGCGGCCCGACACAGCCGTTCTACGACTGGACCGCCATCCTCGCGGCGCGCGAGCTGCCCGCGCCCGGGCCCTTCGGGCTGCTCGCCGGTCCGCAGGGCGGATACCAGACCCATCTGCTCGCCACCCCCGGCGCCGATCAGGGTGAGGTGGGGGCGGCCCTTCGCGCGGCCCTGGAGGAGGTCGGGCTGCCCGCCATGGCGATGTACCTCACCACCTCGGACGCCGCGGCGCTGGGAGCGGCCGGGGTCGAGGCGCTGCCCGTGCTGCTCGGCGCCGACGCCTGGCTGCCGGTCCCGGAGGAAGGCTGGCAGGCGTGGACGCGCTCGCTGGGCAGGAGCCGCGGGGAGATGGTCAGGAGGGAGATCAGGCGCTTCGAGTCGGCGGGCTACGAGATCGTCGACGCCCCGCTGAGCGACTGGGTCGGTCAGGCCGCGGCGCTCCTGGCGGGCACCGAGGCCAGATACGGCCACGGCGGCGACTATCAACGGGCGCTCACCGAGCAGGTCCGGCACCTGGGCTCGGCCGCGCGGGTCATCTGCTGCAACCCGCCGGGCGAGCCGCCCGTCGGTTTCGTCCTCTACTACGTCCACGGCGACACGCTTCACCTGCGCTCGGCCGGGTTCGACTACGAGCGGCTGCGCGGCGCGGCCGAATACTTCAACCTCGTCTTCTACCTGCCGATCCGGCGCGCGGCGGCCGCGGGTGTCCGCTGGGTGCACGCCGGGATCGAGTCCACGCAGGCCAAGGCGATGCGCGGTGCGGAGCTCAGGCCGCTCTGGCTCCTCGACCTGTCGCCCGGCAGCCTCCTGGGGGACCGGCCGGACGCCGTACGCACCGCCAACTCCCGCACCCGCGCGTCGATCTCGGCCACGCCCTTCCTCGACCGGTGCTGGCGCCTCGGCGACGCCGCGTCCGCCTGGTTCGAGCCCCGTACCCTGGTGTGACTTTCGCGAGGAGAGGGAGATATGCGGAAATACGTGATTATGGGAGTGCAGGGGAGCGGCAAGGGCACCCAGAGCACGTTGCTCGCCGACGATCTCGACCTGGTCCACATCAGCGTCGGAAACATCTTCCGCTGGCACGTCAAGAACCACACGAAGCTCGGCGCCCAGGTCCGCCGTCTGGTCGCCGCCGGCGAGTTGGTGGGAGACGACCTCGTGGAGGAGGTGGTCGGGGACCGGCTCCAGCAGCACGACTGGAACTTCGGGTTCGTCATCGACGGCTTCCCGCGCAGCCGGCGCCAGGCGGAGTTCTTCCTGGAGAGCTATGACATCGACGGCGTGATCCTGCTCGACCTGCCCGACGACGAGGTGCGGCGCCGGGTCCTGGCCCGGCGGCTGTGCTCGCGGTGCGGCATGGACTACAACCTCATCGCGCACCGCCCCGAGGTGGAGGGCAGGTGCGACGTCTGCGGCGGCGAGCTCGTCACCCGGGAGGACGACGCCCCGGACGCCCTGGCCAGGCGGCTGCGCGACTACCACGACAAGATCGACCCGGTGGTGGAGCTGTTCCGCGGCAAGGAGTACGTGATGACGATCGACGCCAGGGCCGGGAAGGTCGCCGTCCAGCAGGAGATCCGCGCCCGGCTCGACCTGCCGCCCTACACTCCGCGGGAGGCCGCGGACCCCGTGGAGGCCCGCGGCTGACGGCCCGCGCCGAGGACCAAGGTCCCGGCCGGGGCAGGCCGTACGGCACTGCACGCGCCGGGCGGCAGGCGATGTCATGGAGACATGCAGAGCGCAGCCAAACCTCTGGAAGGGGCCACCATGGCCACCACCGCGAAGCCCGGCTTAGACGCGGGCACCGCTGAGAGCGCCACCCGTCCCGTCGACTACGTGTGGGCCGTCGCCCGGATCGCGCTCGGCTGGACCTTCCTGTGGGCCTTCCTGGACAAGACGTTCGGCTGGGGATTCGCCACGCCGGCCGACCGCGCCTGGATAGCCGGCGGCAGCCCCACGACCGGCTTTCTCAAGGGCACCGGCGAGAACGCGCTCGGCGGCCTGTTCTCCGCACTGGCCGCACCAACCCCTTCGTGGACGACCACATCGTCTACTCGATCGTGCTGATCGGCCTGGCCCTGGCCCGCGCCGGCGACACGCTCGGCTTCGGCAGGCTCCCGATCATCGCCAGGAACCCGTACCTGAAGTAGCGGGCAGCCCTTCCCGCCCACCCCGAGCAGGGGTGGGCGGGTTCGGCGTGATCAGCTCTGTCCGGGGGCGGTCTCGTGGCCGGGGAGGCCGGGGGAGCGCCTCTTCTGCTTCAGCTCCGCCTCGTAGATGTGCGGCCGCCCGTCCGCGAGGCGCTCGCGCGCTTCGGCCTCCACGGCCTGGAAGGTCGCGTAGTACAGGGCGTCGTACTCCTCGCACACCTGGAACGTCCAGCGCCCCTCGATGACGTTCAGCCCGATCAGATCCCGCTCGATCCGGTCGGCGATCTCCTGATGGCCCGCCCCGCGGAGCAGCTCGACGGCCCTGTCCAGGCCGGCGTCCGCGCTGCCGGTGAGCTGGTGCCAGGCGTACAGGTGCCCCCGCGCCCGGTGCGTCCTCTCCAGGGCCTCGCTGATCGCGCCCAGCGCCTCGACGATCTCGTCCGTCATCCCCTCGGGCCGGCGGTGGCCGGGGTCCGGCTCGCCGGTGACATGTCGATCAACCATGCTCGACGGGCTACCCGGCCGGGACACCGGCGAACCGGGGCCGACCACGGTCACAGCCCGCTGAGGACGTCCGGCCTGTTGGTGATGATCCCGTCCACCTGATAGGAGATCAGGCGGCGCATCGTGGCGGGGTCGTCCACGGTCCAGGCGAAGACCTCCATGCCGTGCTCGTGGACGCCCTCGACGTAGTCCCTGCCGAGGTCGCCGTAGGGCGGGTTGATCTGGTCGGCGAACTCCGCCAGGCGGGGGAGCTCGCCGGTCGACGGCGTCCCGAGCAGGCCGATGGGGGCCTCGGGCATCACCTGGCGGAACCTGCGCATCGCGTTCCAGTCGAACGACTGCACGATGAGCGGCCCGTCCCACGAGCGGCGCAGCTCGGCGGCGACGCGGGCCTCGATGCCCGGGTAGAGCTCGGGCGACTTGATCTCCACCAGGAGGCCGAGCCCGCTCGCGCCCATCGCCCGCAGCGCCTCCCTGAGCGTCGGCACCCGCTCGTACCCGCTGCCGGCCCACGAGCCCGCGTCCAGCTCGCGGACCTGCGCCATGGTGAAGTCGCCCACCCGCCACGGCGCCCGGCCTGGGAAGACCCGCTCCACGTCGGTGGTGCGGGCCAGCGTGGTGTCGTGCACGAGGATGAGCTCGTGGTCCCTGGTCTCCTGTACGTCCAGCTCGAACATGTCCGCGCCCTGCCGCGCGGCCAGCCTGAAGGCCGTCAGGGTGTTCTCCGGCGCGTACGCAGAGGCGCCGCGGTGTGCGACGTTGGCGATCTGCGGAGGCGGGGCGGCGGTCGCGGTGGCGGTGCACGCCGCCAGCGCCACCAGCACGGTCGTGATGATCAAGCCTGTTCGTCGGATCATGGGTCTCCTCGTACTCGGGGAGTGGCCGGGGATCCGAACATGACCGGCTGGCATGACCAACTGTTGAGGGGAGAGTGGACCGCCGGTGAGCTTCCGGCGTATGTCTTACCGGGCTGTCGCCGGCATCGCCGGGGCGACCACGTGCCTGGTGGTGGACCAGGCGACGTACAGCAGGGGCGCGCACGCCAGCAGCACGCCGACCACCGGCTTGACCAGGATGACCGCGACGGCCAGGGCGAGCACGGCGACGGTGGGCGCGGTCAGGTACCAGCGGCGCGCCACCAGGAAGAGACACGGCAGGACCAGACCGCGCAGCCGCACGCCGCGCGGCGTCTCGGCGACCACCACGAGCAGCGCCACGGCCACGGCCACGGCCAGCGCGGTCGCGGTGGCGAAGAACGGCACCAGCAGCGGCCCCCACGAGGTCCGCGAGACCACGACGGCGTCCAGGACCAGCACGCTCACCAGCGCCGCACCCGCGGCCCAGACGGCGAGCGCCCGGCCGGCGGCCTGGCGGTAGCCGCCCCAGAACGCGCCGAGCACGGCCGTCGACCCCTCGCCCAGCGCGGCGAAACACCTGAACGCCCCGGCGAGCGCCGGCGCGCACAGCGCCGACAGCACGGCGAAGAACGGCCACGACGCCAGCGGGTCGCGCACGATCGCCAGCGCCAGGAGCAGCGGCGCGCACGCGACGGCGAGCAGCACGTTCGTCATCAGGCCGACGTACACGGCGCCGAACACCCTCTCGTACGTCTCCTGCCTGGCGGGCCGGAGCAGGCCGCGGATCGCGCTCATCCCTTCAGCCCGCTCGTCGCGATGCCCTGGATGAAGTAGCGCTGCCCGAACAGGAAGATGACCAGGATCGGCAGCACGGAGAGCACCGCCCCCGTCATGATCATGGCGTAGTCGGCGCTGTACTGGCCGATGAACGAGCGCAGGCCGAGCTGGACCGTCCACAGCTCGTTGCTCGTCAGGTAGATGAACGGCCCCATGTAGTCGTTCCAGGTGCTGACGAAGGTGAGCAGGGCCAGGCTCGCCAGCGCGGGCTTCGACAGCGGCAGCATGATCCGCCGGTAGATGCCGTACTCGCTCAGCCCGTCGATGCGCGCGGCCTCGCACAGCTCGTCGGGGATCGACATGTAGTACTGCCGCATGAGGAACACGCCGAACGCGCCGAACGCCTGCAGCAGGATGATCGCCAGGTGCGTGTTGGTCAGGTCGGCCTGCTGCATCATGATGTACTGCGGCACCATGTACGCCTGCCACGGCACCGCGATCGTGCCGATGTAGAGCAGGAAGAGCGTGTCCCGGCCGGGGAAGCGCACCTTGGAGAACCCGTAGGCGGCGAAGCTCCCGGTGAGCACCTGCAGGAAGGTGATCGTGACCGACAGGAACACCGAGTTGCCCAGATAGGTCGCCAGCGGGATCTGCGTCCAGATGTCGACGAAGTTCGACCAGCGCAGCTCCTGCGGGATCCACTCGATGGGGATGGTGAAGACCTGGTTGTCGCGCTTCAGCGACGACGACAGCATCCACGCGAACGGCACGAGCACGATCGCCGTCACCACGGCGAGCGCGGCGTACGCCAGGACCGTGCGGACCAGGCGCCGTCCGCGCCGCCGCGGACCGGAGGAGGGCGCCGGCGGGCGGCGCCGCGCGGCCGGGGGAGCATCGTGCAGCGCGGTCATGTGGCACTCCTCCGCTCGTTGAGACGGAACTGGACGACCGTCACGGTCAGGACGATCACGAACAGCACCAGGGCGATCGCCGAGGAGTAGCCGAACT
The DNA here is from genome assembly GCF_037044575.1 of Nonomuraea sp. LPB2021202275-12-8. Taxonomy (NCBI): domain Bacteria; kingdom Bacillati; phylum Actinomycetota; class Actinomycetes; order Streptosporangiales; family Streptosporangiaceae; genus Nonomuraea; species Nonomuraea sp. LPB2021202275-12-8. The sequence continues at coordinate 480,775 of NZ_JBAHWD010000001.1, read as the reverse complement.
CTCCCTCCCTGATGCCCTCCCTGTAGACGAGCAGGGCCAGGACCAGCGTGCTGCGGCCGGGGCCGCCCTCCGTCATGACCTGGATCAGGTCGAGGATCTTGAAGCTCTGGATCGTCAGCATGACCAGGACGAAGAACGTCGTCGGCCGCAGGCACGGCAGCGTGATGCTCCAGAAGCGCTGCCAGGCGCCGGCGCCGTCGACCTTGGCCGCCTCGTAGTACTCCCTGGGGATCGTCTGCAACCCGGCGAGGAAGAGCACCATGTAGTAGCCCATGTCCCGCCAGACGCTGGTCATGATCACCGTCGGCATCACCCAGTCGGTGCTCGCCACCCACCTGGGCGGGTCGGAGATCCCCAGCACCTGCAGGAACTGGTTGACCGGGCCCGCCGTCGGGTTGAACAGCATGTTGAACACGACGGCCACGGCGACCAGGGAGGTGATGTACGGGAAGAAGGCGGCGGTGCGGAAGAACTGCACGCCGCGCAGCTTCCTGTCGAGCACCAGCGCGAGGCAGAGCGCGGCGATCAGCGTCAGCGGGATGTGGCCGGCCGCGTAGTAGAGGGTGTTGAAGAGCGCGACCCGGAAGTTCTCGTCGCCCAGCAGCCGCTGGAAGTTGTCCAGTCCCACCCACTCCGGCGCGCTGTAGGAGTCCCACTCCATGAACGCCAGCGCGAACGCCGCGACCATGGGGACGAGCGTGAACAGGGCGAAGCCGACGAAGTTCGGCAGGATGAAGCTCCACCCGATCAGGGTGTTGCGCCAGGCCCGGGGCCGCCGGGGGGGATCTTTCGGCGCGGCCGGCGCCGGTTGCGTCATTACATGCGCCATGATGATCCTTTGTAGCTCCTTCGGTGCGCGCCCGAGCAGGCGGCGGGCGCCGGACATCGCCGGGCCCGCCGCCGGTTCTCAGTTGAGTACTTCGCTCTTGACGCGGTCGTTCATCGAGCGGATGCCGTCGGCGGGCGACTTCTCGCCGACCATGATGAGCTGGTGCTCCTCGTTGAGGATCGTGTCGATGTCGGAGGTCTTGTCGCTGACGGGCATTTCCAGCACGACCTTGTCGGGCTCGAACGCCTTCTTGGACATCGGGTCGGCCGGCATGCCCTTGAGCGAGAAGTACGCCTCGGTGATCTCGGGGCTCTGCAGCGCCGGCACCACGCCCACCTTGGTGATCGCGTCGGCGCCGGCCTTGCCCGCGGCGAACTGCACGAACTTCCTGGCCATGTCGGCGTGCTCGGCGCGCTTGTTGACGGCGAAGGCCGTCGGCGAGCCGAACGTCGTCACGTCCGTGGCCCCCGGCCGCTGCGGCATCGGGGCCAGCCCCCACTCGACCTTGCTGGCGCCCTTCTCCTTCGCCTCCAGGATGCCGGAGATGTACCAGGTGCCCATGGGCATCATGGCGGTCGCGCCGGTCTCGAACATGGTCCGGTAGTCGGCCTGCTGCGCGGTCGCGGTGCCGAAGTCCAGGGCGTTACCGGCCTTCTGCAGCCCGAGCGCCAGGTTGTACTGATCGGTGAAGAAGCTGTAGTCGCCGCTGAGCTGGTCGCCGCCGGTCTGGGCGGCCGAGATGGCCTGGACGACCGAGCGCCACGTGTGGTGGTAGGTGCCGTAGGTCTTCTTGGCGCCGTCGCCCTGCGTGAGCTGCTGGGCGTACTTGGCGTACTCGTCCCACGTGATGCCGTCGTCGAACTTCACACCGGCCTTGTCGGTGAGGGTCTTGTTGTAGTAGAGCAGCCAGAAGTCCTGGCGGTACGGCATCGCGAAGTAGGCGTTGTTGACGTTGAAGGCGTCCAGGCCGGCCAGCTTGGAGGTGTCGGTCGACTTCACCAGATCGGTGAGGTCGACGAGTTGCCCGCGGCTGGAGTAGCGCGAGTAGTCGGTGACGTTCTTCATGGTGATCACGTCGGTCTTGTCACCGCCGGCGAGCATCGTGGTGACCTTCTCGGGATAGTCGTCGGCCAGGATGTCGACCGGCTCGATCTTGACGCCCGGGTTCGCCTTCTCGAAGGCGTCGAAGAGCGCTTTGAACTCGGGGGTCTTGGCGAGGTTCCACACCGTGACGGACAGCGTGACGTTGCCCCCCTCCTCGGCGGGCTCGGCAGCGCCTCCGCACGCGGTCACGGCGAGCGCGAGGACGGCAGCCGCCGCCGTGCACTTCACAAGGCGGCGTCGCACTCCGCGCCCTCCTAGCGTGTTCGAAGCGATCATTGATCCGGTCTCCTTTCCATCGAGCCGGTCTCAGAGCTCAGGCGCTCACCACGAACTCGTCTGGGGTGACGGCCGCGCGCGGCGGCTTGCCGGACAGGTAGCGTTCGAGCTCGTCGAGCGCACTCTCACTCATGCGCCGGGTCTCGGATCCGAGAGAGCCGGCGATGTGGGGGGTGATCATGACGTTGGGCAGGTCGTACAGCAGTGAGTCCGCGGGCAGCGGTTCCGGCTCGGTGACGTCGAGGATGGCGTCGAGCCGTCCCGTGGCGCACTCGCTCTCCAGCGCCGCGGTGTCCAGGACAGCGCCACGCGCGGTGTTGATCACCGTAGCGCCTCGTCGCAACAGGGCGAGTTCCTTCGCCCCGATGAGGTGACGGGTGGACGGCAGCGCGGGAACGTGCAGGGTGAGCACGTCGCAGCGGCGCAGCAGCTCGGGCAGCGGGACCAGGTGGGCGCCGGCGGCGCTGACCTCGGCCGGGTCGGCGTACGGGTCGGCCACCAGGATGTCCACCTCCAGGCTTCGCAGTCGATCGGTGACCCGGCGTCCGGTCCGTGAGAAGCCGACGACGCCGATGGTCCGCCCGCGGTTGGACAGCTCGCCGCGCGAGGCGGCGTAGGACCAGGTGTCGCGATGTTCGCGCGCGTCCTGGGCGAGGAACGGGGCCTTCTTGCCGGCGAAGATGACCGCCGCGAGGGTGAACTCGGCGACCGGGATCGCGTTCTCGTCGGCCGCGGTGGTCACGAGGATCCCTCGGCGCCACACCTCGTCGGTGACGAAGGTGCGCACCGTGCCCGCGCAGTGGAAGATCGCCCGGAGTTTCGGCGCGTCGGCGAGCCGCTCCGCCGTCAGCTCCGGGCAGCCCCACGACGTCACGAGCACCTCCACCTCGCGCAGCCGGCTTCGCACGTCCGCCGCGTCGAGGTCGGTGACGGGAACCGGGTCCGCGAGCTCGGTCAGCGAGCGCAACCGGCGTAACTGCGGCTCCTGGAACTGCACGCTGAAATGCGCGGGGTCCATGACCAGCAGGGCCTGCGGTCGGCGTCCGTCTCTCACTCGGGTCCCTTCGGCGGCAAGCGCTTACCAGTGCCGCCGATCATGTCCGATCGTTTCAATCACGTCAACACTTTGTTAATCAAAAACGATCAGTTCATGCGATCGTTATTGATCGGTCGGCGTGGTGCTCCTGTGCTGCGGAAGATCGGTGATGCTCATGTAACAGGAACGAAGATGCGATGTTGTCATCGGCCTCCGAAAGCGTCAAGGCCTGTGCGCACAGGTGATCGAAGTGAGCGTTTCTGATCAGAAAGCGTCTTGACGCCCCGCGGTGACGGTGCCAGCATCACCTCCCGTCGCGATCCGGCGACGCCCCCGCCGCACAGGAGGACCGCATGCGCACCCTGCGAGAGTTCGACGACCGGCGGCTCTCGCCGTACACCGGGTGGACCCGAGACCACTGGGCGGCGCTCGCCGACGACCTCCTGCTGACCGCCCGGCGCCATGCCTCCGACAGCCACGCGCGCGTCTCCTTCCCCGGCCCCGCCGGAGGGTACGGCGCCGACGTCGACGCGCTCGAAGGCTTCGCGCGGACCTTCCTGGCGGCCGGCTTCCGGGTGGCGGGGGAGGGCGGGCGTGACCCGCACGGGCTGATGGAGTGGTACGCCAAGGGGCTGGCCGCGGGCACGGACCCGCACTCGCCGGAGCGCTGGGTGAGGCTCGACGAGCACGACCAGGCCAAGGTCGAGGCCGCGTCCATCGCCCTGGTGCTCCACCTGACCAGGCCATGGCTGTGGGACCGGCTCGACCCGCGCGTCCAGGAGCAGGTCGTCGACTACCTGACGCCCGCGATCGGCTCCGGCTACCCGCCGATCAACTGGATCTGGTTCCAGATCGTGGTCGAGCAGTTCCTTCTCTCGGTCGGCGCCGGTGCTCCGGACGCTCCAAGGGCCGACATGCGCCGGGACATCGACGAAGGGCTCGCGCTCACCGACGGCTTCGCGCGGGAGAACGGCTGGTACGCCGACGGCGCCGAACGGTCCTACGACCACTACGCCGGATGGGCCCTGCAGTTCTACCCGTTGTTGTGGACGGAGATGGCGGCAGGGGACCCGGCGGCGGACTCGCGGCGGCCGGTCTACCTGCGGCGGCTGGAGCGCTACCTGCGGGACGCGGTCCATCTCGTCGGCGCCGACGGATCCCCCCTCATCCAGGGGCGCAGCCTCACCTACCGGTTCGCCGCCGCCACCCCCTTCTGGACGGGCGCCCGCGCGGGACTGTCCACCCCCGCCCCCGGCCTACTGCGCCGCGCCGCCTCCGGCATCGTCCGCCACTTCGCCGACCACGGCGCCCCCGACGACGACGGCCTCCTCACCCTCGGCTGGCACCACCCCTGGCGGCCCATCGCCCAGTCCTACTCCGGCCCGGGCTCGCCCTACTGGGCGGCCAAGGGCCTGTACGGCCTGTCCCTGCCCGCCGACCACCCGGTGTGGACGGCCGTCGAAGAACCCCTCCCGATCGACACCGGCGACTACGGGCTCGCCATCCCCGCTCCCGGCTGGCTGGTCAGCGGCACCCGCTCCGACGGCATCGTCCGCGTGCTCAACCACGGCACCGACCACTCACACCCCGGCACGAACCTGACCGACTCGCCGCTGTACGCCCGCCTCGGCTACTCGACCGCCACCTCCCCCGTCCTCGCGGGCGAGCACGCCGACCAGCCGCTGGACCAGTCGGTCGTCATCCTCGACGAGCACGGCCTGCCCAGTCACCGCACCGGCTTCGAGACCCTCCTGCTCGACCAGCTCCCCTCCGGCACCCTCCTCGGCGCCTCCCGCTGGCAGGCCCACTGGGTCGTCCCCGACGCCACCGGCCCCGACCACGGCTCCGGCCGCTCGGGCACGGTCCGCCTCGGCCCGCACATCACTGTCCTGTCCGTCGCCCGCGGCCCGTGGGAGGTACGGCTGGTACGCCTGGCGGAGGCAGGCGACACCCCAGGCGTGCTGCGCATAGGCGGCTGGCCCCTCCCCGCGCGGACTCCGGCCTCCGACACGGACCGCGGCGAGACGGCGGCCACCTGGAACGGCGCCGCTCACTCCCGCGTCATCCCCGGGCCGGGACTGGACCTGTCGGGCGTGACCGCCGCCGAGGACTCCTCGCCGCTCGCCGCTCGGACGCTCATCCCGTGGTGCGCCACCAGCACGGCCGCCCAGCCGGACAGGTGGTACGAGGCGGTGGTCCTCCTCGGCGGCGAGGAGCCGCCGGAGGCGCCGGCGCTCTCCTGGGACGGCCCGGCGAGCGCCCGCATCTCCTGGCCGGACGGAACGACCGACACGGTGGACACCTCCGTCGCCCTCGGCTGACCGGACGACGCCCCAAGGGGAGGGTGGCCGCGCTGGAAGCCGACCGGTCCGCGACCGCCGGGCTCGGCCAGCTCCAGGGGCCGGCGCAGCTGGGAGACCTTGGTCTTGCAACGTGTTGCCGGGCGGCACTCGTGCACCAGCAGGTCGGCCAGCAGCGCCCGTGACTTCGCTTCGGGCACCCGCACCGGTCGCCCGTCAGCTGTCCACACCGCCAGGGGACCAAGTACTCCAAACCGCACCAGGTCACCTAAGCCCGGCACGAACGATCTTAACTCGTGACGAGGGGAGTCGCCTGGCGAGTCCGGGGGCATCCCGCCTGTCCCTGAGCACCTGGGTGAGGAGCGACTCCTACGACGAGGACGAGCGGACGATCAGCCGTGGTTCGACGACCACCCGGTGCGCGGGCCGTTGCGGGTCCGGATCGGCCAGGCGTGCCGCGAGCAAGGCGAAGGCCGCATGGCCGATGGCCGACTTCGGCGGGCGGACCGCGGTCAGCGGCGGGTCGCACAGCTCGGCCACCTCGTCGTCGTAGGTGACGACGGTGAGGTCGCCGGGCACCCGGATGCCGCGCTCCTGGCAGCGCTCGACCAGGCTGATCGCCTCCGGGTCCGAGTGCACCAGCAGCGCGGTCGTACCTGATGCCAGGGATCTGTCGAGCACGTCGTCGACCACCGCGGACCACTCGGGGTCCCGCTGGTCGACCGTGGTGACGTCGAGTGCGCCGTTGAGAGGAAGGCCGAGCTCCTCGCAGGCCTGCCGCCAGCCGCGCCGTATGTGCGGGGCCGTGGGGCTCTGCAGCGTGGTGATCACCCCGACGCGCCGGTGGCCGAGCGCTGCGAGGTGCCGCACCGCCATCGCCGCCCCGAGCGCGTGGTCGCTGACCACCGACTCCATCGCCTCCTGGTAGGGCCCGACGGTGGCGGTGCGTTCGATGAGCACCACCGGCACGTCGGTGTGCTGCAGCCACCGGACCAGGGCCTCGCCGTCGTCCCCTGTGGTGGTCGGCGCGACGAGCAGCCCGTCCACCCCCACCGACTCCACCAGCCAGGAGAGCTGGCGGCGCTCGTCGGCGGCCTGGTAGGTGGCGCCGCGCAGCACGATCCTGGCGCCGGACGCCGCGGCGGCCTGACGGACGCCGCGGATCACGTCGGGCCAGTAGTAGTCGAGCGACGGGACGACCACGCCGATCGTGAGCTGCTGCCCCCCGCCGTCCGGAACGGGCGCCGCCTGCGGGGCCGGCGTCTCCGGATCCTTGACGGCGAGCGTGTCGGCGAGCGCTCCACCGTGGAGCACGGCCCCGCCGCGCACTCGGCGGATGAGCCCCTGGGAGGCGAGCAGCGCGATGTCGCGCCGGACGGTGATCGCGGAGACGTCGAGCTCCGTGGCCAGATCGTTGACGCGTACGACGCCACGCCGGCGCAGCAGCTCGACCACCTGGGCGCGGCGCTCGTCGGGCAGCGGCGTGGGGGAGTCGGCGACGCTCACGGGCGCACCTCCACCCGGACCTGGAGCGAGCCGCGCGCCGTGTCGGGCAGCCGCAGCTCCAGCCGGGTCAGCCGCTCGCCCCACACCGCGCGGAGCATCGGATCGTCCAGCTCGCGTACGGTGAGCGAGGCCGTGACCGGCCCCGGATCCCAGGTGACGAGCACGTCGCGGGCGCCGTCCAGGGGCCGCACCGCCACGTGCCCGGCGGCGAGGTCCACCTGCCCGGCCAGCAGGAAGTGCAGCACGCTCGGGGCGCCGCCCGCGCCGGTGAAGCTCCAGACGTCCTCGATCGTCACCCGCGACGCGGCCCGGTCGAGCCGGGCAGTCCGCCGCCACCGTTCCAGCTCGGGTACGGGGTACGCCGCCGCGAGGTCCATCCGCGCCTCGAACACTCCGGGCGTGTCCACCGCCTCGGCGTCGCGGGCCCGGAACCGGCTGCCCTGCCCCTGTGGCGTGCCCCGTACCTCCGGAACGCTGTGCCAGCTGCTCTGCATCGTCCAGATCGCGTAACGGTCCGGCCCGAAGGTCTGCGCCGTGTACGTGGGCCGTCCCGCGTCCACGATGACCGGCACGCCGTCCACGGCGACGACGACGGCGCCGACGTCGTTGTGGTTGTGATGCTCGCCGTTGTGCCCGCCCTTGACCGCGAGCGTGAGGCCGAGCGGCGTCCCGGCGGCGGGCCGCGCGAGGCCGACCTGCGTGCCCGGCAGCCAGAAGCCGGAGACCAGGGGCGGCTCGCCCCCGGCCGCCCGCCGCCACTCGGTGTCGGCGAGCTCGTTCAGCGCCCGGCCGAGCTCGGCCGTGACGGAGACCGGACCCTGATGTGCGGCGGCGTGCCGGACCGCGTCCTGCTCTCCGAGCCGTCGGGCCCACCGGTGCAGCGCCTGCCAGGGGAAGTCACTCGACGGCCGGGCCCGGGCGTCGGCGAAGTTCAGATACCACGGCCCGCCCAGGTGCATCCGGTGCGGGAAGCGTACGGTCTCCCGCACGACCGGCACCCGGCCGGCGCTGAGCGCGCCCGACGTGGCGTGCTCCAGCACGTCGAGCGCCTCCAGCGCGCGGCAGGCGCCGTTCCACCAGTATTCGTAGCCCTCGTCGATCGAGCCGTCGGCCGGCAGCGCCGCGAGGTAGCGGTCGACGCCCTCCAGAGCCAGCGCGACCTGCCGCGCCCGCTCGTCCCCCTGCTCGCCCAGGCGCAGCGCGGCGACGAGGATGTTGCCGCAGATCCACGGGCACCAGTTGTGCACGTCGCCGTCGAGCCCGAGCCAGTGCCAGTCGCGCCGCCGCGTGAACGGCTCCAGTACCCGCACCCGCACCTCCGCCCGCGTCCGCTCCCGCAGTCCGGGGAACCGCGCGTCCAGCCGCGCCCCGAGCGCGTGATCGGCCCAGGCCAGCTGGGCGGCCACGTCGGCGGCCCCCAGATCGAGGCACGGCTCGGCCACGTCGGGCAGGACCGTCCCCCTCGGCCGGCACGTGTCCTCATGCGCCGGCCAGCACCACGAGCTCTGCTCGCACAGCAGGACCATCCCGTCGGCGGCCTCGTCCAGCCACCGCTCGTCGCCGCTCGCGACCGCCATGAGCACGGCCCGGGTCAGCCGGTCCTGCCGCCCGAACACGTTGCCCTCGTAGACCGTGCGGTTGCCGTCGCGGAAGTAGCGCGCGTACTGCGAGGCCAGCGGCTGCGGCCACGGCGTCCCCAGCTCGGCCTCCGCCCGCTCCCGCACGGCGACCAGCGGGCCGGCCTCGCCGGCCGCGGCGGCGCTGGAAGGCGCGGGCAGGGCGGCGTCCGGCGGCAGCAGGGTGTGGACCAGCCTCTCCCACGAGGAGGCGGCTCCCCAGGCGGCGAGCAGAGGACCGGGGCTGGTGTGGCTCGGCGGGCGGGTGGCGGTGCCGGGTGCGGTGTGCGTCATAGTCCTCCTCGCGGGGGACCCCATAGTACCGATCGGATGTGATCGAAGTTGAATCAACGAACACATCGTTCGCCGCTGCCGATCGGCGTCGTATCCCCGCATCCGCCTCGACGGACGAGACCGCGCCCGCCATGGGACGAGGTGGCGCGCTCGCCGTCCGATCACTTCCGAACAGAGGAGAACATCACCGACGGGGGTCCAGTCGATCGGCAGCTAGGCGTGAAGTGCCGGGGGCGGGGGCAGTGGAGGGCCTTCTCTCAGGAAGGGGCCGGATGCCGGAGACGATTGAAGACAGGTGCGAGCGGGTGGCGCGCGACGTCCTGGGCCTGGACGAGCTGCGGCCCGGCCAGCTGGAGGCGATGGCGGCGCTGGCGGACGGGCGCGACACCCTGGCGGTGATGCCGACAGGGGCCGGGAAGTCGGCGATCTACCAGGTGCCCGCGCTGCTCCTGGACGGCCCGACGCTGGTGGTGTCGCCGCTGGTCGCGCTGCAACGCGACCAGGTGGAGGCGCTGCGCGAGCGGGACGAGGAAGCGGTGAGCCTGGACGCCGCGACGTCCGCGAGGGAGCGGGCCTCGTCGTTCGAGTCGTTGCGCGCGGGCGAGACGGAGTTCCTGTTCTGCGCCCCCGAGCAGCTCGCCCGGCCGGACGTGGTGCGCGAGCTGGCCGCCGCGGCGCCGTCGCTGCTGGTGGTGGACGAGGCCCACTGCGTGTCCGCGTGGGGGCATGACTTCCGGCCGGACTACCTGAGGCTCGGGGCCGTCGTCGAGGCGCTCGGCAGGCCGGTGGTCGCGGCTCTGACCGCCACGGCGGCGCCGCCGGTGCGGGCGGAGATCGTCGAGCGGCTCGGCATGCGGGATCCGCTGCAGATCGTGCGCGGGTTCGACCGGGCCAACATCCGGCTGGAGGTGCGGCGCTCGTCCGGCGACGGCGGTGAGGAGGTGGCCGAGGCGGTCGGCGAGCTGGACGTACCCGGGCTCGTGTACACCAGCACGCGCAAGCAGACCGGTCAGCTGGCGCAGCGGCTGGCGGACGGCGGTGTCAGGGCCGCCGCCTACCACGCGGGCATGCGCAGGGCCGAGCGCGACGGGGTGCAGGCGGCGTTCATGGCGGGAGACCTGGACGTCGTCGTGGCCACCAGCGCCTTCGGGATGGGGATCGACAAGCCGGATGTGCGGTTCGTCGTCCACGCCCAGGTGCCCGGGTCGCTGGACTCGTACTACCAGGAGATCGGGCGGGCGGGCAGGGACGGGGAGCCGGCCGCGGGGGTGCTGTTCTACCGGGCGGAGGATCTGGGGTTACAGCGGTTCTTCACCGGGGCGCTCCCCGACGAGGAGGCGCTCGCCCGGGTCGCGGAGGCGGTGGAGGCCGGTGGGCGGACCGACCGCAAGCGGCTGCGCGAGGAGCTCGACCTCACCCCCCGGCGGCTGACGTCGCTGCTGAACCTGCTGGAGAAGGCGGGCGCGGTCAGGCTCGGCACCCGTACGGTCGGGTGGGCCGGACAGGCCACGGCCGAGGCGGCGCGGGCCGCCAGGGCGGTGGCCGAGCAGCGCCGGGACATCGAGCGCACCCGCCTGGAGATGATGCGACGCTACGCCGAGACCCGGGACTGCCGGCGCGTGTTCCTGCTGGGCTACTTCGGCGAGCGGCTCCCGGCTCCGTGCGGGAACTGCGACACCTGCCATGCCGGGACGGCGGTCGAGCAGAACGGCGCCGAGGCGGGCCCCTTCCAGATGCACGCCCACGTCGAGCACACCGCGTGGGGGCCGGGAGAGGTCATCCGCCGCGAGCGGGACCGGCTGACCGTGCTCTTCCGCGACGGCGGCTACCGCGAGCTGCTCCTGTCCGCCGTGATCGAGGAGGGCCTGATGCGCGAGACGGATGCGCCCGAGCTGGTGTGAACATGGTCTGACCGGGCAGCGGTTGACCACGGAGAAAGGAGCTCTGACATGCTCGTATGCGGGATGCTCGACCCCGGTCCCGCCGATGTCGGCGCGGACCGCGGCCTGATCGCCGACGCGGTGCACGCGCTGTTCGACTGTGCGCAGATCTGCACGGCATGTGCCGGCTCCTGCCTCGGCCAGGAGCAGCTCGCCCTGCTCCGCACGTGCATCCGGACCGCTCTGGACTGCGCCGACCTCTGCGAGGCGACGGCCAGGGCGCTGTCGCGCCGCCTCGGCTACGACGCCGACCTCACCCGCGCCCAGCTCAGGGCCTGCATCGAGATCTGCTTCCGCTGCGCGGAGGAGTGCGAGCGCCACGCGAGCGAGCACGAGCACTGCCGTGTGTGCGCCGAGGACTGCCGCCGGTGCGCCGCGAGCTGCCTGGCGCTCCTCACCGCGTTCGGCTGATCCCGCGTCACCGGGCATCGGAGCGGGTGGGGCACCATGGAGCTGTGAGCGAGAGCGCGAGGAGGTCGCTGGCCGACCTGGTGGCCGGCGGCGAGGTTGCGGTGCTCAGCGGGGCGGGCCTGTCCACGGAGTCGGGCATCCCGGACTACCGGGGGCCGACGGGCCTGGCCCGCAAGGCCGAGCCGATGACCTACCAGCGGTTCGTCGGCAGCGCGCAGGCGCGGCGACGCTACTGGGCGCGCAGCCACGTCGGCTGGCGGCAGATCGGCGCCGCGCGGCCCAACGACGGGCACCGGGCGGTGGCCGAGCTGGAGCGGCGCGGCCTGCTCGCCGGCATCGTCACCCAGAACGTCGACGGCCTGCACCAGGCGGCGGGAGCGCGGCGGGTCATCGAGCTGCACGGCGGCCTCGACCGGGTCGTCTGCCTGTCGTGCCGGGCGCGCACCCCCCGCACCGAGCTGGAGCGCCGCCTCCGGGCGGCCAACGCGCAGTGGGACGCCGCCGCCGGCCAGATCAACCCCGACGGCGACGCCGTGCTCGACGACGAGCAGGTCGAGGGGTTCCGGGTGGTCGACTGCGAGACGTGCGGCGGCCTGCTCAAGCCCGACGTGGTGTTCTTCGGCGAGAACGTGCCCCGCCCCCGCGTGGACGAGTGCTTCGCCCTCGTGGCGGGCGCTCGGGCGCTGCTCGTCCTCGGCTCCTCGCTCGCGGTCCGCTCCGGCCTGCGGTTCGTCGGCCGGGCCGCCGACCTCGGCATCCCGATCGCCATCGTCAACCAGGGCCCGACCCGCGGCGACGCCGACGCCGCTCTCACCCTGGACGCCCCGCTCGGGTGGACGCTCACCGACCTCACGTCCCGGCTGGAGCAGCGGCTCAGCCGGGCACAATAGACGGCATGCCCGCTCCAGCCACCTGCCCCTGCGGCCTGCCCGCCCCGTACCAGGACTGCTGCGGCCGCTTCCACCGCGGCGAGGCGTCGGCCCCCACGGCCGAGCTGCTCATGCGGTCGCGCTTCGCCGCGTTCGGCACCGGCGACGCCCCCTACCTGCTGCGCACCTGGCATCCGGCCGACCGCCCCGCCCGCCTGGACCTGGACCGGCGGCTGCGCTGGACCCGTCTGGAGATCCTGCAGACCACGGGTGGCGGCGTCGTCCACACCGAGGGCACCGTACGGTTCCGCGCCCACTACGTCGAGCGCGGCCGGCCGGGGGAGCTGGAGGAGCACAGCAGGTTCGTCCGGCTCGACGGCCGCTGGGTCTACGCCGGCGTCGTCTAGCGCTTCGCGGTGCGCGGCAGGCGCCGGGTGATCGCGGGCAGCAGCCCGTGCGGCAGGAAGAGCACCACGACGATGAGGACGAGCGCGTAGACGGCGTACGACAGCACGCTCGGCGCGTAGGTGGGCATCCCGGGCAGCGCGCCGACGGTGTTGAGCGCCTGCACCAGCAGGGTGACCGCAGTGGCGCCGACGACGGCTCCCCAGATGGTGCCGAGCCCGCCCACGACGGCCATGACGATGTACTGGATCGAGATCAGCACCGGGAACGAGCCGGGTGCCACGTAGCCGGTGTAGAAGCAGTAGATGCCGCCCGCCAGGCCGGCGAACGCGGCCGACAGGGCGAACACGACGAGCTTGTAGCGGCCGACGGGGATACCGGAGGAGGCGGCGGCGGTCTCGCTGGTGGCCAGGGCGCGCAGGGCGCGGCCGGGGCGTGAGGTGATGACGTTGTGGGTCGCCAGCATCACCAGGGCGAGGCCCGCCCACGTCAGATAGGCGTACGCGACCGCGCTGCTCATCTCCCACGACCCGATGCCGAACTGGGGGATGGCCTGCAGCCCGATGTCGCCGCCGGTGATCTCCAGCTGCCCCGCCAGGGACAGCAGGATGAGCTGCATGGCCAGGGTCGCGAAGGCCAGGTGGTGGCCGCGCAGCCGCAGCAGGGGTGTGCCGATCACCAGCGCGGACGCGGCCGCGACGAGCGGGGCGGCGATCAGGCCGGCGAGCGGGGGCACGCCGCCCAGGGTGAGCAGCGCGGCGGTGTACGCGCCGATGGCGTAGAAGGCGCCCTGGCCGAGCGAGACCTGTCCCGCGTAGCCCATGAGCAGCGAGACCCCGACGGTGACCATGGCCGCCAGGCCGAGCAGGATGTAGACGGCCAGCGCGCTGTCGTCGAGCAGCGCGGGCAGCGCGAGCGTGACGGCGGCGGCCACGAGCCCGCCCGCGAGCCGCTTCACACCGTTTCCTGGTGGATGGTGGAGCGGCGGCTCGCCTGGACGATCATCACGACGATCATGAGTCCCAGCGCGACCTCCAGCTGATGCGACCCGTAGCCGTAGCCCGCCGCCATGGTCTCGGCCACGCCGAGCAGCAGCGCTCCGGCGAGGGTGATGACCGGGCGGGTGAGCGCGCCGAAGACGGCGGCGGCGAAGCCGTTGACGATCAGCGTGACGTCGGTGTCGAAGGAGATCGGCCGCAGGGGCGTGATCAGCACCCCGGCGAGCCCGCCGAGCAGGCCGCCGAGCGCGAAGGCGAGCAGCCCCATCCGCCGGGTGTCGATGCCGACCACCCGGGCGGCGTACGGGTTGGAGGCGCACGCGGTCAGCGCCTTGCCCAGGTAGGTGCGGCCGAAGAAGAGCGCGAGCAGCACGAACGTCGCCGCGGTGACGCAGATGACCAGCAGGTGCTGGGTCTGGATCCGCGCTCCCGCGATGGTCACCGAGCCGGCCAGGCCGGGGGCCGAGCGCGGCTGGTCGCCCCACAGGACGATCTCGACGGCGTAGGCCAGCACGCCCACGCCGAGGGTGACGATGAGCGCCGACAGGGGGCTCGTGCCCCGCCGGCCGATGGCGACCAGGCCGGTCAGCAGCCCGGCCACCGCCCCCGCCAGGACGGCGGCGACCTCGCTGAGGCCGTGCGGCAGCCCCATCCCCAGCAGCGAGGAGGTGCACAGCCCGGCGACCACGGCGAACGTCCCCTGGGCGAAGTTCACCACGCCGGTGACCCGGTGGATGACGACCAGGCCGCTGGCGATCAGCGCGATCGCGCACCCGACGGCCAGGCCGTTGAGCAGGTACGTCAAGAAGGCGCTCACGGTCCCACCCCCGCGTCCGGGACGCTCATGTGATCGCCCCGCCGAGGTAGGCGCTGGCCACCCGCGGATCCTCGGCCAGCTCGGCGCTGTCCCCTTCGGCCACCAGCCGCCCGGACTCCAGCACGTACGCCCGGCGGCACAGCTCGAAGGCCAGGCGCGCGTTCTGCTCGATGAGCAGCACGGTCAGCCCGTGCTCCCGGTTGAGCTCGGCCAGGTGCGCGGCCAGGTCGGCGGTGACGTTGGGAGCGAGGCCGAGCGACAGCTCGTCGACCACGAGCGCCTCGGGGCGCGACATCATGGCCCGGCCGAAGGCCACCATCTGCTGCTCGCCGCCCGACAGCACGCCCGCGCGCCTGCTCGACAGCTCGGCCAGGCGCGGCAGCAGGTCGTACACGGCGGAGGGGTCGCGCCGCCCCGAGCGCCAGCCGCCCAGAGCCAGATTGTCGGCGACCGACATATCAGGAAAGAGCTGGCGGCCCTCCGGGATCAGCGCCAGCCTGCCCCCGACCCGGACGGTGCCCGAGGCCGGGGCGAGGAGGCCCGCCAGCGTGTTGGCCAGCGTGGACTTCCCCGCCCCGTTCGGCCCGAGCAGCGCCACCATCTCACCCTGCCCTACCGAGAGGGTGACGTGATCGAGAGCGGTGGCCGTGCCGTACGAGACGACCAGGTCCGTGACGTCGATCATGAGGCCTGTCCGAGATAGGCCGCGAGCACGAGCGGGTCCTCGCGGACCTCGGCCGGGGAGCCGTCGGCGATGACCTGTCCGAGGTCCAGGACGACGACGCGGTCGGCGAGCCGCGTCACGAAGGCGACGTCGTGCTCGATGAGCAGGATGGTCAGCCCGCCCGCGCGCAGCTCCTCCACCAGCGCGGCGAGGTGCTCGCGCTCGCCGCCGCGCAGGCCGGACGCGGGCTCGTCGAGCAGCAGCAGCCTGGGCCGCGCGCACAGGGCGCGGGCGAGCTGCAGGGCGCGCTGCTGCCCGATGGGCAGCAGGTCGGTGGGCCGGCCGGCCCACTCGGCCAGCCCGACCCGGTCCAGGGCCGCGTCCGCCTCGCGCGCGATCTCCCGCTCGTCGCGGTGGTGGCGGGGCAGCCGCAGCGCCGCCGACACGAACCCGGAGCGGGTCCGGCCGTGCATGCCGACCATGACGTTCTCCCTGACCGTCATGCCGCGGAAGACCCTGGCCCCCTGGAAGACGATGGACATGCCGAGCCTGGCACGCCGGTGCGGCGCGAGCCGGTCGACGCGGTGCCCGAGGAAGGAGATCTCGCCCCGGTCGGCCGTCAGATGGCCGGTGATGAGGTTGAACAGCGTGGACTTGCCGGCGCCGTTGGGCCCGATGATGCCGCACACCTCGCCCTCGGCGACGCCGAGCGTGACGTCGCGGACGGCGTAGACGCCGCCGAAGGAGCGTGAGACCCCGGTGACCGTCAGCACCCGCTACCCCGCGTTGACGGTCTTGGTGAGCTGCTCCTTGGCCCAGTCGGTGGGGACGAACTCGCCGTCCTTCACCGTGTTGACCGAGATGAACTCGGGGGACAGGCCGGAGTGGTCGGTGGGGGAGTAGCGGAAGCGGCCGTTCGGGGTGATGAGGTCCATCGACTCCAGAGCCTGCTGGACCTTGGCCTTGTCGGTGCTGCCGGCCTTCTTGATCGCCTCGAACAGCAGCAGGCCGGCGCTGTAGCCGTCCTGGGCGAACTGCGGCGGCGGGTAGCCGTGCTTCTGCTCGTACGGCCCGGCCATCTGCTCGATGATCTGCTTCTGCTTGCCGTCGGGCAGGTGCTCGCCCACGACGCCGATGGCGCTCTGCACGGTCATGCCCTCGGCGGCGGCGCCCATCGGCTCCAGCCAGAGCTTGCTCGCCTGGGAGGCGGTCAGGAACAGCGGGGTCTTCAGCCCGGACGCGGTGTACTGCTTGGCCGCGGTGACACCCGGCGCGCCGGAGCCCCAGAAGACCAGCGCCTCCGCCTTGGACTCGCGCACGTGGGTGAACAGCGGGCTGAAGTCGGAGGTGTTGGTCTCGTACGGCTCGTCCACGGCGATCGTCACGCCGTACTTGGGAGCCAGCGCGACCATCGCCTTGTGCCCGGACACCGAGTAGGCGCTCTTGGAGTCCCAGGCGACGGCCACCGTCTTGATGCCCTCGGCCTGGATGTACTGCAGATAGCGCTCGGCGTACATGCTCGACAGCGCGGGGGTGACGAAGACGTAGGACTTGATCGGCTCGACCTGCTCCTGGGCGGGGGCCAGCGACAGATAGGGCATCTTGTCGCGCTGGGCGATCGGCTCGATGGCCAGCGCGCAGTTGGAGAAGACCGGGCCGATGAGCGCGTCGATGTCGCCCTTGATCTGGTTGTAGGCCACGATGCCCTGGTCGGGAGCGGTCTTGTCGTCGCGGGTGACCAGCTCCACCTTGCGGCCGAGCAGCCCGCCCTGGGCGTTGACCTGCTCGACGACGAGCTCCACGGCCTTCTTGTCCTCGCTGCCCAGCGGCGTGTAGTTGCCGGTCAGCGAGACGATGAGGCCGACCTTGATCGGGTCTCCGGCGCCGGACTCCTCGCCGCCGTTGCCGCCGCAGGCGACCGCGGCCAGCACGAGACACGCCAAGGACGGGAGAAGCCTGCGCATATGGACCTCCTGGACCCGCGTCTTATGGCCTCACTCCGTGAGGCGGCTCGGTCGCTGGGGGAGCCGCCGCCTTCCCTCGTCGCTCTGGTCGCTTCGCTCCCGCCGCTCCTCAGTCCAGGCGACGGCGCTCCCTCGCGTGCCCTGAATTTAGGCAGGTACATTACGGCTGTCAATAGAATGCCCAACTTATGGTCGGGAGCGGGGACGTGGCGGCACAGGGGCGCGAGGGCGGCGTACGACCCCAATCGGTGATCTTGACCTTCCTCGGCGACTACGTGTACGGCCGGGGCATCTGCGTGTTCTCCGGGAGCTTCATCGAGGCGTTCGCCCGGGTCGGGATCTCCGAGGAGGCGACGCGCTCCACGCTGACCCGGATGGTCAACCGCGGGCTGCTGCGCCGCCAGCGGGCCGGGCGGCGGATGTACTTCGGCCTCACCGCGACGAGCGCCCAGGTGCTCAAGGACGGAGAGCGGCGCATCTGGCACAGCGGCGTCGTCAACGACGCGGGCGAGGACCGGTGGACGCTCGTCGGCTTCTCGCTGCCGGAGTCATGGCAGCGGCAGCGGCACGAGTTGCGTTCCCGGTTGATCTGGGCCGGGTTCGGGCCGTTGCAGAACGGTCTGTGGATCGCTCCCGGCGAGGTGGACGCGGCCAGGGTGATCGACGGGATCGGCGCTGGGGTGAAGGTGTTCTCGGCCGAGCCCAAGCATCCCACCGACATGCACGCGCTGATCGGGGACGCCTACGACCTGGCGGGGCTGGGGCGGCGCTACGAGGGGTTCCTGCGGCGCTGGGATCGGGCCGACCCCGAGTCCGGTGCGCCGGACGACCTGGCCCGCTCGCTGATGCTGCTCACGGAGTGGCTGCAGATCATCAGGACCGATCCCCGGCTCCCGCTCCGCTACCTGCCGTACGGCTGGCCCGCCGAGAAGGCGCAGCGGATCTGCCATGTCCTGCACGAGCGGTTCAAGCCGGAGGCCGCGGCGATCGCGGCCGGGATCCTCGACACGGTGCCGGACGCATGCGGGGAAAGTTGGGCAGAACGGTGACAGCCGTTGCCTAGTGGCCTAACTTGATGGCGAGACCGTCGAGGAGTGCCGATGCGGAATCAGGGGCTGGGCTCGTGGCCGGCACGCAGGGCGCGGATGACGCCGGACCGGGTGGCGCTGACGTACCGCGGCCGGGACCGGACCTACCGCGACCTGCACGCCAGGGCGAACCGGCTCGCCCGCGCCCTCGCTCGCCTCGGCGTGCGGCGCGGCGACCGGGTCGCCTACCTCGGCGCCAACGATCCGGCGCTGGTGGAGACGTTCTTCGCCACCGGGGCCCTCGGGGCGGTGTTCGTCCCGCTCAACACCCGCCTGGCCGCGCCCGAGACGCGCTACATCGTCGAGGACGCCGGGGCGGAGATCGTCCTGCTGGGCGAGGGGCACGACGGCGCCGGCCTGCCGGGCCGCCACGTGTCGGCGAACGGCTACGAAGACCTGCTGGCCGAGGGCGACCCCGGGGCGATCGACGAGCCGGTGAGCCTGGACGACCTGTGCCTGATCATGTACACCTCGGGCACGACGGGCCGGCCCAAGGGCGCCATGCTCACCCACGGCAACCTGGTCTGGAACGCCTTCAACCTGCTCGTCGACGTCCCGCTCGCCGATGACGAGGTGACGCTGATCAGCGCGCCCATGTTCCACATCGCCGCCCTGGCCCAGACGCTGATCCCGTCGGTGCTCAAGGGCGGCAGGGCCATCCTGGAGCCCGCCTTCGACGTCGACACGACCTTCGACCTGATCGAGGCCGAGCGGATCACCGTGATGTTCGGGGTGCCCGCCATGTTCACCTTCCTGACGCAGTCGCCGCGCTGGGCGCGGGCCGACCTGTCCAGCCTGCGCCACCTGCTGTGCGGCGGCGCGCCGCTGCCCGAGCCGCTCATCCGGACCTACCAGGATCGCGGGCTGACCCTCCTGCAGGGGTACGGCCTGACCGAGACGGCGCCGGGCGCCCTCTTCCTGGCGGCCGGGCACCCCGCCGACAAGGCCGGCTCGGCGGGCGTTCCGTGCTTCTTCTCCGACGTCAAACTGGTCGCCCCTGACGGATCCCTCGCGGCTCCCGGCCAGCCGGGCGAGGTCCACGTACAGGGCCCGAACGTGACGCCCGGCTACTGGCGGCGGCCGGAGGAGACCGAGAAGGTGCTGTCGGCCGACGGGTGGCTGCGCTCCGGCGACGTCGGCGTCGCCGACGAGGACGGCTACGTCCGCATCTCCGACCGGATCAACGACATGATCATCTCAGGTGGCGAGAACATCTACCCGGCCGAGGTGGAGAGCGCCCTGTACGGCCATCCCGCGGTGGCGGAGTGCGCGGTGATCGGCGTCGCCGACCACAAGTGGGGCGAGGTCGGCAAGGCCCTGGTCGTGCTGCGGCCCGGTGAGACGGTGCGGCCCGAGGACCTGATCGCCCACCTGTACGGCCGGCTCGCCCGCTACAAGATCCCGAAACATGTGGAGTTCGTCCCCGAGTTGCCCAGAAACGCGGCAGGCAAGCTGCTCAAGGCCCGGCTCAGGACGCTCTACGGCGGGACGGCACGGTGATGGACGCGCGGCCCGCCCAACCCGGACAGAGCTCAACCGGACAGAGGAGATGACCCGCATGCGCACCTCGCCCCCGTTCCGCGCGGACCACGTAGGCAGCCTGCTGCGCCCGCCCGCGCTGCTGCGAGCCCGGGAGGCCGGCACCGGCCAGGAGCTGCGCGAGGCCGAGGACGCGGCCATCCGCGAGGTCGTGCGCAGGCAGGAGGAGATCGGGCTGCAGTCGGCCACCGACGGCGAGTTCCGCCGCGCCTCCTGGCACATGGACTTCATCTACCGGCTCGGCGGCATCGGCCAGGCCACCGACGAGCACATCACGGTCCGCTTCCACAACGACAAGGGGGACATCGAGTTCACCCCCGCCGCGCTGCGCGTCCACGAGAGGATCAGGCTCGACGAGCCGATCTTCGCCGACGACTTCGCGTTCCTGCGCGACACCGTGAGCACGGCCGTGCCCAAGCTGACCATCCCCTCGCCCAGCATGGTCCACTACCGGGGCGGCCCCGCCTCCATCGACCCCGCCGTCTATCCGGACGTCGAGGAGTTCTGGAGCGACCTCAGCGCCGCCTACGCCGAGCAGGTGCGCAGGATCGGCGCGCTCGGCTGCACCTACCTGCAGTTCGACGACACCAGCCTGGCCTATCTCAACGACCCCGCCCAGCGGGCCGAGCTCGCCGAGCGCGGTGACGACGCCGAGCACATGCACCTGCGCTACATCAAGCAGATCAACGCCGCGCTCGCCGCCAAACCGGAGGGCATGACGATCACCACGCACATGTGCCGCGGTAACTTCCGCTCCTCCTGGGCAGCCTCGGGCGGCTACGACTTCGTCGCCGAGGCGCTGTTCGGCGAGCTGGCGGTGGACGGCTTCTTCCTGGAGTTCGACGACGAGCGCTCCGGAGGCTTCGAACCGCTGCGGTTCGTGCCGCCGGGCAAGATGGTGGTGCTCGGGCTGGTCACCACCAAGCGAGGCGAGCTGGAGTCCAAGGACGCGCTCAAGCGCCGCATCGACGAGGCCGCCAAGTTCGTCGACCTGGACCAGCTCTGCCTGTCGCCGCAGTGCGGCTTCTCCTCCACTGTGGAGGGCAACCAGCTCACCTCCGACCAGCAGTTCGCCAAGCTGGCGCTGATCGCGGAGACCGCGCGGGAGGTGTGGGGCTGACCGCCCGGCCATACGGCTAAACGGCTGACCGGCTGCCTGGACGCAGCCGGCGGCCGAGCGCGGTGAACAGCCGCCTCGGCACGGTCAGCGCCAGCACGGCGAGCACCACGTGGACCGCGATGAAGGCGTACGCCTCGGTCCGCGTCGCCACGTGGCCCAGCCGGACCGTGATGTGGTGCGCCCAGTCCCAGACCTCCGGGATGCCGTCCAGCCTGCTGTTCAGCACCACCGCCACCAGGTCCTCCAGGCCGGACATCTGCAGGATCGTCATGGCCGCGCCGAGCCGCAGCACGCCCTCGCGCGAGCCGCCGCCGAGCCGGTAGGCCAGCACCAGCGCGATCATGATGAACGGCACGAACACGACCACGTGCAGGTAGAGGTCCTCGAACACGGCGGTGCCGTCGACCATGTCCAGCGCGGTCATGAACGTCGCGGGCACGAAGTAGCAGAGGAAGCCCAGGAAGATCGCGGGCAGCGCCACCAGGTGCAGCCGAAGCCGCCGCGCCCACGCAACGTCGATCCAGGCGACGCTGGCGAAGGCGGCGAGCTGCGGGGTCAGCTTGACCAGCAGCATCCAGATCGAGCTGATCTCGCGCTCGTAGGGGATGACGAACCGGACGACGGCGGCCAGCGCCACCGTCAGGGCGCCCAACAGTAGCGCGACGCGGTTGTCCCGCCAGAACGAGGATGAAGTGGACAGCATGCGATCCCAGTCAGTGTGTGGAGACGATTGGTGTGCCGTGTTCGGGGCAGGCGGCCGTGCCCAGCGCCTCGGCGCCGTCCGGCACGACGCCGGCCAGCACGGGCCGGCGCCGGCGCAGCGCCGTGACGGCCGTCGCCCGCCCGGCCGGGCGGGCATGGAAACGATGCCACAGCAGGTGGGTCCTGCCGCAGCCGGGATGGATCCCGGCGAAGTAGCCGAGGTGCGGATCGTGGACGACTCCAGGGCGGGATTCCCGTACGGCGCGCGCGACGTCCATGCGTTCGACGGCGTGCACCCGGACGCCGTGGAGCTCCGGCAGGATCGCGTCGAGGGCGGGCCGCTCGCCCACCACGATCGCCTGCCCCGCCCGCGTCGCCAGGCCGAGCGCGGTGGCGTTCAGCGCGCCACGCCTGGCCTCGTCGACGACCGGGGCGTCCGGTGCGAGCAGCACCCCGTAGCGCGGGCCGGCCGGGGTGAGGGCCCGCCGGTCGAGCACGGCTGAGCGCACTTCCAGCACCGGTGTCCGGCGGGGCGCGCCCGCGAGGGCGAGCGCGTCCCGCAGGTCCCGCCCGTCGCCGATCCACAGCGACGGCTCCTGGGAGGCGTCGAAGGGCCGGGCGAAGGGGCACAGGCGGTGCGACTGGCCGGTCAGCGCGGCGGAGGGGACGGCCTCCGGGTCGTCGAGTGCCCGCCCCGCCGCCACCCACTGGTCGCGGTAGAACGGCACCTGCCCGAAGGCCGTCCTGACGACCCCGCGGTAGGCCCGCTCCCAGCGCGCCGGAGAGAACCTAACCGGCATCGACACCGACCGTGACCAGCTCCTCGACCTCGGCCAGCACCCGCGCGACCTCGTCCGCCGAGGCCCCGGACGCGAGCACGTACCCGAGTTTGGCCCGGCACTCGGTGTAGGGCACGACCCGCTCGCCGGGCGAGGTGGTGACGAGCACGCCGGCCACGCCGGGCAGCGCGCGCGCCTCCGGCAGGCCGTCCAGCGCCATCAGCGTGCCCGCCCGGTCGGCGCGCAGCATGCGGACGGAGGCGTGCCTGCTCCAGCGGGGGGTGAGGTCGGGACGCTCGCCGACGGCGAGCAGGACGGCGGCGGCCACGGTGTCGACCCCGTACATCAGGCCGAGTGCCTCGCCCATGCCGTTGCCGCCGATCCGCGCGCCCATCTCGATCAGCACGACACCGTCGCCGGTGACGAACAGGTCGAGGTTCAGCGGGCCGTCGGTGTAGCCGACCTCGGCGCAGACGAGTTCGAGCTGACGCGTGACCTCCTTGGTCAGGTCCGGGTCGCGCGGGGCCATGTCGTGGCCGACGGCGACGACCCGCGGAGCCTCCACCACCCGGTCGCTGAGCCCGAGCAGGGCCACCTCGCCGTCCTGGAGGAACGCCTCCCCGCACAGGTCCTGGCCGGTGACCAGCTCCTCGGCGATCACCGTCGCCGACGGCGAGGCGGCGGCCGCGGCCTCGGTCGCCGGGCCGAGTTCGCCGGCGCCGGCGCACACCGTGATGCCCCTGGAGCTGCCGGAGTCCACCGGCTTGACGATGACGGGGAAGCCGAGCCGTACGGCCTCGCGCCGGACCCGCTCGGCCGAGCCGCTGACATGGGCAGGCCCGTCGAGGCCGAGCCGCTCGCAGACCTGCCGGAAGTACGCCTTGTCCGTCGAGGCCCGCAGGGCGGCGGGGGGCAGTCCGCCGGGCAGGCCGAGCCGCCCCGCCACCTCGGCGAGGGCCGGCAGGTTGATGTCGCTGCCCGGGGCGAGCAGCCCCGCCACGTCGTCGCGGTCGCGCAGGGCCGCGGTCACCGCCTCCACGTCGCGGGTGCTCAGATGGAGGAACTCGTCCGCCTCGCGCACGCCGGGCGCGTCGGCCCGCATGTCGACGCAGATGGTGCCCAGCCCGAGCCGCCGGGCGGCGCGGAAGGAGCTGATCGTGCCGTCCGAGCCGCCCAGGACGACCAGTCGTCTCACGCGCTGGTCACCGTCTGGGGGACCGTCCAGTGCACGCCGCGGGTCTCGATGAACCAGTCCACGGTCTTGGCCATGCCCTCCTCCAGCGAGACCAGCGAGCTCGGCTCGATGCCCACCGAGAGCAGGGTGTCGGTCCTCGCGGTGACGGCCGTGTCGGGGGTCTCACCCGGGCGCATCGGCAGGTCGGCGATGGGGACCGGCTTGTAGCCGCGGGCGACGCAGAGGTCGATGACGAGCTCGGCGACCTCCCGGATGGTCGAGGAGGTGGTCGGGCCGACCTCGACGACGTGGTCGAGGACCGTCCCCGCCGCCGCGGTCTCCAGGGAGGCCACGAGCCCGCGGGCCACGTCCGCGACCCAGACCATGTCCGAGACCTGGGTGCCACCGCCGTAGAGCTCGACCGGCATGCCGCTCAGGGCCCGGCAGATGACCGCCGGCGTGATCTTGCGGACCTTGCCGGAAGCGAACGGCGGCGCGGCCTGCTGGCGCGGGCCGTAAGCGTTTACGACGCGAACGTTGTTCACCCGCGTGCCGCGGTGGTTGTTGAACATGCGCACGAAGCGCTCGACGGCCGTCTTGGAGATGGAGTAGCTGTTGTCCATCCAGTGGTTGCCGACGCAGATGTAGACCCCCGGCAGGTCGTACTGGGCGATGGCCTCCAGGAAGTTGAGCCCGCCGATGAGGTTGGTCTCGGCGGCCGGGCGGGGGTTGGTGATCGTCTCCTGTGTGCCGAGCACGGCCGCGAGGTGGATGATCGCGTCACAGTGGGCCGCGAGCTCGGTCATCGCGGTGGCGTCACGGATGTCTCCACGCATGACCTCCCAGGGCAGGTCGTGGTCCGCACGGCCCCGGTGATCGAACACGAGCGGAACGTGGCCACGGGTAACGAGTTCTTCGCACACGTAGCGGCCGATAAAGCCGTTTCCGCCGGTCACTCCGACCTTCATTGCCACCCTCTTGAGTGAGTTCGGTGATGTGTGATGGATGCCGTGTGAGGCACAGCGTTGATCACAGCAGAAGTAATCTGGGAGGATCATGGCTAAATGAGAGTCTGTGTCCATCTTGTGATGATTTCTCCACCGAGGGTTATCGAGTGAATCTGTCCGTGCTGGATCCCTGCCGCGATCCCGAGCCGCCCGGCTGGGAGGAGTTCCGGCAGGCCGAAGGGCTGACCGCCATCTGGGCGTACGACGTCATCGCCGCGTCGTCGCAGGGGTCGTGGGCCCGCCCGCTGCTGGGCGTGTTCCACGACGGCGGGCGCGTGGTCGGCGTGGTCGGCGCGGTCTACATCGGGCTGCGCCGGCCGGCCTCCGGGCGCATGCCGCGCCCCCGCCGGGAGCCGCTCGTCCTCGATGTCCGCCTGCCCGGCCATTCCAACGAGCCGACCTGGCACTTCGGCGCCGACGTGCCGCCCGAGGTCCGCCGGAGCCTGCTGTCGCAGTTCGAGCGCGCCGCGGCCCGCCTGCTCGGCTGGGGGCTCGCGGGAGTGGTCTATCGCATGGTGGACGAGCCTCATCTGCCCTTGGTGGCCCGCCGCAGCGCGATCACGCGAGACTCTCCCGGCAGCACCCTCCTGCGGCTGACCTGGTCCACGACAGAGGGCTGGATCAGCTCGCTCAGCAAGAACCGCAGAAAGACGCTGCGCCGCCAGATCACGAGCATCGCCCAGGCCGGCGACCTGGACGTGCGAGAGGGGAGGACGCGCCTCGACCTCGACCCCGTGGAGATGGCCGAGCTGAACCGCCGGCACACGGCCAGGCTGGCGGCACGCTTCGACCCCCGGGCCCCGTTGCCCCCCGCATACTTCGACAGCCTGCTCCGGCGCGACGACGTGTCCGTCATCTCCTACCACTCGGCCGAGCGGCTGCTGGCCTTCGGGATCGTGTACGAGCACCCGATCTCGCCCGTGAGCGGGCCGTGGGCGGCGCTGCGGCCGGAGGAGGGCGGCCGCAAGGACCTCTATTTCGACGTCCACGCCCGCATCGTCCGGCGGGCGATCGACGCGGGCGCCAAGCAGGTTCTCTTCGGCAGGGGCAGGGTGGAGATCAAGACGTCACTGGGTTTCGAGTACGTCCCGATGAGGTTCGTCGTCGTCCCCCGGTGGGCGATGGGATGAGCCTCACCCTGCAGATCCTCGACCCCCGCCACGACCCCGAGCCCGCCGACTGGGAGCGGCTGCGCACCACCGCCGGCCAGTGCGTGACCTGGCGCTACGACCTGCTGCGCGCCTACGCCTGGGCCGCCCAGGCGCCGCTCCTGCTCACCGTCCTGCGGGAGGCGGGCACCGCGATCGCCGCCTTGTCGGTGTCGCTGCGCGGCATCCGGCCACACCGCGGCGTCTACGCCGAGCGCCGCGACCCCGCCGGCCTCCTGGACGTCCACGCGCCGGCGAACCGCTCCCAGAAGGGCTGGTGGTTCGCCGGGGATCCGGCGCCCGAGCGGCGGCGGGAGTTGCTGCGCGACTGCCTGCGCGGGCTCCGCGCGGAGCTGGGCGCCGGCTGGCGCGGCGTCGTGTGGCGCGAGGTGTCGCCCGGCGAGCCGGAGGTGCTCCCCGGCCGGGTCAGGATCAACCTCCCCACCGCGCCACTGGCCAGGCTCGCCACCCCCTGGAGCGGCGTCGAGCAGTGGTACGCCCTGCTCGACCGCGCCCGCAGGGACTCGCTCAGACGGCGGGCCAGGGGCTTCGCCGCCGATCCGAGCCTCAGCATCCGGGTAGGACCCGCCCGCGACCTGGTGACCGCAGCCGAAGCCGCCGAACTGCGCGCCGAGAACGACCTCAAGCACCGCAGCAGGCTGCTCCCGCTCGCCCCGCTGCCGCTGCCCTATCTCGAAGCCCTGGTCGGCGGCGACGAGGTGATGGCCATCGGCTACCGCGACCGAGGGCGGCTGATCGGCCTCTCGCTGATCCTCGACCACCCCGACTGGCCCATCTGCCTGAGCTGGGGCGCCCGGCTGCCCGAGGACGGCGGGCGCAAGCACCTCTACTTCGACGGCTACGTCCGCATGGTGGAATGGGCCATCGGCTCCGGCAAGACCGGACTCGTCCTCGGCAAGGGCCAGGCGGAGGCCAAGAGCGCCCTCGGTGCCGACCTGGTCCCCTCCTCCGCCCTGGCCGTGCCCCTCTGAGCTCCCTCTGATCCTGTGGACACCCCCATGACGTGTGTGCAATGCGGGCACCCGCACCCCGCCCTGATCGCCAGACGCCTGCGACCGGCCCGCTACTCCTGCCGGTCCTGCGGCGCCGTCTTCAGGGCCGGCCCCGAGCCCGCGCCCGGTCCGGAGCCTGAGCGGTTCGCGCCCGTGGACGGCGACCCGCTGGCGGCGTTCATGCCCGCCCGCATGGTCCGCTGGGTACGTGAGACCGGCGGCGACATCCCGGCCGGGCCGGACCGGGTGACACTCGCCCGCTGGTACAAGGACTTCGACGCCCTCGTCGCCGGTGCCAGAACCTCGGCCGAGGCGCGCGCCGCCGTCGAACGGGTCAGCGAGGTCCCCCTCGACGCGTTGCCCGCCAAGCCGCCCGCGTTCTCCAAGGTGTGCGGCGCCCTGCACGCCACCTGCTACGACCCCGGCCTCGCCGTGGCCAGGCTCGGCCAGGACGAGCCCTTCGTCGCCGAGCGGGTCGGCCACCTTCGACGCTGGCTCGCCACGGCGGGCCGGTCCACGACCTGGCCGGCGGCCCCCGAGTCACCGCCCCCTGCCCGCGACGCCGTCGAAGGCCTGCTCACATTGCCGGACTCGTTCACCACCGACCAGGTCAGGACCCTGTTCTGCGCGCTGTTCGGGGTGGACAAGGGGCCGTCCGTGCCGGGAGTGCGCGACCGGTTCGGGGACGAGCGCATCCGCCAGGCCCTGCTCGCCTACCTGGAGACCGGCGACCGTCCCCTGCGCCGGGCCGTGCTGGCCGAGCTGGCGGACGAACCGGACGTCGCGTGACCGCCGTCGCCGAGCACCGCATCGGGCCGCGCCGGCTGCTCACGCTCCTGGGCGGCCGCGCCACCTTCCGCCTGCTGCTGTACGGCTCCGCGGGCGTTCTGGTAGCCGCGTGGAGCAGGGAGGACTTCAACGCCTACGGGGCCGCCGTGGGCGCGGTCGGCTGGCTGAGCATGGTGGTCCAGTCCGGCCCGGAGAAGGCGGCGCTCACGCTCATCCCGCGCGCCCGCCGCACCCGCGAGCAGCTCGCCGGCATGCTCCGCGCGGTCGTCGCGTACGTGCCGCTGCCCTTCACCGCGGCCGCCGCCGCCGGGCTGGTCCTCGCGCCGAACTCCACGGTCACGATCTACCTGCTCGCCATCGCCTACTACATCGGCCTCGGCTGCGGCATGCTGGGCGTGGCCGTTCACCGGGCTCTCGGCCGCTACACCCGCGACACCGTCCACTTCTCGCTCCTCGGCCTGGGCATGATCGCTCTGGCCGTGCTGGCCTTCACCGCCGGCCTCCGGCCCTCCGGCTATCTGGCCGGGCTGGTCGCCCTGGTCACCATGCTGAACCTGGCCCTTCTGCGCGGGCTGCCGCGAGGCGGTGGGCCGAGCCGGACGCTGCGCGGCATCCTGGCAGGCACGGTGGCGCTGATGGGCGCCGCCGACGTGATGAGCAACGCCATCGTGGGGACGCTCTTCGTGGAGCTGTCGCTCTCCGCCCACGCCGGCCAGAGCGGCGACCTCTACCTGATGATCCTGGGCTGGGGCTTCGCCGCGTCCGTCGTCTACACCGTCCAGCGGATCTACCAGCCCCGGCTGGCGCTGCTGATGACCTCGGACGGCTCGGACCAGGCACGGGTGCTCGCCAGGCGGGTGGCGAACCTCGCCGTCGGGGCAAGCTCCCTGTGGCTGGTGCTCGCCGGCGCGGCGCTGGCCGGCGGCCTCGCCGGGACCCGCTCGCTGATCGCCCTCGGCCTCCTGCTGGCGTCGCTGCTGCCCGCCAACGCGCTGGCGAGCTTCGGCCTCTTCGTGCTGGAGAATTCCGGCAAGGCGGGCCTGCGCTACAGCGCCAAGGCCGTCGTCCTCGCCTGGGCGGCGGTGGCCGCGCTCGGCGCGCTCGTCATCCCGCTCGCCGGAGCGGCCGGTGCGGTGTACGCGCTGGGAGCGCAGGGATTCGTACTGGGACTCGCCCTTAGGAGGCGCATATGACGACCGGGCTGACCGTGCTGGTTCCCTGCTACAACGAGGGACCCCAGGTGGAGACCGCACACGGCGAGCTGGTCGAGGCGCTGAAGGAGATCGGCGAGCTGGAGATCCTCTTCGTCGACGACGGCAGCACCGACGACTCCCTCGACCGGATCCGCCGGCTGGCCGAGACGGACCCGCGGGTGCGCTACCTGTCCTTCACCCGCAACTTCGGCATCGACGCGGTGATGGCCGCCGGGTTCCGCTACGCGGGGCAGCCGTGGACGGTCCAGTGCGACGCGGATCTGCAGGTGCCGCCGGGGGAGATCTGGGCCCTGCTCGACAAGGCCGCGGAGGGCTACGACGTGGTGTTCGGCGAGCGGCGGGGCCGGCGTGACCCTCTCGTCCGCAGGGGAGGCTCGGCCGGGCTGCACTGGGCGGCGCGGCGCGTCTTCGGCATCGACATGCCCCGCGGCGCCTCCACCTTCAGGCTGGTGCGCACCGGCCTGGCCAGGACGATCACCGAGCTGCGGCTGCCCTGGTTCATCCCGGCGGTACCCCTGGTCGGCGCCAGATACGCCGCCACGCCGGTCGCGCACCGGCCCAGGACGGCGGGCCGGTCCAAACTCCGCCTGGCCAGGCTGACCGCGCACTCCTTCGAGCTGTTCTTCGGCTTCTCCTGGCGCCCGCTCGCCGCCGTCTACGCGGCGGGGGTGCTGGGAGGCGCCCTCGCGCTGGTGTTCGCGGTGCTCGGATACGCCGGTCTGGCGGGCGGGCCGGTGATCGCGGCGACCCAGCTCCTGCTCACCGGCCTCACGGTGGCGGCGGTGGCGCTGGTCGGGCGGTACCTGCACCGGCTGCTGCGCGACACGGCTCGCCCGCGTACCTACTACGTCAAGGACGCCAACCTGCCGCTGCTGCCCGAGGACACGCTCACCGGCGGTCTGCCCAGCCCGCAGCCTCCCGCTCGCGCCGTGCGGCAGAGGGGTTAGTCAGCTTCTCGGCCGTAAACGACCGAGCTTGCAGCTCCTGGCCGTCGATGGCTTCGACGGTCCGGTCCGCGTCAGGCAGCGTGACTCACTGCCCAGCCCATCTCACCGCGTGAGGCGATGTTCCGGGCTGCGTCGACGTCGGCGTGCTCAGCGAAACCGCACGACGTACACGAGAAGGTGGCCTGGTCAGGCCGGTTGCGCTGGTCCACATGCCCACAGTGCGAGCACTGCTGTGAGGTGTAGGCCGCATCCACGACAATCACCGCCGCTCCTGCCCGGACCGCCTTGTAGGCGATGAAAGCTCCGAGCTGGTGGAAACTCCAGGAGTGCAGCGTGACCCGCTGGGGCTTGCGAAGCCGTACCCGTTCGCGGATGCCCTGGAGATCCTCCAGAGCGATCCCGCGCCCGGTGCGTTCTGCCTCGGTCACGATGCTTTTGGCGATGATGTGGTTGACATTCGCGGCGAAGCGAGCCTCGCTACGACGCCGCCGTTTCAGCAGCCGCTTGGCAGACTTGGTCTGCTTGGCCTACAGGCGGCGGCGGAGTCGGCGATTACGGTGGCGGACCGCGTTCAGGCCCTTGCCGCAATGACGGACCCATCGGAGGTGGTAGCGATGTTGGCGATACCCAGATCCACCCCCGACGAAGCCGTCCGGTTCCGATAGCGGCTGGTCGGCCACCTCGACCGTGGCATGCAGCAACCACATCCCGTCCCGGCAGATCAGATCCACTCACCGCGTCGATGGGCGGCCAGCAGTGCCAGTTGCTGCGCCGAGCCGGTGAAGGCCACCCCTTTCAGCCGCCCGGCAGTCGTCCAGATCGACACCGTCCGCGCATCATGCTGCCAGGACAGGCACCGGTCGTCATACGGCTGGGCCGCCAGCGATCGGAAGGAGATCGGCTGGGCTTCGATTTTGACCCGACGCGGCGATCCGGGCTTGCCCAGGTTCCCGGCGGCCAGGTTGGCGTGCAGGGTGCGATAGGCGTCGCACACCTTCTTGATCACATGCTGGGCGGCCAGCCCGAACTCGGCCTTGATCTGGTCGTAGGTGTGCCTGCGCAGGTCGAAGTTGCGGAAACAGTGTTGCTGGAACGCCAGTGTCGCGACCAGATTCGCCGCTCGGTTGGCGGCGTCCAGGGTGGCTTCCAGCGCCGCCGCCTGCTGCGGCGTCGGCAGGAGCTTCACCTGCACCACCAGTTTCACCATCGAACACACTAACATTAGGTCCATGTCACCGCGTTGGGAACCCAACCCCGATATCCGGCGGGACCGTCGCGTGGTTTACAGCCTGCATGCGCATTTGGTCTTCACACCCAAGTAACGGCGCAAGGTGTTCACCGACGAGATCCTGCGCCGCTGCGAAGACATCATGATCGAGGTGTGCGACAGCTTCGGTGCCACGCTGGTGGAGTTCAACGGCGAGCACGACCATGTCCACCTGCTGGTGCACTATCCGCCCAAGGTGGCGCTCTCGACTCTGGTCAACTCTCTCAAGGGCGTCTCGGCGCGGCTGCTGCGCAAGGAGTTTCCGGTCCACATCCGTCGGTATCTGTGGGACGGCCGCGTCCTGCGGCGGAGCACCCCTGTCGATCATCAAGGAGTACATCGACAACCAGAAGCGGCCAGACTGAGCTACCCACAGAGACCGGGCCTGGGGGCCCTCCCGCGCCCTCGTTTCCTCCCGGGCGCAAACGCCCGGGGTTCCACGCCAGATCACGCTGAAAACGGGCAGCCAGCGTCCGACAATCGTCGGCGGACAGGATGGGCGCGGCGGCCGAAATCTCCGCCGCCATTCCCTGCGGCGGATCCTGCTCAGCCGAGTCGCTGAGCAGGCTGGCGAGCCTGTCGGTCGCGGCCACCAGGGTCTCGTTCGTGGCGGAACCTGTTTGGGGCGGCTGGTCGGCCTCGCCGCGGGGAACATCGGCTGCGGACTTTGACGGGGAAGGCGTGGGCATCGGAGCCCCAAGGAGCGCGCGCCGCCGTCGACCGCGCCACCGCCTACGGCGTGGCGTGCGAGCTGATCAGGGGCGATCAGGTGGACGACGACAATGGGAGCCCCTGCGATGCCGAGCACCTGTATGACGTCCTGGTGTCGCTGCCCGACGAAGGCTACGAGGAACCGTCCTGCCCCGTGCACGCCGCGGTCGCGGTGCGCACCATCCCCGGCGCCACGAGCCGGCCGAACCCCACCGCCCGCTACGGAGACGGCCTCCACTCATGACCAGCGCCGAGCGAGCGGTGCGCGAGGACCAGGCGGCCACTCCGGACCACCGTGGTGGCGTGGAAGACCCGTCACCGACATCAAAGAGCCGGCGGGCCTCCACCTCGGCCCTTGGCAGCCCGACAACCAGGCGCGATGCGGAGTGCGGCACGAGCCACTAGCGCCGGTGGCCACTGTGGTGTTCCACCTCGTTGGTGACGCGGAGGCCGGGCGTTCGGACTCCGCGTCATTGAGCCTCTTCACGGATTGCAATTAAGAGGCTCCCGACACAGAACCCGAATAACCTAGGCGCTTATTCAGGCGCATTCTATTAAGAAATTAATGGTTGCCAATCATCGCTTATCGCGCTATTCTTATTCGTGCGGCAACCATGCTGACCAGGCAGTACATCAAAGATCCCCGCGCTCGCCGGTCATGTCGCAGGCCGCCGCCAAAGCCTCCAGTTCACACCCTTTGGCAGGGAGAGATTGCCATGACCACGTATCGACTTGGGCTGCCATCTGAACTGAAACGCGCACTGGAATACGCGTTGCCTCGACAGAACGGGACCTACTCGCCGACTGTTCGCGTGACGCCGCGCGACCGCACCGGGCGTAAATGTGCCGCGTGGGCGGCCGACCACTACGAGGTGCACGCCTTCTACACCACGACCGACCTCGCCTCGCTGGACCAGCTGGAGAAAGCCCTCAGCGACAGGCCAGGGGTCTACGCGACGACCCAAGTGCTGCGCAACCAAGACCGTAACGAGGTAACGAATCAGGCAGACCCCGCAACAAGCGCCTCGTTAGCATTGCACCATGTTGTCCAGTCTTGACGGGGAATACTCATCGCTTGGGCAGCGCGTACAGGCCGCTCGTGACCGCGCGTTCGTGGGGCGGGAGGAGGAACTGGGGTTCTTCCGTTCAGCGCTGGGCACGGACGCCTCCTTCGGGGTGTTGTACGTGCACGGTCCTGGCGGCATCGGCAAGTCGGCGCTGCTGCGGCGCTTCGCCACCGAGGCGGCGGCGGCCGGGCGGCGGGTGGTGACCCTGGACGGCCAGGCCGTGGACCCCTCCCCCGCCGCGTTCCAGGCCGAGGCGGGCGAGGTGCTGACGGGCGAGCGCGTGGTCCTGCTCGTCGACACCTTCGAGCGCTGCCAGGGCCTGGAGGGCTGGCTGCGCGAGCGCTTCCTGCCGGGGGTGCCGGTCGGCGCGCTGATCGTCGTGGCCGGGCGGAACCCTCCTGACCCGCTCTGGCAGGCCGATCCCGGCTGGGCGGAGGTGCTGCGGGTGCTGCCGCTGCGCCCGCTCGCGCGTCGCGAGGGGATGGCGCTGATCGAGGCCCGGGGGGTGGCGTCCGAGCTGCGCGAGCCGCTGCTCGAGTTCGCCGGCGGGCATCCGCTGGCGCTCTGCCTGGGTGCGGTGGTGGCGGCCAAGGACCAGGGGGCCCTCGCGCGCTGGACGCTGCGCCCTGACGTGGCCGAGACGCTGCTGGAGCAGCTCGTCGGCGAGGTGCCCTCGGCCGCGCACCGGCACGCGCTCGAGGTGTGCGCGCACGCCCACACGACCACCGAGGAGCTGCTGCGCGCCGCCTTGCCGCAGGACGCGGCGCCGCTGTTCGAGTGGCTGCGCAAGCTGCCGTTCATCGAAACCGGCAGGCACGGAGTGTTCCCGCACGACGTGGTCCGCGACGCGCTGGAGGCGGACCTGCGCTGGCGCGACCCCGAGGGCTACGCGGACATGCACCGCCGCATCCACTCCCATCTGGCCGAGCAGGTGCGCGTGGCCGGTGACCAGGACGCGCTCACGGCCATGGGCTCGCTGTTCTACCTGCACCGCCACGACGGGGAGACCTCGCACTTCCAGGGCTGGTGTGGCGACGGCGAGGTGCATGAGGTCGCCTTCCACCCCGACGACAGGGACCAGGTGCTGCGGATGGCGGCGGAGGCGGAGGGCGAGAGGTCCGCGGCCGACGCCGCCTTCTGGATGAGCCGGCAGCCGGAGGCGTTCTGGGTGCACCGCGACACGGAGACCGGCGAGCCGGTCGGCCTGATGTCGTGGGTGCGGGTGAGCGAGCCCGGCGCGGAGGAGCTGGCGGCGGACGTGCTGCTGCGCTCCGCGTGGGCGCACGTCCAGGCCACCGCGCCGCTGCGCCCCGGGGAGTACATCGCCCTGGCCCGCGCCTGGGTCCTGCCCGCGTACCGGGGCACCTCGCCGGCGATGGACCTCGTCCAGTGGCGCGCGGTCAGCGAGTGCCTGCGAGCGGACCAGCTGGCCTGGACGTTCATCGCGATGCGGGACCCTGACTCCTGGCGGCGCTACCTGCGCCACCACGACATGCACGACCTCGCCGTCCGCCCGCGCCGGGGCGAGGAGACGTACGGCCTGTTCGCCCACGACTGGCGGGCCACGACGGCCGAGACGTGGCTGGCGCGGATGAGCCGGCGGGCCCCTGCCGGGCCGCGGGAGGCGCCGGCCGCCGCACGGCGGCCGGACCTGGTGGTGCTGTCACGGCCCGAGTTCGACACCGCCGTACGCGAGGCGATGCGGAATTTGTCCCGCCCGGCCGCGCTCGCCGGGAACCCGCTGGCCCGCAGCAGGCTCGTCGCCGGCCACGCCGCGCCGGACCCGGCCCAGGCGCTGCGGGGACTGCTGGAACAGGCGGTGGAGCAGGTGCGGGACGATCCGCGGGCGGCCCGCTACCACCAGGCCGTGGTCACGACCTATCTGAGCCGCGTGCCCACCCAGGAGGCCGCCGCCGAGCGACTCGGCCTGCCGATCAGTACCTACCGGCGCCATCTCGCGGTCGGTCTGGAGCGGGTGGCGGAGAGTCTGTGGCATCGCGAGGTGTACGAGGCGGCGGGCCGGCCAGGCGCTTGAACAGCGGGGCGACGGGCCGTTCCACGTAGCGGTGCACGATCCAGGCGGCCAGCAACATCACCGCGACCAGCCCGGCCAGCAGCGCGTACCTGTCGACCGAATCCGCCAGCCGGTTGATCAAGATGGAGCCGACGTGGGCGTGCAGCAGGTAGAGCGGGTAGGTCAGCGCTCCCGCGGTCACCAGCCAGGGCCTGGCCAGCGGCCTGAGCAGGCGTAGCGCGATCAGCGTCATGACCAGGAAGACGGCGACCACCACCAGGGTGATCACCACGGGGTCGTACTCCACCGAGTAGCGGCGCCCGACCGCGTCGGCGTACCCGATGGCCCGGTAGACGGCGTTGCCCAGGCACAGCGGGAGGATCAGCGCGATCTGCCAGTTCAGCCCGAACGCGTGCAGCAGGTACAGCGCCATCCCGGCGATGAAGTAGTGCGAGAACTCCGACTGCAGCACCAGGTCAGCGATCGGCGGCAGCAGCCCGGCCTCAAACAGGAAGGTCAGGGCGAGCCAGCCCCACATCCCGGCCAGGACCCGGTTCTTGGTCATCCCGACGAAGGTCAGGACGGCGATGAGGAAGTAGAACCGCATCTCCGCCCAGAGCGTCCAGTAGACGACGTCGACGTTGGCCACGTTCGGCACGGCCTGGAACATGGTCAGGTTGACCAGCACCTGACCCGCCGAGATGTCGAACATGCCGGCGCCGAGCGTCACCGTGACCAGCGTGGTGACGGCGATCCCCACCCAGTACGCCGGGTAGAGCCGTGCCAGCCTGGACACGGCGAACCGGCGGGGGCTCCTGCCCCACGCGCTCATCAGCACCACGAACCCGCTGATCAGGAAGAACAGGTCCACGCCGAGATAGCCGTACTGCGTCCAGCCCGCCATCTCGGGGTACGCCACGGTGGTGATCTTGCCCGCCGGCGCCGAGAAGGTGTAGTGGAACAGCACCACGCACAGCGCGGCCACCAGCCGTAATCCGTCGAGCTCGTACAGCCTGTCGCTTCGCCGGCGTTTGCTGACGTACGTCCTTGTTCTCCCCCTGATCACGTGGGCCAGGATGGTACCGATCGGCGCTCGGTTCCCAGTCCGTTCCGCTGTCATTCAGCGCTCACATCGCGCAGCGGTTTGCTCACTTTGAGACCGTTTGTGCGAGGAGGTTCAGCACCCGCCGGGGGAATCGGCGGCGCCTGGTCAGTGTGAGCGTCTACGGGCGGTCAGCGCTCTTGATAGGTGGTGTGGTCGAAAGTGGCCCGGCAGCCCTCACCCGCGATGTCCTGCACCCACAGGCCCACGAAGGCGCCGGTGAAGCCGAAGGCGCGGACCAGGCCGCCGATGACCTCGTCGGCGTGCTCGTCGGACAGGATCGTGGCGTCCAGGTCCGCGGGGACCGCCCGCAGGCCGCCGCCCGCGTCGTAGGAGAAGCGCAGGACGGGCCCGTCCAGCTCCGCCCTGAGCGTGACGCGCCCGCGGACCCCGGCGTCGGTGAACACCACCGTGCGGGCCTTCCACGCTAATCAGTCATGAAACTTTCACCGTTGTTTGACAGCGGGAAAGCGCTTACCTATGTTCTGGTTGTTCGCTCACACGTATGCCATTCACGTACGTGGACGAGTGCTCGCTGGGGGGACGCCGAGTCGCGGGTCGAACAGACCCGCCTGGTCCAGCAAGGAGCTCAATCGTGCGACAGAGAATCAACGGCAGGACGGTCGCGGTCATCGCCGCCGCCGTCGCCATGACGGGGACGGCCGTGGCCGGCGTCTCCGTCGCCTCAGCCGCTTCGGCCGCTCCCGCGCCGGGAGCGTACACCGTGGTGAACAACGGCAGCGGGTTGTGCCTCACCGTGCCGGGAGGAAGCTCGTCCGACGGCGTGCAGCTCACGCAGAGCGGGTGCGGCGGCGCGGCGCAGACCTTCAACGTGGTCGCCGACGGCGGCGGCTACCTGCTCAAGCCCGCCCACAGCGGCAGGTGTGCGGGCGTGAAGGACGCCAGCACCTCCGCGGGCAAGGCCGTCCAGCAGGAGGGCTGCTCCGGGGCGGCCTCCCAGAGGTGGAACCTCACCGAGTCGGGATCCGCCTACCGCGTGGTCAACGCCAACGGCGGCAAGTGCCTCAACATCAAGGACAACTCCACCTCCGCCGGCGCCCTGGTGCAGACGAACTCCTGTGACTCGGTGGCGACCAAGCAGTGGCGGCTCGTCCCCTCAGGCTCCCAGCCGACGGACCCGCCGACGACGCCGCCGCCGGGCAACCCGACCGGCCTGGTCGGCTGGGCCACGCAGGGCGGCGGCACCTCGGGCGGCGGCAACGCCTCGCCCGTCACGGTCACCAGCGCCTCCGCGCTGACCAGCGCGCTGTCCGGGACGAACGCGGCCGTGGTCCGGGTGTCCGGCACGATCTCCTGCTCCGGCCTGATCCGCGTCGGCTCGAACAAGACCCTGCTGGGCAACACCGGCGCGACGATCGCGGGCTGCGGGCTCAACATCGCCGAGGCCTCCAACGTGATCGTCCGCAACCTGTCCTTCAGGGGCTGGAACGACGACGCCATCAACGTGCAGTACTCGACCCGCGTGTGGATCGACCACAACTCCTTCAGTGACGGCTACGACGGCGCCGTGGACGTCAAGCGCGCCAGCGACTACGTCACGATCTCCTGGAACAGGGTGTCGAACCACGACAAGACCATGCTGCTGGGCCACGACGACGGCAACGGCAGCGAGGACCGTGGGCACCTGCGGGTGACCTACCACCACAACTGGTTCGACGGCACCAACCAGCGCCACCCGCGGGTCCGCTTCGGCAACCCGGTGCACGTCTACAACAACCTCTACTCCAGCGTCGGCGGCTACGGCGTCGCCTCCACCGAAGGCGCGGGCGTCCTGGTCGAGGGCAACTACTTCGAGAACACCGACGACCCCTACCACCTCGGTGAGGGCGACTCCGGGCCGGGCACCCTGGTGGCCCGCAACAACCACTTCGTCAACTCCGGCACGGGCCAGACGGGCGGCAGCGTCGCCTCCATCCCGTACTCCTACTCGCTCGACGGCGCCTCCAGCGTCAAGTCCATCGTGACGGCGGGAGCCGGCGCCGGCCGGATCTCCGTCTGACCTGAACCGCCCCCGGTGACCGGGCCCCCGCCAGGGCCCGGTCATCGGCATGGCGCGTCACCTCGGGCAGAGCATCCCGATGCCGCAGACGACCACGAGCCGCCCCGGGGTGACGCACTTGAGCGTGTACGGTTTCCCGGTCGGCAGGGTGAACAGCGTCAGCGGCGCGTCGTCGGGCACGCATCCGCCGAGGTCCCTGATCGTCTGCCCGCCGGGAATGCCGGGCATCTCGCCGGACCCGTCCAGCACGAGCCAGCCGAGCGGGACGACGACCGCCGATGCGGACTTCCCACCGCCGGGCGGGCGGCCCATCACCCGCGCGCCGGCCTTCGCGGCGAGGGCGGGAAACCGCGATCCGGTCCCGTCGTGGGAGTGGCGGTCGTGGGAGTGGGGCCCGTGCGAGTGGAGCGCGTGCGAGTGGAGCGGCGTGGGGAGCTTCGCGGGGCGGTCGCCGTACTCGTGTGCCTTGGCCCGCATCGTGAGAGCCTCCTGCGCGGGGCGGCAGGCCGGCGGGTCGGTGCGGGACCTGAGCAGACCGAGAGTGGTCAGCAGGAGGAAGAGGGCGGCGATGACGCTCGACGCCTCGTCCGCTGACGCCGGGCCTCTCGCGACGAACGTGACGATCAGATAGACAAGCGCGCCGAGGGCCAGGGCGCTGGATATGACTTTCCTCGTACGGATGGACTTCCTGTTGTCGGGCATCCCTGGGCCTCGGCTTCTCTCGATATCCGGTCGCTCGTGAGAGCTTGTGTGTGGTTGTGACGCCGCTATTCCGGGTTTCGCCGACTGCCTCGCTGTCACGATTCCGCAACGTTGAAAATTCTACGAGTAATGGCCGAGGGTATTTGAGGATATTTCGGATTTGGGGATGAAAAGTCGGGGTCGACTTGCGTGGTCATATGCCATTTCTTTACCGAGTGGCTGCTACGCCAAAGGCAGGCCGCGCCGTCCTGGGGGGACGGATGACGTACGGCGGGGTGTTGTCCCGGGGGCTCCAGCACATCGGATCGGGCGCGGAAAACCGGCGGGATGGTGGAGTGCTCCCGCCACCTCGGCCGCACTGCTTGTGATCTTGACCGATTTCTCCAGTCCGACCTCGATGAACGTGCGCGCACCGAATCCCGCCGGGATCAACCCCCCGATCCCCATGCGCCATCATCGGCTCCGCCGCGATACGGCCATGAGGTCAAACTGGCGGCAATTCCGCGCCCCTCAAAGGACAGATCCGATGCGCGCGCCATAGGCGGCTCCATGGCATTCGAGGGCGGTGCACCCGAATCGCCCTGAGTTGGCGGGTAATGCCGGCCCCTCCCGAAAGCCGGAGTCGATCTACTCCCGCGTCGACTGGCGGATCGCGCCGGGCGAGCGATACGCCGGCGGCCGATCGCGGGCCACCCGTAGCCCCTGCGCCGTGTGGGCATGCGCGAAAGGTGGCGGCGGGTCCAGCCGCTTACCGTATCGGGCCGTTCATCAAGAATCTCACGTCACGAGCTGAATGCTATTCATAAAACTTCACTGCGGGATTGGCAGAAGAATAGCGCCGACTACGGCGAGCATGAGAAGCGTAGCTCCATGTGATGAAGAACTCCGTGTTCATTCCCGCGGAAATCGCCAGAGCAATCAGACCGGACCTCGTCTTTTGCCTCCGCCAGATGTCTGCCTCCATCCCTCCCTCATAACGTGAATGTGATCGCGACTTCGGCCTCGCCGGAGTTCAAGACCCGCAAGGAGTGTCCGATCATGGTCAACCTCAAGCTCAAGAGTTCTCTTACCGCGGGCGCCTTGGTGCTCTCGGCCTTCGTCGCCCCAGCGGCGATCTCGGTTGGGCCCGCCAACGCCCAGCCCATGGCCCAGAAGTCCGCTACACAGACGGTCGACTATCCGCTGCACCCCTGCAGGTTCCACAAGAACCCCCCGCGGTGCCGCGCTAGAGGCCACGGCGGCGGACACGGCAACATCCGCATCACCAACCAGCAGCAGCAGCAACAGCAGCAGCAGCAACAGCAGCAACAGCAGCAGCAGCAGCAGCAACAGCAGCAACAGCAACAGCAGCAACAGCAACAGCAGCAACAGCAACAGCAACAGCAGCAGCAACAGCAACAGCAACAGCAGCAACAGCAACAGCAACAGCAGAACTAAGAACAACGTCGAAGGTGGCGGGCTGACCAACCCGCAGTAGCGAGCAGCCTGCCATCTGCGCCGCCCGGCTCGCGAAGGGCCGGAGTGTTCTGAGATGAGCCCGCGCCAGTGGGTCAGGGGGCCGCACCGATACCCGGTGACGGCCCTTCGGGCTGTCCGGGAAGGATCATGACCGGCGGACGCGAGTGGACTTCACTTCGTGGCGTCCACCGAAGCGCGGGCACTGTGCCGGTGCGGGTGACCGGGGGCGCAACCGGCCGCGCCCAGGCTGTCGGCGCGCTTCGACCCCGTACCCGCGGCCACGGAAGCACCGTGAACGTGAAGCTTCGTCCCTATGGCGCCGTCTGCCGAAGAGGTCCGGTCTGATCACCCTGGTGTAAGGGGCGCGTTCCCGGTCGTCACGACCGGGTATGGGACGACCGTAACCAGCAGAAAGGGATCGCTGATGAGCGGCATCGGGGACTGGGCGAAGAAGGCCGAAGATCTGGCCAAGGAGCATCCGGACCAGGCCGACCAGGCGGCCGACCGCGCGGAGCGACTCGCCAACGAGCGGACGGGCGGCAAGTACGAGGAGCAGATCGGCAAGGGGGCGGACGCGGCCCAGCGCCGCTACGGCGGCGGTGAGGACGAGCAGCAGCAAGCCGAGCAGGCCGGTGAGCAGAGCGCCGACCAGGGCGGCGGCCAGGGCGGCGAGCAGGGCGGCGGAGGCCAGGGCGGCGAGGGCTGACGGCACCCGGCTCCCTCCTCCCCACGGCCCAGCCTCGGCCGTGACACCGGGGAACTCAGTTGACGGAGGCCGGCGCCGGGGCCGGCGCCTGCACTCTGCCCTGGTACGGGTCGGCGCGGCTGAGCGCGCTGCGGCTGATGTCGGTCACGGCGGCGTCGGTGAACTCGTCGCCGAGCGGGATGCCCAGGGCGGCGAACAGGTCGCGGGCCTCGGCCACGGTGGGCGTGGCGCTCAGCGGTGTCGCCCGCTCCACCGGCAGCAGCCTCGTCTGGTCCAGGCTGGTTTCCAGCTCCACGCTCCAGGAGTTGTAGTGCGGGCTGTCGCGCGGGATGGCCAGCCCGGGAAACTCGGGCCCGCGCTGGGTGATCACCAGGTTGTGCGAGGTGAGGTCGAGCCGGAACAGCGAGATCGTGTCCGACAATCCGATCTTCAGATCCAGCAACTGGCTGTTGCGCTGCCGGTACCAGCAGGCGGCCAGGATCGTCGCGTACACGTCCTTACGGGTCCCGAGCGTGGTCCAGGACTTCTCCTCCGAGCCGTCGTCGGACAGGTTGCAGTGCAGTGCCGTGTATCGGGCGCACAACAGCTCGTCGGTGGGGTCCAGAAGTTCGAGCAGGAAGCGGAGCCTGCTGCGGGTGCGCTTGGCCCGCTCGATGCACTCGGGCAGGGTGACGGCCCTGATGTAGGTGCCCGTGCCGCCCTTGAACAGCCACAGGTTGCTGCCCGCCCGCGCCTCGGCCAGTAAGCGCGAGATTGCCGCCCCGTTGAGCGACTTCACCGAATCTCCACTGGACAGCAACCGCCACATCGCGTCGGTGGTGTGCGACAGGCCGGCGATCTGACCGGCCGTACGCGCCTGCCTGGACCTGTCCCTGATCCACACGAACGCCAGTAGGGCCAGCACCGGCAGGATGAGCTTGTCGGACTGGCCGTCCTGGAGCACCTCCAGCAGGTCGAGCACGCTCACGGCCGCGGCGACGAGGAGTACGACGCCGAGATCCAGGTTGGACAGTGCGGTGCGTAGCCGTTGCAACACGATCGCCATGATTGTCGTTTAACGGCTCCCACGCCGGGCGTCAAGCGATTGCCCGG
Source organism: Nonomuraea sp. LPB2021202275-12-8 (assembly GCF_037044575.1). Taxonomy (NCBI): domain Bacteria; kingdom Bacillati; phylum Actinomycetota; class Actinomycetes; order Streptosporangiales; family Streptosporangiaceae; genus Nonomuraea; species Nonomuraea sp. LPB2021202275-12-8. The sequence continues at coordinate 439,087 of NZ_JBAHWD010000001.1, read as the reverse complement.
GATCAAGCGGCGTATCCGCGCGAATTCACGAATCGGCGACGTCACGTATCTATGTCGAGGTCACCGCCTCTGAAGAGTTGACATCGTCGACGAGCGAAGGTGATCACGATGGCCGGCAACAACGGCGTCGACTACCTTTTCACCACGCAGCACCCGCTGGGCCCCATCGGCATCTCCGACTCGGTGAGCACGCCCGTGCTGAAGGCCCTGTACGACACCCGCGTCCAGTTGCACCTGCGGTCGGAGAGCAACCCGCCGACCTTCATCGTGGGCCGGCGCGGCTCGGGGAAGACGGCGCTGCTGCTGTCGCGGGAGTTGAAGCCCAAGAACCTGTCCGTACGGCTCAGCGCGCAGGGTGTCTTCTCCGGGATGCAGTCGGCGACCCGGCGGATCGGCCAGTCGATGATCCTCCCGGTGGAGGGCGTGGCCCAGCTGTGGGAGATGTTGCTGTGGGCGCCGATCATCACCCGTCTGGTCCTGTCCGACCCGCCGCACAAGGACGATCCGCCGCGCGCGTTCCAGATCCTGTGGGAGGAGACGGCGACGCTGCGCCGGGAGGTGAACGGCTCCGCCCGGCCGGACGACGACGCGCTGGACTTCGCCATGCTGCGGTTGATCGAACACGTGGACCACAGCGGCGTCGTGCCGAGCCTGGGGACTCTCCGGCGCGGCTTCAGGCTGGCGGACCGGCCCTGGAGCCAGGTGATCGAAGCGGCGCGAGAGGTCATCAAGGCCCGGGGCACCCCTGTCTTCGTGCTGATCGACTCCCTTGAGCACATCGGCGAGCACGTCGACGACATCAGAAGCATCCTGCAGGGCCTCTTCCACCTGGTCGGCCAGCTCGGGATGCGCATCGGCCCGTCCCACGTGCGCATCCAGTGCTGCTTCCCCAGCGAGCTGTGGCCGATGCTGGACCGCGTCTCCGCCAATCCCATCAAGGACTTCAGCGGCCGGATGGTGCTGCGGTGGCACTGGCAGGACCTGCTCAGCGCGGTGGGCATGCGGCTGCGCATGTTCCTCGAACGGCACTACCCGGAGGAGGCCAGGGGCATCGGCGCGGACGACCACGAGAGGCTGCTCGCGCGCGTGCTCCCGCCGAGCCTGGTCAGTGCGGGCGGGGTCCCGGAGAACACGGTGGCGTACATCCTCCGGCACACGCAGCTCCTGCCTCGCCAGGTGCTCTACATCTTCAACGAGGCGCTGCACACGGCGATCGCGAGGACCGGCTGCCCGCGCATCCGCGTCGACGACGTCCTGGTGGCGGTCGCGGAGGCCGAGGCCACGCTCTGTCCCGAGGTCTTCTCGGCGCACAACTTCCGCCACCCCCACGCGCACGACGTCGCCCGGCGCCTCATCCCGCACCTGCCGTTCCGGTTCGACGACGGCTATCTGCACCGCATGTTCAACCAGGCGGGCATCAGGAAGGAGTTCGGCCTCGACTACGTGCACACCCGCGAGATGCTCACCGACGTGGGAATCCTCGGCCGGTTCGTGAGCGAGACCGAGCGCTATCTCCGCGCGGAGTTCGTGTACGCCGCGGAGGGCCAGATGATCCTTTCCCCCGACGAGCAGTACTGCCTGCATCCGCTGTTCGTCCGGCAGTACAACAGCCGGGACGCCCTGCCGTCGGCCTCGGCCGTCAAGCCGGTCTACCCGTCGGGCACACCGGAGCGAATGATATGACCATCCCGCCGCGCACTTCCCGCTACCGGTACGTCGCCGCCGCCGGTGACGGCCACGACGAGATCGGCATCGCGCTGTCGGGCGGCGGCGTCAGGGCCGCCTGTCTCGGCCTCGGGGCACTCCAGGTCGCTGAAGAGTCCGGCGTGCTCGCCCGCACCGGCTACGTCTCGGCCGTCTCCGGCGGCAGCTACACCGCCACGGCCTTCCTCACGGCGCGAGCGCAGAGGCGGCGGAACCGGTGGCCCGAAGGGGCGGTGCCGCCGTGGAGCCGAGGCTCGCCCGAGGAGGAGCACCTGCGCAGAAACCTCCGTTATCTGGGGGAGGACGCGTCCGACCACTTCCTGGCCCTGTCGCGCTATCTGCTCACCCTGCTGGTGAACCTGGTGCCGATCGCCGCCGTCATCGTCCTGGCGGGATGCGCGCTCGGCGCCGCCTATGGCGCGTTTCACCTCCTCACGCCCGGCGGCGACGTGCTCCATGCCCGCCTGGTCGAGCAGCGGTGGATCGCCGTGGCCGGCGTCGCGGTGGCGGGCGTGCTGCTGGAGGCGCGGTTCGGCTGGGCGGAACGCCTGTCCCGGCGGGTGATCCTCGCCCTGGTGGCCGCGTTGGCGCTGCCGGACGCCGTGGCCCTCACCACCCGGCTCCTCGACGCCAGCACGTTCGACTCGTCGGCGGGCGTGCGACTGGCCGGGCTGGTCGTCCTGCTGGCCGCCGTCGCCATCGGAGTGTTCCGATCGCAGTGGAGCTTCTCGTCCAGCCCGATCCGCCAGGTGCTCCTGAGGCTCCTCCGCCTGCTGTTCTCGGCGTCCATGGCCGCGGTCCTGGTGCTGCCCCTGCTGCTCATGATCGGGCAGGCCAGCCAGTTGCCCCCTGCCACGACGGCCGTGGTCGCCGCCGTGGCGGCCCTGCTCCTGCTGCTCTTCGCGCTGACCGTGCACGCCAACCGCACCTCGCTCCACCACACGTACTCGCGCCGCCTCGACCGCGCCTATCTGGTGCGGACCGGTGACGACGGCATGGCGCCGGTGCGCCTCTCGCAGGTGACGCTCGCGGACACGCACGCCGAAGGGCTGCCCCGCCTGCTCGTGTGCGCCTCGGTCAACCTGCGCGCGGTCGAGTCCGCCGAAGGCGAGGGCTGCGCGTCTTTCGTCTTCTCGGCGGACTACGTGGGCAGTGCCGCCATCGGCGAGGCCTCGCCCGACGTCGCGCAGTCGCTGAAGGCGGCGACCCTGGTGGCCGCCTCGGGAGCCGCCGTCGCGCCCAACATGGGCCGCTACACCGGCCAGGCCAGCCGGATCGCCCTGGCGCTGACCAACCTGAGGCTGGGCCTCTGGCTGCCGAACCCCGTGTTCACGCGCCCGCCGAACCGGCTGGAGGAGCACCTGCCCCGCCGGCTGGTCGACGGCTGGTACGAGCCCGGCCCCCTGTCCACCTGGCGTGAGACGGTCGGCGACCTGTCCGCACGGCACCGTTACGTCTTCATCTCCGACGGCGGGCACTGGGACAACTCCGGCGTCGTCGAACTCCTGCGGCGGCGCTGCCGCACCGTCTTCGCCGTGGACGCCTCCGTGGACGAGCACCGCGTGGGGAACCTGCTGCGCCTGATCGCCCTGGCACGGGCCGAGCTCGGGATCGAGTTCGACGCGGACGGTCGGCTGCTGGACTCCCGCGCCCCGGTCGTGAAGATCAGGTTCAGCTACCCGGACGACACCCGGGACAGCCTCGCGGGCTGCCTCATCCTGCTGCGCACCCACATCGCCGTGGACATGCCGAGCGACCTCGTCGCGCTGGACATGGACCGGGCGGCCTTTCCGCGCCACTCGACGCTCAACCAGTTCCTGTGCGCGCGGGACGTCGACGCGTACATCGCCCTGGGGCGCTGGCTCTTCCAGCGCGGGCTCGACGCGGCGGACCTGCTCCCGGCGAGAACGCAGGCCGCGTAGGGCGGTGTCACCCGTCGTGGTTCGCCGGCCGCCAGGCCATCCAGTCGATGCGGACCCGCTCGCGCCGTGCCGGATCCACCTTCACCGGCACCACCGCGCCGGGCACCACCATCCCCATCGGGATGCGCGGCAGCGACTGCCGGTGCACGACCCGGTAGGCGGGCCCGTCGGCGGGTTGCACGGCCAGGCCGAAGCCGACGACGGGCTGACCGTTGACGGTCATGCCGGTGTCGCTCATCGTCTCGATCACCGCCTGCGCGGGCAGGCCGGTGGCCAGCAGTCGCCGGGCGTTCCGCGACATGATCAGGAACGGCAGCCCGACACATGCCAGGATCAGCGTCGTCCCGCCGATGATCAGCACCGCCATCAGGATGCCCTGCCCCATGCCCACCGCTGCTCCCGGTCTTCTCCGAGTGAATGTTCTCGGAAGCAGTTGTAGCCACCGGCCATTGCACGCCGCTTGATCGCCGATTGCACGACTTTCCGGCGGATCAGGGCAGGGCGGGATTCATCGGGTGGCGTACGAGCCGCGCTTGCAGTGGCTGTCACCACCCACCCGGAACGTCCAGTTCGGGGCGCGGAAGGCGTGCCGGTCGCCGACCAGGCAGCGCCGGGCGTACTTGTCGCCCCGCGAGTCCGTGCCCGCTCCGGCGCGACGCACATCGTCCGTCGCGCTCATGATGTCGTCCCACTCGCCGCCCCGGGTGAACATGTTCCACTCGGTCTCGGCCGCCCTTTCGGAAACCTCCCCGATCACGCCGCTGTCGTTGAGGTCGATCTCCTTGCGCAGGAAGGTCAGCATGCAGCGGCCGGTGCGTTCGCGGTTGCCGCCGTTCTGGGCGGCGCAGAGGTCGCGCAGCTGCCAGGCGATCTGGTAGGTCGGCTTCTCGTAGATGTAGATGCGCACCCTGCGCACCGTGTAGTCCACTTCGAACTGGCGATCCTTCTTGATGACGCAGCCGCCAGCGGAGATCACCACGGCGGTCGCCAGAAGGACCGATCCGCAGAGTCTCCCCAGTCTTGCGAGTGGCACCATGTGACTCGCCTCGCTTGATCGGAATGCCTCGGTCGTGCGTTGCCGGTGGAGCGCCCCCCATTATTCGCTCTGACCACGTCCGGTCAAGAGCCGGTCAGGGGACTGTGACGGATCGCAGGGTGACCTGGCCGAGGAGCGGGTTCAGCAGGTCGGCCTGCGACTGGCCGGCAGGGACGATCACGTCGAGGGCCTTGGGGACGCCGCCCGGGTCGGACGCGCAGAGCGGGGCTGTCCCGCCGGGGGCGCAGACGCCGAACTGGTACGGCTCCGGCGTGGCGGTGAAGCCCCTGGCCTGGTCGGCGCTGAAGCCGTCCTGGCCGGTGAGCACCACCGCGAAGCGCCAACCAGGCCCCGGGCTGCCGAAGGCGGCCCTGGGCAGCGCGATGGTGATGGTGCGGGTGGCGCCGGACGCGCGGACCGCGGCGCCGGCCCGGGCGGTGCCGGCGGCGGTCACCCAGACGGGGGCGGCGAAGCCCTGCGCCTCCACCCGCTGCGTCCAGGCGTCCTGCTCGGCGATGCGGTAGTTGCGCTGGGGGAAGGCCGGCTCGGTCGAGCGCTGCGCCACGGCCGGGTCCTGGACGTAGACGTCGAGGAGTTGGGCGCCCATCTGGTTGCCGAACGTGGGCGTGAGGTCGCGCAGCTCGGCGCGCAGGTAGACGGTGGTGGCGTCGGTGATGACCTGGAACCTGCGCAGGTCGAAGGCGCCCGGCTGGAAGTCGGCGGCCGTCGGGTAGGCGTAGGTCCCGGGGCCGTCGTCGTCGCCGTCGGGATCGGCGACGTCGAGCACGGTCGTGGCTCCGGCGATGTCGCCGACGACGGTGCGCCTGGCGTACGCGGTGCGGCCGCCGGCGGTGGCGGTCACGGTGAGCGCGACCTCGCCGAACGAGACCGGCGCCTCGGCGGTGAAGGCGCCGGTGGAGCCGGCCCGCACCGAGATCAGCTGGGCGGGGGCGCCGGTGTCGGTGGGGGCGGCCGCGATGTCGACGCGGGCGCCGGGCGTGGTGGTGCCTTCGACGGTGACCGAGGCGCCGGTGGGGGTGGCGCCGTCGGCGGGGGCGGTCACGGTGAGCGGCGCGGCCTGCGGCATGCCGTGGTCGGCGTAGCGGCGCCGGACGAGGTCGGGCTGTTCGAGCGGGCGGCCGGCGGCCAGCGACAGGATGAGCCGCACCTGCTGGGCCTGGGCCCAGGACAGCGGTGACGCCGAGCCGGTGGGCCCGCCGGTCCGCAGGCCGATCGAGGCGGTGGCCGGGTCGGCGCCGTAGGGGGAGGCGGGCAGGTCCGGGTTCTCCCAGGCCTGCTCGGGGATCAGGCCGGTGCCCGAGGACATGGCGTGCATCGCCGCCAGCAGCGATCCGGCGGTGCGGGGGTCGCGGGTCTGCAGGGCGTGCTCGGCCCGCTCGCCGGACAGGACGGGCCACAGGTGGCCGGAGCCGGAGTTCGTGGTGGGCCACGGGCTGCCCGACGGCGCGCAGGAGGTGGGGTCGGGCTCGTAACACTCGCCGTAGCCGTCCTCGGTGCCCCCGGTGTCGGAGCCGTAGCGGTACCAGCCGGGCCCGTTCGGAGTCGTACGGCGCAGCACGCGGTCCACGACGGGCAGGCTGGCGAGCACGTCGGGGTCGTCGGGAGGCAGGATGCCGAGCCGGGTGAGCTCCAGGAAGCCCGCGTCCACCACCCGGCGCTGGTCCTCGGTCGGGCCGCCGTTGCCGAGGTTGTAGGAGGTGGCCGCGTCGGGGTCGCCGGCACGTGACAGACGCAGGAAGTAGCGGGGGGCGTACGGGCCGGTCGTGGTGACCGTCCAGGCCTTGACCGAGCGGGCGAAGTGGTCGGCGGTGGCCCGGTAGAGCCTGGCCCGGCCCTGGTCGCCCTGCCCGGCCGCGATCTCCGCGCCCGCGACGAGGCCGGCGATCTCGGCGGCGATCGTGGAGGGGGAGTGGCCCGACTGCTCCTCCCAGCGCTCGACGCCGAAGGCCGGCCCGTGCGCCACCAGGAAGTCGGCCGCCGCGCGCACCCGCTCCCAGAGCTCGCCGCCGAGCCCGGACTGGTAGGCCATGAGAATCGGGTACGCGGTCTCGTCGAGCTGGTCGCCGCCGGAGTCGGGGGCGAGCCTGCCGTTGAGCAGGGAGTTGCGCGGCATCCGGCCGTCGGGCAGCTGCTGGCGTTCCAGCAGGAAGCGGGTCGTGGCGCGGGCGGTCGCCAGATCCCCGGCGGTGAGGAAGGCGGTGAACGTCTCGTAGAGGTCGCGGGCGAACACCTCGCGGTAGGACCCGAAGTAGACCGCCTTGCCGCCGATCTCGGTGCCCGCGCCGACCGCCTGACCCCACGGGCTGCCGAGCGAGGCGACGACGGCCCCGGGGAACGTCTTGTCCTCGCTGGCCTTCAGCACGTTCGCCGAGAGCCGGTAGCGGTCGCCCAGCGGGCCGGGCGGCCTGCGCAACCCGGCGTCGTAGGCGGCCCAGCCGGCCTCGTACCGGGCGCGGGTGGCCGCGAACGGGTGGCCGGCGGCCTCGCCCGCGGTGCGCAGCGCGGCGGCCGCGGTGCGGCCGAAGCCGAGCGCGAACGTCACCTCGCCCCGCCCGTCGAGCGGCAGCCGGGCCGTGGCGACCACGTTGCCGTCCGGGGCGGAGGTGTACGGGGTCAGCGCCCGGTCGGCGTCGAGCTGGGCGGCGCCGTCGCCTGGCGTGCCCGCGTAGGCGACGCTCGCCTCCGGCAGCCGCCGCTCCGCGCGCAGCGCCAGATGGGTGGGGACGGCGTAGTCGCGGTTGGGCGCGGAGGTTTCGGTGTTCGGGTCGGAGATCACCGGGGCGCCGGTCTGACCGTCGACCACGCCGCTGTCGGCGCCGCCGTTGGCCGGGCCGCCACCGCCGTTGCCGTTCACGCTCGCGTCCAGCCGCACGTACAGGCGCAGCCCGGCGGGCCGCAGGCGGGTGCGCACCACCACCGCGTCCCTGCCCGGGTCGGTGAGGTAGGTGGTGGTCAGCTCGTAGCGGCCGTTCCTGCTGGTGGAGGTGACGGTGCAGGTCATCCCGGAGCGGTCGGTGCGCACGGTGTAGGTGGTGTCGCGGGACTGCAGCTCGGTGAACGTGCTGCCGTCGGTGACGGCGAACTGCATGGTCTCGACGTTGGTGTTGTCGATGGTCGGCTCGTACACGTCGGACAGGACGCCGCCCGCGACGGTGTACCAGACCTTGGAGGTCCTGCCGGTCGCCGTGCCCACGCAGTCCTTGCGCGCCAGGCCGAAGTGCGAGGGGGCGCCCGGCCCCGATGGCGCGGGCGCCGCGCCCAGCGCGGGCGCGGCGGGGACCCCGGCCAGCGCGGCGGCGACGAGCAGGGCGAGTGCGAACTGTCGAACCGTGGACATGCGAAGCTCCCTGGGAACCGCACGCGCCCCGTCATCGTGCACCTCGTTGCAGAGAAGACCAGCCCCGCCTCCCTGTCAACCCCGGTGACTCCCCGGGCGGCCTCAGCGGCCCGCCGGGGTGATGCCGGAGATCTGCTCGGCGAGCGCGGCCAGACGCGCCAGCGAGGAGGCCGCGGCGGCGTCCGGGACGGCGACGATGACGTGGTCGATGCCCGCCTCGGCGAGCTCGCCGCAGCGCTGGACGCTCTCGCCGACGCTCTGCCCGTCGGGGACGCGCATGTGCAGCGTCTTCTCGATCTCCTCGTACGGCCTGCCGGCGCGCTCGCAGTGCGCCCGCAGCACGCCGAGCTTGTGCCCGATGTCGGCGCCGTACAGGAGGTTGCAGGCGTCGGCGTGCTCGGCGACGAGGCGCAGCGTCTTCTTCTCGCCGCTGCCGCCGATCAGGATCCGCGGGCGTGCCTGCGGCGAGTTGAGGGTCCGCCCCAGCCGGTAGTGCCTGCCCTCGTACGGCCCGTCCTGCTCGCTCCACATCCGCTTGGCGATCAGCAGCGTCTCCTCCAGCCGCTCGAACCGCTCGGCCGTCGGAGGGAAGGGGAGGCCGAGCCCGCGGGCCTCCTCCTCGTGCCAGCCGGCGCCGATGCCGAGCACGGCCCGGCCGCCGGAGAGCGCGTCAAGGGTGCTGACCTGCTTCACCAGCAGGCCGGGCGGGCGGTAGACGGCGCCGGTGACGAGGGCGCCCAGGGTGACGCGGCCGGTGAGGGCGGCGGCGTAGGACAGCGCGCCGTACGCCTCCAGCATCGGCTCCTCCGCGGCGCCGAAGTTGGGGATCTGGAAGAAGTGGTCCATGACCCACAGGCTGTGCAGCCCCGCCTCGTCGGCGCCGCGGGCGACGTCCGCGAACCTTCCGGCGATGGCGGCGTCGCCGCCGGGCCAGGTGAAGCTGGGGCAGGTCAGGCCGAGTTTCATCGAGTGCTCCTCAAGGGGGTGCCGTTGACGTGCGGGCATGAAAAAACCCTCTCGGCCGGATTTCTGCATCCACGGCCGAGAGGGCAAGGTATGAACTGATTATCTCATGGTCTTGGAGGCGGTTCCCCGCGCCAGGAGTGGCCAGAACATTACGTAATCGAAACATCACTCCGGGTATCGATCACTGTGGACGAAATGATCGAATCACAGGAGGACGCCATGTACCGACACGCCGTCACCGCACTCGCCGTCACCGCCACCAGCATGCTGCTGATGACCGGGCCCGTGGCCGCCGAGCCGCTCCGGGACGACCTCCGATGCACCATGCACACCCTCGACCCCGGCTGGGCGCCCGCCTGGCCGGCGATCGACGCCCTCGGCATCAGGGAGGCCCTCGAGCGGTCGTCCGGCACGGTTCGGGTGTGCGTGGGCTCCTCGACGGGACAGACGCTCGAACGCCTCGGCATCACTACGGACCTGCCCGGCCGCTGAGCGCACTCCACGTGCTGCCGGACGACGGCGCGCAGCGCGGGTTCGCGTCGCAGGCCGCACCCGCGCTGGACCGGCTCGTCACGGCGGCTGGATCCTTTGGTGACCCATGACGGGACGAAGGTTCGACGCGGGCGCGAGGAGGCGGCACCTAACGTCGCGAGCATGACCGACACCCGTACCCCGCCCACCACCGCTCGCGTCCACGAGGTGGACGCGCTGCGCGGCTTCGCGCTGGCGGGCATCCTCGTGGCGAACATCGGCTTCCTCGCCGACCCCGCGCACACGCTGGAGATTGCCAAGTCGGCACCCGACGGACCGGTGGCCTTCGTCGTGACCGCCCTGTTCCTGACCAAGTTCTACGTCATCTTCTCGTTCCTGTTCGGCTACTCGTTCACACTCCAGATGCGCGCCGCGGACAGGGAGGGAGCCGACGTCGGAGCCCGCACCTTACGCCGGTGCCTGGCGCTGATCGCGCTCGGCGTCGTCCACGGGCTCCTGTTCTGGGTCGGCGACATCCTCACCCTGTACGGCGCGCTGGGCCTGATCCTGATGGCCCTGCGGAACATCAGGCCCAGGACGGCCGTCATCACCGGCTCGGTCATCGTCGCCGTCCTGACCGTGGTCTGGTCGCTCCTGGCCCTGCTGACCACCCTCGACCCCGCCGCCTCCCAGGCGGCCGTGGTGGACCCGGCGGCGGGCGCCCGTGCGCTGGCACTGGCGACCGGCGGACCGCTGGACTTCCTCAGGCTCCAGCTGGAGCTGTACCCGACGCTCGCGGGGTCGGTCTGGCTCTTCCAGGGACCGACGGCCATGGCGATGTTCCTGTTCGGGCTGGCGGCGGGCAAGAGCAGGCTCCTGGAGGAGCCCGAGCGTTGGTCCCGCCTGCTTCCCCGCGTCCAGTGGCTGGGCTTCGGCATCGGCGTCCCGGCCGGCGTCTTCTACGCCTGGACGGCCGGCGCTCCCGGAGCCCTGGAGTCCGCGGGCATCGCGCTGAACACCGTCACCTCGCTGGCGCTCGCCGCCGCCTACGTGGCCACCCTGCTGCGGGCGGTCAGGCGCTTCCCCGCCGTCGGGCGGGCCCTCGCACCGGCGGGCCGGGCGGCCGCCTCCAACTACATCGGGCAGTCGGTGCTCGCCTGCCTCGTCTTCACCGGCTACGGCCTCGCCCTGGCCGGCAGCCTGCCGCCGATCGCCGTGATGGGCATCGCCGCCGCGGTCTACACGCTCCTGCTGTGGCTCAGCGCCCGATGGCTGCGCACCCACCGTCACGGGCCCGTGGAGTACGTGCTGCGCCGTGTGACGAACGGGGCCCCTCCCGCGCCGAGGACGCCCGGCGCGACGCGCTGACCCGCGGCAGGTGTTAGCCCAGGATGATCCTGGGCACCAAGCCGCCATGACACCTCCCGCTGTAGTGCGCAGGCTCGTGGTGATGGGCAACCCGGCGGCCGGCGGCGTCGACGGGCGGACGCGCGAGACCGTCCTCGACGCGCTGGCGGACGAGGCCGACGTGCTGTCCTGCGATGTGGAGCGGCCCGGCGACATGGAGCGCGTCCTGGGCGAGCACGCCGACCGGGTGCCGGTCGTCCTCGGCGGTGACGGCACGGTGCACGCGGTGGTGACCGCGCTGCTGGCAAGGGATGAGCTCGCCACCCGGCCGATCGGGCTGGTCCCGCTGGGCACCGGCAACGACCTGGCGCGCGCCCTCGGCATCCCGCTGGACCCGCGCGAGGCGGCGCTGGCCGTGGCGCGCGGCCGGGAGCGGACGCTGGACCTGATCATGGACGGCGAGGGCGGGGTCGTCGTCAACGCCGTGCACGTGGGTGTCGGCGCCCGCGCCTCTGAGCAGGCGGCCGCGCTCAAGCCGGTGCTGCGCCGGGCCGCCTACGCGGTGGGCGCCATGATCGCCGGGCTGCGCAGCCGGGGGTGGCGGCTGCGCGTGCAGGTGGACAACGAGCTCATCAGCGACGGCCGCAGGCGGATCCTCATGGTGGGCGTCGGCAACGGCGTCTCGATCGGCGGCGGGACCCCGCTGGCCCCCCGCGCGCGGCCTGACGACGGCCTGGCGGACGTCGTGGTCTCCTTCGCCGTGTCACCGCTGGCGCGGCTCGCGTTCGGAGTGCGGCTGCGGAGCGGCAAGCACCCCGAACGCGGAGACGTCCTCACCGTCAGGGGCAGCACGATCACCGTCGAGGGCGAGCCCGCCCCGGCGAACGCCGACGGCGAGCTCTCCCCGCCCGCTCCCCGCCGCACGTGGACGCTGCACCCCGCCGCCTGGCGTGTCATCGTGCCGGACGCGGAGCCCCAGGCGACGCCCGGCTGACGCCTTACAGCGGCGCCCGCGGTCCCAGGAGAGTTAATGCCGACGCAACCTCCCCGATCACCATGCGGTAACAGTCCGTAGCCAGACTGCACCGCATGAGCGATGCACCCTACGGGCACCACCTGCAGCGTCACGTGCGTTCCTGGCGGAGGGAGATCCTGGAGCTCGCCGCGCTGTTCTTCGCGGTGGGCGTGGCGCACCTCCTGGCCACCCTCCTCGGACACCAGCAGCCGGGCCCCGTCGTGCTGGTCGGACTCGGCGTGGCCCTGATCACCGGCGCCGCGATCCACAAGCGGCTCGGCCTGCGCAGGCCCCGGCGGGCCGCGCCCATGCCGGTCGGCGGCGGCAGCGGGGCGCCGATGGCCCTGTGGCGCATCCGGATGAGGGTGGTGGAACGCCCGGGCCGCCTGGCGGCGGTGGCGGCCGCGTTCGGCCGCCTGCGCTGCAACATCCTGGCCCTGCACATAGCCCCGACCGGCGGCAGCGCCATCACCCCGGCCGGCTGCGACGCCCTGGACGAGTTCGTCATCGAGGCGCCCAGGGACCTGGCTCTCGGCGTGCTGGGCGCCGCCCTGTCCGGGGCCGGCGGGCACGACGTGGTCATCGTCCCGGCGCACGTCAAGGACCTGACCGATCCGGCGGTGCAGGCGCTGGTGCTGGCGCAGCGGGTCGGCGCCGATCCCGACCGGCTGCCCGAGGCCATGGCCGAGCTGCTGCGCGTATCCGAGATCGAATGGCGGCGTCCCGGCGACACCGTGGACGAGGGCGCCGAGCTCAACACCACCATGGTGATCTCCGTGAACCCGGACCGGGCCTTGCTGCTCAGACGGCGCGGGCTGCCCTTCACCCCCACCGAGGCGGCCAGGGCGGCGGCCCTCACCGCCGCCGCCAGGCACGCCCGCTACAGCGCCGCCTGATCCCGAAAGATCACCGCGCCCCCTGGCAACCGGCCATCCGATGGATCAGAGTGGATACCGCCCGCCATCCATCCGGGGAAACCACTCAGGGGGTCACGTGCACGAGTCGACGGCGCTGCCGCTCTACATGCGGAGGACGGGGTTCGATCCGGCTCCGGAGCTGGGAGCCCTGCGCGAAGACGAGCAGATCAGTCGCATCAGCACGCCGTTCGGCGTGGACGCCTGGCTGGTGACCCGCCACGCGGACGTGCGCGCGGTGCTGGGCGACGCCGAGCGGTTCAAGATCGCCCAGCGGGGCATCGGGCAGCTGCCGGGGGCGCCGGAGATGACCGAGGAGGAGCTCGCCGCGCTGCGGGCGGGCAACCTGCTCGGCTGCGACCCGCCCGAGCACACCCGGCTGCGCCGGATGCTGACGCCGGAGTTCACGATCCGCCGGATGCGCCGGCTGGAGCCGCGGATCAACGACATCGTGCGCGAGCACCTGGACGCGATGGAGAGCGCAGGCTCGCCCGCGGACCTGGTGAGCTCCTTCGCGCTGCCGATCCCGTCGCTGGTCATCTGCGAGTTGCTGGGCGTGCCGTACGCGGACCGGGCGGGCTTCCAGCATCGCACCACCCGCATGCTCGACATGTCGGCGCCGATCGAGGAGCGGGTGGGGCTGCAGCTGGAGTCGCGCGCCTACATGGCCGAGCTGGTGGCCCGCCAGCGGGCCGAGCCCGGCGAGGACCTGCTCGGCATGCTGGTGCGCGAGCACGGCGACGACCTGTCGACGAACGAGCTCATCGGCATCGGTGGCCTGCTGCTGCTCGCCGGGCACGAGACGACCTCCAACATGCTCTCGCTGGGCACGCTGGCCCTGCTGCGCCACCCCGGCCAGCTGGAGCTCCTCAGGAAGGAGCCCGAGCGGGTCGACGCCGCGATCGAGGAGCTGCTGCGCTGGCTGAGCATCGTCCACTCCGGCACCTTCAAGGTGACCACCACCGAGGTCGAGCTCGCCGGGCGCACGCTCGGGCCGGGCGAGCTGGTGGCGTGCGCGCTCCCGGCCGCCAACCGCGACCCGAGGCTCCTGCCCGACCCGGACAGGCTGGACCTCACCCGAGGCGAGCCCGGCCACGTGGCCTTCGGCCACGGCGTGCACCACTGCCTGGGCGCGCCGCTGGCCCGGATGGAGATGCGGATCGCGTTCCCGGCGCTGCTCCAGCGCTTCCCGGGGCTGCGCACGACGGAAAGCGAGCCGCAGTTCCGCTCGTTCAACATCGTGTACGGCCTGGCGACGCTGGAGGTGGCCTGGTAGACCGGGCGATACGACGCGGTGGACTCGCGCCGGACGCCGGCTTCGGCGTGCTCGTGGCCGGAGTCCGCGACGCCCTGACGGCCTCTGTCACGACCCCTGGTCCGGCGCCGGGGTGATGGGAAAGTTGTGGCGGAAGACATTGGCCGGGTCGTACACCGCCTTGATGCGCCGGAGCCGCTCCAGGGTGGCAGGCGGGAACGCCTTGGCCAGCAGCGTGTCGTCGGCGTGGGTCTCGAAGCTGAGGTAGACGGCGTCCACGCCGAGCCGCTCCCACGCCCGCTCGGCGCGTTCCCGGCGCGACTCGCGCAGCACCACGTTCAGGGAGAAGTTCTGGGTGCGATGGGCGTAGGCGGTGGCGTCGGGGGCGGTGTCGTTGACCGCGCCGCCGACCGAGCGCACCTGGATCATGGTGACGTCGCCGTCGGCGAACATGGTGGCCAGCAGCGTGGCGGTGGCGCCGTCGAGGTGGCCGACCAGCGCGGAGTGGGTGCGGAGCAGCGACTGGCCGTGGTGGGCGTTGTGGTGTGGTGCGACGATCGCCGCGTACGGGGTGAGCTGGGCCTGCTGCTGCAGCACAGGCCCCAGCTGCAGGAACGGCTCCAGCGCCGCGACGGCGGCGTCGGCGTCGTCGCCGGCCCACGTGACCAGGGTCTGCGCCAGCGCGGATGCGCCGGCCTGACCGGGGAACACCGTCAGGAACGCCGTCAGCGGTCGCGGGCTCTCCTCGACCAGGCGTCCCCACTTCTCCAGGAAGGCGGCGGTGTCGGAGGCGTCGTGCACGAAGGCGGCGAAGACGACATCGCTCACCTCGGCGGCCTCGATGTCGAAGGAGGTGACGACGCCCATGTTGCCGCCCGCGCCGCGCAGCGCCCAGAACAGGTCCGGGTGGCTGCCGGCGTCGGCGCGGACGATCCTGCCGTCGGCCAGCACCACCTCGGCGGCCCGGACATGGTCGAGGGTCAGCCCGTAGGAGCGGGCCAGGAAGCCCTGCCCGCCGGCGGTCGCCAGGCCGCCCACGCCCACGTCGCCGTAGTCGCCGGAGCTGATGGCCAGCCCGTGCGGCGCCAGCGCCTGCGCCACGTCTCCCCAGCGGGCGCCGGCGCCGACGCGCACCAGCCGCCGCTCGCGGTCGATCACCTCGACGCCGTCGATCGCGCCGACGTCGACGACGATGCCGCCGTCGTTGGTGGAGCGCCCGCTGATGCCGTGCCCGCCGCTGCGCACCGACAGCGGTACGTCCTGCGTACGAGCGAACGTCAGAGCCTCGGCCACCTGCTCGGGCGTGGTGACACGGAGCACCAGGCCGGGGGAGCCGCGCCAGATGTAGGACGAGCGCACGCTCTCGTACGCGCGGTCG
Organism: Nonomuraea sp. LPB2021202275-12-8; assembly: GCF_037044575.1. NCBI lineage: Bacteria > Bacillati > Actinomycetota > Actinomycetes > Streptosporangiales > Streptosporangiaceae > Nonomuraea > Nonomuraea sp. LPB2021202275-12-8. The sequence continues at coordinate 423,721 of NZ_JBAHWD010000001.1, read as the reverse complement.
CCGGGCTCGACCGCGACGGCGGCCAGTGAGGCGGGAAGCGTGTCGTAGTCGATGCCCGGCCGGCGCAGCGCGAGCGCGCGAGCCGGGCGCGCCGTCCCGGCCGCGGTGCCGGTCGCGGTGCCGGTCGCGGTGCCGGTCGCGGTGCCGGTCGCGGTGCCGGGCGAGCTCTGGGGGCGGACGCGCTCGGCGGCGACGGCCTCGCGCAGCGCGGGGGCGACCTCCTGGGCGAAGGTCTGGATGGCCCGCGGGTCGTCGGAGCCGAGGATGAAGGTGGAGACGCCGTCCTGCAGCACGAAGGGCAGCAACTGCTCCGCCCAGGTGGCCATCGGGCCCTGCGGCAGCTCGCCCCCCATGATGTTGAGCAGGCGTCGGATCTCGCGCGGGTCGCGCCCCGCCTCGGCGGCAGCCTCATCAATGATCTTGTTGCCCGCGCCGATGTCCTCGGGACGGGCGTAGCCGAGGCTCGGCAGCCATCCGTCGGCCTTCGCGCCGACCAGGCGCAGCATGCGCGGCTTGTACGCGCCGAGCCAGATCGGCACCTCGTGCGCGGGGGCGGGGCCGCGCTTGGCTCCCCTGACGGAGTAGTAGGCTCCGTCGACCTTCAGCACGCCGCGCTCATCGGCGTCCCACACACCGCGGATCACGTCGATGGCCTCGCCCAGCGCGTCCACCGCCTGGCCGGGGGTGAGCCGCCGGCCGCCCATCGCCTCGATCGCGTCCCAGAACCCGCCTGCTCCCAGGCCGAGCTCGATCCGCCCGCCGGACAGCAGGTCCAGGCTGGCCACCGACCGGGCCAGCACGGCGGGGGGCCGCAGCGGCAGGTTGATCACGTTGCCTGACAGGTGGATGCGCTCGGTCCTGGCGGCCACCCAGCTCAGCAGCGTCCAGGTGTCCAGGAAGCCCGGCTGGTAGGGGTGGTCCTGGAAGGTGACCAGATCCAGCCCGGCCTCCTCGCTCATGCGGGCGAGCTCGACGGCCAGGTCGGGCCGGCGGTTCTGCGGGGTGATGAACGACCCGAACCGCAGATCGTGGCCATAGTCGGGCATGGGGGTCCTCCGGCAGAGATGGTAGATATGTCAACCATAACCCCTTTGGGTGATGCGTCAACCAAGTAGGTGACATATCAACAATTGGTGACGTACGCTGCGAAGATGACCCACCACCGACCGGCTACCCCGCCCCCTTCAGCGCGACGGGCCCCCACCGCGGCCCCCGAGGTGCTGGGCGCGCAGGGTGCGGCCGCCGTCCCGCGACCTGCGGAGCTGGACGCCTGGCGGCGTCACACCACCGTCCACGCGCAGCTCGCGGCTCACCTCGCCCGCGAGCTCACCCGCGCCACCGGCCTCTCCGAGGCCGACCACCAGATCCTCGACGCGCTGCTGGACGCGCCGAGCAACCGGATGCGGGCGCTGGAGCTGCGCTGGACCCTGCAGTGGGAGAAGAGCCGCCTGTCCCACCAGGTGGCCAGGATGGCCGCGCGCGGCCTGCTCGAACGCGTCGCCTGCACCAAGGACGGGCGGGGCGCGGACATCTCGCTCACGGCCGCCGGCCGGGAGGCCGCCGCCCGCGCGCGGGAGGTCAGGGAGGAGTCCGTACGCCGCCTCGTCCTGGAGTCCCTCGGCCCGGAGCGCCTGGCCCGCCTCGCCGAGGCCGCCGACCTGCTGGCGGAGCGGCTCGACCGCGCGGCCGAGGGAGACCCGGCCTGCCAGGAGGCCCGCGCGGCCCTCTACGGCGACGAAGGCGGGTGACAGACCGCGCACGTGCGCGCGGGCCGGACAGGACGGGACACAGGTGAGCCGGGGACGCAGGGCGGCTCCTGCGTCGTGGGCGCGAAAGTGTCGGTGGGCTCATGTTGAATCGTCGTCATGGAGACGGATGCGCGCGGTGGGCTGTTCTGGGATGTGCAGGCCGGGCACGTTCCGCCGCCGCCTGCCGCCGAGACGCTCGGCTGGGAGCTGGTGGCGGTGGACCCTGACAAGGGCACCATCGAGGTGGCGTTCGAGGCGAGCGATCGCTTCACCAATCCGGTGGGCGTGATCCAGGGCGGGTTCCTCGCCGCGATGCTCGACGACACGCTGGGCCCCGCGCTGGTGGCGACCTTGCCCGCGGGCCGGTTCGCGCCCACCCTGGACCTGCACGTCCAGTTCCTGCGCCCGGCCAGGCCAGGCAGGCTCGTGGGCCGGGGCAGGGTGGTCAGGCGCGGCAGGCAGGTGTGCTTCATGGCCGGCGAGCTGCTGGGCCCCGACGGCGAGCCCGTGGCCGTGGCGACCGCGACGGCGCACATCCAGGAGATCCGCTAGCGCAGGCCCAGCTCGGCCGCGGCCGGCATCAGGGCCGACGTGACGTTCTCGGCCCCGGTTGCGCGGGCCGCGAATCGCCGGCGTGGACTCGGCCGACGACGGGCTGTCTCCTCGGCGGACGGGACGAGTCGCGTTCGCTCGTGAACGATTCGCCTCAAGGTCACCCGGCTGCTCTCCGAACGGGGAATCAAGGTGTCACCGGCGTGCGTCGAGCCTGACGAGACGCTCGGGCTGGAGTTCGCGACGACCACTCAGGCGGGCAGATCCGTGGGCGTCCATCGACGGCACGGTGTACTCGTCGAAGACGCCCCCGTAGATCGGCGCGGCGAAGGCGGGGCGGGTGGCGGCGTCGTATCCCGTCGCGGCGTGGATCGTGAGCAGCCCGCCCGCGGAGAAGCCCGTCATGCCGACGCGCCCCGGGTCGACGCCCCAGGCGGAGGCTCGCTCGCGGACGGCCCGGAGCGCCTGTAAGCCGTCGTCCCTGGCCACGCGCGACTGCGCCTTGACGGCGTCCATGATGCGGGACGACGACGCCAGGCGCCTGAACGGTCACGAGACCTTCCTCCAGGAGATCCCGGCCGCCAGGATGGTCAGGCTGGATCGCCTCCTGCGCGGAGTCCTCCCACAGCGGGATGATCTCATTCATGCCTGCTTCCTCCGGTCAGGTGTGGACGAGGGTCACTGTCCCCGCCTCGCCGTCGACGATGACCTGCTGACCGTTCCGCAGCCGCTCGGTCGCCGCGCCGGTGCCGAGCACGGCCGGGATGCCGTACTCGCGCGCCACGATCGAGCTGTGGCTGAGCGGGCCGCCGACATCGGTGACGACCGCGGACGCGAGCGCGAACAGGGGCGTCCACGCGGGGGTGGTGATCCGCGCGACCAGCACGTCTCCCTGGCGCATCTGCGCGAACTCGTCGGAGCCGTGGATGATCCGCACGGGGGCGCTGACCCGTCCGGGGCTGCCGGGCACGCCCTTGATGACGTCGGCGGATCCGTCGTCGCGGTGCCCGGGCAGCAGCCGGGAGAAGTCGATGCCCAGGATCTTCATGCCGCCGCCGTCCGGGAGCGCGTGCGGCGGCGCGACGGCTCGCTGCGCCCGCCACGTGGCCCTGCGCTCGGCCACGACGGCGCGCCAGTCCACCGGGGTACGGCCCGCGGAGTCCAGCGCCTCGGCCGCGTCCTCCAGCTCGTCCATCCGCAGCCAGAACACGTCGTCCTCATCGGCGACCGCCTCCGCGACGACGAGCCGCCGGCCGATCTCGTGCAGCGCGCGGCGTGCGGCCGGCCAGCCCAGACCCACGTCGGCCAGGGCGTCCTCGCGTAGCGGCGCCATCTTCTGCGCCCAGCGCAGCACCCATCGGGCGAACGCCGTCCGCAGGCCGCGGCGGGTGTGCAGCCGGCGTGTGGCCAGCTCACGCTGCTCCCGTGCCGCCCGTTGCCGCTCATGGGGGTCGGGCGCCTCGCCGGTCAGGTAGAAGCGCACCGTCCGCAGCAGCGGCGCCGGATCCTCCACCGGCAGCGGCTTGGCGAAGTCGAGGTCGTACACCGTGTCGCCGAACTCGGCCAGGTGTGCGGCGAACCGGCCGGCGAACTCCTCCGGTTCCTCCACCGGGCCGTGCGCCACCCGCTCGGCCAGCCCGGGCTGTTCGCGCCCCCAGCGTGCCAGATCGTAGAGGGACTTGTCCGCCCGCATCGGCTTGCTGTCGAAACCCAGCAGGAACGTCAGCGCCGGCGGGTCTCCCGGGCGCCTGACGAGCTTGTACACCGAGGTGAAGAGCGACTCGCTGATGTAGGCGGCGGGCAGGACGCCGCCCTGGACGGCCGCGTAGTAGCGGGCCGCCTCCTCGACGATCTCGCGGGCTCCCGCGAACAGTTCGCCCGCCGGCGCGGATCCCGTGTCGACCGCACCCCGCCTGGCAGCGACATCCGCGTAGGCCGCGTGGGCTCGCTCCCACCGCTGCGCCGCGGCGCGCAGCCCCCGGGGCAGCGTGACGATCAGGAACAGCGGCTGCGCCACCATCATCCGGGCCAGCATGCCGGGCGTGTAGGTGATGTTGTAGTAGGCGTACCCGCCGATGACGGCGAACGGCTCCTCGAAGTACGGCAGGCCGATGCTCTTGTACCCCTCCACGGTGGCTCGCTTCCAGGCGCCGAGGCCCAGCGTGGCGAAGAGCGGGGAGAGCGGTTCCGGCAGCAGCTCCGTGACGCTGCCCCGCACGTACCGGCCCTTCGGGTCGGGCAGCTCCCACGCGGGCGCGGGGCCGGGCAGGGCGGTGATGGGACGTGCCTGGAGGATGTGCAGGCGGCCGTCGTGCCTGGCCCATTCGATGTCCATCGGCCGGTCGTACAGCTCCTCGATCGCGACGGCGAGGCGGGCGAGCTCGGCCGCCTGCGGCGCATCGAGGACCGGCCGCTCGCGCAGCTCCGCGGGCACCGGCTCCTCGCGGGTTCCGGCAGGCGTGCGGACCGTCATGACCTGCTTGTCGCTGATCTCCTGCCGGACGATCGAGCCGTCGGCCTTCGCGACGACGATCGTGTCGGGGGTGACCTGCCCGCCGACGACCGACTCGCCCAACCCCCAGGCCGCGTTGACCATCACCCGGTCGCGGGCGCCGGTCAGCGGGTCGGCGGTGAAGAGCACGCCGGCCGCGTCGGCCGGCACCAGCTCCTGGACCACGACCGCCAGGCCGAGGTCGCCGGAGTCGATCCCCTGACGTGCGCGGTAGCCGATGGCGCGGGCCGTCCACAAGGACGCCCAGCAGCGCTTCACCGCATCCAGGACCGGGGAGCGGCCGCGGATGTTGAGGTAGGTCTCCTGCTGCCCCGCGAAGGACATCTCCGGCAGGTCCTCCGCGGTCGCGGAGGACCGGACGGCCACCGCGAGGTCGCCGCCCAGCTCGGCGTAGGCGGCGCCGACAGCCTGCGCCACCTCGTCCGGCACGGGCTGCTCGGCGAAGAGCGCGGCGATCTTCTCGGCCGCGCTTTCGCAGGTCTCGGGCCGGTCGGGGGAGGCTGCCGCGGCGATCTCGACGATGCGCTCCCGCAGGCCGTGCGCGGCGACGAAGTGGCGGTAGGCGGCCGTCGTCACGTGGAAGCCCGGCGGCACCGGCAGCCCGGCCGCGGCCAGGCGCGCCAGCGAGGCGCCCTTGCCCCCGGCCCGCTCCAAGGTGGCGCGGGCGTCGTCCAGGGCTAATACGAGAGGCTCGTCCATCATGATCGCTCACCTTCCTGTCGGCTCAGCGCGGCGGAGAGAGCGGTGCGAACCTCGTCCAATCCGCCCAGCAGTACGGCCCTGCCGTTCGCGAGGTCGGCGCCGTCCGGCGGCGCCAGGGCGCGGTCGAGCAGGTCCGCCAGCGTCTCCAGCAGCTCGTCCGACGTCGGCTGATCGGGGTCGGCCTGCGCCGCCCGCTCTGCCACGAAGGTGCGCCGCAGGGCCGGGGTGAGCGCGTCGAGGATGAACGCCACGGCTCGGATGTCGACGTCCCGGCGCATGGTGCCCGCCTGCTGCATCATCTGGAGGAACCCGCGCATGCCGAAGGTGCTCGGCCGCCTCCCGAACAGGTTCGCGGGCTTGCGGAGGTACTTGCCGAAGACCTCCGGGTCTCTCGCGGCGATCGCGGAGGTCAGCGGCAGCGTCTTCAGCACGTGGACCATCGCCCGGTAGACGCTGGCCACGTCGCCGCCGCGCGGATCGGCCTCCACCTGCTCGCGCCAGGTCTCGACGTAGCGGTCCAGCTCGCGGACCAGGACCGCCTCGACCAGCTCGTCCTTGGACTTGAAGTGCAGGTAGACCAGCCCTCGGTGGAGGGCTACGGCCTCGGCGACGTCGCCCATCGTCAGCTTGTTGTAGCCGAGGCGGAGCAGCAGGTCGGCCGTCGCGTCCAGGATCGCCTGCTCGCGTTCGTGCTCGTTGACGACCATTTTGTCATTTTGACATGACTCGATAATTTGTCAAACGGCACGGCGCGGGTGCCGGTCTCACTGCGCGGATGGGTTCCCCGCCGGTGGGGGGACCATCGTCCGGAGGAGGAGCGTCGCGGTGTCGTCGGTGCGATGTTGGACGGCGGACGCCGGGCCGATGAGAGTTTCGGCGAGATCCTGCAGGGGCTGGTCGGCATGCCGGGTGAGGCGTGCGGCGAGCTCCGCGATGGCGTCGCCGATGTCGACGCCCGGTGTTTCGACGAGGCCGTCCGTGTAGAGGATCAGGAGGCTGTCGGGCGGCAGGGGGTGCTCGGTGGTCGGATACTCGGCGTTGGAATCGATGCCGAGCAGCAGGCCCGGAGGTGAGTCGACGATGCGGGCCTGCTCGCCGGGGGAGCGGAGCAGGGGAGGGGGGTGGCCGGCGCTGGCCACGCACATGGTGTGCCGGCGCAGGTCGAGACTGATGTACAGGCAACTCGTGAACCGGTTGGGAGCCAGGTCGATGATCAGCCGGTTGGCGTGGTGGAGGACCTCCCCTGGCGACGAGCCCGCGCGCGCGTAGGCCTGGATGGCCGTACGTACCTGTCCCATGAGGGCGGCGGCCGTGATGTCGTGGCCCTGGACGTCCCCGATGACGGCCGCGGCGACCGAGTCATCCAGCTGGATGAGGTCGAAGAAGTCGCCGCCGATGTCCATGCCGTGCGTGGCGGGCAGATAGCATGCGGCCACCTCCAGACCCGGGATCTCGGGCAGCTCGCGGGGGAGCAGGCTGCTCTGCAGAGTCTGCGCGAACTGGTGCTTGACGTCATACAGGTGGGCGCGCTCGAGCGCCTGGGCGGCCAGCCCGGCCAGCGAGGTGAGCGTGGCGCGCTCGTCGATGGTGAAGTGGTGGGGGCGGTCGAAGGCGAGCGTCAACGTGCCCATGGGCCTGCCGGACGTGATCAGCGGCAGGAAGGCCCAGGCGGACATGTTGTCGTAGCGGATCGCGTCCGGCCAGGACTGCTTCATCTCGTGCCAGGTGGCGAAGAACAGGGATTTGCCGGTGTCCATGGGGATAGTGCTGGGTGTCGGCGCGGACACCGGTCGGCCGTCGAAGTGGTCGATGCTCTCCTGGCTGTAGCCGCGCGCGCCGACGACCCGCATCCGCCCGCCCTCGGCGTGCAGGACGGCTATCGCCTGGACGTTGAAGACGGGCATGACCTGGTCGGCGACGATGTCGATCACTTCCTGCACGGTGGCGGCCTGGCTGAGGGCCGTCGTGAGATGCAGCATGTCGTGGAGCCCGCTTGACCCGTTCCGCCTGTCCGCGCTCGCGAGCGGATCCGGCATCAGGTGCCCCGGATCGCGGGCCATCGTGCTCGGAGTGACGCGGACGCTGATGCCGAAGGGCGCGGGATAGAGCTGGAAGGCCAGCCACTGCCCGTCGGGACGCTCGGCCGTGAAACTGGTGACCTCGTGACTGATGACCGCGGCGCGGTAGCGATCTTCGCAGACCGGCTTGTTCAGCCACGGGAGATATTCCCATGGGCGCTCGCCCAGCAGTTCGGACGCGTCGTCGTCGAGGAGTTCGGCGGCCGGCGCGGTGAGGAAGGTGATGCGGCCGTCGACGTCCATCGCGAAGTAGCCCTCGGGCAGGCCGTTGAGGCAGTCAAGTGCGGCCATGCCCGCGTCGGGGTCGACCTGCCGGCTCCGGTACGGAGACAGGATGCGGGGCCGGTCCCGAGGCCTCAGGGGGCGCCCCATCTGATCCGCCTCCTCCAGAACAGCGGCCATCCGCCGGCAGGTTCGCTGGATGACGTCGAGCTTGTGCTGGGTGAGCTGGGGGGTGTGCTCCCCCGGCCACAGCAGCAGCAGCGCGCCCCAGTCGGTGGAGCCGGTGTGGATCGGGGCGGCCGCGGCCGAGAAATGGTAGGGGACGACGAGAGCCGCTCCCGGAAAACTGCGGGCCAGGTCCTCCTGGTCCGCCAGCCACACCAGACGCCGCTCGCGCACCGCCACGGCCACCGGAACGCTGCCGTTACCCCTGACTCTCGCCCAGGCCCGGGCGATCATGGTCGGGAATCCCAGCTCCGCCTCCATGACCAGGAGTTCCCTGTCCTCGCCGAGCAGATAGAGCGCGCCGATGTGCGCTCCGGCGTCGTTGATGGCCTCGATCAGCAGGTCATGCAGGTCTGCCACATCTCGCTTCGGAGCTGCGAACGCAGCGGTCTCGCGCCGCACGCGCTAACTCGCCTCGCTTCCGACACAAGACCGGACTGAACCCCCAAAGACACTCATAAAGGAAGAATACGCATGGACATTAATAGAGAGGCATTCCGTAGGTTATAGCGGACTCAAGCCCTTTATGCCCAGGGCCGCCGACGTCCCGTTCCAGAACGCAAGCGGAGGTGCCCACCGCTTCGGGGATGACCGTCCGCAGTCGAGCGGCCCAGGCCCGCGCGAGCCTGGGCCGCCCTCGTGCGGGCGTCAGCCCAGGCCGTCGCGCATCGCGGTGATCAGCTCGCCGTTGGCGGTGTCACCGCTGAGTTCCCAGAAGAACGCGCCCCCCAGGCCCTGGTTCTTCGAGTAGCCCATCTTGCCGCCGATCGTGCTCGGCGTGTCGTAGCTCCACCACTGGTTGCCGCAGTGGGCGTACGCGGTGCCCGCGACGGTGCCGGTGGCGGGGCAGCGGGTCTTGAGCACCTTGTAGTCCTCGTTGCCCTGCTCGTAGGTGCCCGGCGCCGGCCCCGTCGCCGTACCGCCCGGCGCGGACTGGGTGACCCCGGTCCAGCCCCGGCCGTAGAAGCCGATGCCGAGCAGCAGCTTGCTCGCCGGAACACCCTTGCTCTTGAGCTTCTGGATGGCGTTGTCGGAGTAGAAGCCCGCGGTCGGGATGCCGCTGTAGGAGGTGAGCGGCGAGTGCGGGGCGGTCGGGCCCTGCGCCGCCCACGCGCCGAAGAAGTCGTAGGTCATCACGTTGTACCAGTCGAGGTGCTGCGCCGCGCCGCCGTAGTCGGCCGCGTCGATCTTGCCGCCGCTGGTGCCGTCCGCGGTGATCGCGGCGGTGACCAGGTTGCCGGAGCCGAAGCGGGTGCGCAGCGCCGACATGAGGTTCCGGAACGCGGCCGGGCCGCTGGTGTCGCAGGACAGGCCGCAGGCGTTCGGGTACTCCCAGTCGATGTCGATGCCGTCGAAGACGTCCGCCCAGCGCGGGTCCTCCACCAGGCGGTAGCAGGACTCGGCGAAGGCCGCCGGGTTCTGCGCGGCCTGGCCGAAGCCGCCGGACCAGGTCCAGCCACCGAAGGAGAACAGCACCTTGAGGTTCGGGTACTTCTGCTTGAGCTTGCGGAGCTGATTGAAGTTGCCGCGCAGCGCGCCCGCGTCCCAGGTGTCGGCGACGCCGTCCACGCTCTCCGCCGCGCTGTAGAAACGGTCATAGTCGGCGTAGCTGTCGCCGATCGCGCACTGGCCGTTCTGTACGTTGCCGAAGGCGTAGTTGATGTGTGTCAGCTTGGCCGCGGAGCCGCTCGTGTCGATGTTCTTGACGTGATAGGCGCGCTGGTAGACGCCCCACTGGACGAAGTAGCCGAGGACCTTGTTCCCGCCCCCTCCTCCGCCGCCGGTGGTGGTGGCGGTGGTGGCGGTGCTGTTGGCGGAGCGGTTGCCGGCGGCGTCGCGGGCGCGGACGGTGTAGGTGTAGGCGGTGTTGGCGTTCAGGCCGGTGTCGGTGTGGGTGGTGCCGGTGACGGTGGTGATGAGGGTGCCGCCGCGGTAGATCTCGTAGCCGGTGACGCCGACGTTGTCGGTGGAGGCGTTCCAGGCGAGTGAGACGCTGCTGGCGGTGACGTCGGTGGAGCGCAGGTTGCCGGGGACCGAGGGCGCGGTGGTGTCGCCGCCTCCGCCGCCGGTGGTGGTGGCGGTGGTGGCGGTGCTGTTGGCGGAGCGGTTGCCGGCGGCGTCGCGGGCGCGGACGGTGTAGGTGTAGGCGGTGTTGGCGTTCAGGCCGGTGTCGGTGTGGGTGGTGCCGGTGACGGTGGTGATGAGGGTGCCGCCGCGGTAGATCTCGTAGCCGGTGACGCCGACGTTGTCGGTGGAGGCGTTCCAGGCGAGTGAGACGCTGCTGGCGGTGACGTCGGTGGAGCGCAGGTTGCCGGGGACCGAGGGCGCGGTGGTGTCGCCGCCTCCGCCGCCGGTGGGCTGCCAGAGCGCCGGGACGTTGGGCGGCTCCCAGCCGGGCTGCGAGGTGTGGCTCTGGCGGCACTCGTACTCGACGCCGTTGTAGGTGACGCGGGTGCCCGTCGGGTAGGCGGTCCACGGGGCCCAGGCGGCGAAGGCGGCCACGGAGGCTGTGGACGTGGCGCCGTACGCGCCGGGTGGGACGGTGACCGCCGCGGTGAGCGGCAGGAGTAACGCCGCCAGGCCTGCGAGGACCTTGCTCAGGATGGTGTGTCTCATGGCTGCTCCGGCATCCGGTTGGGGGGTGTGGGGGGTGGGATGGGAGACGTGCGAAACAACTCTTAGGAAAGTTTCCTTTTAGTTGTACCCTCGACCGTAACCGCTGCCTTTGACAGCGTCAATGAGCCGGCGGCGGCGCGTGCCGGTCGGGGGATCTCAAGGTGCAAGGTGCCGTCAAACGGGCGTGTCCGTGGCCCATGGGACGAACGGCCTGGTAGAAGGTGGACCCCGGAGGTGGCGGGGAGAGGTGTGGGGGAGTAGGCCGGAGCCCGGGCGGGTCATCCTGTCGACCTGGATATTCGTGGTCGCGCTCGTCGCCGTCACCGTGGTCGTGGTCTGGCTCGACGCCACCCTGGGCACGGCGGTGGGGCTGGTGCCGCTGCTGATCTTCCTACCGGCGATCGTCGCGGCGCTGGGGACGGTGACACAGACGGTCATCGCGTCGGTGTGGGTGCTCCTCGTGGTGGCCGCGTCCGCCGCCTACCTCGGAGGCGCCGGCCTGAGCGAGAACCTGGGCGCGATCGGATTCACGGCCGCGTTCGGGGTGCTGAGCGCGTTGGGGTGCCGCTACCGGATCCGCCGCGAGGAGGAGATCCACCGGCTGCGCTCGGCGGCCGCCGCCCTTCAGCGCCAGATCGTGCGCCCGCTGCCGCTGCGCACCGGGGAGGTGATCGTGGACGGCCTCTACCAGCCGGTGGAGGAGGACACCATGGTCGGCGGCGACATGTACGAGGTGACGGCGTCCCCGTACGGGACCCGGGTGCTCATCGCCGACGTGCAGGGCAAAGGGCTGCCGGCCATCGGGACCGCGTTCGCCGTCCTCGGCGCGTTCAGGGAGGCGGCCTACAGGGAGAGCACGCTCGCCGGCGTCGTGGACGCGCTGGAGGTCGCCGTGGTCAGGCACAACTCGATCGCCCAGCACACGGGCGAGCCCGAGCGCTTCGTCACCGCGCTCGTGCTCGACATCGGCCCCGGGCAGGGGGTCCAGGCGGTCAACTGCGGGCACATCGAGCCGTACCTGCTCTACGACAGCCACGCCGGGCAGGTGAGCCTCGGCGAGCCCGGAGTGCCGCTCGGCCTGGCCGGGCTATCCGCGGAGCCGCGCGCCGGCGCCTGGTTCGCGTTCCCGCCGATGGGAACGCTCCTGCTGTGCACCGACGGCGTCACCGAGGCCCGCGCTCCCGGCGGGTCCTTCTATCCGTTGGAGGAACGGCTGCGCGGATGGGCCGACGTCCCGGCCGGCAGGCTCGCCGGGACATTGAGCGCCGACCTGCGGGAATGGACGGGAGACACCCCGCCGGACGACATCGCCGTCCTCATTCTGCACAGGACTCAGCCCGTCACGGCGCCCGAGCACCTTGGCGCGCACGCCTACGATCCCGGGCCGTAACAGGGCCCGGAACCGCGGCGGGCTCGACGAGCTCATGGATCGACGCTCGTCGTCACATCCGCGCCACGCATGCGCCGAGCCTTCGACGCCCCAGGGCCGCGAGGGCCTCAAAGCTTGAAGAGCTTGGGGTAGGGGGCGATGATGCGATGCGTCTCGGTGCCGAAGTCGACGAGCACGGCGATGTCCTCTTCGACTCCGATGACCAGGCCGAGCCCGTACTTGTCGTGGCTGACCTTGTCCTGCACTACGAACTGGGTAAGTGGTGGCGGGGGCACCTCGGGAACGTTGAAGGGACTTCCTGGCAGGGGGCGCCGGGCTGCGGCTCTTCTGGGTTTCACTGCTTCTAGTATGCTCCCACTTCGCCACAAGTTTGGCCTGAGGGTGTCTACGGTGCGGCTGCTTTCTTGTGACTCTCCTGGGTAGGAGGGTCGCATGACGAAGCTCATGGAGAAGGTGCGCGCGTACATGCGCAGCCCGCAAGGTAAGCAGAATATCGAGAAGGCCAAGCGGATGGCCAGCGACCCGCAGAACCAGCAGAAGGCGCGGCGCTTCCTGGACAAGTTCCGCTCTCGGCGTCACTGACCCCGCCCACACCCCTCAGACCCGCTCTGACTTGGGCTTTCTCTTCTTGTGACAGGTACTCGGCGGTGCCAGACTGGACCTGACGAGGGGGGACGTCATGATCGAGGTCAAGAGCATCGACAAGCCGGACGAGCGCCGGGACTTCCCGATGGGTCACCTGGAGGTGTGCGAGCTCAGCGGGCTCAGCTTCGGCGTCGCCACGTTCGAGCCCGGCTGGCGCTGGTCGGAGTCGGTCAAGCCGATCGCGGGCACTGAGTCCTGCATGGTCCACCACAACGGATTCGTCGTCAGGGGCCGCCTGCACATCCGGATGGACGACGGCACCGAAGCCGAGGTCGGCCCCGGCGAGGTCTTCGTGGCCCCGCCAGGACACGACGCCTGGGTCGTCGGCGACGAGCAGGCCCTGGTGTTCGACTTCGCGGGCGGCGCCGCCGAGTACGCCAAGGCCAAGGAGTCCTAGAGACACGCACGCCGCCGGGATCGCCGCCGCCACCCTGGCGACGTGCGCTCATTTCGGTGCGTCGAGATCCACCACGATCGGCGCGTGGTCGGACGGGCCCTTGCCCTTGCGCGCCTCGCGATCCACATATGCCGAGCGGACGCTGCCGGCGACACCGGCGCCCGCGTAGACGAGGTCGATCCGCATGCCCTTGTTCTGATGGAACATCCCCGCGCGGTAGTCCCAGTACGTGAACGGATGCGGCCCCTTCATGGGCTTCGGCACGACGTCGTGCAGCCCGAGTGCCCTCAGCCCGGCCAGAGCCTGGCGTTCGGCGGGCGTGACGTGGGTGGAGCCGACGAACAGGCTCGGATCCCACACGTCGGCGTCGGTCGGCGCCACGTTGTAGTCGCCGCAGGCCACCAGCGCGCGCCCCTCCCTCAGCTCGGCTGCCAGCGCCCGCGTGAACGCCTCGAACCAGGCCAGCTTGTAGGCGTAGTGCGGCGAGTCCACCGTGCGCCCGTTCGGCGCGTACAGCGACCACACCCGCAGCCCGCCGCAGGTCGCGCCGATCGCGCGCGGCTCGGGCGCCGCGCCGGAGGCTCCGTTCAGCGCGTCGAACCCCGGCTCGCCGGGGAAGCCGAGGGCCACCTCGCCCAGCCCCACCCTGGACAGCACCGCGACGCCGTTCCACCGGCCGTCGCCGTGGGCGGCGGCGCTGTAGCCGAGCTCGCCGACCTCCTGAGAGGGGAACTTCGCGGCGGCGCACTTGGTCTCCTGAAGGCAGACGACGTCCGGCTCCGCCTCGGCCAGCCAGTCGAGCAGCCGGGGCAGCCGTGCCTTCACCGAGTTCACGTTCCAGGTCGCCAGGCGCATCCCCCCAGCCTGCCCCATGGCGCCCGTCACGCACCTGATCCGCGAGTGACCGGCCGGACCGGCTGACACGAAGACGCCCGCACCACCGGGGTGCGGGCGCCTTAGGGTGACCGACTCCTAGCTCTTGGCCTCCGCCGGGGCGTGCCCGTGCGTGGCCGCGGTGCGCGCGGCGCCCGTGGCCGCCGTGGCCGCGGTGCCGATCGTGCCGGTGTCGAAGGCGTAGGTCGCCACCAGGGTCGCGACCGCGTCGGAGTTCACGTCCAGCGCCTTAGCGCTGATGTTCTTGATGGTGTCGCAGGCGCTGTGGTAGCAGGGGTCGAGGGGGATGCCCGCGGTGCCTCCGAAGATCGCGGCCTCCGCCTCGGTCTTGAGCACCTCGGCGCCGGTGAACAGGCCGCCCGCCGGTATGCCGGCGGCGATGAACGCCCCGTAGTCCGAGCGGCCGGTGAACGCGGTCGCCGTGAACGGCAGGCCGCGACCGGCGTAGAACTTCTCGAAGTCCTCCTCGATCTGCGCCGAGCCCTCCGGCCCGGCGGTGCCGAAGGCGTCACCGTCGCCGTCGTAGATGCCGAAGGTGTAGTTCGGCGAGGCGATCATGTCGAAGTTCAGGTAGAGGGTGATCTTCTCTCGCTCCTCGGCGGACAGCGAGTCCACGTAGTGCTGCGAGCCGAGCAGGCCGAACTCCTCGGCGCCCCAGAAGGCGAAGCGCACCTGGTTCTTCGGCTTGGTCTTGGCGAACTGGAGTGCCACCTCCAGGATGCCGGCGCTGCCCGAGCCGTTGTCGTTGATGCCCGGCCCCTCCTGGACGCTGTCCAGGTGCGCGCCGGCCATGACGACGTTGTTCGGGTCGCCCTTCCTGCTCTCGGCGATCACGTTGTACGTGGTCCTGGTCTCGGAGATCGGGTCCCAGTTCATCGTGACGGAGGTGCCCGCCGCGGCCGCGAGGTCCTGGCCGACGGCGAAGCTGGTGAAGAACGACGGGATCGTCACGCCGGGGCCGCCGAGCACCGGGTTCAGGTCGACCTCGGTGCGGCCCTCCTGGCCCTCGTTGAACACGATCGCGCCGGAGGCTCCCGCGGCCATGGCGTTGTCCACCTTGACGCGGAAGTTGCAGGTGCCGCGCTGCATGAGGGCGACACGGCCGGCCACGAACCCCTCGAAGTCGCTCGCCTCACAGCCCGAGGTGGAGCTGTTCGGCGCGCCGGGCGGCAGCACCAGGTCCACTGCCTGGATCTGGCCGCTCACCGAACCCGCCGGCGAGTCGCCCATGGCGACGTAGTCGCTGAAGAAGCCGTACGTGTACGTCTTGGGATCCGGGCTGGTCCGCTGGAGCGCCGGCGGGGTGCGATACCCCTCGAACAGGAACTCGAACGGCTGGACGGTCACCTTGTACCCGACGGCCCTTAGCCTCCAGGCCACATAGTCCCGGGAGGCGTCGAAGCCCCGGGTGCCGGACACGCGGGTCCCGTCGTGGGCGTTCGCGATGGCCTGGAACACCTTGAGGTGCGTGTTGACGTTCTTGCCCGAGACGGCCTTGACCAGCTTGCGGACGGAGTCGTGGTTCGGGTGGGCGCTTGCCGTGCCGGTGAAGGCGCCACTGGACAGCGCCAGAGCGGCGACGACCGCGCCGAGCACGCCCTTACGGAGGCGGGAACGCATGATTGCTCCTCGGAACATGGGGGGTGACCCGGGTCAAAGTGCGCGCGTTCCCCGAACGTATTGATAAATCCGGCACTTCAGAAAGACGAGGGATGTCTCTGTTGCGTCACGGACTCGGAACGTCCGTGGTGGGGCGGAAATCCGGCGAACTTCTCATCCAAATGCCGGCTTCCTCCGAACCATCGGAGAAAGCCGGTTGTCCAACTTCTTGGAACGGTCCCGGCGACGCGGGACCGGCAGGGGGACAGGGCGCACCGGGGGCGGTGCACGAGGGGGATCGATGAGAAGCGGCGTGCGGCCGCGCCCTCTGGCGCGGCACGGATCACAGCGTGGATCAGAGCACGGGGCACAGCGTGGATCGGAGCACGGATCAGAGCACGGGGCAGCGGGTGGACCAGGGAGGCCGGGATCCGGGGATGGATCAGGCCGAGGGGCCGGCGGGGGAGCAGGCAGGGGATCAAGGCGAGGGCTGGTGCTGGTGATGGCCGGCCTGATGGCCGCGGCATGCGGCACTGGCCAGGCACCCGGCACCACCTCGACACCCGGCACCACCCGAACGGCGGACTCCGCCGCGGACGGCCGGGCGGCGTTCCAGGCGAGTCCGGAGGCGGTCGGCACGGCCCTCGACGCGGCGCGGAACCCGTCCGGAGCGATATCTCAAGCGACGTCCCCAGCGACGTCCCCAGCGATGTCCCCAGCGACGTCGAAGGCGGTGTCCACAGCGGTGTCCGATGCGCTGGGCGGGTCCGCCGCGGTCGACTGCCGCCGGGTCAAGTGCGTGGCCCTCACCTTCGACGACGGTCCGGGGCCGTACACCGGCCCGCTGCTGCGCCGGCTCGCGGCCCACCGCGCCCGCGCCACCTTCTTCGTCGTGGGCCGGAACGCAGCCGCGAACCCGGGCCTCCTGCGGCGTGCCGTCGCGGCAGGGCACGAGATCGGCAGTCACACCTGGTCGCACCGCGACCTGACCACGCTGCCCGCGGCCGAGGTTCGGGCCGAGCTGGCCCGCACCGACCGAGCGGTCAAGGCGGCGACCGGTCTGGTGCCCAAGCTGGTCCGGCCGCCGTACGGAGCGCTCAACACCGCCGTCCGGCTGCAGACGTCACGGCCCATGGTCCTGTGGAGCGCCGACACCCTGGACTGGAAGTACCGGGACAGCGCCAGAGTGGCACGCAGGGCCATCAACGGGGCGCGCCCCGGCGGCATCCTCCTGTTCCACGACATCCACCCGACCACCGTGCAGGCGATCCCGGCCGTGCTGAAGACTCTGTCCGCGCGCGGCTACCGTTTCGTCACCGTCAGCCGGCTGTTCGGCGGCAGGACGCCGCGGCTCGCCTACAGCGCGACGGTCCCCGGCACGGCGAAGACCTGAGCCTCACACCTCAGGCGGCGTGTCCCGGGTCCACGAGCCGAGCACCAGCAGCGTCTTGGTGCCGGTGACGTCGCCGGCGCGGCGCAACCGGTCGATGACCTGCTGCAGGTGGCCGAGGTCGCGCACCCGGACGTGGATGAGCGCGTCCGGGTCGCCCGCGATCGTGAACACCTCCTGCACCTCCGGCACGCCGGCCGTGGTGCGGACGATGTCGCTGACCGGGGTGGTACCGGGGTAGCGCAGCTCGGTGAAGGCCTCGATGCCCCAGCCGAGCCTGGCGTAGTCGATCTGGACCGTGAACCCGGTGATCACGCCGATGTCGCGCAGCCGGTCCACGCGCCGCTTGACGGCGGCCACCGACAGGCCCACCTTGTCCGCCATCTCGGAGAAGGTCCTGCGTCCGTCCTCGCGCAGGAGCCGCAGCACGTGATGATCGATCTCGTCCACGTCCGGCATGCCAAACCCTCCTATGCGCCGCAAAACATCTCGGCTATTCATGCCACAGTCTCAAAAACTTTGCGTCTTTGTCCGATCTGGTCGTCTGATACTTGCGCATCGCCGTGCCGCGTTGCTGTGCTGGGGTCCCCCCACGAAGCCAGGAGGTTCGCGTGAGCGTGACTCCCGTGTCGCTGGACGACCGCTACACGGCCACCGACGGCCGCGTGCTGATGTCCGGAATCCAGGCCCTGGTCCGCCTGACCCTGGAGCAGCGCCGCCTCGACGAGCGGCGCGGCCTCGACACCCGGGTCTTCGTCTCCGGCTATCAGGGCTCCCCGCTGGGCGGGGTCGACCTGGAGATGGGCCGGGCGGCGCGCTTCCTCGACCCCGCCGGAGTGGTGTTCCAGCCCGGCCTCAACGAGGAGCTGGCCGCCACCTCCGTCGCCGGCACCCAGCTGCTCGGCCAGCTCCCCGGCAAGCGCCACGACGGGGTGACGGGCTTCTGGTACGGCAAGAACCCGGGCCTGGACCGGGCCGCCGACGCCATCCGGCACGGCAACGTGGCCGGCACCGCCGCGCTCGGCGGAGCCGTGGCGTGGATCGGCGACGACCCGGGCAGCAAGTCCTCGACCGTGCCCAGCTCCTGCGAGCCGATGTGCCAGAGCCTGTCCATGCCGCTGCTCGCGCCCGGCTCGGTGGCGGAGATCATCGAGTTCGGGCTGCACGCGGTGGCCCTGTCACGCGCCACCGGCCTGTGGACCGGCCTGAAGATCGTCGCGGACATCGCGGACGCGTCGGCCACCGTGGATCTCGGCCCGCTGGGTGACGGCGTCCCGCTGCCCGGCCACGCCGACCGCGGCGCGTCCCCGGTCCTGGTCGGCCCGGCCTCGCTGGACGCCGAGCACGACATGCTCACCCGCAGGCTCGACCTGGCCCGCGCCTACGCCCGCGCGCACGGACTCAACCGGGTGATCTCCACCGCGCCGCAGGCCACCCTGGGCATCCTGGCCTCCGGCACCGGCTTCGCCGTGGTCCTGCGGGCGCTGGCCGACCTCGGCCTGGACGAGCCCGCGATGGACGCGCTCGGGCTGAGGCTGATCAGGCTCGCCATGCCGTTCCCGCTCGACGCCGGAGACCTGGCCGCCATGACCGGCGACCTCGACCGGGTCCTCGTCGTGGAGGACAAGGTGCCGTTCCTGGAGGGTCAGCTGAAGCAGGCACTCTACGGCGGGCCGCGCACCCCCGTCGTGAGCGGCCGCGACCTGCTCACCGCCCGCGGCACCCTCGGCGCCGAGGACGTGGCCAAGGCACTGGCCGCCTGCGTCGGCGCCGACCGCCTGCCCCGCCAGGCCGTCCAGCTGTCACCCGCCAAGCCCGCCCGCCGCATGCTGCCGATGGTGGCCGCGCGGACCCCGTACTTCTGCTCAGGTTGCCCGCACAACTCCTCCACCCGCACCGCGGACAGCACGCTGGTCGGCGTCGGGATCGGCTGCCACGCCATGATCGCGCTGGACGGCGACGGGCGCGGCACCCAGGTCGGCATCACCCAGATGGGCGGCGAAGGCGCTCAGTGGATCGGCCTGACGAGCTTCACCGGCGACCGTCACTTCGTGCAGAACCTCGGCGACGGCACCTTCCACCACTCCGGCTCGCTCGCGGTCCGGGCCGCCGTCGCCGCCGGGGTGCCGATCACGTACAAGCTGCTCTACAACGACGCCGTGGCCATGACCGGCGGCCAGCGTGCCGAAGGCCGCCTGGACGTGCCCGCGCTGACGCGGGCACTGGCAGTCGAGGGGGTACGGCGCATCATCGTCACGACCCCCGAGCCGGAGACGTACCGGGGGGTCCGGCTCGCGGAGATCGCCACCGTGCGGCACCGCGACGACCTCGCCGAGGCCGAGCGGGAACTCGCCGAGCTGGACGGGGTGACCGTGCTCATCCACGACGACCGGTGCGCGGCCGAGGAGCGGCGGCTGCGCAAGCGCGGCAAACTGCCCACTCCGGTGGCCAAGGTCGTGGTGAACGAGCGCGTCTGCGAAGGTTGCGGCGACTGCGGCGAGGCCTCCACGTGCCTGTCGGTGCAGCCCGTCGAGACCGAGTACGGCCGCAAGACCCGCATCCACCAGGCGTCCTGCAACTCCGACCTGAGCTGCCTCAAGGGCGACTGCCCGTCGTTCCTGCTCGTCGAGCCCGGCACCCGGCGCGCGCGCCCGGTGCCAGAGCTGCCCAGCGCGTTGCCCGTCGAACTGCCCGAGCCCGTCAGCAGGCTGGACGCGGACTCGACGCTCATCAGGATGCCCGGCATCGGCGGCACCGGTGTCGTCACCGTCTCGCAGATCCTGCAGATGGCCGCCCACCTCGACGGCCTGCACGCGGCCGGGCTGGAGCAGACGGGGCTGGCGCAGAAGGGCGGCCCGGTGGTCAGCGACGTGCGCGTCTCGCGGCGGCCGGTCGCCGGCTCGGTGCGCGCCTCCCTGGGCACCGCCGACGTGCTGATCGGCTTCGACCTGCTCGGCGCCGCCGCCGACGGCAACCTGGCCGTCGCCTCGCCCGCCCGCACCGTCGCCGTCGTCAACACCTCCGTAGTCCCCACCGCCGCGATGGTGACCGGCCGCGCCGCCATGCCGGGCTCGCCCGCCGACGCGATCGTGCGCGTCGAGTCGGCCACCCGGGGCGCCGACAACCTCTACCTCGACGCCCACAGCCTGTCCGAGGCGCTCTTCGCCGACCACATGCCGGCCAACATGCTGCTGGTCGGCGCGGCCTACCAGCACGGCTGCCTGCCTGTCTCGGCCGACTCCATCGAGGAGGCGATCCGGCTCAACAGGGCCGCCGTCGAGCAGAACCTCAGCGCCTTCCGCTGGGGCCGCGCCGTCGTGGTCGACCGCCAGGCCGTGCTCGACGCCGTCACCCCGGACGCGACGCGGGCCGAACCGGCCGGGCTGGAGGAGGCGGTGGCCATCCGCACCGCCGACCTGACCGGCTACCAGAACGCCGCCTACGCGCGTACGTACGCCGAGGATGTGAGCCACGTGACGGCGCTCGCCGCCGAACGCGCGGGACAGGAGGCCGGGACCCGGATCGCCCTCGCCTACGCCAGGAGCCTGCACCGGCTCATGGCCTACAAGGACGAGTACGAGGTCGCCCGGCTGCACCTGGACCCGCAGGAGCAGGCCAGGCGGGAGCGCGAGTTCGGGGCCGACGCCGTGGTGTCGGTGCTGCTGCACCCGCCGGTGCTGCGGGCCATGGGCATGAAGCGCAAGATCAGGCTGCGCCGCTCGGCCGGGGTGCTCTTCCGCGGGCTGCGCGCCGCCCGGGTGCTGCGCGGCACCGCGCTGGACGTGTTCGGCTACGCGAGGGTACGCCGGGTCGAGCGCGAGCTGGTCACCGAATACGGTGATCTGATGCGCGACGCACTCACCAGGCTCACCCCCGGCACCGCCGACGCGGTCGCCGAGCTCGCGGCCCTGCCGGAGCAGATCCGCGGGTATGAGGACATCAAGCTCGCCCGCGTCGCCGAGTGGCGCGAGCGGGCCGGGGCCGCACTCGCGCGCCTGGACGAACCCGCCGCGCACCCCGCCTGACCCCGCCCGAGGAGTGACCGTGACCGTTGATCGCCTGCTGCCCGGCCAGGACGCCGAGGACCTCATCGAGCTGACCCGTGAGATCGCCGACAAGGAGCTCGCGCGCCGGGTCGACGAGCACGAGCGCGCCGAGACCTACCCCGAGGGCCTGTTCGCGACCCTGGGCGCGGCCGGGCTGCTCGGCCTGCCGTACCCGGAGGAGCTCGGCGGCGGCGGCCAGCCGTACGAGGTCTACCTGCAGGTGATCGAGGAACTGGCCGCGCGGTGGGCGGCCGTGGCGGTCGCGACCAGCGTGCACACCCTGGCCTGCTTCCCGGTGGCCACCTATGGCACGCCCGAGCAGCGCGAACGCTGGCTGCCCGACATGCTCGCCGGGCGGCTCGTCGGCGGCTACAGCCTGTCGGAGCCGCAGGCGGGCTCCGACGCCGCGGCGCTCACCTGCAAGGCCGAACGGGTCGAGAACGGCTACCGCGTCACCGGCGCCAAGGCGTGGATCACCCACGGCGGCAAGGCCGACTTCTACGCCCTGTTCGCCCGCACCGGAGAGGGCAGCCGCGGCGTCTCCTGCTTCCTGGCCCCCGGCGCCGCCGATGGCCTCACGTTCGGCCGGCCCGAGGAGAAGATGGGCCTGCACGCGATCCCCACCACCAGCGCCCACTGGGAGGGCGCGATCATCGACGCCGACCGGCTGCTCGGCGAGGAGGGGCAGGGGTTGCAGATCGCGTTCAGCGCCCTGGACTCCGGCAGGCTCGGCATCGCCGCCTGCGCCACCGGCCTCGCCCAGGCCGCGCTCGACGAGGCGGTCGCCTACGCCAAGGAACGCCGTACGTTCGGCAAGAAGATCATCGACCATCAGGGGCTGGGCTTCCTGCTCGCGGACATGGCCGCCGGCGTCGACTGCGCCCGCGCCACCTACCTGGACGCGGCCCGCCGCCGCGACGCCGGCCTGCCCTACAGCAGGCAGGCCAGCGTGGCCAAGCTGGTGGCCACCGACACCGCGATGAAGGTCACCACCGACGCGGTGCAGGTCTTCGGCGGCTACGGGTACACGCGGGAGTTCAGGGTCGAGCGCTACATGCGCGAGGCCAAGATCATGCAGATCTTCGAGGGTACGAACCAGATTCAGCGGCTCGTCATCAGCCGCCACCTCGCCAAGTAGCGTCTGACTATGTGAAAAGCCCGCTTGCCTGTGTGCCAGGGGGCGGGGTGTCCTTGAAGATCGATTGATCACTGTTCCGTCCCGGTTCCGTGACCGGCCTGGACCACGGCGCTTCCCGCTTGGCCAGGCGCTCCAGGGAAAGCACGTCGGAGGCGATTCGGCGTTTGCGGCCACCACCCAGAGGTAAAGGCTCCCCTATACTTGAGGCGTGCAGGACGAGTGGAGCATCTATGTCACCGACGAGGTTGATGCCTGGATCAGCAGCCTTGATCCAGGGTCGCATCGGCTCGTCATCGATGCGCTCGATCGGCTCGCGGAGAACGGTCCAGCGCTGGGCAGGCCACTCGTGGGCAAGGTGAACGGCTCGCGCATCGCCAACCTGAAGGAACTGCGCCCCCGGTCCACCCGACGTAGCGCACTTCGACTGCTGTTCGTCTTCGACCCAAGACGGGACGCCATCATCCTTGTCGCCGCAGACAAGATCGAGGCGAGCCCCAGCGACCCTAACCGCTGGTATGAGGAGGCCGTACCGCACGCGGAGGGGCTGTACGAAAATTACCTGAAGGAGCGCGCAGAAGCGGAGGGGCAGAACCAATGACGACATTCAAGAAGTGGAACCGCGCCAAGCATGTTGAGCAGGCCGGAGGGGAGGAAGCCCTTGCCGAGACCCGGCGCATGGTCGACGATTTCATCGATGCTTGGCAGCTCGCCCAGCGCCGCAAGAGCGCCGCTCTGACGCAGAACGAGGTGGCTGCCTCGATGGGTGTGACGAAGGCGCGTGTCTCGCAGATCGAACGTGGTGAAGTCTCGTCAGTGGATGTGGTCGCCCGCTATGTGGAGGCCATCGGCGGGCATCTTGAGCTCACCGCCAGCTTCCCTGGTGGCACCTACCGGCTACACGCCGGCAGGATGAGGAAGACGTGTAAGCGCCACTTCAAGTTCCTGGGCTCGCGTACCAAGCCGCGCACCACTGACGCCTGATAGCTAGCCCAGCGAAGGAACCGGTCGGCCGGCACAGCCATGTCCAGGCTTTGATGCGGCCGGACGCTATGTACCGGGCCACCCACACGTCCAACTCCATTTGAAACGCGGCCAGATTTCAAACGGACAGGCATCATCGCTGGCAGCCGGTGCACGATCGCGTTTATCCCGGCAGATCCGATCGAACAACACCACACCGCCATGGCCGAACCGCGCGGTGAACTGCTTACCGTTATCCGTCAGCACCTCAACCGGCGCCCCGAACGCCCGCAGCGCCTCCACGAAGGCCAGACACACCGCCCGGCCGGTGGCCCGCACCACCGCCTTGGCGATCACGCAAAACCGGGAATGGTCATCGACGCCGGTGACCACCTTCACCTCACGCTCATCGGCCAGCAACACCCCGCCGACGATGTCCAGCTGCCATAACTCCATCGGCGCCTCACGCTGCCAGCGCCGATAGCCCCGCTTGCGCCGCCCCGCCCCCGGCTCGATCAGCCCGTGACGCACCAGCGCCCGATACACCCCCATCCGCGACGGCGGCGGATCCACCCCGCGCAGGCCGGCCTCATGCGCCAACCGGACCGGACCCCACCGCGGATGCTGACGCCGCAGCTCACACACCAGCACCTCCACCTGCGCACTCATCTGCGACGGAAACGAATGCGGCCGCCGCGAGCGATCCACCAGAGCGCCCAGCCCCGACTCCCGATAACGCGACACCCAGCCCGACAACGTCTGCCGCGCCACCCCGACTTCACGGGCGACCTCGGTCACCGAACCGCCGGCCAGCACCGCCAGCACAGCCCGATGCCGCTGCTCAACCACGGACATATCCACCAGGGCCAATCCCGGCCTCCCTGGGCGCGGCCCATAACCCGCGGACGACATGGCTGAGGTCGCGCGAAGGTTGACGACAACCGTGACGACAACGTGGGCCACCACGGACGCACGATGGCAGCCTCACACCACCGCTGACCTCGTTCGAGGGTACGGGCGCCAGGGCGCTCGGTCCGTCTGAAAAGCGGACGGTTGTGCTGGTCGCGGAGGAGGTTATCTCCGCATGAAAGGGACGTCGTAGGCAGGCGACTGGCCGTTCATCAACTCGGTTAGGTCACCATCGGTGAGTGCGAAGTCGAAGGTCTTGCCTGCTTGCCGCGGATCCCAGCCGTGACAGAGCGCCATGCGTACGGTCGCCGTCACAAGCGCCGGCCGAATGGTGATCGTCCGCTCTCCCCACCACGCGTCCGGCCGGGAGCAGGGAAGCGACGCCAGGAGTACGCGACCCGGCGCATCGGCTAGTTCCACCGCGAACGTCATCGGGCCCCAACTGTTCCCCTGGCAGTACGTAGGCCTACGACGGACGCGCCAGCGGAAGATGGTGCCGTCGACGGTGATGAACCGGGAACCCTTCTTCGGGATCGCCATGAAGCAACCTCCTGCTCTGTTCCGTCGCCGTTCCGTGGGATGGCCGAGAGCAGCGAGAAACGACGAGAGCCAGCCGCAACCGTAACCCCTGCTCAGGCTCTTGATCGACAGGTTTCTGCAGGTGGCCACGGAGAGTATCGGAGAACATGCAGATCTTCGAGGGCACCAATCAGATCCAGCGCCTGGTCATCAGTAGGCATCTGGCCAAGTAGCTCCTGACGTGCGGAAGCTCTGCCTGCTCGTCAAGATCGGAGTCCGCGCCGACGGCCGCAGAGAACTCATCGCGCTGGCCGACGGCCATCGCGAGTCGATCGAGTCGTGGGCCGACCTGCTGCGCTCGGCGTGGCATGCGCGCCCCGGTGCCGGCCGTCGGCGACGGGGCGTTGGGGTTCGGGGGCGCGCTGCGGGAAGTGTTTCCCGAGGCCCGGAAGCGGAGATGCTGGTTTCACAAGATCGCGAACGCGCTCTCGGCGCTGCCGAAATCGGCGCACCCTCGGCCAAGAAGCACCTGGCCGAGATCTGGAACGCCGAGGACGAGACCTGGCAGCATCTGCGCACCACCAACCCGATCGCGTCCACCTTCGCCACGGGCCGGCATCGCACCAAGGTCACCAAAGGGCGGTCCCGAGCCGCCGGCCTGGCCATGGCCTTCAAAACTCATTGAGTCCGCCCAGGCCCGCTGGCGCGCGGTCAACGCACCCCACCTCGTCGCCCTCGTCCGCGCCGGAGCCCGCCTCGAACGAGGCGTCCTCGTTGAACGCGAGCCGGCGACCGCCGCCTGACGTACGGTGCTCAACAGAGACACCGTGAGAGAGGCAGCAATGGACCAAGGCACCCGCGGCGAACTCATCAGTCGGCTGGCCGAGGCGATCAGATCCGTCACGACCGCGCACCCGCTGCGGGTCGCCATCGACGGGCCGCCCGCCGCCGGCAAGACCACGCTGGCCGACGAGCTCGCCGTCGTCCTGCGCGCGCAGAACCGCGACGTCATCCGCGCGACCATCGACGACTTCCTCTTCCCCCGTGCACAGCGCTACCGACGCGGCCAGTACTCGGCCGAAGGCTGCTACTTCGACGCCCACGACCACGCCGCGCTGTGCCGGGTCCTGCTCGATCCGCTGGGCCCAGGCGGAGACCGAAGGTTCCAACACACGGTCTACGACAGAGACACCGACACCCCATCGTCCCCGCCGGCCACGACCGCCCCCGCAGACGCCGTACTGCTCTTCGACGGCGTCTTCCTCCTGCGCCCAGAACTCATCGACCGGTGGGACCTGCGGATCTTCGTGTCCGTCCCATTCGAGCAGACGGTAGATCGCGCCCGGGACCGAGGCGCAGCGCTGGCCGGATCCACCGCCGAAATCGAACGGTCCTGGCGCAACCGCTATATCCCCTCCCAACAGCTCTACTTCGCCACAGCCCGCCCAACCGACCACGCCGACATCATCGTGTACAACGATCAGCTCCAACGGCCGACCTGGGAAGTCCGACCACCCTCATCGATGCACATGATCTGACAATTGCTCCGCATACCCACCCTTAGCCGTCATGACGTGACGTCCACTTTCCGACAGACTGGTCATGTGATCAGCGCCGCCAAGGGCCTCGTGAGCAGCGGTATCTCCAGTACGTTCGACTGCTGGCTGGCGTTCACCGACATCACCACAGTGCGCCAGTCGTACGGTGGCGACGTCATGAAACGCAGGTAAGGAAGGCAGACTCAATGGCCACGCTCAGGACCAGCCTGAGGAGTAGAGCACTCGCAGTGGTTTGCGTCTCACTGGTAGTTGCGGGATGCAGCACGTCGGAGTGGCGGAAAGTCAAGAACGTGACGCTGTCACCCGATGGGAGGACGCTGACCATGCAGGTTGTGTTCAGCCGCCCTTCTTCGAGTCCCGAGCCGTGCGAGCGTGTGGCCGACACCATGGTGGAAGAATCCGCATCCACGGTCGTCATCGGTGTCCTGGTAGAGGAGGACATCTGTGATCGGCCGTGGCCTTGGGAAGAGCCGACGTACAGCTTGTTGATCGGATACCAGCATCCAGTAGAACTCCGGCTGAAGGCACCACTGGGCGACCGGGCGGTAGTGAATACCGCAACCGAGAAACCTGTCGCGGTCACTGTGCAGTCCGGATAGGCGTGACGGTCATGCAAGTGGCAGGCCCGCGGTTCGCCGCGGGCCTGCCAGGTATCTGGCATCGGCGATTTACCCACCCTCGCTACCTTCAACAAACGATCGTTTTATGAAGGGCCTTGAGAACCGCTGCCGACCGCGATCGTGACTTCTGTCTGGACGCGTCCGTTGTAGGACGTGGTTGATTGAGTCGCCGGTCACTGTGCAGGCGAGGTCTCTTGACGGAAGTGCGTCGTGGAGTTTTCCTATCTTCATAGGAAAATAGAACTGGAGTGGGCGATGTTCGCGTTCCGTCTGGAGAGTCACTCCGGTGTCCCGCCTTACCTGCAGCTGGTTCACCAGGTCCGGCAGGCACTGCTTCTGGGCTATCTGCGGCAGGGCGATCAGCTGCCGCGCATCCGCGAGGCGGTCGAGCAGCTGGCCATCAACCCCAACACGGTGTCCAAGGCCTACCAGCAGCTGGAGCAGGAGGGCCTGGTGACCCCCAGGCCGGGTCTGGGCACCTTCGTCACCGGCGCCCCGCGGGTGACGGTGACGCCGGCCCTCTACACGGCCCTGCGCCGCGACCTGGAGAGATGGCTGCGCGGCGCCTACGCGGTGGGCCTTGACCAGGAGGCGGTCACCGCCCTTTTCTCGACCGCCCGCCGCGAGCTGGGCGAGGAGGAGGTTGTGGCGTGAACCCCCTGCTGGAGACCGTACGGCTCGGCAAGCGCTACCGGTCGGCCTGGGCGCTGCGCGACTGCAACCTCTCGCTGCCGGCAGGGCGGGTGATCGCGCTCGTCGGCCCGAACGGCGCGGGCAAGACGACGCTCCTGCGGCTGGTCACGGGGCTGCTGCGGCCCACCGAGGGCACGGTCGCGGTCTTCGGCGAGCCAGCGGTCCCCGCCTCCCCACTGACCGGCTTTGTCGCCCAGGACCACCCCCTCTATCAGCGCTTCAGCGTCCGCGACCTGCTGCGGATGGGGCACGCGCTCAACGTCGGCTGGGATCAGCACCTGGCCGAACGGCGACTCGCGGGCCTGGGCATTCCGCTCGAGCGCCGCGCGGGGACGCTCTCCGGTGGCCAGCAGGCCCAGGTCGCCCTCACCCTAGCCCTGGCGAAGCGGCCGAAACTGCTGGTCCTGGACGAGCCGGTGGCCAGCCTCGACCCGCTGGCCCGGCGCGAGTTCATGGCCGGCCTGATGGCGTCCGTGGCGGAGGAGGAGCTCACGGTGCTGCTGTCCTCCCACGTGGTGGCCGAACTGGAACGGGTCTGCGACTACCTCGTCGTGATCACCGGCGGCCGGGTCAAGATCGCGGGCGACATCGACGACCTGCTCGCCGCGCACCGGGTGCTGACCGGCCCCTGCTCGGCGCAGGTCCCGCTGACCGGCGTGGTCCACGCCACCCGCGGCGACCGGCACGCCCACCTGGTGCTCCGCACCGGCGGCGGCCCGATCCTGCCCGGCTGGGAAGCCCACCCGATCGGTCTGGAAGAGCTCGTCCTGTCCTACCTGCAAAGCGAGGAGCCATGATCTGGCTCACCTGGCGCCAGCATCGGGGCGAGGTCATCGGCGTCGCCACCCTGCTCGGCGTGCTCGGCGTCCTCGCGCTGGTCACCGGGATCCCCATGCGCGCCGCCGACGCGCCCTGCCTGCAGGCGACCGAGGCGTGCGAGCACACCTTTCGAACCTTCCGCGAGCAGTACGGCGTGCTGCCCCTGGAAATCGCCACATGGCTGCAGATCGTGGCCGTCCTGGCGGGCGTTCTGATCGGCGCGCCCCTGCTGGCCCGCGAGTACGAGCACGGCACCTGGCAGCTGGCCTGGACCCAGGGCGTGTCGCGGACCCGGTGGCTGAGTGTCAAGCTCATCCTCGTCCTGGGGTTCATGGCGGCGGCCGGGCTGGTGCTCAGCCTGGTGATGGGATGGTGGCTCGATCCGGTGATCCCGGTGGGATTCCATCCCGACCGGTTCAACTTCGCGGCGCCGGTCTATCCCAGTTACATCCTGCTGGCCGTGGCGATGGGCGTGTTCTTCGGGGCGTTCATCCGACGGACCGTCCCCGCCATGGCCGCGACGTTCGCCGTATTCCTCCCGCTGCGGCTGGGCGTCGAATCCGGGCTGCGGCCCTCCTACCGTGCGCCGCTATCGGGGGATAGCGGCGGCTGGGCCAGCGGTAACTGGGTGCTGGAGCGGCTGTTCGTGGACTCGGCGGGCCGGCCGCTCACCCGGTCCGCGGAGGAGCAGCTGCTCAACCTAGCCAGCGATGGAGACCTCGAGGCGGTCGCGCGGCGGCTCGGTTTCCGGCAGTCCACCACCTACCACCCGGCCAGCCGGTTCTGGGAGTTCCAGTTCATCGAAGCAGCGATCTTCGGTGGGCTGGCCCTCGCCCTGACCGCCCTGATCGTGTGGCGAGTCCGCCGCGGCTGAGCGAGGTAAACGCCAGAATTGACTGGTCAGCGCACCAGCTGGTCGAGCACCTCGGCTGGAACCGATGCTACTTCTCATCGACATTTCTGGCCCGCGAACACCACAGGCGCTGTCCAGACTGACCGTCAAGCGCTGCTACTACTCGCCGACGAAATCACACCGACCGGGAGCCGAAGTCGTACACGACGTACTGGGCACACGTGTATCTGAGCCGGGAGCGCGCCCAGGCCGGAGTCGAGCTCTTCGCTGAGCGCGGCGGTCATGGTGCGGTGCGGTGGGAGGAACACTCGCCGGTGTTGTACGCCTACTCAGTCACCGACACCAGGCAACTGCTCTACCGGGTGGTCCCGCTGACAGTGCGCCAGGACAACGATCCCGAGCCGTGACGTGCTGTTCCGCGCCGCAGGTCGCCAGCCCTGGAAGTGACCTGCGGCTCCGCTCACGCCCGGCTGGCTGGTTGCCTGTCGGCGGCCGGGGGCCGGGGACACGCAATGTGAACAGCCCATATGACCCTGAGTAAAAGAGGCACGCGGCTTGAGCTGGGGATTATCTCGAACGTGCGTGCCAATGCCCTAGCTGTAGGGCATCATTGGCCTGCGGACTACTACATGTTGTGGTTCGTGCAGTCCCAGCGGTGACGTTCTGCGACCGTGTAGCGGTTCAGGGCCGAACCGGGCTGGTGTTTGGAAGGAGTTCCACACTTGACCCAACTCCGCTCGACTTCCGCAGCAGCACAGGACCGCCGCCTGGTGCAGACGGCCGTCAAGGGCCCGACTGCCGACTCCCAGGACGCCGTCTTCCTGCCCATGGAACACGACGCCGCCCAAGAGTTCCGCCGGGAGCACTCCGGCATGGATTCCTGGTGCGGGACGGTCAACGGGTGCGGGCGCCAGCTCTTCACCCGCATCAGCGGCGAGAAGATCCCGCACTTCTTTCACCGGGGCGAGAGCGAGGCGCAGTGCCGCCGAGCGCAGAAGAACCGGGCCGGCTCGACCGGTCGAATTGCTGTACAGCGACCGGGTGCTACAACCGCGCCTTACGTGATCATACGGCGGCGACCCGCATTCACCGCTTCACCAGTGGAAACCCCGCTTCCCTGTGCGGGGCGGCGGGGTTCGCTGTCTTGAGATCGTCCGCGCCGTCAAGCACCTCCTGGAGCTTGGCGGGTGTCCTCCTCCGCGTCGGCCGGGTCTGTCGGATGCGCCGGATCGGCGGCCTGTTCGTGCGAGGCCGGCACCAGGATCTCTTCGGTGTCCTTGTTACGAGTCACCCAGAGGTAGACCAGCGCGCCGACGAACAGCACGATCGAGGTCCACTGGTTGATCCGCAGTCCCAGGAACGTCACCGCGTGGTCCACCCCGCCGACCGGGTCGATCCGCAGTCCCTCGATCCAGAACCGCCCCAGCGTGTAGCCGGCGACGTAGAGGGCGAACAGGCGGCCGTGGCGCAGCGTGAACCGCCTGCCGGCCAGGATCAGCGCGACACCGAGCGCCACGGTCCACAGCGACTCGTACAGGAACGTCGGGTGGTAGAGCACGCCCGGCTCGCCCCCGTGCGCCTGGTCGATCTCCAGGCCCCACGGCAACGTGGTCGGACTGCCGTACAGCTCCTGGTTGAACCAGTTGCCCCAGCGGGCGATCGCCTGCCCGAACGCGATGCCGGGTGCGACCGTGTCGGCCACGACGCTGAGGGACAGTCCCCGGCGGCGGCAGGCCAGCCACACGCCAACGCCTCCCAGAGCGACCGCGCCCCAGATGCTGAGCCCGCCTTCCCAGATGAACAGCGCCTGGTAGGGCTCCTTGATCGCGCGCGGGCCGAAGTAGGTCTGCCAGTCGACGATGACGTGGTAGAGGCGGGCGCCGATCAGGCCGAAGATCACCGCAGGAACCGCGATGTCGTTGATCGTGCCTTTCTCGCCGCCCCGGGCGCGCCAGCGGCGCTCGCTGAGCCAGATGCCGACGACGATTCCGACAATGAAGCACAATGCGTAAGCCCGGATCGGGATGAATCCGAGATGCCAGACGCCCTCGGAAGGGCTGGGAATCAAGGCGAGGGGCATGTCGGTGACGGTATCGGATGCGAGCATGCTTTACCGCGTGCGTGACCTGATTGTGCGATTCCCGCATGCTCGGGCTCGGGCGGGTGACGGTGGCCAGAAACGAATATGTCAATCACACGGCCCAAGTGTTCCGCTACGAACCGATGCAGAACGGAACGTTGCTTCTCGGCAAGCATCACGCGCCGGGTGAACTTCAACCGCCGTCTGCTCCCGCTCGCCAAGGAACGTGCCGCCGAGGGCGATCTGGTCTCGCGAAGCCTGGTCGCGCAGACCCGGCCTCACCGCTGGGTCAACGCCAAGGGCTGGTTCTACAGCACGGGGCGCCTGTGGACCGCCGGCCTGCCCAAGGGGAAGACGTGGGCGCGGCGCGGCAGGAGCAGCGCTGGAGCCACCGCCTTCGGGGAGCAGATCATCAACATCTTCGAGACCGCGACGCTCAAGGCGCTGCTTGCCGATGCCGATGAAAGGAAGTACGACCTGCCGAATCCCTCTGCCAAAACCGCCGATCTCAAGCGGACCGGATTCTACAAAGGAACCACCACGTTCGCCGAACTGTACGGGCTCTCACCCACATTCCGTAAGGTGGCTGGGAAACGACCAGACGCGAGTTACGCGAAAACGGTCGTGAGATGGTACATCGCCTTCGACAGGCGAGGTCTCCCCTTCCAGGTCAGCTCGGACTGGAGCACCCAGGGACAGAGAAAGCCGCACAGTGAGGCAGGCGCCGCCACCGAAATCCAGGCCTGGGGTCCAGCCACGATCATCGCGGAACCCGGACCGGGTCAGGTCGCCGTCGTTCGCGCTCCCGCCGGGGGCCTGCCCGAGTTCGACGACATGGTGGAAGTGATCAAGGCAGAGGCTCCGACGGGGACCAGGCAGTGAGGGTCTTACGCAACCCCGGCCGGCAGTCCTTGCTCGTGCTCGTCCGCCTGCGTGAAGGCGAGACGCGGGGGCATTCTGCGCCGGCTGGAGGCCACCGGCGTGATAGGCGTCGCCGACGAGGTGGGGCCAGGTCACGGAGGCGTCAGGAGGTTGCGGACCGCCGTCGGCCACCGTTTGTCCCAGTGCTCGCCGTACGTACGCCGGTAATCCGCGTCGATGATGTTCTCGCGGACGGCGGCGCGGCCGGCCCGGTCGCCGAGGCTGTGCTGCTCCTCCGCCGTCAGCGGACGCTGGTGTGCCTGCGTCCGGGCGTCGTTCTCCTGCCTGACCGCGTCGTTGTAGGCCCAACGGTAATCGGTTTCGATGACCTGCTGCCCCCGGGCGGCCGCCAGTTGCTCGCGCATCTCGGATGCCTTCACCTCCCCTTCGACCTCCTCGTCGATGGACGCGTCGATGAACGCCTCGCGTCCCATCAGGATCGGGTCGGGGCCGCCCTGGTTGCGGGCGTGGTTCACCTCGTGGATGAAGGTCTCGGCGAGTTCCTCCGGCGATCGGCCTGACACGCCGATCCGCAGGACGTCGAGGTTGTCCTGGAAGTCGCCGAGCCCGACGAGGTCCGGGGAGTCGTTCAGGTCGCCGCCCTGGAAGAGCACCGTGATGCCGTGGTCCCGCACCCAGGCGAGCGCCTCCCGGCCGGCCGGGGTCTCGCTCAGCACCTCCTCGGTCTTCCGGCGCGCCTCCTCGTCGGAGGCAGCGAGCCCGTAGTGCCTCCAGTAGCCGCTGGCCGGCAGTCCGACGAACGCCACGGGCGCCGCGATACGTAACAGCGAGAGGGTGGCCATGGCCCGGCGCAGGGTCCCCTTGACCACGTCGAGGACATGGTGGCGGACCTGCGTGAGCATGCTCTGCAGCGCCTTCCTGATGCCCACCAGCCGGGAGGCCCACATGAAGTACCCCACGGGGCCGGAGACCAGGGCGGCGATCGCCGACACGACGAGCGTCGCCAGCATGAAGAGGACGACGGCCTTCCATGCCACCCTGAGGACGACGACGGCCATGGTGCCGGCGCCGGTGAGCAGCGCGGCGTCGCTTCCCGCCGCGAGATGCTGTTTGGGCCCGTCCTCGTCGTCCCACATCTTCTTGAACGCCGCGACGTCAGCGCCTCGGTTGGCCGACCACACTCGCTGAACCGCCGGCTCGATCCGGCCGGCCCCCTTGCGCAGCTCGACGCCGAGGTCGACCCAGGCCCTCCCGCTCCGCATCCGGGTGTCCTCGTCGTCGTCGGGCCACGGGGCGACATCCTTGATGAAGCCGTACATCTTCGCCAGATCAGCGGGCAGTTCCAACGCCGGTCACACTCTCGCGGCAGGGGGCAGGACGGGCACCGCGGCCTCGGCGGCATCGCCGGCCAGCCTGTGGGTGCGGGAGGATACGGTGACGCCATCAGCGATGCCGGCCAACCTCTGCACCAGAGACTCGTACGCCTGCGACGCCTGCTCGACGAAGCCCGCGTACTCCAGGTCGAAGTCGTCGCCAGGTGCCTGGACGTCGCTCACGGGATGGCCGGGTGCCGCGGCGAGCGTCTGCCTGAACAGCCCGTCCAGCGTGTCGACCGTCTTCAGGATGTCGTTCGAGGCCGTACGCAGGCTGTCGTGGTCGACCGCCAGGACACGGCCGTCAACACTGTCGTCAGGATGAGGCACGAATCTGATCTTATCGGTTTAGGGGTGGCCGAAACAGGCGTATCAAGGTTCACTGCCCCTTGCCGGGTGGCCCGGAGACGGGCATACGCATCAACGGACCTGTGAGTAACAGTGCCTCCGAGGAGCCCGCAGGAGCTCGCAGCGAAGTGATCCACCGACCGCGGCCAACGCCGTGGGGGCCGCGGACGGTGGGTTCTGCTCACCTCCGTTTGGGAACGCCTCCGCACAGGTAGGTGGACTCCTCCAGCAACTGCGGTGTCATCGTGATCCCGGTGAGGCGCTCGGCCAGGACGAACGCCGGCCCTTCGTGGGGGTCGGCGGAGCCCATCCGCCATGGCGACCCGGAGAACGCGCCGTGTGGGTCGGCCGCGGCAGGTAGAGGCGCTCGGCGCGCATCCATAATCGGTCGGGGCCGGACTGTTCGCCGGTCGCTGCGGCGACGTCGTGAGGTCCAGGCCGGGACGGACCACCGTACGGGGCCGCCCCCGGCCTACTGGCCATTGGTTCTCTTACCCGGGCGGCTGCCGCCTCTGTGAAGTTCAGCAGGGCGCGGCGGGCCTTTCCCTCCGGTCCGCCTCATCGGCGGCGAGTGGGATTTCCTCGGTAAGTTTCAGCGCGGCGGACGCGAGTTCGCCCAAGGGCGACTCATCCCGGGCCGCGATGAACGCCTGGCTTCGCACGGTCTTCCTGCTCGCGGTGCCAGGATCGTCTTGCCCGCCCTCTGGGGGTGCCTTTGTGGAGCTGCGGGCAGCGTCATCAGTATGAATGGTGGAAAGCGGGCAAAGGTCATCATCGGCACCGTCTTCGCCGGCTCGGCCCTGCTTACGGGCTGCGGAAGCGTCGACACTCAGTCCAGTGCCGTCAAGGCAGTGCCCGCAGTGGGCGCCATCCCCGGCCTCATGTCACCGTCAGGGCCACCCGGCGGAATGGCGAGCATCGAGAAGGCCGGCACCGCGGCCCTGAACTCCGTCGAGGGCTCCACACTGCTCTCGCTCCAGTCGGAGAACGACGGCAAGCTCTGGGGGGTTCAGCTGGCCGGACCCGACGGCACGGAGCGGCTGCTGGAAGTGGACGCGTCAGGAAAGGTGGTCTCCGACCCCAGGGTCAAGGACACCGGCACGGACGAGAAGTCCAGGGTCATGGGCATCATCAAGGACTCCAAGCTCACCTACAAGGACGCGGCGCAGAAGGTGCAGTCCTCGGTGCCGGAGGGCAAGATCACCCATCTGAGCCAGGACAGGTACGGCAACGACCTGCTCGTCTGGGATGCCGACGTCGTCACTCCGGATGGCACCTGGCACGGGGTCAAGGTCGACGCCAAGGACGGCACCGTGACCAAGAACGGATAGAGGAGCACCCCGAACGGCGATGAGAACACAGAGAGCCCCTGGGCCGAGGTCCGAAGGGCTCCTGTGAAACCCGTGCTAGTGAGCCGCCTCGTACTTCTCCACCACGGTGGCGGCGATGCGGCCCCGCTCGCTCACTGCTAGGCCGTTCTCCTTCGCCCATCTGCGGATGTCGGCAGACTGCTCCCGGCTCATGGCTCTTGTCCGGCCGCTGACGGCTGCGCGCCGGCCGCGGCCGGCGCGCTCGGCACGCACCGCGCGGGCCTTGTTGATGAAGGGGGCGAGTGCCTTCTCCAACTTGTCCCTGTTCTTGCCCGACAGGTCGATCTCGTAGTCCGTGCCGTCGATAGCGAACGACGTGGTCTTCTCAGCCTCGCTGCCGTCGATGTCGTCAATGAAAATCTCTTGGATCTGCTTAGCCATGCTGGTGCTCCGAATGCATTAGGTTGCTGCGGGTACTGTAGCGCCTTTCCAAGGCGCGTCAAATCATCAAGAGTTTCTTGCCCTCGAAACGAAAGGCCCGAACTGTCTCCTAGTCATGAAATCGCTTACCCGGGAGTCGACTTTCGGGGCGCGCCGCCATGGCGAACTGCGCCGGACCGTGGCCCGAGATCAATAGGGGGGTGGTGTACGGCGTCGCCCGTGGGGGACGGCACCGGCGCTGACCAGGAGTCTTCGGCCGTCACGGGCAAGTCGGCGAGTGGCCGGAAGACCTTCCGCCCCCGGCGCTGACTTCGGCTCTCGAAGGTCCGTTGCCCACCAAGCCGCGGCGTGCTGTCCGTAGATCTGGGGACAAAGCCGATTGCGCATGCGGAACTGCGCGCGGGATGGCGAGAACAACTCGGCGGCCACGTGAGTCGCCCCTTCTTGCTCCTGTCGCCGGAGCCTTTGTTCTCGATCATTTCTCTGGCGGTCGTATGCGAGAACGCCATTTGGTAACGAGCCGCCGTCACTCTCCCGGGGGCCGGATGCCCGAGGCGGCGCGGGCGAGGCAACCCGCGACAAGCGCGTTCCCGATCGGGTGGCACTCGCGACGTGACGGCCCTTCCCCGGTCACCATCCGTACGTGATGATCAGGTCCACGACCTGACGACGAAAGGGGACGGACGATGGCGGACGGCACGCGTGGTGATCTCGTGGTGGACATGTCGGTGTCCACGGACGGGTACGTGATCGCGCCGGGGACGGCCTTGAGCGGCGGCCGCGGGCACAGGTGTTCGCGGACCGCGACCGCCATGAGCCTCACCTACCGGGTGCGCGGCCGGTGAACGCCATGTGGGAGACGGTTCCCCGGCTGCTCGCGGAGAACCGCTACGCCGTGCTCGGCACCGCCGACCGCCACGGGCTGCCCTGGGCCACTCCCGTGTTCTTCGCCGCACACGCCACCGACCACATCGTGTGGGTGTCGGCGCCGGACAGCAGGCACTCGCGCAACCTCGCCGAACGCCCCGAGCTGGCGATCACGGTGTTCGACTCCCACGCGCCGGTCGGCGGTGCCGAGGCGCTCTATCTCGAGGCGGTCGCCGGGCCCGCCGACGATGCCGGTGCGGCCCTCGCACTGCTCAATGCCCGTCTGCCCGCCGGCCGCGAGCTCACCGGCGACGACCTCGCGCCTTCCGGACGGCTGCTGGCCTACCGCGCCGACGTGTCGCGGCACTTCGTCCTGATCCGGGGCCGGGACCCGCGGTTCGACAACGTCACCGACGCGCGGCTTCTCGTCACACCCGGCAGTCCAGCCGATTAGCCTGCTCGGGCCGCCCGGCGGCCGGGGCCTCGGCCGCCGGACGGGCATGCCTGACGGGCGCCGTGCCGGGAGGGCGG
The DNA here is from genome assembly GCF_037044575.1 of Nonomuraea sp. LPB2021202275-12-8. Classification (NCBI taxonomy): domain Bacteria; kingdom Bacillati; phylum Actinomycetota; class Actinomycetes; order Streptosporangiales; family Streptosporangiaceae; genus Nonomuraea; species Nonomuraea sp. LPB2021202275-12-8. The sequence continues at coordinate 386,803 of NZ_JBAHWD010000001.1, read as the reverse complement.
CCACCCTTCCCATGGATTCGTGACCTTCTTGTGATCTTAATGAGGTGCGAGGGCTCGTTTTTTGGGGCATTCTTGATATCGAAGTCCAGCAGAGGGCTTCTGCCTCACGTTGCACGTGGCGTGCCTCTGCCTGGGCTTTTTTCCATGGGCGGGCCGCCTGCGAAATATTTGGAGCATCACATGGCCGTCCTGGATCTCGCACTCGAGCAGATGACCGCAGAAGAGCTTCTGGCCGAGATGGTCAAGCCGGAGACCTCCCAGCTGCTGCAGGCACGTATCCGTGAGCGCCTGGTGGAGATGTACGACGGCCTCGTGGCCGACGTCACCCGCCGCTACCGCTACCGCGGCGAAGCCATCGAGGACCTGCGCCAGGCCGCGTACGTCGGCCTGATGAAGGCCATCAACGGCTTCGACGCCGAGCTCGGTCACGAGTTCCGCGGCTACGCCATGATCACCATGATCGGTGAGGTCAAGCGCCACTTCCGCGACCGCACCTGGGCCATCAGGGTCCCGCGCGTCTATCAGGAACGCCGCATCGAGCTCAACAAGGCCACCTCCGAGCTGACGCAGACGCTCGGACACTCGCCGACCGTCGCCGACCTGGCGGCCAAGATGGGCATCTCCCAAGAGGACGTGCTCCTCACCCTCGAAGCGTCCACCGCCTACAGCGCGCTGTCCCTGGACGCGCCCGTCGGCGACGGCGAGGACGCCGCCGAGCTGAGCGACTTCCTGCCGGCCCAGGACGAGTCGCTGGACACCATGCTCGACAGGCACGCCGTCAAGCCGCTCATCGACGCCCTGCCGACCAGGGAGAAGAACATCCTGCTGATGCGCTTCTACGGCAACATGACCCAGGCCGAGATCGCCGCCGAGTTCGGCATCTCGCAGATGCACGTCTCGCGCATCCTGCGCTCCGTGCTCACCAAGCTGCGGACCTCGCTGTCGGACTGACCCGGAACAGCCTGGAGGACGCCTCCTGACCGGTGAGCCGGTCAGGAGCCGTCCACCGCCAGGGGCCGTGCGCGACCTCCTCCGGCGACGACGCGCGGGATGCCGGTGGGCCCCGCCCCGGCGGCCATCATGGCCCAAGAAGCCGCCACCGCGAGCGTCCAAGACTCTCGGCTGTCAAGGCCGCCGAACGGGTCACCCCCGAGCAGGCCGCCGAGCTCCGGCCGATCGTCGCGGAGATGCGCGCCGCCGTCGAGGCCAACGACCTCGACCGGTATTCCGACCTGAACGCGGCGCTGCATGGCAAGGTGCGCGAGATCGCCGCCCATCGCACCTCGGCGTCGATCATCGAACGGCTGGGGGCGCAGGTGGTGCGGCACCAGTTCAGGGCCCGGCAGGCCGGACGGCCCGCGGTGTCGCTGCCGCAGCACGAGCTGATCGTCGCAGGCGACCCGCAGGCGGCCCAGACGGCCATGCATCAGCACCTGCGCAGCGTCGCCAGGGCCCTGGAGGCGACCAGCGGCTGACCCCCGCTCATCGGTGCCGCTCCATGCCTCGACCGGTGGTTGCCCCTGCTCATCGGCGACGCTCCGCGCCTCGATCGATGCCGTGCTCTGCCCGCGGGGATTGCGGATGAAAGCGTTGACAATCGCGGCGCCGCGATCCTAGCGTCGGCGCGTGACCTCGGCGAAGGAGCCTCGATGACGTCCGCTCCTACCTTGCTGGTAGTCAGTGCCCACGCGGGCGACTTCGTCTGGCGGGCGGGTGGCGCGATCGCGCTCGCGGGTCTGCGCGGTGAGCGTGCCAAGGTGGTGTGCCTCAGCTTCGGCGAACGAGGTGAGTCGGCGCGGGCGTGGCGTGCGGGGCGCACGCTGGACGAGATCAAGGCGATGCGCCGCGAGGAGGCGGAGAGCGCCGCCGCGACGCTCGGCGCCGAGATCGAGTTCATGGACGCCGGCGACTATCCGCTGGTGGAGAGCTCCGCGCTGGTGGACCGGCTGGTCCGGGTCTATCGGGAGATCCAGCCGACCGTGGTGCTGACGCATCCGCTCGCGGACCCGTACAACGGGGATCATCCCGCGGCGGCCCGTATGGCGCTGCAGGCGCGCGTACTGGCGCAGGCCGCCGGCTACGACGCGCCGGGCGAGCCGCTCGGCGCGCCACCCGTGTTCTTCTTCGAGCCGCACCAGCCCGAGCAGTGCGACTTCAAGCCGGAGGTGCTGCTCGACATCACCGAGGTCTTCGGCGCCAAGCGGGCGGCGATGGAGTGCCTGCGTGCCCAGCAGCACATGTGGGACTACTACACCGACCTGGCCAAGCGGCGTGGGGTGCAACTCCGCCGAAACGCGGGGCCCAATCTCGGCCTGCCGCACGACACGATGGCGGAGGCGTACATGCGGCCGTACCCGCAGGTCACCGATGTGCTCGCGTGAAGGCCGCGCCCGCGTGACGAGGTAAGCCCTTTCCCGGGAGCCGTTTCGGTGGAAAAGCAGCGGGCATAAGCGCCCACACGGAGCGCCAGTTTTCCGCCCGAACGAGACAGCTCGCCGTGAACTCGACATCCCACCTCATCACCGCCGACGAACTGCGCGGCCTCGCGCAGGACGTCCTCGCCGCGGCCGGCACACCCTCCGAGACGGCCGCGTTGGTCGCCGCGTCCCTGGTCGACGCGGACCTGGCCGGGCACGGCTCGCACGGGGTCCGGCGGCTGACGCCGTACCTCGACCTGATCGAGTCGGGCATGATCGTGCCGGCGGCTCGCCCGGAGGTCGTGTCCCGCCGCGGAGCCACCGCCGTCGTGTCGGGGCGGTGCGGTTTCGGGCAGGCCGCCGCCCGCCTGGCCGCCGCCGAGGCGGCCGACCTCGCGGCCGCCCACGGCGTGGGCGTGGTGGCCATCAGCGAGTGCAACCATGTCGGCCGGCTCGGCGAGTACGCCGAGACGCTGGCCCGGCAGGGACTGATCGCGCAGATCGCCGGCAACGCGGACCCGACCGTGGCCCCGTACGGCGGGAGCCGGAGGATGCTCGGCACCAACCCCATGGCCTGGGCCGCGCCACGGGCGGGCGGCGCGGCCGTGGTCATGGACTGGGCGACCGCCGCCATGGCCGAGGGCAAGCTGGCCCTGCTGCGCGCCGCCGGCGAGGCGGCGCCCGAAGGCGTGCTCGTGGACGCCGGAGGGCAGGCTTCCACCGACCCCGCGGACTTCTACCGGGGCGGGGCGCTGCTGCCGTTCGGCGGGCACAAGGGCTACGGCCTGAGCGTGCTCGTCGAGTTGGTCGGCGGGCTGCTCACGGGAACCGGCGTGGCCTGCTCGCCGGCCTACGACGGCACGTTCGGCACAGTGATCACCGCGCTCGACGTCTCGGCGTTCGTCCCCCTGGACTCCTACGTCGCCCAGGCCGAGTCCTTCTGCCGGGCGCTGCGCGAGTCCGGCCCCGGCGTGGTCGTGCCGGGGGAGCCCGAGGCGGAGTCGCGCCGGACGCGGCTGGCGGAGGGGATCCCGGTGCCGATCGCGGTGTGGGCCGGACTGGCCGGGCTGGCATCAAGACTCGGCGTTCCGTGGCCCGACTCGTCCCCGGGAGGTTAGATGGCCGCCACACCCGAGCTGAAGCGCGTCGTTCTGGGCGCGCTCGTCGGCACTGCACTGGAATGGTATGACTTCTTCATCTACGGAACCGCCGCCGCCCTGGTGTTCAACCAGCTCTTCTTCACCGACGCCGATCCGGCCGCGGGCACGATCGCCGCATTCGCCACCTTCGGCGTGGGCTTCGTGGTCCGGCCGTTCGGCGGTGTCCTGTTCGGTCACCTCGGCGACAGGATCGGCCGCCGCTCCACGCTGATCATCACCACCGTGATCATGGGGGTTTCCACGGGGCTGATCGGCCTGCTGCCCACCTATCCCGCCATCGGGGTGTGGGCGCCGATCCTGCTCACGCTGCTGCGGGTCTGCCAGGGCCTGGGCGCGGGCGCGGAGTTCGGGGGCGCGGCGACGCTGCTGGCCGAGCACGCCCCGCAGAGCAGGCGCGGCTACTACGCCTCCTTCGCCCAGACCGGCGTGCAGATCGGCCTGGTGCTCGGCACGTCGGCGTTCCTGCTCGTGCAGCTGCTGCCCGAGCCGGACGTCACCTCCTGGGGCTGGCGGGTGCCGTTCCTGATGAGCTTCGCGCTCATCGGGGTGGCGCTGTACGTGCGACTGCGGGTCGCCGAGTCGCCGGTGTTCAGGGAGATGGAGCGCAGCCGCGAGATCGTCAAGCTGCCGATCAGGGACGCGCTCGCCCGCTACCCGCGCAGCTTCCTCGTCGGCGTCGGCGCGCACATCTGCGACACCGCGGTCGTCTACACGCTGGCCACGTTCAGCGTCGCCTACGCCACCGCCGAGCTCGGCCTGAGCAGCCACACCGCGCTGCTCGGCGTGATCTTCTTCGGGCTGACCGTCATCGTGCTGCAGCCGGTCTACGGCGCGCTGTCGGACCGGATCGGCCGTCGCCCGCTCAACCTCTTCAGCGTGGTGTTCGTGGCGGCGTTCGCCTACCCGTACTTCCTCCTGGTCGACACCGGCGTGCCCTGGGTGGTGTGGCTGGCCATGATGATCATGGGAGCGGGCGGCTTCGCCCCCCAGGTGGCCGTGCAGCCGGTGTTCTACGCCGAGCTGTTCGGCGCGCGGGTCCGCTACACGGGGTTCGCCGCCTCCCGGGAGGTGGGCGCCGCGCTCGCCGGCTTCTCGCCGCTGATCGGCGCGGCGCTCGCGGCCCGGCTGGACGGCGAGCCGTGGCTGGTCGCGGCGTTCCTGATCGGCACCGCGGTGATCTCGTTCGCGGCGTTCTACGCCTCGCGCGAGACCAAGGACATGGACATCGCGGCCCTCGACCCGTCGCAGCGGCGAATGGTGGAGGACTAGAGCCCTTGGAGGGACGTATGGACATGCGGGGGAAGGTGGCCGTGGTCACCGGCGGCGGCACCGGCATCGGCGCGGCCGTCGCAGAGAGCCTGGCCAGAAAGGGCGCGGCGGCGGTCGTGGTCAACTACTCGCGTTCGGCCGGGGAGGCCGAGGAGACCGTCGGCCGCCTGAGGAGCCTGGGCTGCAAGGCCGAGGCGGTGGCCGCGGACGTGTCGGACGACGCCGCCGTGCGCCGGCTGGCCGAGCGGGTCCGTGCCGACTACGGCGGAGCGGACCTGCTGGTGTGCAACGCGGGGATGACCAGGTGGGTCCCGTTCCCCGACCTGGAGGCGCTCACCGACGAGGTGTGGGAGCAGGTCCTGAACGTCAACCTGATGGGCGCCTTCTACTGCGCCCGCGCCTTCGCGCCCGACCTGCGGGCCGCGCGCGGCGCGATCGTCAACGTCGCCTCCATCGCCGGGCACCGCGCCATCGGCTCGTCGCTCGCCTACGGCGTGAGCAAGGCGGCCCTGCTCCAGCTCACCCGCGGCCTGGCCGTCGCGCTCGCGCCCGAGGTCAGGGTCAACGCCGTGTCGCCCGGCACGGTGGAGACCCGCTGGCACGTGGACCGCCTGGGCGAGCAGGGGTTCGCCGACATGACCGCGAAGGAACAGACCAGGGTGCCGCTGCGCCGCACGGCGCAGCCCGAGCACATCGCCCAGATGGTCACCGCGCTGCTGGAGGCCGACATGGTGACGGGGGAGACTCTCATCGGCGACGGCGGAAAGCACCTGGCCTACTGATGCGGCTCTCGCGCCGGGCCCTGGCCGCCGTACCCGAGGCGGCCAGGCCCCGGCTCGGCCCGGCCGGGCTGCGCACCGGCCTGGTCCACCTGGGCATCGGCGCCTTCCACCGCGCCCACCAGGCGGTCTACACCGAGGACGCCGGCGATCCGGCCTTCGGCGTGTGCGGGGTCACCATGCGCAGCATGGCCGCCGCCGAGCTGCTCGGGCCGCAGGACCACCTCTACTCGGTACTCGAACGCGACGGCGAGCACGCCTCGATCCGCGTGATCGGCGTGCTGACCGAGGTTGTCGGCCCGGAGACCGGGATCATCAGGATCGCCGACCCGGCGGTCCGCGTGATCACCATGACCGTGACCGAGCCCGGCTACCGCCACGACCCCGCCACGGGGCGGCTGCGCGCGAGCGACCCCGAGGTGGCGGCGGACCTGGCGGGACGGCCGCCGCTGACCGCCGTGGGGCGGCTGGTCGCGGGGCTGCGAGCCCGCCGCGCCGCCGACGCCGGGCCGGTCACCGTCATGAGCTGCGACAACCTGGTGGGCGGCGGGAGGCTGCTGGCCGGGCTGGTGGCCGAGCACTGCCGGCTCGGCCGCGAGGAGGACCTGCTCGCCTGGATCGGATCGAACGTCGCCTTCCCGTCCTCCATGGTGGACCGGATCGTGCCCGCCGCCACCGCCGCGGACAGGGCCGCCGCCTCCCGGCTGCTCGGCGTGGCGGACCGGGCGGCGCTGGCCACCGAGCCGTTCCGGCAGTGGGTGATCGAGGACTCCTTCGCCGCCGGCCGGCCGCCCTGGGAGCAGGCGGGGGCGGTCGTCGTGGGCGACGTCGCGCCGTACGAGACCATGAAGTTGCGCCTGCTCAACGGGGTCCACTCGCTGCTGGGCCACCTCGGCGTGCTCGCCGGGCTCGGCACGGTCGACGAGGCGGTGGCCCGTCCCGACCTCGCCGAGGTGGCACGCCGCTACCTGGAGTACGACGCCGCGCCCACCGTCGGCCCGCCGCCCGGCGTGGACCTGGCCGCCTACCGCGTCCGGCTGCTGTCCCGCCTGGCCAACCCGGCGCTGCGCCACCCGCTCGCGCAGATAGCGGCCGACGGCACGCACAAGCTGCCGCAGCGGCTGCTCCCGGTGATCCGCGCCCGCCTCGCCCGGGGCGCCGAGCCCCGCTGGGCGGCGCTCGGGGTGGCGGCCTGGATGCGGTGCGTCTCGGCCGGACACGCCGACGACGGCGCGCCGCTGCCCGTCACGGACCCGGCGGCTGAGCGGCTGCGCATGCCGCAGGCCCCGCCGGCACAGGTGGTGGACCGGCTGCTGGGCCTGCTCGGGCGGGATCTGCCGGACTCGGGAGAGCTGCGCGCGCTGCTGGTGGACTGGCTCGCCCGGCTGGCCGCCGACGGCGCCCTCGCGACCGTCCGTGCGGCCGTCTGCGAGCAGCCACGCCCGTGAGCGGGTGCTACGGCAGGGTTTGACGAGGAGGTCCGGCGATTTTCTTCATACAGAAGAAAATTCTGACGAAATGCTCCTGGAGATCTGGACGGGCTGCTTTACCTGGGTCACAATCCGATCGTCAATTGAAGATCGTGGAGATGCCGCACGAGCGCGAGCCCGCGCGGCGTCCCAGCTCGGGACGGCGAGGGCGGATGCACGTAGCTCGTGGGCTGGTCGTAGTGATGTTGGCGGTCGCGATGGCGGCGACGCCTATCGATCATCCGGATGCCGTCGCCGCAGCGCGACAATCGGAGCCGGTCCCAGAGCAGCAGGGTGGGGAACCCACCGAGGCGTCGGCTCTCGCCGCCGCCCGTCGCACCAGGCAGCAGGTCGAGGTGGACGCGCTGCGCACCGAGACGCGCCAGGTGTTCGCCAGGCCGGACGGCACTCTCGTACTCGAGCAGCATGTGCGCCCCGTCCGCGTGCGCCAGCAGGGCCGGTGGGTGAACGTCGACCCGACGCTGCGGCCGCGGCCCGACGGCTCGATCGCGCCCGTCGCGACGGCGGTCGACCTGAGCTTCTCGGGCGGCGGCGACGGTTCGCCGCTCGCCCGCATGGCGCGCGGCGGCAAGGCGCTGGAGCTGGGCTGGCAGGGCACGCTGCCCAAGCCGGTGCTGGCCGGCGACACCGCCACCTACGCCGAGGTGCTGCCGGGTGTGGACCTCCAGGTCAAGGCGGACGTGGACGGCTTCTCCCACCTCCTGGTCGTCAAGACCCGCGAGGCGGCCGCGAACAAGGCGCTGACCGAGCTGAACTACCCGCTGTCGACCAGAAACCTGAGGATGAAGTCCACCAAGGGCGGCAACCTCGAAGCCGTCGACGGGAACGGCGGGACGGTCTTCACGGCCTCGCCGCCGTTGATGTGGGACTCCTCCGGCGCTCCGGCCGCGCGGACGCTCGCCGCCGAGGAGGTCGCTCCGCCGGATGCCCGCAACGAGCTGATGGGCGTGGAGCTCGCCGGGAAGCAGCTCAGGCTCAAGCCGCACCGCGGCATGCTGGAGGACCCGGGCACGCGCTTCCCGGTCTACATCGACCCGTTCTTCTCGGCGGCCCGCGGCTCGTGGACGGCCGTCTGGAACATCCACCCGACCTCCAACTTCCTGAACGCCAGCGACATCGCCCGGGTGGGGAAGGTCGACAGCCAGAAGAACCGGTCGTTCTTCCAGATGAACACCGGCTCGACCATCCACGGCAAGCAGATCATCAACGCGACGCTGCGCACGTACGAGACGTGGTCCTACTCGTGCAGCGCGCGCAAGGTAGAGGCCTGGGCGACCAACACGATCAGCAAGAGCACCACCTGGAACAACCAGCCCGCGTGGGTGAGGCTCCTCGACACGAAGAACGTGGCCAAGGGCTGGGGGAGCTCCTGCCTGCCGGGCGGGGTCGAGTTCAACGTCACCTCGCAGGTCGTGGACGCCGCCGCGAAGAAGTGGCCGAACATCACGATCGGGCTCAGGGCCACGAGCGAGACGGACAACTACGGCTGGAAGAAGTTCAAGAACAATCCCAGCCTGGTGATCGAGTACAACTCGCTGCCCACCGCGCCGGTCGCCGCGGACGCCTGGTCGGACCCGGGAGGCGGCTGCGTCTCGGGCGACGCCCGGCCGATCGTCAGCAGCCCGACCCCCAAGCTCTGGGCCAGGCTGCGTGACGCCGACAACTCGGTCAAGGGCCGGTTCGAGTGGTGGAACGCCGAGACGAAGGTCGGCGAGTACGTCACAGCGCTGGGTTCGACCGGCAGCGCCTACCCCGCGGTCGTCCCGGCGGGCGCCTTCGCCGACGGCTCGGTGATCCGCTGGCGGGTCCGGGCGGAGGACGGCAGGGCCTCCAGCGCGTGGAGCCCGTGGTGCGAGGCGTCCGTCGACGCCTCCGCGCCGGGCATCGAGCCGGGTGTCACCTCGCCCGAATACGCCGAGAACGGCTGGAACGACGGCGTCGGCAGGGCCGGCTCCTTCACCTTCACCTCCAACGGCGTCGCCGACATCGCCTCCTACGTCTACGGGCTGGACACCACGCCGAAGCAGGAGGTGGCGGCAGGCGGCGCGGACGGGTCGGCGACGATCCGGCTCACCCCGCGCCACGACGGCCCGAACGTGCTGTCGGTGCGCGCCAAGGACCGAGCGGGGCACCAGGGGCCGATCCGCTCGTATGTGTTCAACGTCAACAGCGGCAGCGGGCCCGACGGGCACTGGGCGCTCGACGACGGGCAGGGCACGGTGGCCGTCGACCGGGCGGGCACCCGTCACGCGACCTTGCAGGGCGCGGCCTCCTGGGCCTCCGGAAGGACCGGCCCGGGACTGCGGTTCGCCGGCGGGCACGCGCAGACCGGCGGGCCCGTCGTGTCCACCCTGCACAACTTCACGGTGGCCGCCTGGGTGCGGCTGACCAGCGTCACCGCGGCGGCTACCGCGGTCGGCCAGGACGGCGGCCGGGCGGGCGGCTTCGCCCTGCAGTACTCCAAGGCGGACAACCGCTGGGCGTTGAGCCGGGCGACCGCGGACGCGGACGGGGCGCCGTCCGTGCGGGCGCTGTCGGCGGCCGCGCCGAAGCTCGGCGAGTGGACACATCTCGCCGGCGTCTATGACGCCGCCGCGAGGGACCTGTCCCTGTACGTCAACGGCCGCCGGGAGTCGGCGGTCGCGTTCACCCAGCCGTGGGAGGCGTCCGGGCCGCTGGCGATCGGCAGGGGGAAGGCCGCTGGAGCGGGGGCCGAGTTCTGGTCCGGTGACGTCGACGACGTCCGCGTGCACGGCCGGGCGATGTTCGACGACGAGGTCGCCGACCTGGTGAACAGCGCCGCGACGCTGGTCGGGCACTGGAAGCTGGACGAGGACGGCGGTGTGAGCGCCGCCGACTCCTCCGGCCGGGCCACGCCGGCGACGGTGGCCGGTGGCGCGCTCTGGAGCGACGCCTGGCTGGACGGCGGGCTCGCGCTCGACGGCGTCGACGGCCACGCCCAGACCTCCGCCCCGGCGGTCAACACCTCAGCCGGGTTCACCGTCTCCGCCTGGACGCAGCTCGACTACCTGCCCACCCGCGACGCCGCCGTCGTCTCCCAGGTGGGCAGCAGGGCCGGCGGCTTCCAGCTCGGCTACGACAAGGAGAAGGGGCGGTGGGCCCTCGGGATGGCCACCGCCGACACCGACACCGCCGCGGTGGCGCGGACGCGTTCCGACGCCGTCCCCGCGCCGTTCGAGTGGGCCCATGTGGCGGGGGTCTACGACCCCCTGCAGGGCGAGCTGCGCGTGTACGTCAACGGCGGGCTGTCGGAGAGCACCATCACAGACCACGTGAGCGCGTGGAACGCCATCGGCCCGCTGCAACTGGGCCGGACCAAGACCGCGGGCGTCTTCACCGGCTACTGGCCGGGGACCGTCGACGACGTTCGCACATACGACGGCGTGCTCAGCGCCGAGCGGATCTCCCAACTAGCCGCCCAGTAATCCCCCCACCCCCCACTGGGAGAAATTCATGGATTCGCCAGAGTTAGATCCCCCGGAGACCTACTGGAATCGTTTTCAGTCGCCTGTCCGAGAGTCGCCGTGGCCCCGGCGGCTGGCGACGATGCTGGCCGTCATCGTGGTGGTGCCGCTGGTGCAGGCCCTGCCCGCGACGGCCGCCCCGCGCACGGCCCCGGAGGTGCAGAAGGAGACCCCGGTCCGCGGCCAGCCGGTCAAGATGCTGCCCAAGGCGGCCGATCCGGCGGAGAAACAGGCCTGGAAGGCGCCACCGGGCGTCGCCTGGCCGAAACCGCAGGCCGTCGAGTTGGGCGGCGCGCAGGCCAGGACCCTGAGCGCGGACTTCCCCGTACGCCTGGCCGAGCAGAAGGGGGTGAAGGCGGCGGAGTCCGGCCCGGTCCGCGTCGAGCTGCTCGACAGTGCGAAGCTGCTCGGCCTGGCCATGCGGGTGTCGCCCGGGCAGGGAGTGGCCGCCAAGGGCGGCACCACCCGGCTGGAGATCGACTACTCCGCCTTCCGGCATGCCTTCGGCGGCGACTACGGCGCCAGGCTGCGGATGGTGCGCCTGGAAGAGTGCGCGCTCACCGCCGCCGCGACGGCCTGCCCGCAACCGGAGCCGGTACCCTCCGACAACGACGCCAAGGCCGGCACGCTCACCGCCGACGTCGCGCTGTCCGGGCTGTACGCGCTGGCCGCGGCGCCTTCCGGACCGTCGGGAGACCACGCGGCGACCTCCCTCGCCCCGTCGGCGAGCTGGAGCGTCGGCGCCCAGTCCGGCGACTTCACCTGGAGCTACGACATACGCGTGCCGCCCGCGCTGGGTGGCGAGGAGCCTGAGCTGTCGCTCGGCTACTCCTCCCAGAGCGTGGACGGCCGCACCGCCTCGACCAACAACCAGCCGTCCTGGGCGGGCGAGGGCTTCGAGCTGAACCCCGGCGGCTACATCGAGCGGCGCTACAAGTCCTGCATGCTCGACGGCAAGAAGACCGGCGACCTGTGCTGGGACCAGGAGAACGCCACGCTGTCCCTCGGCGGCTCGGCCGTCGAGCTGGTCAAGGACGCCACGACCAAGCAGTGGCGGCCCAAGCGCGATGACGGAACCCGCGTCGAGTACCTCAAGGGCGCCGTCAACGGAGACAACGACGGCGAGTACTGGCGCGTCACCGCCGACGACGGCACCCAGTACACCTTCGGGCTCAACCGCCTGCCCGGATGGGCCACGGGCAAGCCGGAGACCAGGTCCACCTGGACCGCGCCGGTGTTCGGCAACAACAGCGGCGAGCCCTGCTACTCCAGCACCCCGGCCAACGCCTGGTGCCAGCAGGCCTACCGGTGGAACCTCGACCTGTCCGTCGACACCCACGGCAACGCCACCACCTACTGGTACGCCACCGAGAAGAACTTCTACGGGCGCAACATGAAGCCCGAGCTCGGCACCGAGTACGTGCGCGGCGGCCACCTCACCCGCATCGACTACGGCTACCTGAAGGGCGAGCTGTTCACCCGGTCGCCGGCGGCCCGCGTCGTCCTGGACGTCGCCGAGCGGTGCGTGCCCAGCGGGGCCATCACCTGCGCCGCCGACCAGCTCAAGAAGGAGACCGCGAGCCACTGGCCCGACGTCCCCTTCGACCAGATCTGCAACTCGGGCGAGAAGTGCACCAACCGGCTGTCGCCGACCTTCTTCTCGCGCAAGCGGCTGGCCAAGGTCACCACCCAGATCCTGAACACCGACACGGCCAAGTGCTCCGGCCAGCCGTACTGCGCCGTCGACTCCTGGACGCTGGGGCACTCCTTCCCGGCGACGGGCGACGGCCTCAGCCCCTCGCTGTGGCTGGCCTCCCTCCAGCAGAGCGGCCACGTGGGCGGCACCCTCACCCTGCCCAAGATCACATTCGCCGGGACCCAGCTCCCCAACCGGGTCGACTCGGACGAGGGCCGCGCGCCGCTGGTGAAGTGGCGGGTCCAGTCGGTGCACAACGAGACCGGCGGCGAGCTGCGGGTCAACTACGCCCCGGCCGACTGCAAGCCGGGAGACGTGCCGGCCGCCGACCGCAACGCCCGCCTCTGCTTCCCGCAGCGATGGGCGCCGGAGAACGAGGGCGAGGTCACGGACTGGTTCCACAAGTACCTGGTCAAGCAGACGGTGGAGATCGACCGGGTCGCCGCGTCGCCCTCGGTGATCACCGACTACGAGTATCTGGACGGCGCGGCCTGGCACTACGCCGACAACATCCTGGTCAAGCCCGAGCACCGCACCTGGTCGGACTGGCGCGGGTTCGGCCGGGTCCGGATCCGGGAGGGCGACGGTCAGGACACCAAGCGGACCCTCACCGAGTTCAGGTACTTCCGCGGGATGAACGGCGACCGCCTGGCCGACGGCTCCAAGCGCAGCGCGCAGGTCGAGGACAGCGAGGGCCGCAAGCTCGACGACCACGACCAGTTCGCCGGATTCGAGCGTGAGGAGATCCTCTACAACGGCGACGGCGGCGCGATCGCGGCCGCGACGACCGAGGAGCCGTGGTCGCTCAAGACGGCCGAGTCCACCCAGGGCGGGGTCACCAAGACCGCGCACATCGTCGAGCCCAAGTCCATGGTCACCCGCACCGCCCTGGACGGCGGCAAGTGGCGGCGCACCGGAGAGGAGCGCGGCTACGACGAGTACGGCCTGCTCAGCCAGATCGACGACAAGGGCGACCTGACGACGGCGGACGACGACCAGTGCACCCGCTACACCTACGCCCGCAACGGGACCGCCTGGATGCTGGACTACGCCAGCAGGATCCAGAAGGTCGCCACGGGATGCGCCACCGGCGCGGCGAAGCTGGCCGCCGAGACCGTCATCTCCGACGAGCGGGTGCACTACGACGGAAAGCCGTACGGCGAGGCGCCCGTCAGGGGCGACGTCACCACGGTCCAGGAACTCGTGTCCGGCGACGGCTCGACCGTCAACGACGCGGTCCGTACCTACGACACCTACGGCCGGGTGATCACCGAGACCGACGCGGTGGGCACCCAGGTCACCACCGCCTACTCGCCCGCCTCGGGCGCCCCGGCGACCGAGGTCAGGGAGACCAACCCGCTCGGGCACGTGGACCGCACGTTCCTCGAACCGGCCTGGGGCGAGCCCGTGGCCGAGATCGACGCCAACAACCGGCGCGCCGACATGGAGTACGACGCGCTCGGCCGCCTGGTCAAGGTGTGGCAGAGCGACCGCAGCAAGGCGGCCGGGCAGTCGCCGAGCACGGAGTACTCCTACGTGACGCGCACCGACGGCCCCAGCGTCGTCACCTCCAAGACGCTGCGGGCGGACGGCGGCTACACCGTCAGCCACGAGCTGTTCGACGGCCTGTCGCGGCCCCGCCAGACCCAGGAGCCGGCACCGCGCGACGACCAGACGCAGGATCCCGCGCTGCGGGACGGGCGTACCGTCACCGACACCTTCTACAACTCGCTCGGCGAGGTGGCCAAGAACAACGGCGGCTACTTCAGCCCGGGCGAGCCGTCCACCACGCTGCTCGGCGTGGCCGACACCGACGTCCCCAGCCAGATCGCCGCCGTCTACGACGGGACCGGTGAGCTGACCGCCCAGGTTCTCAAGGTCAAGGGCGCCGAGAAGTGGCGCGTCACGGCCGAGACCAAGGGCGACCGGGTGGACATCACCGCCCCGCCCGGAGGCACCGCCACCACCCGCATCGGCGACGCCGAGGACCGGCTCGTCGAGCTGCGGCAGTACAAGGCGGCCACGCCGACAGGCGAGTACGAGGCGACCAAGTACGCCTACGACCACGCCGGCCGGCTGGCCAGCGTGACCGACCACGCGGGCAACGTGTGGCGCTACGCCTACGACATGCGCGACCGGGAGATCAGGACCGAGGACCCGGACAAGGGCGTCACGACGTTCACCTACAACGACGCCGACGAGATCGCCACCACCACCGACGCGCGCGGCAAGACCCTGGCGTACGTCTACGACGACCTGGGCCGCAAGCGGGAGCTGCGCGAGGGCTCCACGAGCGGCACCCTGCTCGCCGAGTGGAAGTACGACGCGCTGGCCAAGGGACACCTGAACGCCAGCATCCGCTACGTGGACGGCCAGGCGTACAAGGCGGAGATCAACGCGATCGACGCCGAGTACCGCACCCTCCGGCAGACCGTCACCGTCCCCGCGCGGGAAGGCAAGCTGGCCGGGTCGTACGTGCTCAACACCCGCTACACCCTCGACGACCAGGTCCAGTCCGTGAGCTTCCCGGCTGCGGGCGGGCTGGCGGAGGAGTCGGTCGTCTACACCCACGACGAGCTCAGCCAGCCGGTCAAGGTGACCGGCCTGTCGTCGTACGTCACCGCGACCCGCTACTCCAAGATGGGCGAGACGCTCCAGCACGAGCTGAGCACGGGCGGGAAGAAGGCCTGGCTCACCTACACCCACGACGAGAGCACCCGCCGGCTGTCCCGGACCCGGCTGGACCGGGACGGCGCCCCGTCGGCCGACCTGGACCTCAACTACACCTACGACCCGGCCGGCAACATCACCAGGATCACCGACCTGGGCGGCGGCCAGTCGCAGGACACCCAGTGCTTCACCTACGACCATCTGCGCCGCCTGACCTCGGCGTGGACGGCCACCGACGCCTGCGCGAGCGGCACACCGCAGTCGGACAAGATCGGCGGCGTCGCCCCGTACGCGACGAGCTACGCCTACGACTCCACCGGCAACAGGACGAAGGAGACACAGCACGCGTGGGGCGGGCGCGCGGAGTCCGTACGCTCCTACACCTATCCCAAGCCCGGCGAGAAGCAGCCGCACGCGGTCCAGACGGCCGGGGCGGACGCCTTCGGCTACGACGAGGTGGGCAACACCACCCGGCGCAAGATCGGGACCGCCGACCAGACCCTGGTCTGGGACGTCGAGGGCAACCTCGCGTCGGTGACCGAGGCGGGCAAGGTCACGTCGTTCGTGTACGACGCCGACGGCGACCGGCTCATCCGCAAGACGCCGACGGACGCGACGCTCTACATCGACGACATGGAGCTGCGGCTCGACTACGCCAAGGACGTCGTCGAGTGCACCCGCTACTACACCATCGGCGGCGAGCCGGTGGCGGTGCGCACGCCGGACAACGAGGTGTACTTCCTGGCCTCCGACCACCAGGGCACCGCGCAGGCGGCGGTCAAGGCGAGCAACGGTGACCTGGCCGTACGCAGGACGACGCCGTTCGGCCAGGATCGCGGCACGGCGCCGGCGTGGTGGCCGGGCCAGCGCGGCTTCGTCGGCGGCGGGCAGGACGCGACCACCGGGCTCGTCCACCTCGGCGCCCGCGAGTACGACGCGCGCAACGGGCGGTTCCTGTCCGTCGACCCCGTCATCGACGAGGCCGATCCGCAACAGCTCAACGGCTACGCCTACGCCAACAACAGCCCCGTCAGCATGAGCGACCCGGACGGGCAGCTCGTCTGGTTCGTGGTCGGGATCGCGGCCAGGATCGCGGCCCGGGCGATAGCCAAGAGGCTCGCCCAGGCGGCGGCCAGGCGGGCCGCCCTCGCGCTGGCCAGGAAGCGGGCCGCCGCGCTGGCCAGGCGGAAGGCGGCGGAGCTGGCCAAGCGCAGGGCCATCGCCAAGGCCAAGAAGAAGGCCGCGGAGCTGGCCAAGAGGAAGAAGGCCGAGCTGGCCAAGCGCAAGAAGGCCGAGGAGGCGAAGAAGAAGGCCGAGGAGGCCAGGAAGAAGGCGGCGGAGGCGGCGCGCAAGCGCAGGGCCGCGGCTGCCGCGCGTCAGGCCAGGAAATCCGCGAGAAAGGCCCGGGCGGCCGCGAGCAGGGCACGGAGCAGACGCGTCGGCCGGGCCCCGACCAGGGCGGTCCGCCAACGGCCCGCACACCGGCCGACCAGCCACCGGGCGGCCCAGCGTCAGTCGCCGCCCAAGACCGGCCGCGCACCTGTGAGGCAGGGGCAGGTGTACGGCAACAACGGCCAGGTGCAGCAGACCAGATCCGTCACCGTGTACCGCGACGGGAGGATGTATCCGGACGGGCGCCCGCCCTCCGGCATGCCGCGGCCGAACGGGTCGGGCCAGGGCGTCAAGAAGGACTACAAGCCTGAGGCCCTGGAGCCGCCCGAGACGAGGTCGGGCACGATCGCCAACACCGGGTTCAGCAGCGTCCGGTGGTTCGACAAGAGCGGGCTGGACGACTTCCTAGGAGGCTTCTTCTAGCGCCGCCCGGCACGCCGGCGCGGGGCCTCGGCCCCGCGCCGGCGCGTGTTGGGTCTTGTCCGTTCGGTCAAGTCGGCTTTCAATGATCTCCATACCACTGCCCTAGGAGGAGCCGATGCGCGGCTTGCGTGCGGGCGTAGTCGTCCTGACGATGGTTCTCACGACATTCCTGATGTCGGGCCCCTCCATCCCGGAGGTCGCCGGCCCGGCCGATCCGGAGCCGGTCTCGCTGGTCACGCTCTCGGTGCCGGACCAGGCGGCGATGGAGCGGCTGGTCGCCTCCGGCGCCGACCTCACCGAGCGGGTGCGGTCGCAGCCGGACGGGAGCATCCAGGTCGACGCCGTCGTCACCGCGACCCAGCTCACCGCGCTCCGGCAGTTGGGCGCGACCCTGGCGGCCGAAACGCCGCAACGCCGCCGGACCCCGCCGGCCACCGCGGCGAAGGACCAGATCGTCGTCGAGCGGGCGGTCTGGTTCAAGTCGCGCGACGGATACTTCCTGTCCGTGGAGGCGTCCAGCAACGCCGGGGCCGCCGCCACGCTCAGCGTGACCTGGAAGGGCAGGCACGGATCCACCGGCCAGGTGGCGATGGTGCCGTACGTCGACGCGGGGGCGTACCTGGGCCACCAGCTCAGCACGCCGGTGCCGGCGGAGAGCCAGCCGCAGTGGGTCACCATCACCTCGGCCGGCGGCGGCAAGGCGGAGGCCCGCGTCAAGGAGTGGCCCGACGGCGAGCGGCCGGACCGCAACCGTCCCGGCTACCAGAAGGACTTCGTCAGCCAGTACATGCCTCCCGGGCAGCTCAACGACCGCGTCAAGGCGCTGCACCAGCGCTTCCCCTCGCTCACCGACATCATCGAGCTGCCGAACCTGACCAACGGCTACCGGCGGCACGCCCAGGCCCTGATCGGCACCCCGCCAGGCGCCGCCGTCGTGGTCACCTCCACCGCCTACGGCTCCGAGGGCGGCAACGACCTGTCCGTCGAACTCGTCACCCCCGGCGCGCCCGGCCGGGAGCTGCAGGTGACGGTGAACGGCAAGCAGATCACCGTCAGCCTGGCCACCGACGGCTCCGGCGCCCCCACCAGCACCGCGGCCCAGGTCGTCGCGGCGATCAACGCGACCGCGGGCACCGGCGTCACCGCCTCGACCTACCGGGCCGACGCGGGAGCCGGCGTCATGGCGCCCGCGCCGCTCGCCCAGCTCAGCGACTTCCTCCAGGCGCCGGCCGACGTCTCCCGCGCGCCCATGCGGGTGCTGGCCCTGCGCATCGGCACGCACCGCGACGGCTCGCGGACCGGCGTGCTCGCCTACGCCCAGGAACACGCCAGGGAGTGGGTGACGCCACTGGTCACCATCGAGGCGGCCGAGCGGCTGCTGCGCAACTATCAGCGCGACCCGGCGACGCGCAGGCTGCTGCAGCGCACGGACATCTTCATCGTGCCGACGGTCAACCCCGACGGCGCCAACTACAGCTTCTACGACTTCAACTCCCAGCGTAAGAACATGACCAACCACTGCCCCGCCCAGCAGTCCGACCCGGCGCTGCGCAACACCTGGGGCGTGGACGTCAACCGCAACTACGCCGTCGGATCGCTGTCCGACGGCTACTTCGGCGCCTCCGCCAACTGTCAGAGCGGCACCTTCGCCGGCCCGGCCGAGCATTCCGAGCCCGAGAGCCGCAACGTCGTCTGGCTGGCGCAGAAGTACCGCAACATCAAGTTCGCGATGAACGTGCACAGCTACGGCGGCTACTTCATGTGGCCGCCGGGAGCCTACAAGCTCGACGGCCGCGTCACCCTGCCCCGGCCCACGGCCCAGCAGGAGGCGTACTTCCTGCGCTCGGCCCGCACGATCGAGGAGGCCATCGCCGCCGAGCGCGGCACCGTCACCTGGCCGCAGCAGACGGGCCCGGTGACCGACGTCCTCTACTCGGCCGCGGGCAACTCCGCCGACGAGCTCTGGTACGACTTCGGCATCTTCGGATGGGACTTCGAGGTCGGCAGCGACCTGTGGAACCCCGAGACGCAGGCGTGGGAGGGAGTGGGCTTCCAGCCGCCGTTCAGCGAGGGGCACGAGGAGGCGATGGAGTTCGCCTCCGGCCTCATCTCGCTGATCGGCGTCGCGGCCGACTATCGGGACCGCTAGCCGGCGGGTGCCCCGAGATATTCGGCGATCGCGGCGGTCGCCGGGATGACCGTGGGCAGCGGCGGGCGGCTGAAGTAGCCCGGCTTGTGGGTGCGCAGCAGCAGCTCGCCGCTGCGCTCCCACTGGAAGCCCTTCCTGTTGAGCAGCCCGGCGAACACCTCGCCCGCCTTCGCGAGGTCCCGGGCGGCCAGCCGCTGGATCGGCACCGGCGAGACCTCCTCGCCGCGGAGGTAGGTGGACAGCAGCTCGCGGTAGTCGCGCTTGACGACCAGGCGCGGATCGGCGAACAGCTCCTCCAGCCTGCCGAAGTCCGCGTAGAAGCCGAGCCCGCCGACCTCGTCGAAGATCAGCGCCACGGTCTCGGCCGACGTCACCCGCTCGGGCAGCTCCAGCGGCTGCGGCGCGGGCCCGCCGAGCCGGGCCGCCTGGTGCGCCAGATAGCCCCGCATCGCCAGGGCGACGTCGTCGCCGAGCAGGACCGCCAGATCGGCGCCGAAGTAGCCGACGAAGCATCGCCGCTGCGCCCGCTGCAGCTCGCGGGCCTCCTCCAGCAGCACGGGGTTGCGGAAGACCCAGTCCGGATGCTCCAGCGCGATGCGGGCGGCCACGGGCGCCAGCGTGTCGCCCGCCTCGGCGGGGTGCACCGCCGGGGTGCCGCTGATCAGCCAGTCCGCGCCGAGCGGGATCAGCCTGCCGACGACGTACATGCCCGGTGCGAGCGGCTCGAAGGCGCTCTCGCCGAGGTTGGAGAAGGCCCGGTAGACCAGCTCGTCGACGAGGTTGAACAGCAGCACCGCCCCTCCGTCGACCACGCGCACCTCGAAGACGCCCTCCACCACGGTCTTCCAGCTCAGCAGCAGCTCGACGTCGGCCCGGTCGAGCCCCGCCCGCTCGGCCACGAAGCGGTCCACGACCGTCTCGCCGGAGGGCAGCCGGTGCTGGTGGGCGAAGAAGTCGACGGGCAGGAACGCGGCGGCCTCGTCGGCGGGCGGGCCGCCCGCGTAGAACCGGCCGAGCACGGTGCTCAACTCGGCCCCGAACCTGCCCGACGTGGCGAAGTGGACCAGCTCTGCCTTGAGCTCCACGGCCCGCGCTAGCTTGCTCATCATCACTCCTCGTGTCCGGAGTGACACTATCCGTCCGAGCTGCGCTCGCGGAGCGGTTCGCTCGATGTCGCCTGCCGGGTCACCTGTTGAGCGCGGAGTGGCGGCGGCTGTAGGCGAAGTAGATGATCAGGCCGAGCACGAACCAGGCGGCGAAGCGGAGCCAGGTCAGCGGGTCCAGGAAGGTGATCAGCCAGATCGAGAAGATCACGCCGATGGCCGGCACCACCGGCATGCCGGGCGTGCGGAACTGCCGGGGCAGGTCCGGCTGGCGATAGCGGAGCACGATCACGGCCACGCACACCACCACGAAGGCCAGCAGGATCCCGATGTTGGTCAGCTCGGCCGCCTCCCGGATGGGCAGGAACCCGGCGATCACCGCCGAGGCGATGCCGACGATCCAGGTGACGCGCGAGGGCACCCGCCGGACGGGATGCAGCTTGGCGAACCACAGCGGCAGCAGCCCGTCCCTGCTCATGGAGAACCACACCCGGGTGACACCGAGCATGAAGGTGAACATCACGGTCAGGATGCCGATGATGGCGCCCACGGCGATCACCGACGCGAGCCCTGACAGCCCGACCGACGCGAAGGCCGAGGAGAACCCGCTCTCCGGGTCGATCTCCCGGTAGTTCTGCATGCCGGTGAGCACGAGCGTGGCGAGCACGTACAGGATCATCGAGATGACCAGCGAGTACATGATGGCCCTGGGCATGTGCCGCATGGCGTCCTTGGACTCCTCGGCGGCGGTGCTCATCGCGTCGTAGCCGAAGACGGCGAAGAACACGGTGGCGGCGCCGGTGATGGCCCCGCCGACGCCGAAGGGGAAGAACGGCGTGTAGTTGGCCGTGTTGATGTAGAAGAAGCCGACCACGATCACCAGCAGCACCACGGCGACCTTGATGCCGACCACGATGGTCTCGAACCTGGCCGCGGTCCGGATGCCGAGGTTCAGCAGGAAGGCGATCAGCAGGCACAGCACCACTGCGAACAGGTCCACCACGTGCCCCTCGCCGGTGCCGGGCGCGCCGAGCATCCAGGCGGGCAGGGCGAAGCCCAGCTCCTGCACCAGGAAGCCGAAGTAGCCGGAGATGCCGATGCCCACGACCGCGACGATGGCGGTGTACTCCAGCAGCAGGTCCCAGCCGATGAACCAGCCCACGATCTCCCCGAGGACCGCGTAGCCGTAGGTGTAGGCCGACCCCGCCTTCGGGATCATGCCGGCGAACTCGGCGTAGGAGAAGGCCGCCGCCGCGCTCGCCACCCCGGCGATGAGGAACGACACCAGGACGGCCGGCCCCGCCGTCTGGTTGGCGACCGCGCCGGCCAGGGCGAAGATGCCCGCGCCGATGATGCCGCCGATGCCGATCGCGGTGAGCTGCCACAGTCCGAGCGTGCGTGACAGCTCGCCCTCGTGCTCCGCCGCGATCTGTTCCACCGGCTTGCGGCGGAATATGCCCCCTGAAGAAGCCACCACAGCCTCCTGACACCCCGTTGATTCCAGACCAGGCCCTTTCCCACCTGCGGCTTTCCTATGCGGAGGAAGGTGCTCGGCGTGACGCCTTGATCACGCTCCGATGCGGCCTTAGCCTCGTGCTGCCGGTGATCGGATGCGCTCAGATGGGGGATGGCCCATGTCAAGGACCGGGATCTCGTTGGCGGTGGCCGTCCTCGTGGCGGCCGCGCTCACGCCGGCCACCACGGCTCTGTCCCGGACGGCTCGCGGCGCGGTGGCGTGCCCGCTGGTGTTCGGGCACGGCGGCTACCCGAAGGATCCCGGCGCCACCACGAAGGACCAGATCCGCCAGGCCAACAACCCCCGGGCCGTCAACGACATGCGGGCGTGGGGCGCCGACGGGGTCGAAGCGGACGTCCAGCTCACCCGCAACGGCACCAAGGCGGTGATGTGGCACAACATCACCACCAACGGCCTCACCGGCGGCAACCGCAAGATCACCGACCTGTGGTGGACGGCCGGCGCCGACAACCTCAGTGCCCGGCGGATCTCCCGCGGCCCCTACTCCGGCGAGCGCGTGCACACCCTGCGCGAGTGGCTGGACCACGTCAGGTTCACCGGCCTCATCGCCCTGCTGGAGATCAAGCCCCAGGCCAGGGCCGCGCTCAGCAGTGCCGCCCACGGGGCGGCCGCCTGGCGGGAGATCTCGGCCCCGATCCTCGAACGGCAGGCCTCCCAGCGGATCATGGTCTACTCGACGGACGCGTGGATCCAGGGCGAGCTCGACAGGCGCCACCCGGCGCTGCTCAAGGGCCCGGCCGCCAGATGGGCCGACAGCGCCGCCTGGGACGAGCCGGCACCCGACTGGAGCCTCAACGTGGCGCGCTGGCAGAGCGTGCTGGGCCAGGCGCCACCGAGCGTGATGACCAACTACACCGCCGACTACCGGCGCTGGCTGAGCGGCAGGTGCACCTGAGCGGGCACGTGTGAAACCCCGCCTCGGTGGTAGCGAGTAAGACGAGGACCCACACGGGGACAGGGGGACACCATGGCCCAGCTCCTGACCGACGACGAGGTCGACACCGCGCTGGTGGCTCTGGAGGGCTGGCGGCACGTCGACGACGCCCTGGTCCGGGACATCCCGATCACCCCGGACAACTACCGCTGGCTGAGCGAGGCGGTGATGAACGAGGCCAAGGCCCTCGACCACCACCCCGACATCGAGCGCACCGGCGGGGGCATCCGCTTCCGCCTGTCCACCCACAGCGCGGGCGGGGTGACGGACAAGGACGTCGAGCTGGCCGCGCACATCGACCAGGTCGTCGACGGCGCCGCCCGGGACCGCGGCTGACGCTCTCGTCAGGCCAGCACCCTGACGATGCCGGTGAACAGGCGTGGCATGGCCCGCGCCGCGGGCACCACCAGCCGGGCGGTGCCGGGACGGCGGGCGGCCTGCACCAGCGCTCCCGTCAGCAGCCGGTGCGTCCGAGACAGCCGCTGCCACGCGCCCTCGTAGTCCTGCGGCCGATCCCGGCTCAGGCACCGGGCCAGGATCTCGGCCGAGCGCACGGCGAGCGAGACGCCCTCGCCGGTGAGCGCGTCCACGTAACCGGCGGCGTCGCCGACCAGCAGCACCCGCCCCGCGCGCCGCGCCCGGACATGCTGGCGCAGCGGCCCGGCGCCCAGCACCGGGGTGACGGCAGGGCCGCGCAGGCGCTCCGACAGGCCGCGGAACGCGCTCAGGTGCTCCTCGAAGCCGCGCCGCACCGAACTCAGGACCGCCACCCCGACCAGGTCGTCCCCCACCGGCGTGACGTACGCCTCGCCGCTGCCCGACCAGTGCACCTCGACGAAGTCGGTCCACGGCGCGATCCGGTAGTGCCGGCGCTGGCCGTACCGTCGCACCCCGCGCGCGGGCAGGTCGAGCCCGAGCGAGCGGCGCAGCGGCGAGTGCAGGCCGTCGGCGGCGACCAGCCAGCGCGCCCGCAGCCCGGCCGCCGTCACGCTCCGGCCGTCCTGCACGGCCTGGGTGACGCGGCCGGTGATCGTCTTGACGCCGAGCTCGGCGGCGCGCTGGGAGAGCGCGGCGTGCAGGAGCGTGCGGCGCACGCCGAGTCCCGGTTCGCGCCGGAAGGTGGCCCGCGCCTCGCGAACCTCGTCGAGGTAGTGGATGCCGCGCAGCGGGTGGCCCGGGACCGTCACGCCGATCGCCGCCAGCGCCGCGACGCCGCCCGGCATGATCCCCTCGCCGCACGCCTTGTCCACGGGGGTGGCGCGCGGCTCGACGACGACCGCCTCCATCCCGACCAGCGCCGCGTGGATGGCGGTGGCCAGGCCCGCGGGGCCGCCTCCCGCGACGAGAACGTCGATCACGGCCCGGTGGCCAGGCTGAGCGCCGCGTTCTCGCAGCGGATGCGCACCACCAGCAGCGCGGCGTTGAGCACCGTGAACACCAGCGCGGTGACCCAGGCGGTGTGCGTCAGCGGCAGCGCGAACCCCTCCACCACCACCGCCACGTAGTTGGGGTGGCGCAGCCAGCGCAGGCGGTAGGGGCCGCCGGTCACCAGCGGCAGGCCGGGCACCACGATGACCTGCGTGTTCCAGCGCGGGCCGAGCGCGGTGATGCACCACCAGCGCAGCGCCTGGGCGGCGACGACCAGCGCGAGCATCGGCCAGCCGAGCCAGGGCAGGAACGGCCTGTCCGCCAGGGCGACCTCCAGCGGCGCGCCGATCAGCAGGCCGGTGTGCAGGGCCACCATCCACGGATAGTGGCCCTGGCCGGTCACCACACCGCCCCGCGCCATGCTCCACGCGGCGTTGCGGCGGGCGACGACCAGCTCGGCGAGCCGTTCCAGGCCGACGAGCAGGACGAGGACGAGATACCAGGTCATGGGGCGGTCACCAGCGCAACAGGACGAGTTCGGAGCAGAAACCGGGGCCCATCGCGATGAGCAGCCCCCAGGTGCCCGGCTCGGGCGGCCGGGTCGCGAGCGTCTCGCCCAGCACGTGCAGGACCGACGCCGACGACAGGTTGCCGTTGTCGGCCAGCGAGCGCCAGGTGACGTCCAGCGCCCCGGCCGGCAGGTCGAGGACGTCCGACACGGCCTCCAGCACCTTCGGGCCGCCGGGATGGCACACCCACGCCGTCACCTCATCCGCGGCCACGCCGTGGTCGGCCAGGAAGCCGTGCACGTCGTCGGCCAGATACTGCCGCACGACCGAGGGGACGCTCGCGTCCAGCAGCACCCGGAATCCGCTGTCGCCGACCTGCCAGCCCATGACGTGCTCGGAGCCGGGATAGAGGTGCCCGCGCGTGGCCACCACGGTGGGGCCGCGCCGCATGCGGCCGTCACCGCAGGCCACCACCGCCGCGGAGCCGTCACCGAACAGCGCGCTGGCGACCAGGTTGGCCGGTGACGAGTCGCCGCGCTGCACGGTCAGCGAGCACAGCTCCACCGACAGCAGCACGGCCACATGGTCGGGCCAGCCGCGCAGATAGTCGTGCACCCTGGCGATGCCTGCGGCCCCCGCGACGCACCCCAGGCCGAAGATGGGCAGCCGTTTGACGTCGGGCCGCAGGCCCAGCGCGGCGGCCAGCCGGGCGTCGATCGACGGCGCCGCGATGCCGGTCACCGAGGTGAACATGATCATGTCCACGTCCTCCGGGGCGAACCCGGCCGCGTCCAGGGCGGCCTTGACGCTTTCGATCCCGAGCTCCACCGCGGTGGAGACGAAGGCGTCGTTGGCCGCGCCGAAACCGTTGAGCTTGTCGTAGCGCTCGATCGGCAGGGCGAGGTTGCGGTACTCGACGCGGGCACTGCGGTGCAGGCGGTCGAGCAGGCGCCGGTCGGTGCCCTCCGGAAGGCAGATGCGCGCAGCCATGTCGGTGAGCTGGGACTGCGCGTACCGGTTAGGAGGGAACGCGCAGCGGACTGCGGCGATATGGCTCACGGGGGCTCCCAGCGCAATTAGCCGACAACTCTCACTCCCCGCACGCTTCCCATCCACAAGGTCGCTTAAGCCACGGGCGGCGCGTGAGTATTCGCAGCAGCGCTCGCCGTGCCTACGATCGTTGCTGTGACCGACACGGGATACCGGCCCGCCCATCTGCTCGCCGACTTCGGCCGGACGATCGGCGGCCTGGCACGCGGCTGCCATCCGGGCCCGACCGTCGCGGTCACCGCCCTGGTCACCGCGCTGGCCGCCGCGGCCGGGCGTGACACGGCCGGATGCGCCCTGGTGGCCGCCGCGGTCCTGGCCGGGCAGCTGTCGATCGGCTGGTGCAACGACGCGGTCGACGCCGGGCGCGACGCGGCGGCCGGGCGCACGGCCAAGCCGATCGTGGCGGGCACGGTGAGCGCGCGCACCGTGTGGATCGCCGCGGCCGTCGCGCTGGCGTGCTGCGTGCCGCTGTCCCTCGCCTCCGGCCCCCTCGCGGGCGGCGTCCACCTGGTGGGGGTGCTGGCCGCCTGGGGCTACGACTTCGGGCTGAAGGCCACGGTCCTGTCGTGGGC
The DNA here is from genome assembly GCF_037044575.1 of Nonomuraea sp. LPB2021202275-12-8. Classification (NCBI taxonomy): domain Bacteria; kingdom Bacillati; phylum Actinomycetota; class Actinomycetes; order Streptosporangiales; family Streptosporangiaceae; genus Nonomuraea; species Nonomuraea sp. LPB2021202275-12-8. The sequence goes on along the minus strand of NZ_JBAHWD010000001.1, from coordinate 360,800 downwards.
GCCCTACGCGGTCGGGTTCGGCAGCCTGCCCGCCTTCGTGACGCTGGGACTGCCGGGCGCGCCGTGGCCGGCGTGGTGGGCGGTCCTGGCGGCGGCGCTGCTGGGAGTGGGCGCGCACCTGGCGAACGTGCTGCCCGACATCGCGGGCGACCTGGCCACCGGCGTGCGCGGGCTGCCGCAGCGGCTCGGCGCGGCTCGCGTCAGGGCGCTGATCCCGGTGCCGTTGCTGGCCGCCACCTGCCTGCTCGTGTTCGGCCGCGCGGAGCCCGGGGCCGCCGGCTGGACGGCGCTGGCCGCCGCCTCGGTCCTGGCGGCCGCGGGGGTGCTGCTGGCGGGCAGGTCGTCGCGGGCGCCGTTCGTGACGGCCGTCGCCGTGGCCGCCGTCGACGTGATCCTGCTGCTGGCCAACGGCGCCTCGCTCACCGCCTGAGACCGTGCAGGGTGTCGCGCAGCCACCGCGCCCCGACCGCGAGCGCCAGCGGCGGCGGCACCGTGCCGGCCCCCAGCCCCACCTCCACCAGCAGGTCGAACACCTCCTTGCGGTGTGCGGCGGTACCGATCGCCGCGTCGATGAACCCCGTCGACTGGGCCAGGCGGGCCAGCACGTCGGTGGTGCGCAGATGCCGGCCGAGGGCCCGGCGCAGCTTGCGCCGGTAGAGCGGCAGCGGGTCGTCCGGCGCCTCGACGGCCGACTCGCCGGCGAGCCGCCCCGACAGCAGCGCGTAGTAGATGCCCTCGCCGGTGAGCGGGTTGATCAGGCTCGCCGCGTCCCCGGCGAGCATCACCCGCCCCGCGCCCGGCCGTGGCCGGCCCGTCGACAGCGGCAGGTGATGGGCGCGCAGGTCGCGGGCGGGCAGGTCGGGCAGCAGCTCGGCGAGCCTGCCGTGCAGCACCTGTCGTCCCGGTGAGCCGGTGGCGTGCAGCCGGGGCAGCAGCATCCCGAAACCGACGTTGGCGGTCCCGTCACCGATCGGGAACGACCACGCGTAGGCCGGCCAGCCTGCCTTCTGCATGGCGATGAGCTGGACGTCGTCGGCCTCCGGCACGTCGGCGTAGCCGCGCACCGCGATGGCGGTGTGCCGGGAGGCGCTGGCGGGCAGGCCGATCAGCCGCCGCGCCGCCGAGTTGGCCCCGTCGGCGGCGACCACGGCGCGGGCCCGCAGCCGCCCGTCGATGACGACCACCGGCCCGTGCGGGTCGAGCGCCTTGACCCGGTGGCGGCGCACCTCCACGCCCCTGGCCCGCGCGGCCTCGACCAGCCGGGCGTCGAACACCATCCTCGGCACGACGTGGTTGGGCCGCGACACGTCGGCCGAGACCCGGACGCCGCTGGGGGAGACGACCGACAGGCGGGGCGTGGGCCGGTAGTCGTCGATCAGGCCGGGCACCCCCAGCCGGGCGAGCTCGTCACGCCCGTGCGCCGCGATGCCGTCGCCGCAGGCCTTGTCACGGGGGAAGTCCGCCTTGTCCAGCAGCAGCACGCGCAGGCCGGGCCGCAGCTGCAGGGCGCGCAGCGCCGCCGCCGAGCCCGCCGGCCCGGCGCCCACGACCACCAGATCCCACACGTCGTCCATGGCAAGGACTGTGCCACGCGGGACTCCGGCGAAAACGCCTCGCGCCGCAGCGGTATGGCGTCGATCACCCTCGATGTGCGGAGCAGTGCGCCACGCCGTCGCGGCAGCAGCCGTCGTGTACTACCATCCGTTTCACGGCGGTTGTTCTCCCGCCGGACCTCCTGAGCGGGTCCCCACGCGACCCGCCGACCGCGGAGGCAAAGGGGACGTACGAGCCTCGAGCACAGCAGTCCGCAGGCCGGCGATCTTCCGCGGCCGCCCGAGGCTGCGGGCGTGGGCCGGGCCGGGGCGAAGGCCGCCAGGAGAGTCGCCATGACCAGCAAGAAGCAGCTCAAGGCCCGCATCCGCGAGCGGATGGCCAAGACGGGCGAGAGCTACACCACGGCCCGCACCCACATCGTGGGACGGGCCGCCACCCCTTCGGACGCGGGCTGGCGATTCGCCGGTGGCCGCAGCCCGGCCAGCGCCGCCATCACCTCCATCCTGGTCAACCAGGGCGTGACCGTCAGCGAGCCGCTGGTGTTCCTGGCGGGAGGCGGCATCGGCGCCGGGTACATCCTCTGGGAGTTCAGGCACGACCACAGCCGCCACGTGGTCATGGGCTTCAGCAACCAGTGGCAGTACTACCACCGCTCGATGGACAGGACGCTCACCCGCCTCGGCGTGCCGTTCGAGCAGCACACCACGGGCGGAGCCAAGGCCGCCGCAGCCAGGCTCGCCGCCGAGCTGGACGCCGGGCGGCCGTGCGTGATCCTGCCCGACCGCTATCACCTCGGCTACTGGGGACTGCCCGCCACCCTGGACGGGCACGGCGGCCATCCCGTGGTCGCCTACAGGCGTGACGAGAGCGGCGTCTACCTCGACGACCGGGGGCACGCGGCGATCCACATCCCGCACGGCACCCTCGACGCCGCGCGTGCCCGGGTCGGCTCGTACAAGAACGTGCTGCACGTGCTGGGCGAGGCCACCCTGGACGAGGCGGCGCTCGCGGGCGCCGCGCGGGACGGGCTCCGCGACTGCGCCGAGCACCTGTCGTCGCCGTCGGACTCGTTCTCGCTGCCCGCCTGGCGCAAATGGGCGCGGCTGCTCGTCGACACCCGACATGCCAAGGCGTGGTCGAAGGTCTTCGCGGACGGGCGCGGCCTGACCGGCGCGCTGCTGTCCATCTGGGAGGGCGCCGAGCCGGTGGGCATGGACGGCGGCAACCTGCGCGACCTGTTCGCCGACGGCCTGGACGAGTCCGCCGACCTGCTGTCCGAACCAGGCCTGGCCGAGCTGGCGGGGCGATTCCGGGAGATCCACTCCATGTGGCACGACCTCGCCGAGGCCGCGCTGCCGGCGGACGTCCCGGAGTTCGCCCGGATCCGCGACCTGACAGCGGAGATCAAGGAGGGGGTCATGGCGGACGGCACCGCGGCCGCCGGCCGCACGGCAGAAGCCGCCGGCACGCTGTGGCGGGTACGCGCCGCCGCCGACGCCTCCTTCCCCGCGGGCGATCCGGCCACCCTCTTCGCCGACCTCGGCAAGCGGATGGGCGCCATCTACGAGGCGGAGCGCGCCGCGATCGCACGGCTGGCGACCCTGACGCGGTAGCCCCTGGGCGCCGCCGGGCGCGGGAGCGCCCGGCGGTGTCACGTGCCGGCGAAGCCGTCCAGCTCGCGGATGGCCTGCTCGATGTCCGCGGGCAGGCCCTGACGCAGCAACTTCGCATACAGCCCGTCACCCGCCGCCGCGCCGCGCAAGATGTCGTCGACTCGGGCGCCCATGCGTGCCTGGATCTCCCTGATGATCATCGTGAGGTCCCCGCCCCACCCGTACGCGTCGAGGAACAGCCGCAGCCACCTGGCGGAGCGCGTCCTCCAGCCGGGTCCACGCGGGCCACACCAGGCGCTCGCCCATGGTCTCGCCCTCCAGATGGGTGAGCACCTCGCGGCGCCGGACCGTCGCGCCCACGCGGACCGCGCCTCCGTCGTTGCCCCCTTCGAGCCGGCTCTCCACCGCCCACCGCCCATCTCCGCCACCCGGCCCGACATTCCACCCGGGCCCGCGGAAAGTCCAGCCATCGTCGGCCTGGCGCGGCGGAAGCGGACGAACGTCAAGGCCGGGGAGAGCACGCCTCGCGCCGGTCATGCGCGCGGGCGCCGATCGTGGGGGCCCGGAGTGATCCCCGCCGCCACCCGACGGCGGCGGGGAGCCGAGTCACTGCACCATGATCTTGCTGAGCGACACGAAGCCGCCGAGGTTCCCGGGCGTGCCGGCGGCGGTCGTGGAGGTGAGGTTGACGGTCAGGTCGTACGTCCCCGCCGTCAGCTGGCCCTGCATCGGCACGCCGGCGGTGTAGGCGCCGGTGCCGGGGGTGAAGGCGACCTCGATCGGAGTGGCCGGGTGTGTGGTCTCCCCGCCTCCCTGGCGATCGGCGACCACCTGCACGTGCCACTTCCCGGTGAGCCACGCGATCAGCTCGCCGGTGAGTTCCCAGGTCACGTCGATCTTCCAGGCGTCGCCCGCGCGGACGATCGTGGCCGGCTGCGCGCCGGGATCGACGACGTCGGCGCTGAGGGCGCCGGTGAGCTGGTCGGCGGGTACTTTGAGAGGCTGGAACTGGCCGGTTGTCGCCATGGTTGCGCTCCTTCGTGAAGAACGGACAGGAGGAAGGAGGCGCCGGCGGGCCGCCAGATACATCGAGGGCGCGAGGTTCAGCCCGCGCCGAAGCAGGTGAACGTCGACAGTTCACCCTCGGCCGCGGCCGCCAGCGCCGCGGCAGGCGGCTCTCCTGAGCTGAGCCGCAGGTGGTAGGCGGTCATCACGGTGGCGGCGACCTCGTCGGGGACGCGCGTCAGGCTCGACACGACGGTGGAGCTGCCGCTGTAGAGCAGCGCGGCGGTGAATCCGAGCACTTCGTCGCCGGGCCGGACCAGGGCCTGTCCCGCGTCGCACGCCGACAGGACGACGTGCCCCGGCGCTCGTTCCAGCCCCTGGATGTCGTAGGCCATGAGCGGCCCGTCGCCCAGATCCAGCCTGGAGAACAGCACGTTGTCCCGCTCGTGGTGACCGTGCGCGGCCAGGTGCGCGAGCGGCGCGCCGTCCAGCAGGCCCAGGGTCGCCTCCACCGTGGCCTGTTCGCCGGTGAGGCTGCGGCCGGCCGGATACAGCCGGGCGATCTGCTCGATCTCGGACCTGGCGTGGATCAGCCCGGGGCCCGCGACCAGCACCGGCACGCCCGCACCGGCGACGCGGCGGCCGCGCTGGGCGCTGAGCCACGCCAGCGCGGAGGGGGCGACCACGAGCGGCCGCCCGCGCAGACCGGGCAGCAGCCCCCAGGGGACGGCGGACATGGCCATGGTCGGCACGATCACCAGCGGCCGCCTGTCCCCGATCAGGGCGCTGACGGGGGCGATCAGCGCGTCGTTCAACGTGGCCATCTGGGTGCGCACGGACGCCTCGATCACCTGCCGCAGCCTGGCCGGCCGGGTCCGCCCGGCCAGCACGCCCAGGTCGGCGCCGAGCCGCCTGGTCGCCTCCGCCACGAGCTCGTACGGACCCAGCGGCTGGAGCCGGACCGTGCCGTCGCGCAGGACGAGGGCGAGCACCCGGCCGTCCACGCAGAGCAGGCTGACCATCACCAGCCCGGCGCTGTCCAGCTCGGCTTCGACCTGTGCCGTGGTGGCCGCCGCGGTGCCGCCGTCCGCTCCGGACTGCTGCCAGCTCTTCTCCTTGATGAGCCGTTCGAGCTGCCGGCAGCGCTCTCGCAGCACGGGGTGGCGGCGGCTCTCCTCCGGGTGGGTGCGGATGCGCTGCCGCAGGTGCCGCAACTCGACGAGCGCCTCGACGGTCTGCTCGTCGTGGGCGGGCCGTACCCGCCGGTGCCGGAACGCCTGCGCTCGCGACCGCTCCGACCATCGGAAGACCAGCCGGGGCGAGCCGTTCGCGAGCGCGGCCGACATGCCGGTGCGGGCCAGCTCGGCGCCGAGCGCCGCCACCCCCGTCTGGAGGTCGAGGCTGCCCATCCGGGTCCGGTGGGTGCGAATCAGGGCCAGCCCGCCGCGCAGCCGCTCCAGCCCCTGGCCGCGCCGCCCCGCCGCGATGGCGCGCTCCGCCTCGGTGAGGTGGTGCATCAGGCGCAGTTCGAGCGGGATCCGGCGCCGGGAGCCCGCCGGCGCCTGGCCTGCCCCGCCGGCCGCCAGCCTGCAACGGGCCGCGACGAGGGCCGCCATTTCGGCCTCGTCGCGCAGACCGAGGCCGGCCAGCCTGGCCGCCAGCTCGTCCGCCCTGCCGGCCAGGCCGGGCCGACCGGCGGCGAAGTCGCATCTGAGCAGCATGAGTTCCGCGCTGGCCAGCCAGGACGTGGTCCTCCTACGCCGGAACCCGCCTGCCGCCCTGCGCGCCCAGGCACGCGCCTCCGCCATCTCTCCCGCGTCGAACGCGGCTCGTGCCCGGGCGAGCTCCGCCTCCGCGTAGTCCTGGACGAGCCGCTGGCGGCGGAACAGCGTCAGGTTCTCGTCCAAGATGCGGCCCGCCTCCGCGCACAGCCCGGCCGCCAGCAGCGCCCGCGCCTGGTCCAGCGCGAGCACGGGCAGGAATCCCGGGATCACCCTGGTGTACTGCTCCCGCACCTGGGCGAAGACGGCCAGCGCGGCGGGGATGTCGCCCAGCAGGAAGTCGCAGTAGCCATGGTTGTGCAGTGCCTTGGCCGCGATGATCTCCTGGCCGAGCCCGGTCGCGAGCTCCCTGCTGCGCCGCGCGTCGTCCCTGGCGAGGCCCACCCGGCCGGTCGACAGGTGGATGACCGTCCGGTTGAGCAGGATCCTGGCCAGCTCGACCCTGTCCTGGTCGGCCAGGAGCGGCACGGCCAGGTCGAGCTGATCGAGAGCCTCCAGCTGCCTGCCGAGCCGCAGGAGCACGAGCCCGCGCTGGGCGTGGACGTATCCGAGACCGCTGCCGGGCATCCGGCGCTGGGCCACGTCGAGCAGGTCGAGGCCGGCCTCGCTGTGCCCCTGCTCGGCTTCGGCGTGCGCCAGGCTGGTCAGCACCCTGGCCAGCAGCATGTCGGGCTCTCCGGCGGGCCGGTCCGGCTGCCAGCCGAGCACGGCCAGGCTTCGCCTCAGGCGGCGCGCGGCCACGGCCGGGCGTCCCGCCGAGGTCGCGGCGACGGCCTCCAGACGCAGCGTGTCCGCGCGGGCGCGTCGCGCGGCGTCGTCTGTGTCCACGCCCACCAATGTCCGCCATCACCGCTCGCCTGCAAAGGTCACAGGTCGATGGAGGGCGTCACCGCCAGCGCCGCGTCGTCCGCGCCCCGCACGACGAACTGGGCCAGCCCCTGGCTCACGCCGTCGAAGGCGAACCTGCCCTGATCGTCGGCCCTGGCCGTGCTGGACGCCGCCGCCGTGCGCAGCTCGACCCGGTGACCGGCGGGCGGGGCCAGCCAGCCGTCGATCCTGATGGCGCCGCCGTCCAGCGGAGTGACGTCGATCATGATGGTGAGGTTGTCGCTGTCGAAGGTGATGGTGCGGCTGCGCTCCCCGCCGCGGACTCCGGCGAGCTGTTCCTCCTCTTCGAAGACCCGGAACACGTCGAAGGCGTCGGAGTCGACCGCCAGGGCGAACCGGATGTTCGCCACCAGGTCGGCGGGAACGGGATCCACTTGGGAGTAGAGCCGGTTGATCTCGTCCAGCAGGAGGATGTCCTCCAGGTCGAGGGGCGCGGAGTCCGCGCCGTCTTCCGACGGTGTCATGGCGAGCTCCACTGGGGGTCCTGGCTCAGCTGGGCACGGAGCTTGGTCAGGCAGCGACCCCTGGTCGGGCCGATGCTGCCCTTCGGCATGCCGAGCGCCGCCGCCACCGCGTCGTAGTCGGGACGCCGGACGAACGCGATGATCCGCAGCAGGTCGCGGCAGCGCCGCGGCAGCCGCTCGACCGCCGTCCACAGCGCCCGCCGCCGCTCGTCCAGCACGACCGCCTCGTCCGGCTGGTCCTCGGGGTCCGGGATCTCGTCGAGCAGCTCGCTTCCCGGCAGGTCCTCCCGGTTGCCGCCCGAGCTCACCCGCCACGCCTCCCTGCGTGCCGCGGTGATCAGCCATTCGATGAGCGCCCCGGGTGACCTGATGGAATGCAGGTGGCGGACCAGGGTCAACCACGTGGTCTGCACGACGTCCTGGGCAAGGTGGTAGTCGAGGCCCTGCGCGCGGACCGCGTGCCACAGCATGGGCGTCAGCTCGGCCACGATCTCGTCCAGCGCCTCCCGCCGGCCGCCGGCCGCCTGTTCGAGCAGGGTGGCCAGCCGGGACCGCCGTTCGGAGCCCCGGCTGGAGACGGGCACGCTGCCCGGCGACACGTCGGTCACGACCCGCCGTCCCTGAAATCGCTCTGCATGCTCTCTACGACCGTTCTCGCTCGTTTCACCGCCTCCTGCGGGCTGGGCCGGTCGTGCGTGAGCGTCCCCGTCTCCATCAGGCGCCTGGCGATCTCCGCCGCCACGACGGGGGTGGCGAAGGACGTGCCGTGCCAGACTCCCCACCCGGAGTGGAAGTTGTCGGCGTCCAGCGACGATCTCTCCGGTGACTTCTCGACGGCCCCCGCGGGAACGACGATGTCCGCGCCGAACGATCCGTTCAGATCGCGCGGCAGGGTGCTGACCACCATGGCGCCGCCGGCGAACCACTCGACCCAGCTGTTGTAGTTGCTGAACGTCTCCGCCCGATCGCCGAGCTCCACGTGCCGCCCTCAGCGGAGCAGGGACCGTACGGCCTGTTCAGAGCGGCCGACCACCGCCGTCCCGTCGTCGGCCGTGATGATCGGCCGCTGGATCAGGACCGGGTTCGCCGCCAGCGCGTCGATCCAGCGGTCGCGGTCGTCGCGTGGCCAGGCGTCCATGCCGAGCTCGGCGGCCCTGGGCTCGCCGGTCCGGGTGATGTCCCACGGTTCGAGGCCCAGCCTGGCCAGCACCGCACGGATCTCGCCGCCGGTCGGCGGGTCGTCCAGGTAGCGGCGCACGGTGTAGGCGGCGGCCTCGGCGTCGAGGATCGACAGGGCCGAGCGGCACTTCGAGCAGTCCGGGTTGATCCAGATCTCCATGGCTTCCATCGTTCCCTACGGGCCGCTCAGCCCAGGCCCAGGGCGGTGATCAGGACGAGGACGAGCGTGGCGACGGCGAACAGGCCGTGGCCTACGACGGCCACGACCGGAATGCCTCGTTCGGGCGGCGTGGGCGCTGTGGCGGCGCGGGCCCGGTAGGACGGGATCCAGCGGGCCAGCATGACGAAGCCCAGCAGGGCGACCGGCAGCAGGATGACCAGTGCGGCCCAGGCCAGCGCGGGTGCGCCGACGACGAGGTAGGCGATCCATACGAGCAGGCCGGTGGCGGCGAGCAGGAAGTGCCCGAAGATCACCGGAGGGGGGAACCGGGTGGGGGCGCTCTCCTCGCGGCGGAGCCCGCCCCGGGAGATCCAGACGCCCAGCATGTAGAAGCCGCCGAGGGCGGCGAGTACCCAGGTGACGAGCGCGGCGATGTCCATGGTGTGCCTCTCTTCGTGATGCGGCGAGTCGTGGTCAGGCGCCGAAGCCCTTGGCCTGGGTGGCCTCGTCGGCGACCCGCACGCCGTAGCGGTAGGCGAGTTTCCCGCCCAGGGACCCCGAGACGGCCAGCGCGGCCAGGCTGATCGCCGACAGGGCGAGCGGGCCCCAGCCGACCGGCTCGGACGGCTCGCCGCCGGAGGCGCGCCAGGCCCAGGAGACTCCGTACGCGACGGTGATCGCCAGGTTCAGGCTCAGGTGCGCCAGTCCCGTGCGGAACGCCGCGGTGCCGGGCTGGATGCCGAGGAAGTCGAGAAAGCCGGTCATGGCCGCCGCCACGGCTCCGATCACTCCTACCGCGATCAGCCAGACCGAGCCCTTGACCAGGAAGGCGGAATCGTCGACGACGTGGGAGGCGACGTCGAAGACCAGGCTGGTGACCCAGGCGCCGATCGGCACGGTCACCAGGATCGGATGCAGCGGATGCCCGTACGGCCCGGCGAGGACCGTCGTCGGACGCTTGGCGCGATGCAGCGGACCAGACATGGGCCCACCTCCCTATTTCACTAACGAGTCTTAGTGAAATAGGGGAAGTCCGTCAATACCCAGGGGTTCAGCCCATGAGATTGGGTGTTAACCTCGACGGTATGTCCGAGCATGACGCCACCGTCGAAGCCGTCGCGGCGCTCGGCGACGACCTCCGGCGCCGCATGTACGACTTCATCCGGCGCTCGGACCGGCCGGTGACGCGGGACGAGGCGGCGCAGAGCGTGGGCATCTCCCGCAAGCTCGCGGCCTTCCACCTCGACAAGCTGGTCACGGTGGGGCTGCTGTCGGCCGGCTACGCCCAGCCGCCCGGCCTGCGCCGGGTGGGCCGCGCGCCCAAGGTCTACGAGCCCACCGACCTGCAGGTCCGGCTCAGCATCCCGCCGCGCGAGCACGGCCTGCTCGCCGACATCCTGCTGCAGGCCGTACGAGCGCAGAGCCCCGGAGAGAGCGGCCGGGACGCCGCCCTCCGGGTGGCCGCCGAGCGCGGCCAGAGCCTCGGCCGGGCCGAGCGCGAGCAGCTCAAACCCGGCCGGCTCGGCGCCGAGCGGGCCCTGACCTGCGCCGGGCAGATGCTCGAACGCCACGGCTTCGAGCCCGCACGCGCCACCCCGACCCTGATGCGGCTGCGCAACTGCCCGTTCCACCCGATGGCCGCCAGGGACCCCGACCTGGTCTGCGGGATCAACCACGCCTTCCTGTCCGGCTTCCTCGACGGCCTGGGCGCCACCACGCTGGACGCCACCCTGGCCCCGCGACCGGGCGCGTGCTGCGTCGAGCTCGGCCGGAGGTAGGGACCCTGCTGCTAGCGCGCGGTCTGCAGAAACTCCCGCAGGGTGACCGGCGGACGCCCGCCGATGCGTTCGATGCTCTCGGTGACCCCGTAGAGCGGGTGGTGGCCGGCCCCGATGAAGCGGAAGATCGCCCACAGGTGGGACAGGTGCTCGACGGCGTACGGATCGCGGTAGATCTCCAGCGCCCGCGCCTCCCACTCCTCGGGCGGCAGATCCACGTACGCCACGCCCATGGCGTCGGCCACCTCGCCGATGCTCGCCATCTGCCCCGTCACCAGGCACACCGGATCGGCCGGCCCGGGATCCAGCAGGAGTCCGGCCGCCACCCGGGCGACGTCGGCCGCCGCGACGAGCGGGATCAGCGTGTCCCCGGAGCCCAGCGGGAGGGCCAGCTCGCGGCGGTCCCCGGCGGCGGCCGCCACGACGGCCAGGTTCTCGAAGAACACCGCCGCCCGCAGGTGCACCGCGCCCACCCCGGCCCAGTCGAAGACCTGCTCAGACACCCAGTGCCGGCGCATCCGCGGCGTGCCCGCCTCCGGGGAGGCGTCGAGCTGCGACACCTCGACGACGCGCTCCACGCCTTCCTCCCGGGCCGCGGCCGCGAACGCGCCCGTGGCGTCCAGCAGGCCGGCCGTCACCGGGTAGGTGAAGAAGGCCCGCCGGACACCCCGTACGGCGGGCCGCACCGAGGAGATCTCACGCAGGTCGCCGACGACCACCTCCGCTCCGAGCTTGCGCAGCTCCTCGGCCCGGTGGTCGTCGGAGTGCACGAAGGCGCGCACCGCCTCGCCGCGCTCCAGCAGCAGGTCCACGACCGTCCGGCCGGTCGATCCCTGCGGCCCTCCGGCCGCGCCCGTGACGAGGATCATCGCTCCGCCCTTCCTGGCAGGTTGACGGTGAAGAGCCCGAGCCGTTCCAGGTCGCGCAGGTACGGCTCGGCGGGGAATGCCTCGGCCGGGCTGAAGACGCCGGCGTTCTCGGGACCCCGGCCGTCGGCCAGGCGGACGGCGGCCTCCACCGAGGCGATCGCGCTGGCCCGCCACAGGTCGTGCCCGCTCACCTGACCCGCGGCGCCGCCCTCGGCGGTGATCGCCTGGACGGCCACGGTGAAGTCGGACCCGGCCCTGGTGGCGGCGTCGACGTGCTCACTGGTGAACGCCTGCTCCTCCTCGAAGGTGTGCGCGGTGAGCTGGGCCTCCACCCGCCGGGCCCGGACGTGGCGGGGGATGGTCACGACGTCGGAGGAGGGGATGGGGGCGATCATCGTGCGCGGGCCGAGGGGTGGCGGGAAGGGGAAGACGGCGTTGCGCGGCTCGACGTAGCCGACCTGGAAGGCGCCGTCGGTGTAGGTGATCCGGCGGGTGTCGGCGAACAGCAGCTCCGCGGTCCTCCTGGCCCCGGTGGTCAGCCGCCATCCGGTCACCGCGTAGGCGACGGTCACCCGGTCGACGCCGGTCAGGCCGCCGGCCACGGCTCCGGCCAGCAGGTCGCCCAGGCCGCCGTAGAAGCTCATCGCGGTGATCATGACGATGCCGGCGCGCTCGGCCCGCTCGGGCATGGCGTCGAACATCCATGCGGTGTGGTGCTGCTCCAGGCCGTGGTCGACGTAGTGGCAGCCGGCGTCGGCGGCTGCCTGGGCGACGGGCCGGCCGGTCTCGGTGAAGGGGCCGGCGCAGTGGACCAGGGCGGACGCCTGCTCCGCGAGCGTGCGCAGCGCCGCATGGTCGTCCAGGGCGGCCTGGTGGACCCGGGCTCCGCCGAGCTCGTCGGCGAGCGCTTTGAGCGCCCCACCGTCGCGGCCGGCCAGGATGACCTCCCGGCCGCGGGCTCGCAGCTCGGCTGCGACCAGGCGTCCGGTGTGGCCGGTGGCGCCGTAGATGGCGATGGGTGGTGATGACACGACTCACCTCGATGTTCCATACTGTCGGTATGTAACTTGTCTTCGAAGTTATATACTGCGAGTATGTAAGTCAATGGGGGACCGATGAGCCGCCGCACCCAGACCGAGCGCTCGGACACGACCACCGCGCTGCTGACCGGCGCCGCGCAGCGGCTGTTCGGCGGCAACGGCTACGCGGCCACTTCGATCGACGCGGTCGCCGCGGCCGCCGGGGTCACCAAAGGAGCCGTCTATCACCACTTCGACGGCAAGCAGGCGCTGTTCCGGGCGGTGTTCGTGGGCGAACTGGAGGAGATCGCCGCCACGCTGGAGCGGGTCGCCTTCGAGGAGAGCGACTCGTGGTCAGCCCTGCGCCGCGGCTGCCGCACCTTCCTGGAGCACTGCCTGGACCCCGGTTTCCGGCAGATCGTCCTCCTGGACGGGCCGTCCGTCCTCGGCTGGGAGACTGTCCGCGAGATCGAGTACGGTCACACGCTGCGCGTGCTCCTCGACGGGATGCGCCTGGCACACGCGGAGGGCCTGGTCGCCGACGGCAACCTGCCCGCCCGCGCCCAACTGGTCTTCGGCGCCCTGTGCGAAGGAGGAATGCTGCTGGCCAGGTCGGCCGATCCGGCGGCCGACCTGCCCGAGATCGCCGCGGAGGCGGATCGCCTGCTGAGCTCGCTGCTGGTCTAGATCCGGCTCCGGGGAGTGCGGGTCATGTCCGCCAGACGACGTACGAGATCCGCAGCGGCGCGTCGCCCACCGGAACGGCGCGGGGATCGCGCAGCGGTTGTACGACAGTAAGGGCCGGGAGTACGAAGCCAGTTCGGAGGCGGCCATTTATCTGGACGAGTCGAAAAGCCTCTACGAGAGGATCAACCCTGGTAACTCGGTGAAGGGCGTCGTGCTCTACGACGTGCCGAAGGGGACGCGGCCGGCTCGTATCGAGTTGCACGACTCGATTTTCTCCGAGGGGGTCAGGGTGAACCTCCGTTGGAAGGGCGCGAGGCCGGGTCACACCGAAGGAGCCCGTCAGCGCAGGCTCCACCAGAGGGCCACCTTGCCGAGCTGCGCGGCAGGCCCCTCGGCGAGGACGCGTACGGTCTCGCCGTCGAGGCCGGCCATGACCAGCCGGGAGGTCCTGGCGCCGGTGACCGTGGCGAGGAAGTGGCGGTCGTCCAGCCAGCCGTTGAACGTCGTGCCGTCCGCCAGCGGGACGACGGCCTTCCTGGCGCCGGTGACGGCGTCCCACAGGCAGACGTCCCGGGACGTCTCGGTGCAGGTGGTGGCGAACACCGTGCCGGCTCTCGTCGTGCTGACGCTCGCCTTGACCAGGGTGCCCTTGTCCCGGAACGAGCGCAGCACCGAGCCGTCCAGGCCGACGAACCTGATCGTGCCGTCCCGCCCCTGGGTCATCAGCGTCGAGGCGTCCGCTCCCCACAGGTATCCGCTCTCGCCGCCGAAGTCCGTACGGCGCGTTCGCACGGACTTGGTCGCCGGATCGACGGTCACGAACCCGAGGGTCTCCCCGGACTCCTCGCTCCTCCAGAGCGTCAGGAGCAGGGAGGCGCCGTCGGCGGACCAGGCCATGGTCGGCGTGTCGCCGGGCTTGTCCGCGGTGCGGAGCTCCACGTCCTCGCCGGTGGCGCGGGTGACGAGCCTGAGCGTGTTGTAGTCGCTGCGGGCCAGGTTGGTGGAGGACGTGGCGGCCACGTACAGGCCGCGTGGCGACACCACGGGCGTCTGGAAGTTGCCGAAGTAGGTGAATTCACCGGTCCTGGGATCGCGGACGTAGGCGGGGAAGCCCGCATCCGGCTCGACCCCTCCGTAGGCGGAGGTGACCCAGAGCGGATCGGCGGGATTCTCGTGCACCTTGATCTTCGTGCCGGGGATCGTCGCCGTCGTCGTGGCGGTCGAGCTCATCGGCCGCCGGCTCGGCTCGGCGCTCTGCGGGGTGGCGGGCGGGCCGGACACCGGGGGATCGGCCGTACGTCCCAGGTGGATCGCGACGGCCGCACCCACCAGCAGGACCGCGGCGGCGCCCGCGGCGATCGGCCAGAGCCGTCGCGCCCGCCGGGCGGGCGGCACGGTGGTCACGGCGGGGGGTGCGGCGGACCTGCTGCCTTCGGCGAGCAGCCGCTGCGGCTGGACCGGATGCCCCAGCAGCGTGAGCAGCGCGGCGGACGCCGCCGGCCGGGCGGCGGGATCCTTGGCCAGGCAGCCGGCCACCACCTCGCGCAGGTCGCCGCGCAGGTCGCCGAGCTCGGGTTCGGCGGTCAGGACGCGGTTGAGCAGAGCGGGCAGGTCGCCGGAGCCGAAGGGCGGGGCGCCGGTCGCGGCGCAGACGACCGTGGCTGCCCAGGAGAACAGGTCGGCGGGCGGCCCGCCGCCACCCGCGAACTGCTCGGGCGCCATGTACGGTGGCGTGCCCGTCAGGTCGTCCTGTGGCTCCGCGGTGTCGAGCGCGCGCGAGATGCCGAAGTCGATCACCCGCGGGCCCTCCCGGCCGAGCAGGACGTTGCCCGGTTTGAAGTCCCGGTGCACGACGCCCGCCTGATGGATGGCGGCGAGCGCGGTCAGGCTGCCGATCGCCAGGCGGCGCAGCTCCGCCTGCCGCAGCGGGCCACGCTCGGCGAGCACCCGGGCGAGGGAGGGCCCGTCGACGAACTCGCTGATGACGTACGGCACGCCGTCGAGCTCGCCGGTCGCCAGCACGCTCGCCGTGCAGAACGCCTTGACCCGCCGCGCCAGCTCGATCTCCTTGGTGAACCCGGCCCGGGCGTCCGCCTCCAGCGCGCGCGTCAGCACCTTGATCGCGACCCGCTCGCCGCCCGGCGACTCGCCCAGGTAGACGACGCCCTGGCCGCCCTCGCCGAGCCTGCCCACCACGCGGTACGACGCGACCTGGGCGGGATCGTCCCGGAGGAGCGGCCGGGGGTCCACCGTCATGGCGCCTTGGCCGCGAACTGCCGGCGGCTGAGGTCCATGGCGACGTCCGCGATCACCCGCTGGGTCTTGCCCAGGAAGTCCACGACCTTGATCTCGGCCCTGCCCTTCTTCTTGGCGGGCTCCTCGATCAGCACGTGGTCGTCGCTGAACCAGCCGAGCAGACGGGCCCCGTCGTCGATGCCCTCGATGGTGGCCTTGCGGTCGCCGCTGACCGTGTCCCAGACGCACACGTCATCGCCGTTCGGGCAGAGCGTGATGAACTGCTTGCCGGAGGGGGAGTACCAGTCGACGTCGCGGGGGGTGCCCACCCAGTGCCTGCTGTGGATCACCTTTCCTGACATGTCGTAGGTGTCGATGCCGCGTCTCTTGCTGCTGCTGAAACCCCGGGCGATCGATCCGTCGGGGGCGAAGGTGAAGGGCAGGCTGGCCGCGTCCTCGTACTGCGTGAGCACGACCGTGGCCTTGCGCGCGGCCACGTCGACGACGGCGTAGCCGGTGATCCGCTCCCGCTTCTTGTCCATGACCGACATCAGCAGTCGCCGGCCGTCTCGCGACCAGGTGGGGAACCAGGTCTCCTCAGGTTTCCTGACCGTGAGGACGCTGAAGGTCTCCCCGGTGGTGATGTTGTGGAAGCGCACCGAGTCCATGTCGGAGTTCTGGAACTTCAGCCACGGGTTGAGCGCCGCCCACGTGCCGTCCGGTGAGACGCGGGGCTCCTCGGCCAGGCCGATCTCCCTGAACCGGCCGGTCCGGTCTCTGGCGAACGTCTTGAACGGCCTCTTCGCCTGGAGGTAGGCGGCCAGCCGGACGGGATCGGCGGCGTTCTCGTGCAACGTGGCGCCGATGTCGGCGAGCTCGACCTCGCCGTCCGCCTTGGGCGCGACGCTCGCCATCGGCGCGGTCGTGGTGGAGGGCGTGACCTGGGGTGCGGCGGTGATGACCGAGCCGCTCGCGGTCGAGCCGGTGGGGGAGGGGCGGGTCGCGGACGGGCCGGCCGCCAGGATCCGCTCCGGGCCGAGCGTGTAGACGCCGGTGCCCGCCAGCAGTGCCCCGGCGGCGAACGCCGCCACGGCGATCAGCACGCCGCGGCCCCGCCGCACGGGCGGGCCGGGCGGCTCCTGCGCCACCGGCGGCGGGACGTACGGCGGCGGGGCGGCGGGCGGGAGCAGCCGGCCGGTCAGGAAGCGGGTCTCACCGACCAGCCGCAGCAGCACGTCGCTGGACGTGGGTCGCCGCGCCGGGTCCTTGGCCAGGCACGTCACGATCAGGCTCTGAAGGTCTCCCAGGTCGGGCAGGTCGGGCTCGGCGTTGGCGATCCGGTTGACGGTGCTCGCCATGGAGCCGCCGTCGAAGGGGGAGGCGCCCGTCGCGGCGGACACCACGGTCGCGGCCCACGAGAACACGTCCGCCGGCGGCGCGGGCTCGGCGCCGGCGAGCCGTTCAGGCGCGGTGAACGCGGGCACCTCCACCCGGCGGGTCGTCGTCTCCGCGGTGGCCGCCATCGCGCGGGCGACACCGACGTTGATCACCCTGGGCCCGTCGGGGCCGAGCACCACATTGCCCGGCCGGACGTCCCCGTGCACGGTTCGCGCCTGGTGGATGGCCACCAGCGCGGTCACCGTCCCGACCGCGAGCCGGTGCAGCGCCGCGCCCCGCAGCCGGGTGCCCTCCGCGGTGACCGCCTCCAGCGTGGGGCCGTCGATGTACTCGCTCACCACGTACGGCCGGCCGTCCATCGTCCCTGACCCGAGCATCTGGGCCGAGCAGAAGGCGGAGACGTCCTGGATGGGCTCGATCAGCTTCAGGAACCGTTCCCGGTCGACGTGCGGGTGCAGCAGCTTCACCACGACCGGCTCGCCCGCGGTCCCCGGCTCCGCTTCGGGGTGCTCCCCGACGAAGACGTCCGGGCCCAGCCGGCCGACAAGACGGTACGATCCCACATGGGTGGGATCTCCCTCGCGCAGTGGTTCGAACTCCGGCATCCCGGTTTCTCCTCCCGGCGCTTCCCCGGACCGTAGATCACCAATTATGGGTACATAGCGGGTCGAGGTGTATGGCCTTTCGTGCCACGAGGTGCTGGCAGGCTGGTGGCCATGCGATTCGGGGTGCGCCAGTTCGAGCTGGCCTTGATGCATCGGATGCGCGACCTCAACGCGCAGCGGGTGGAGGACGCGCTCCACGACCTCGGCGCGTCCCGGGCCGAGGTGCGCGCCGCGCACACCCAGTGGACGCGGATGGCCCACTCGGTCAGGGCCCCGAAAGGGCTGGCGGCGCTGCGGACGATCCTCGGCCCGCCGCCGTACCGGGGGACGCAACCGTTCGGGAGTCTGACCTGCGACGTGGCTCGCTGGGTGCTGCCGTCCTGGCCGGAGCTGGAGTTCGAGGCGCTGCTCGGCCCCGGCGGCGAGGTCTGGAACCAGTGGTTCGTCCGCCCGGGCGGCAGCAGGACGCTGACCTTCGCGGAGCTGACTCCCTGGAAGTGCGTCGTCGCCGATGTCGGCACGAGTTTCCCCGGAGCCTCCCAGTGCGAGGGCCTGGCCCCGCACCACTGGGCGGTCGACTTCGTCCACGACGGCACGGCCCGCCGCGCCCTCTTCGTGTACGGGCTCTACCAGCGGCTCGACCCGGAGCCTCCGGTCAGACGGTGACGAAGTCCGCGATGACCACCGTGGCGTCCTCCTTCGGCTCCACGGCGGCCATCTCGTCGTACAACCTGTCCAGGCAGACGGCGGGGGAGGACCCGTCGGTGAGGAGCTCCGTCAGGCGCGGCACGCCGATGGCCCGGGTGACTCCGTCCGTGACGATCACGACGCGGTCGCCGGCGCGCAGCGGCACGGTGCCGATGTGGGGATCGAGGGCGGACGCCAGGCCGATTCCGCGCAGCGACGTGCCGTCGTCGAAGGTGTGCGCGGTGGTGAGCGGCCGGGGCTTCGCGCCTTTCGGGCAGTGCCAGATGGCGCCGTCCCCGACGTGCGCGAAGCGCAGGCACGGGCGCTCGCCCGGCTCAAGGATGATCAGGTCCAGGGTGCTGACCAGGCCGGACATCGCCGGGGTGCTCGCGGCGGCGGTGCGCACGGCGCGGTGCGCCGCCTGGGCGCAGCCGTCCATGTCCGCCTCCCGCCGCACCGTGTGCTGCGGCCGGGCGGCGACCACGGCGCCCAGCGCCAGGGCGGCGGCAGCCTGGCCGAGATCCCTGCCGCCCGCGCCGTCGGCCGTCGCGATCAGCCGCTCCTGGATGACGTACGCGTCGGACGGCTGGCCGTGCGAGCCCTCGTACGTGCCGCCCACCGCCACCAGCCGCGGCCGCGCCGTCGGCAGCCCGGGCGGCCAGGCCCCGCGCCGGCCGTGCACCGCCATCGCCGACAGGCAGCTGATCAGGATCGTGACCACGATGAAGGTCATGAGCCCCCCTTTCGTCGCGTTCATCGCGACACCTGACCAGTGAACGCCCCTGCGCGGCGATGCGACTGACGGCCGATCGACCGTCATGCCGCGCGGGCCGCGGGCGGCCAGGGTGTGGAACTGCGGTGAACACCGCAGGAGAGCCGGCCCGAGGGAAACAGCCATGCGACCCATGACCCCGTCCGCCGACACGACCGCAAGCCCTGCTGTGTGCGCTATCGTGAGCCCCGTCCTGGGCTCTCATCGCGGGCGGACGGCGCATGGCTCAGCTCGGCTCCACGCGTTACGACTCGGCGGCCAGGCAGTTGGAATCAGCCGTCGCGCGCACCGCTGCGGCCACGCGCGGCGTGATGGGCCTGGTGGCGGCCGTCGCCGCGATCCTTGGCGCCGTCGTGCCGGTCTCCCTTCTGTGGCTGGCGCCCATGCTGGCGCTCGACCTCGCGTTGACCGCGCTGTTCCTCCGCCTCGCCTGGCGCGGGAGGCCGCTGCGCACCGGGCTGGTGGCCGGTGATGCGGCCGTCACCGTCGCGCTGTGCCTCGCGCAGCGCCACCTCGTGGCAGGAGAGGCGCTCGAAGGCGGGGCGAGCTGGATCGCAGGGCTGGTCACGATGAGCATCATCCTGTCCGGCGTCGCCTGGACGCCCAGGGTCGCGATCCCGGCCGGGCTGGTCGTCGCGGGGGCGTACCTGGCGGGGACGCGGCTCGCGGCCCCGCACCTGGACGTGTACGGCGCCCTGGGGATCCATCTCGTGCAGATCGTCTCGATCACGGTGCTGATGACGCTGCTGCGCCGCTCCGCCGCCTCGGCGGACGCCTTCCTGAGGCGGAGCGCCCGCGCCCAGATCGGGCTCATGGTGGAGCGGCTGCGCCGCGAGGACGAGCTGAACCAGGTCGGCAGCATCCACGAGACGTCGCTGCACACCCTGACGATGGTCGGCCTGGGCACCTATGACAGGCCGTCGCCCACCCTGCGCGCCCAGGTGGCCAAGGACCTGGCTGCGCTGGAGAAGCTGCGCGACACGCCCGGCGCCGACTCCGCCCCCATCGCCCTGGACATCCTGCTGGAGGAGGTGGCCGGGCGGGCGACAGGCCTGGAGGTCCGCAGGAACCTGACGCCGGAGACGGTCCCCGGTGACGTCGCCGAGCGTTTCGCCCGCGCCGTCACCGAGGCGCTGGCGAACATCGCCCTGCATGCCGGCGTGCGCGAGGCCGAACTGGTCTCCAGCAGGCGCGCCGGCGAGATCCGGGTGGAGATAGCGGACGAGGGCGGCGGGTTCGACCAGGACCGGCTGCCGCCGGACCGGTTCGGCGTGCGCGGATCGATACTCGACACGATGCGCTCCCTGCCGAACGGCGGCGCCGAGATCTCCTCCGGCGGCCAGGGCACCCGGGTGAGCTTGTGGTGGCGGCCGTGACCGACGACATCGAGCAGGTGGCGCAGCGCTACATCCGCTACACCGCGATCGGCGCCGTGGTGATCACCGTCGCCTGGCACCTCGGCTACGACCTCACCGTCACGATCACCGGCTGGCCCGACTTCCGCTGGCCGGAGGCGGCGGCGGTGGCCTGGATCGCGCACGCCGCGATAGCGGCGATCGCCGCGGTGTCGCTGGTGCGCACCTCGCACGGGCCGGCCAGGGTACGGGAGCTCGTCGTCGCCGCGCTGGCCGTGGACGTCGCGGTGATCCTGGCCTGCCACCCCGCGGACCTGCTCGGCCCCATCGACTGGGGCTGGGGATCGGTGGGCTGGCTCGGTGTGGTCCTGCTGTGGAACCGGCCCCGCTGGCGGGCCGAGCTGATCGCCTTCCTCGCCGCCAACGCCGCCATCATGCTGGCGGCGATGACCGTGACCGGCACGCTCGACCGCGTCTCCGTCGCCAAGTACCTGGTGGTCATCGCCGGCGGTGCCACCCTGCAGCTCGGGTACATGGCGGGCTGCCACACCCTGCGCTCCCGCGCCGAGGACGCCGTGCTGCTGGCCCGCAGGCTCACCGCCGACGAGGGCTGGCGGGAGTCCGCCCGCGGGATCCACGCCGACCGGATCCGCCGCTACACCGCGATCCGCGAGGTGGCGGAGTCGCTGCTCCAGCAGCTCGCCGACGGCGCCGACCCGGGCGATCCGCGGGTGCGCGAGGACTGCACGGCGGGGGCCATGCGGCTGCGCCGCCTCATCACCGAGCGGGAGGACCTGCCCGACGAGCTCGTGTCGGCGCTGCGCGAGCGCATCGACGCGGCCGAGCGGCGCAAGGTCCTGGTGACGGTGCCGCCGTTCGGGACGAACCTGCCCGCCCTGCCGGAGGGCGTACGGGAGGACCTGCTCCGAGCGCCGATCCTCGCGCTGGACGGCGCCAAGTCGCGGGCCCGGGTCACCGTGTCCGCGATGTCCGCCATGGTGAGCGTGGCCGTCGTGGCCGACAACGACGACCTGCCCATCAGCGCGACCCCGGTACGCGAGTCCAGCGGGGTCGTCGTCACCTATCAGCGGCAGGAAGGGGAGGTATGGGTCAACAGCATCTGGCAGGACGGGTGACGGTCGCCCTGGTGGAGGACCACCAGGTGGTGGTGGACGGCGTCAGGTCGTGGTTCGGCCCGCCGGGGCCGGTGGAGCTGGTCGCCCATGGGCCCACCGTCGAGTCCGTCCTCGGCACGGACGCCGACGTGCTGCTGCTCGATCTCAACCTCAACGGCACCATGATCATCGACCGGGTCGCCGAGCTGTGCGGGGCCGGGCAGCGGGTCGTCGTCTTCTCCGAGCACGAGGAGCCCGAGACGGTGCGCGTGGTGCTGGACGCGGGGGCGTCGGCGTTCATCGGCAAGGGCCGGGCGACGCGGGAGTCCTGCCTGGAGACCATCCTGGAGGTGGCCGCCGACCGGCCGAGCGTGACGCCGCCGATGGCACAGGCGATCGCGACGGACGAGAGCCCGCACCGGCCGCAGCTGTCGGACAAGGAGCGGGCCGCGCTGCTGTTCTGGTTCCAGTCCATGTCCAAGGCGTCGGTGGCGGCGCGGATGGGGATCAAGGAGCGGACCGTGCGCCAGTACATCGACCGGGCCCGGATCAAGTACGCCGCGGCCGGGCGGCCGGCACCCACCAAGGAGAAGCTGCTCATCTGCGCCATCCAGGACGGGCTCATCAGTCCCGACGAGGTGACCGTCTACACGTCTCTGGCCGCCGAGGTCAGCGACGAGGCCACATCGCGTTGAAGCGCTCCGACGTGGCCCGGTAGGCCTGCTCCTCGACCGGATCGATGTCGACCAGGCGCAGCGGGACGAGCTCGTCGCGCCCGCCGGAGGCGTACAGCCGCCCGGCATGCCAGGCCGCGGCCGCGCGCTGACCCTGGGTGGGGGCCAGCGCCTGCCACAGCCGCCGCGACGCGGCCAGCGCCACGCCGTCCGCGAGGGGGCCGGGCAGCACCGCTCCGCGGCATTCGGCTTCCCGCAGGATCAGCAGCAACTCCTCCAGCCGCGCCATCGCCTGCGCCAGGTCCTCTCCGAGATCGGGCACCAGGACCGCGCGGGGGCCGAAGTCGATCATGCGGCGGCCTTGCGCGGGGGCGTCACAACCGTGACCCCACGCCGCCCCCGGCACGCCGGGCGGCCACCTCGAAGAGCAGATCCTCCTGCCCGGGGCGGCAGACGAGCTGCAGCCCGACCGGCAGCCCGCCGACCGTCCCGGCGGGCACGGTGAGCGCGGGCAGGCCGACCACGTTCCACGGGCTGGTCAGCGCGAGCAGGGCGGCGCGGACGCCGACGGGCTCGCCGTCCACCTCCGTCTCGCGCAGGCCGAGGAGCGGGGCGGTGATCGGCACGGCCGGCAGCGCGAGCACGTCATGCCGGTCGAACAGAGCACGGACGGCCTCCGCGAGCCGGGGGCGCTCGCTCGTCGCCCGGACGTACCGCCATCCGGGCAGCAGCGCGGCGGCGCGCAGGCGTTCGAGCACCTCCGGATCGAACAGCTCGGGGGCCTCGGCCAGGCGCGCGGCGTGCACGGCCGCCGTCTCGCAGCTCTGGATGGTGAGGTACGTCTCCCGCATGTCCTCGGCGACCCCCGGAGGGAGGTGAAGCTCCTCCAGCGGCCCGATCGCCGCGGCCACGACGTGGGTCACCCGCGGGTCGCAGGGGCCGAACCCGGCGGGATCGAGCCAGGCCACCCGCGCCGGGCGGGCGTCCTCACCCGTGCCGGCGATCTCTCCCGTGCCGGCCGCGGTCAGGCAGCGGTAGGCGAGCAGGCAGTCCCGCTCGTCGCCGGCGAGGACGCCGACGTGGTCGAAGCTCTGCGACAGGGGGAAGACGCCGTCCACCGGGATCGCGCCGTACGCGGGCTTGAAGCCGGCGACCCCGCACAGCGCGGCGGGGATGCGCACCGAGCCGCCGGTGTCGGTGCCGAGCGCCAGCGGGACCAGCCCCGCCGCGACGGCCGCCGCGCTGCCGCCGCTGGAGCCGCCCGACATGCGCGCCGGGTCCCACGGGTTGCGCGACGGGCCGTTGGCGGAGCGGTCGCCGGTGGGGCCGTAGGCGAACTCGTGGGTCGTGGTCTTGCCGACGATGACCGCGCCGGCCCGGCGCAGCCGCGCCACGCACTCGGCGTCGGCGGCGGGGACGTGGCCGGCGAAGTGCCGCGACCCCATGGTGGCGGGCATGCCGGCAACCATGATCAGGTCCTTCACCGCGACCGGCACGCCGTGCAGCGGCCCCCGGTCGGTGCCGCCGGCCAGCTCCGCGTCAGCCTGGCGCGCCGCGGCCAGCGCCGCGCCGGGGTCGACGGTCACGAACGCGTTGAGCGCCGGATCGGGCTCGGCGATGGCGCCGAGCGCCTGCTCGGTCAGCGTGGTGGCCGTAGCGCGCCCCGCACGCAGCTCACCTGCGAGCTCGGTGATGGTGCGGCCGGCGAAGGGGCCCGGGGGGATCGGCGGCATGGTGTGCTAGCCCGGCTCGGGCAGGTGCTCCTGAGCCCAGCGCGCGATCTGCTCCAGCGCCGGCATGAGGGCCTGGCCGGCATCGGTCAGCGCGTAGGAGACCGAGACGGGCGGCCCCGCGTCCACGGCGCGCACGATCAAACCCTGCCTGGCCAGCTCCGCCAGGCGATCGGACAGCACGGAGTCGCTGACCCCGTCGATCGCCCGGGACAGCTCCCGGAAGCCGGCCGGCCCCGACTTGAGGCTCCCGAGCACGACGCCGCTCCAGCGCTTGCCGAGGAGGGAGAAGGCCCGTGTCAGCGCGGCGTCACCGCGCGCGCATTCGTCCACCTCGGTGCGGGGGGAGGTTGTGGCCATGCCTGCACACTAGCAGATTCACTGTCGCTTTGATTTTCGAAGTGCCTATGATAAATGTTGCAGCACTTAGATTACTAGCGAGGAGCTCTCATGATCGAAAGTGCTGGCCCGCGCCCGAGGGTCGTGGTTCTGGGCGGCGGATACGGCGGGTTCAAGGTGGCCAAGGGGCTCGACGACGTCGCCGACGTGACGCTCGTCGACCCCTCCGACGCGTTCATGCACAACGTCGCGGCGTGGCGTGCGCTTGTGGAGCCGGAGTGGCTTGACCGGATCTTCATGCCCTACAGCCGGCTCCTGGCCAACGGGCGCTTCCTGCGCGACAGCGCCGTGTCCGTCGAAGGGCGGAAGGTCACCCTCGCCTCGGGCGCCGAGCTCGAGCCCGACTACCTGATCCTGGCCACCGGATCGTCCTACCCCTTCCCCGCGAAGGTCGACGAGCCGGACATCGCGACCGCCCGGGCCAGGTTCCGGGAAGCGCACGAGGTCCTCGTCGACGCCCAGCGGGTGCTCCTGATCGGCGCCGGCCCGGCAGGCCTCGAACTCGCCGGCGAGATCAAGGCGTTCTACCCCGGCAAGCACGTCACCCTCGCCGACGTCGCACCGGACATCCTGCCCGGCCCGTACGACCAGGCGCTGCGCGACGAGCTCCGCCGCCAGCTCGACGAGCTCGGCGTCGAGCTCAAGCTCGGCAGCCCGCTGCGCGAGCTGCCGAGCGCGCCCCCGGCCACCGCCGCCCCGATCGCGATCGCCACCGAGGCGGGCGACAAGCTGACCGCCGATGTCTGGTATCGCTGCTTCGGCGTCACGCCCCACACCGGCTACCTGCGCGGCTCGCTCGCCGACGCGCGCGACGCCAAGGGCTACGTCCGCGTCGACGAGTACCTGCGCGTCCGGGGCCAGGACCGCGTCTTCGCCATCGGCGACATCGCCGACGCCGACCGCAACATGGCCGCCTTCGCGGGCTCGCAGGCCGACCTCCTGGCCGCCAACATCAGCGCGCTGATCACCGGGGAGGGGGAGCCCGCCGCCTACGAGCGGTGGCCCACCTTGATCGTCGTCCCGCTCGGCCCCGAGGGCGGCGCCGGCCAGCTCCCCGGCCAGGACGCCATCGCCGGCCCCGATGTCGTCGCCGACCTCAAGGGCCGGGCTCTGCTGGTCGATTCCAACGCCGAGCTGTTCGACGCCCCCGAGGCCGGCTAGAGGAGCTCGTCGATCGTGATGGGCAGCGAGCGGATCCGCCTGCCCGTCGCGTGGTGGACGGCGTTGGCGATGGCCGCAGCCATGCCGACGAGGCCGATCTCGCCGACGCCCTTCACCCCGATGGGGTTGTACCGGTCGGGCGTGCCGACGAAGATCACCTCCAGGTCGGGCACGTCGGCGTTGACGGGGATCAGGTAGTCGCCGAAGGTCGCGTTGGCGATCCGCCCGGTTCCCGCGTCGGTGACCGTCTCCTCGAACATGGCCATGCCGATGCCGCCGACCGTGCCGCCGATGATCTGGCTGGTGGCGGTCTTCTCGTTCAGGATCCGGCCGCCGTCGATCACCGACACGACCCTGGCCACCCGGAGCAGGCCGAGCTCGGGATCGATGCGGACCTCCACGAACCTGGCGCCGAAGGAGCCCGCGGGCGCCATCCCGACCTCCTCGGGCTCGGGCGGGGCGCTGGCCCCGTCGGCGGTCAGCTCCGCCAGCCCGTGCGCGGCGAGGATGCCGGTGAAGGACTCACCGCGCTCCGGCGTACCCGAACGGTGGATGCGCCCACCGGCGACGGTGACGTCGCCGACGGCGCACCCCGCGAGAGGCGAGGTGGGATCGTCGGCGACCGTGTCCAGGAACGCCCCGACGAGGTTGCGGCAGGCCGCGTGCACGGCGCTGCCCAGCGCCGCGGTGAGCCCGGACCCGCCCGCCTGGGCTCCCGGCGGCATGTCGGTGTCACCGAGATCGAAGGTCACGTACTCCGGATCCAGCCCGAGCAGCTCGGCCGACAGTTGCGTCATCACCGTGTACGTGCCCGTGCCGATGTCGGTCACGGCGCTGCGCACCAGTGCCGTCCCGTCCTTGCGCAGGGTCGCCCGCGCCTGGCAGGGCGCCTGATACCAGAAGAAGGAGATCCCGGCCAGGCCGTACCCGACCAGCCAGTCGCCGTCGCGCATCGAACCTGGCAGCGGCGTGCGGCGCGACCAGCCGAACCGCTCGGCGCCGACCTCGAAGCACTCGCGCAGGGCCTTGCTCGACCACGGCAGGCCGAGCTGCGGGTGGTTCTCGGCGTAGTTGCGCAGCCGCAGCTCCAGCGGGTCGATGCCGAGGGCGTAGGACAGCTCGTCCATGGCCGACTCCAGCGCGAAGTTCCCCTGCGCCTCGCCCGGCGCCCGCATCGAGTTGACCCACGGGATGTTGAGCCGCACCTGCCGGTCACGGGTGGAGACGTCCGGGCACGCGTACGCCGTGGCCGACCCCGAGGCGCACGCTTCGAGGTTGTTGCCCTCCATCTGCAGGGTGGAGACGCTCTCGTGGTCGAGCGCGACCAGTCGGCCGTCACGGGTGGCCCCGAGCTTGACCTGCTGCGTCGTGGCCGGGCGGTGCCCGATGCCGGTGAACATCTCCGGGCGGGTCAGCACGAGTTTCACCGGCCGCAGCACGGTACGCGCGGCCAGCGCCGTCAGCGTGACGTGCGGCCACAGGCGCAGTCCGGCGCCGAAGCCGCCGCCGACGAAGGGCGCCAGCACCCGTACGGCGCTCTCCGGGATCCCGAAGATCCGGGACAGGGACGAGCGCAGGGAGGTGGGCCACTGGGTCGAGTCGTGCACGGTGAGGGTGTCGCCCTCCCACACGGCGACGGTGGCGAACAGGCCGAGCGGGTTGTTGGTGTTCTCGGCGGTGGTGTAGGTCGCCTCGACGGTGACCTCCGCGGCGGCCAGTGCGGCCTGCGCGTCGCCGCGCCGGTTGTCCATGCCCCACGGATCGTTGATCCACTCCGCCCGGGGGTCGTGGATGTCCATGACCGGGTCGGCGGGCTCGTACTCCGCGGTGATCTGCCGGGCCGCGGCCGTCGCCTGCTCCGGGGTGCCGGCCACCACCACGGCCAGATACTGGCCGTAGTGCAGGATCCGGTCATCCTGCAACGGCGGCGGCGGCGTGGACAGGAGCGATTCGCCGCCCTGCTCGAGCGTGGGCGCGTTCTCGTGGGTGATGACGGCCAGCACGCCGGGCGCCGCCCGGGCCGCACGGGTGTCGAGCCGGCTGATCCGCCCGGCCGCGATGGTGCTGCGCACGAGCGCGGCGTGTGCCAGGTTCGGGAAGCTCACGTCGTTGGGATAGTGCGCGGTGCCGGTGACCTTCAGCGGGCCGTCCACCCGGTCCATTCCCGCGCCGATCACTTTGGCCTGCTCGACCAGTGTCATGACGCTCCTCCCGCGGCGATCCGCAGGGCGCGCACCAGGGTGCGCTTGGCCAGCTCGACCTTGAAGGCGGTGCCCGGCACGGTGAACGGGTCCCGCACCGCAGCCTCGGCAGCCGCCGCGAAGCTCTCCTGGCCGGCCGGGGCGCCGAGGAGTATCTCCTCGGCCGCGTCGGCGCGCCAGGGGATCGTCCCGACTCCGCCCAGTGCGACGCGGGCCGCGCCGATCACACCGTCCTCCAGCCGCAGGGCCACGGCCGCGGAGGCGAGCGCGAACTCGTAGGAGACCCGGTCGCGGACCTTGAGGTAGGTCGAGCGGGTGCCCGCCGGGAGCAGCGGGATCTCCACCGCGGTGATCAGCTCGCCGTGCGCCAGCACGTTCTCCACGTCCGGCCTGTCGCCGGGAGTGAGGTAGAACTCCGTCAGCGGGACGGTCCGCCCGCCGTCGTGGCCCAGCAGGTGGACGACCGCGTCCAGCGCCACGAGCGGCACCGCCATGTCGGAGGCGTGCGTGGCGATGCACCGCTCACTCGCGCCCAGGATGGCGTGCATCCGGGCGGCCCCTGTCACCGCGGCGCACCCCGTGCCGGGGCGGCGCTTGTTGCACGCGGGGACCGTCGGGTCGCGGAAGTAGCGGCAGCGGGTCCGCTGGAGCAGGTTGCCGCCGATGGTCGCCATGTTCCGTAGCTGGACGGAGGCGCCCGCCAGCAGCGCCTCGCGCAGGAAGGGCGCCCGCTCGGTCACGGCCGGGTCCGCGGCCAGCTCCTCCATCGTGACCAGCGCGCCCACCCGCAACGTGTCGCCGCCGCCGGTGATGCCGCCCAGCGGCAACCGGGTGATGTCGATCAGCCGTTCGGGCTCCAGGACCCCGTCCTTCATCAGATCCAGCTGGGTCGTGCCGCCCGCGAGATAGGAGGCGGCCGGATCGGCGGTCACCGCCGCCACCGCCTGGTCGACCTCGGCGGGCTGGACGTAGACGAACTCACGCATCGCCGCCTCCCGCGACCTCGCGGATGGCCGCGACGATGTTCGGATAGGCGCCGCACCGGCACAGGTTGCCGCTCATGAACTCGCGGATGTCGGTGTCCGACCCGGCACGGCCCTCCGCCATCAGGCACACGGCCGACATGATCTGGCCGGAGGTGCAGTAACCGCACTGGAAGGCGTCGTGGCGGACGAACGCCTCCTGCACCGGGTGCAGGCCGCCATCGGCTGACAGGCCTTCGACGGTGGTGATCGCGCGGCCCTCGCACTGCGCGGCGAGTGTCAGGCAGGACAGGATCCGCTTGCCGTCCGCCATCACGGTGCAAGCGCCACAGGCGCCCTGGTCGCAGCCCTTCTTGGTGCCCGTCAGGTCCAGCGCGTCACGCAGCGCGTCCAGAAGCGTCACGCGTGCGTCGACGTCGAGCCGGTGTTCGATGCCGTTGACGTTCAGAGTCACCGAGACCGTTGGCACGTGATCGTGAACCGCCTGTGGTGAGCGAGCCATGAACCCCCCGTTTCCGGTCCGCGACCAGCGTCGCGGCCTCTCCCGGGGGGAGCCGGCTTGTACCGCTCAACCCTAGCAACTTGTCCGGAACGCGCGAGATGTGCCTGGCCTGGTCACGGCGCCGGCCAGTGCAGGCCGCGGTCGGCGCGCAGCAGGACGAGCTGACCGTCGCCGGTGTACGCGGCGGACGACACCCCCGGGTACGTCTTCAGCGTCCGGCCGCCTCCATCGACCAGTTCCGCGCCGCCGCCGTGCGCTATGACGAAACGATCGCGGACCGGGTCCGCCCTGACGTGCGCCTCCGCCCGCACCTCCCGAGCCCACGTCTGTGCCCCGGTGCCGTCGACGCCCCGGACGGCCGTGAACGGCGTGCCCCGCTCGTCCTTCCAGCGGGCGATGAGCACGGCGCTGCCCCTGCCGGCCGCGCATTCTGCGGCCACCTCCAGATCTGTCCTGATCGGTACGGCCCGGCCACGCCCCGAGAGCAGCCGGGGCGCGTCCCCCACCAGCACGGCCCTCTCACCGCCGGCGGCCGTGCAGGCCCCCCAGGTCCGCCCGGCGCGCAGCCCGCCCGGCAGCCGCCGCCAGCCGCGCCGGTCGTGCCGGAACCAGAGCACCTCGTCCCCGGCCACCGCGAGCGCGGTCGTGCCGCCCGGGTCCTCGCTCCAGACCACCTCGGCCGCGTCGTCCACCGGCACCCCCGCCGGTTCGCCGTCCGGCCGGATCAGCCGGAGCCGCCCCGCCCCGCCGGCGGGTCCTTCGGCGATCACGGCGTCCCGGGAGGTGCGGGCCGACAGGACCCGGCGGACCGACGAGGTGGACGGGGCGGAGGTGGACGGGGCAGTGGTGGACGGGGCGGCGGCGAACGGCCTGGGGCCCGCCGGGGTCGCATGCCAGGGGCGAGGGTCCGGCCCCGTCCAGGCGCCCGAGAAGACCGCGTCCGGGCAGCGCGCCAGGCAGACGGGCACCGCGCCACTGTGGAAGGCGGCCCGGTCCTGCCATACCTGCCGGCCGGTCCTGGTGAGCCCGAAGAACGACTCCGCCGCCGTATCGAGCACCACCACCCCCTCGGCGGACGCGGCGACCAGCACCGGCGCGATCTCGGGCACCGGCGGCGGTGGGGCGGTGGCACAGGCGGTGGCCGCCAGCGCGGCGCCCAGCAGGATGATCGTGATCCTTGACATCGGGACCTCCTCGACAGGCCGGATGCCGGGCCCGCGGGCCCGGCATCCGTCCACGATCAGATGCTGTTGGTACGGCCGGAGCAGCTCGGGTCCTGGCCGCGGCGGTCGAAGATGAACTTGAAGTCCGCGTGCACCTTGGCCCGGCGCGGGACCGCCTCGTTCAACGAGATCCCGCCGGAGCCCTTCTTGATGTTGTCCCCCGACACCCAGCGCCAGAGCGTCCTGTCGGCCCGGCCCTTGAGGTCCTCGCGGATGCGCAGGGTGACGTTGTTCCTGTTCCGGAGCCCGGGACCGGCCAGATACCAGTTCATCCGGTTGAAGATGTCGTTGCGGCCCCTGGTGTAGTAGTAGGCCTTGAGGTTGCCGTAGTTGCCGCGGGCGGCCCGGCAGCCGCCGCTCAGGTTCGCCATCGCCACACCTGCGGAGGTGGTGCCGGCGTCCGTGGCCGCGCCGGCGGTGGCCGAGCCGCCGGCGACCGTCAGGCCCCCGAGTGCGACCATCGCCACGGTGCCCGCGGTGATCATGTGCCTTCGCATCACTGTGCCGTTCCTTCCGGATCTCGTCCCGCTGTTTGCGGGGCTGTCGAGATCCAGGTCTAACGGCCGGATTATTGTTCGGCAGGCCCCCTCACCTGAGAAAACAAAAAACCACCGCAGACTGTGCTCAACGCGATGATGTACGGCGCAAGACCCGGAAAGGGCCGAAAGCAGGGCGGGGTCCTGGGCTTCCACCCGTTCCAGGACATGTCCGGGAACGGCGTCGCACCCCTCAGCCGATGCGGGTGGCGGTGGCCGAAGCCTGGCCGGGGTAGTCGGCGCCGGGGACGGGCGCGACCGTCGAGCTCGTGCACGGCTCTGTTCGCGGAGCGCAGTCGTGGTAGTCGCCGGGCGCGGCGGGGGAGGCGGGCGCCTGGCAGGGGGCGGCGGATCGGCGACGTTCCTGAGCTGTTCACCGCAACGTCAGGAATTGAACACGATCAGCGCATGGATCGTCACGGGTTATGAGCATCCGCGCTGAATCCTGCCCGGGGGGCGCGCCGCCCGGGCAGGATTCGGATCATGGGACTTCCGGCAGCGGCAGCCGGGTCACAGGTCGGTGGCGATGATCCGCTCGATGTTCCGTTCGGCGAGCGCCGTGATGGTGACGAACGGGTTGACCGTGGCGTTGCCGGGGATCAGCGAGCCGTCGATGACGTACAGGCCCGGATAGGCCGTCAGGCGGCCGTAGTTGTCGGTGGCCTTGTTCAGCACCGCGCCGCCGAGCGGGTGGTAGGTGAGGTGGTCGCCCCAGATCTTGTAGACGCCGAACAGGTCCGTCCGGTAGATCGTCCCCTCCTTCGCGTTGATCTTGTCGAAGATCGTCTTGGCCATCGTGATGGACGGCTGCTTCCAGGAGGTCTGCCAGTTCAGGTCGACCCTGCCCGTCGCGGCGTTCCAGGAGAACTGGGCGCGGTTCGGGTTCCGGGTGATCGACAGGTAGAACGAGGCGAAGGTCTCGATTCCGGTGGGCAGCGGCGCGACCTCGGCGAACGCGCCGCCCGCGGCCCAGTTGTCGATGCCGGAGCAGGGGATGGTCGACTGCTGGCTGCCCGTCGGGTCCCACAGGTGGTTGGCCCGGCCGCACATGACGTTGCCGTTGTCGCCCCAGCCCTTGCCGATCTCGTTGTTCAGGGCGGGCAGCGCGCCGGTGGCCTTCAGCTTGACCAGCAGCTTGCTGGTGCCGACGCTGCCGGCGGCGAAGAACACCCGGTCCGCGGTCACGGTCTTGGTGGCCGTGGTGTCGCCGGTGGTGTTGAGCTGCGCGATGACGACCGTGTAGCGCCCGCCCGACGCCGGGGCGACCGAGGTGACCTGGTGCAGCGCCGAGATGGTGACCCTGCCGGTGGCCATGGCCTGGGCGAGGTACGTCTTCTGCAGGGACTTCTTGCCGTGGTTGTTGCCGTAGAGGATCTCGCCGGCCAGCGCCGACTTGGTGGCGGTGCCGGCCGCCTCCCGCTTCATGTAGTCCCAGTCGTACACGTCGGGCACGAAGACGAACGGGAAGCCGGACCGCTGGGCGTGCTTACGGCCGACCCGCGAGTACTGGTAGTAGGGGGTGGACTCGAACCAGGCCGGGTCGATGGTGCCGACGCCGAGCCCGGCGTTGGCGCGCGGGTAGTAGGCGGCGTACATCTCGTCGGCGTTCACCGACGGGAGGACGGCGGCGAAGTTCTCGCGCTTGGGGGTGACCGCCATGCCGCCGTTGACCAGCGAACCGCCGCCGACGCCGCGGCCCTGGTAGACCGTGATGCCGCCGAACTCCTCGGCGTCCAGGACGCCGGTGTAGCGGGGGATGTTCCTGTCGATGGGGAAGCCGAGGAAGTAGTTGAGCGGCGCCTTGGTCCTGGTGCGCAGCCAGTAGGAGCGCTGGTCCGGCGCCAGGGTGCTGCAGAAGATCTTGCCGTCGGAGCCGGGGGTGTCCCAGGCCATGCCCATCTCGATCATGTGTACGTCGACGCCGGCCTGGGCGAGACGCAGGGCGGCGACGGCGCCGCCGTATCCGGTGCCGATCACCAGTGCCGGGACGTGGGCGCCGGAGGCGATGGGGCCGGCCGCGGCCCGGGCCGCGTCGGCGCGGCCCGTGAGGGCGACGAGTCCCAGAATGGAACCGGTTCCGGTGATCAGTCCGCGGCGCGAGATACCTACGGGGACGGGGGGATTGTCACTCATGCGATCTTCCTCACTCTGGACGAAATGAGAACGGGTTCTGCATGTTGCTCGCGCCATGAGTCACTAACGAATCAGGTCCGGTGGAACGGTCAGCTGGAGGGTGAGGAACCGCTGGGCAGCTTGCACACGGTGTCGAGGCCCAGCACATGGTTGAGCCTGCCGAACGCCAGCCAGGAGCCGATGCTCATGCTCAGCTCCACGATCTCGAGCTGGGTGTAGTGAGCGGTCATTCGTGTCCAGAACTCGTCGTCCAGCCCGTGATGATCGAGGGCGTACCGCTCGGCGTACTCGGCGGCCAGCCGAGTGCGGTCGTCGAAGGCATCGCTGGTCCGCCACCCGGCCACCGCGTCGGCGAACTCCTCCTCGACCCGCTGGCCATCCCGTTCGGTCCGCCAGTCGAGGCAGAAGGCGCAGCCGTTGATCTGCGCGATCCGCAGTCGCGCGGCCTCGAACTCGCGGAGCCCGAGAGTCGTGTGGGCGTACACCGCCAGGGAGAACTTCGAGGCGGCGATCCCGATGCCGGGGACCATCTCGCCCCACACGTACTCGATCGCGTCCTTGCCCTCGGGGATGTCGATGTTCATGGCCGCTTCCCTCCGAGTCTGCCGACCGCGGGGCGCAGCGGGACGTCGAGCGCGTCGTAGAGCCCGGGCTCGGCGTCCACGAGCCAGCCGATGGCGCTCACCAGCCGGGCGACCGCGGTGGCGTTCCCGCCCGCGGACCGGTTGCCGCCCTCGTCGGTGGCCTCGACCGTGACCTCGATGCGCGGGCGGCCTTCGATGATCACCCGGTGCGCCCCGTCGCCGTCGGGCGGGGCCGGCCAGTCCGGCGCGCAGGACGGGTGGATGCGGGTGACGTGCTCGATGACGATGCGGGGCTCGCCCTCGACGATGCCCTGCACCTCGAAGCGCACCGCCCCCTGGGTGCCGGCCACGAACTCGCCCATCGACCGGGTGGTCACCGTGCTCTCGAGCGGGCGCCGGTCCACGGTCTCGCGGATCTCGTCCAGCTCGACGCCGAGCGCTCTGGCCATCAGCCGCACCTGCCCGCCCCACACCATGGTCGGGACCGTGGGCGCGATCATCGGCGGCTCGTAGTCCATCGGCTGGCCCATGCCGACCAGGTAGCGGACGGAGTCGGGCTGGTCGTAGGTGGTGTAGTCGAAGATCTCCTGGCAGCGGATCACGTCCACGACGGTGCCGAGCCCGCTGATCAGCAGCGGCAGCACGTCGTTGCCCCAGCCGGGGTCGACGCC
The DNA here is from genome assembly GCF_037044575.1 of Nonomuraea sp. LPB2021202275-12-8. Classification (NCBI taxonomy): domain Bacteria; kingdom Bacillati; phylum Actinomycetota; class Actinomycetes; order Streptosporangiales; family Streptosporangiaceae; genus Nonomuraea; species Nonomuraea sp. LPB2021202275-12-8. The sequence goes on along the minus strand of NZ_JBAHWD010000001.1, from coordinate 326,839 downwards.
GGAGACGAACAGCGAGCCACCGCCGTCCGCGATGGCGGCGAGCACCGGCTCCCGCAGCTCCTTCGGGGCGTTGAGCTGGTCGTAGAGCGCGTACAGGGAAGGGGTGACGACCACGGCGCCGACCCGGATCGCCCTGATGACGTCGGCGAGCGCCTCGTCGGGGCGGATGTCGCCGGACGCCGCGTACACCACGGCCCGGGGGCCGGTGGCGAGCACCGCGTCGATGTCGTCGGTCGCCGTGACCCCCAGATCGTGGCCGAGCTCACCGAGCTCGCCCGCGTCGCGGCCGACCTTGTCAGGGTTGTGGACGAGCACGGCGGCGAGTTTCAGTGCCGGGTGGGCTTCGACGGCACGGATGGCCGCGCGGCCGATGTTGCCGGTACCCCAGACAACCGTGGGCATCATGGCCGGAGCGTAGCAAGCGCTTGGTTTGGTGTACAGGGTCTTCACAGGTCGGGATCACCACTTTTGCGGACCGGGTGTACCCCCAGGTCGTCTCGGGTGGCCGATAGGGTGGCGGCGATGCTCTCGCGCCGGGCGAGAGCGTGGCGGTGGGGCCGCCATCCCCGGGTCGCCGAGGTGAGGCGCGGCCGGCGCGCCGCCGACGGTCCCTGCCGGAGTCCTGGTAGGAGGGGCGTGTGCGAGAGCCCGTCGACGCCGACGTGGACCTGAGGGTTCCGGCTGATCGGGCCGAGTTGCGGCCGAGCGCCTGGCCGGTGCTCGGCGCCATCTCCGCAGGAGGCGTGCTCGGGGCGCTGGCCCGCCACGGGGTCTCGGTGGCGTTGCCGCACCAGCCCGGCGCGTTCGCCTGGTCGACCTTCCTGGTCAACGTCTCGGGATGTCTGCTGATCGGCGTGCTCATGGTGCTGGTCGGCGAGGTGTGGACCGGTCGGCGGCTGCTGCGGCCGTTCCTGGGGGTCGGGGTGCTGGGCGGCTACACCACCTTCTCCACCTACGCCGTCGACGTCCAGCAGGCGATGGCCGCCGGCCGGGCCGGGGCCGCGCTCGCCTATCTGGCCGCCACGCTGGTCGCCGCCATGCTGGCGGTGTGGGCGGGAGCGAGCCTCACCGCCCGGGCCGTCGGAGCCGTCCGCGCGCGAAGGCGGCGGCCGGCCGCGGATGGGGGAGACGGGTGACCGTGCTGCTCGTCGCCGTCGGCGCCGCCATCGGTGCGCCGCTGCGCTATCTGACCGACCGGCTCGTCCAGTCCCGCCACGACTCGATGTTCCCCTGGGGCACCCTGACGGTGAACGTGGCCGGGTCACTGCTGCTGGGGCTGCTGGCCGGCCTGCCCGCCGATCCGGCGCTGACCGCGCTCGCCGGCACCGGCTTCTGCGGGGCGCTCACCACCTACTCCACCTTCAGCTACGAGACCCTGCGGCTGGCCCAGGAGGGCGCCCGCTTCTACGCGTTCGCCAACGTCGTCGTGGGTGTCGTCGGCGGGCTCGGCGCCGCCATGACCGGCCTGCTCCTGGCCGCGGCCATCACCGCCTGACTGGGACACCGGTCTGTCATGGTTTGGGCGGAGCCAGGTGGGTGACTACCGTACTTATGATCATCCGAACTTGGCGAGGATGGACCCGCGCGTCCGACGCCGAAGCGTACGAGGCCTACCTGATGCGCACCGGGTTCGCCGAATACACCGCCACGCCCGGCAACCGTGGCGCCTACTTCACCCGGCGGGAGGCGGGCGACCGGACCGAGTTCTTCCTGATCTCCCTGTGGGAGTCGTGGGAGGCCGTCGAGGCGTTCGCCGGCACGCCGGTGTCCACGGCCGTCTTCTATCCCGAGGACGACGACTACCTCGTCGACAAGGAGCTGACCGTGGACCACTACGAGGTGTTCGCCCGCACCTGACGCCGCCCGGGGCTCAGCCCAGGCCGGCGCCGATCGCCGTCATGATCGGGATGGACAGGACCGTGGTCAGCAGGACGGCACTGCGGGCCAGCCGCCTGCCGGTGTCGTAGTTCACCGCGTAGACGTAGATGTTCTGCGCGGTCGGAAGCGCGGCGAACAGGGTGGCGGCCAGCAGCGCCGTTCCGTCCAGGCCCAGCAGGAAGCGGGCGGTCACGTACGCGATCACCGGCTGGACGAAGGCCTTGAGCACCACCGCGAGGACGATGTCCCTGCCGACGCCGTCCTCCTCGGCAGGCGTGGCCGCCCGGCGGGAGCCGTACAGGCTGAGACCGTACGCCAGCAGCGCGACAGGCACGGCCGCGCCGCCGAGCAGGTCGATCGGGCGCATCACCAGGACCGGGAGGCGCACCTCGGTGAGCGCGCACGCGAGCCCGAGCAGCGTGGCGACCGTGAGCGGGTTGCGCAGCGGGCGCACCAGCGCCGCCCGCATCGACCGGCCTCCCTTGTCGAGGATCAGGAAGGCGATCGGCGTGATCACCACCAGCTGGAAGAGCAGGATCGGGGCCACGAGGGCGCCGTCGCCGAGCACGTACATCGCGATGGGCACGCCGAGATTGCCGGCGTTGACGTAGGACGAGGCGAGCGCGCCGATCGTCGCCTCCCGGCGGTTCCGCCGCCACACCAGCATCGCCACCAGGACGAACACCACCTGGGTGCACGCCACCGCGACGACCTCGGTCAGCAGCACCGGCGAGAACAGCACGCCCAGGTCCGCCCTGGACACGGTGGCGAACATCAGGGCGGGCGTCGCGACGAAGAACGCCAGCCGCGAAAGGACCAGTTCGTCGGCGGCGCGCAGCAGTCCCGTCATGCCGATGAGGTAGCCGAGCAGCGCGACGGACACCAGAGCGGCGAACGCCGCGACAACCCCCGACACCTGCTGACCTCCCAATTCGGGCATTCAGGAGCGTATCGGGTCCGGTCTCGGACCGTGACGGGGCATCCCGTATCCGGTGATCTCGCCACGTACATGATCTTCGTCGGGTACGCTCCGTCGCCTGTCCCAACTGGAGGAGCGCTCGCGATGAAGAACACGACCCGTGGCCGCGGCGTCATGGCCGCTCTCGTCCTGACCGCCGTGACGGCGGCCTGCACCACGACCGCCGAGCCGCCGGCGAAGCGGGCCCTGGAGAAGACGACCATCAAGGTGGGCGTCGTGGCGAGCGCCGACGCCGCCCCGCTGTTCATCGCCCAGCGCAAGGGCTACTTCGCGCAGGAGGGCCTGACGGTCGAGCCGGTGGTCTTGCAGGGCGCCGCCGTGGCGGCGCCGGAGGTCCTGAAAGGCGGGCTGGACCTCGGGCAGACCGACTACGTCGTCAACTTCCTGGCCAGCTCGCGCGGCATGGACATGAAGATCGTCGGGAACCTGTACCGGGCCGGCCAGGACACCTTCGCTCTCATGGTCGAAGCGGATTCCCCCATCCGGTCCCTGGCCGATCTCAAGGGCAAGGAGATCGCGGTCAACACGCTCAACAGCCTCGGCACGCTCATCCTGGAGGACTCCGGTTTGAAGACGCGCGACGTCAGGCTCATCGAGATGCCCTACCCCGACATGGAGGCCCGGCTGACCGGCCGGGAGATCGACGCCGCACTGGTGGCCGAGCCGTTCGTCACCATGGGCGAGCAGCATGGCAGCGTGCGCGAACTCGCCGGCACCGTCTCCAGCCGGATCAAGGACCTGCCGGTCGGCGGCTGGATGGCGGCCGGCGGGTGGAGCAGGACCAACCCCGGGACGCTGGCGGCCTTCCAGCGGGCGATCGAGAAGGCCCAGCGCGTCGCCGCGAGCGACCGCAAGGAGGTCGAGGCGGTGCTGCCGACGTACCTGAAGATCGACGCCGGCACGGCGGCGAAGACCTCCCTCGGGGCCTACCCCGCCGGCCCGGACCCCCAAGGGCTCCAGCGGGTCGCCGACATCGTGCACGAGCACGGATACGTCGACGCCCCCGTGGACATCCGGAGCCTCACGGGCTGACCGGCCCTCGATGCGGTGGAGCGGGGCGGTGCCGTGGCGAAAATACGATGGCCGACGGGCACCACGCCGCCACTCGGCGCACCAGGGCCCGGCAGCGGAGAGAGGCACCATGGCGGCGGAGTTCGAGCTCGACGACTACATCCTCGTGCAGGACGGCAGGGTTCTCGAGATCTTCCACCGCGACGTGTCGGAGAGCACGCGCTTTCACGTGGCGTTCGTCGGGATCGACGTGCAGCCGCGCGGCGAGGAGTACAAGGTCCGCATCGGTCGCAGGCACGGGGAGGACATGATCGTCGACGGCATCCGGCTGACCATGGACCAGGAGCGGTTCGCGAGGTTCCGCGAGTTCATCGCCGGAGCCATCGCGGCCCGTGACCTGACCGGCTGAGACTCACGAGATGGCGGCCGTCCGCCGGGAGAGCCCGGCGGACGGCCGCACGCGCGGGTCAGCACCTGTTGATCTGCGAGTTCACCAGGGTGATGGCGCGGATGACGATGTTGGAGCCGCAGGGGTTCTCGGTGATGACGGAGTTCGTCAGCGTGAGGTTCTGCAGGGTGATGTTCGCTGACACGGGGAACTCGCTGCGAGAGGCGATGCGCACGTCGGATCCGTTCACGCTGCCGCTCTGGGCGGCGATCGTGACGTTGTAGCAGTTCTCGATCAGGATGGAGTTGCTGCCCGTCTGCGCGATGTCCACGCGGTCGATGACGGCGCCGCCGCTCTCCGAGACGCAGAAGACCCCGCGGCCGCCTCCTCGCGCGATGACGTTGCCGACCCGGACGTTGGTCGGGTAGGCGCTGCCGATCCGGCCGTTGCGGTTGGCCATCCGGAACGCCGCGTAGCCGGTGCCCGTCCCGGCGCCCTGGGCGTCGACCGTGCCGACGGTGGCGTTGATCGTGTCGTTGAACAGCAGCCCGGACTCGCCGGTGTTGCGGGCGGTGACCGTGCCGATGGTGATCCCGTCCACGCCGTACGTCTCGACGCCGTGGCTGCCGCCGCCGGAGGCGTAGACGCTGTCGATGCGCACGTTGCGGGTCCGTACGTTGCGGTTGCTGTGGTTGTCGATGCGGATGCCGAGCCCGGCCGAGCCGAGCCGCAGGTCGATCTGCCCCAGCGTGATGTTGGTGCCGTTGCGCACGAAGACCCCGAAGTAGGGCGAGCCGGTCAGGTTGAGCCGGGTCACCTCGACGTCCGTGACGTTCTGCGCGCGCACGGCCGCGTTGTTGGCGCTGATCGTGCCGGTCACGTTGATCGTGCCGCACACTTCGAGCGTCGTGTAGCTGGGCAGGTCGAGCGACTGGTTGGCGTTCATCGAGCCCGAGCCGCGGACGATCACCTTCTGCTTGGCGGTGCGGCCGGAGGTGAGGCTGCCGACGGCCCGGCGCATGGCCTCGATCATGCTGCTGCCGGTGTAGAGGGGGGTGCTCCCGTTCCTGGCGGTCCACGTTCCGCCGTTCAGCACCGCTTCGGCGTTGAAGGAGCCGTTGCCGCACTCGCCCGGGGTGGACCCGCCGTTCAGCTTGACCAGCTGCCACTGCTGGTTGGCGCCGCCCAGGTCGTCCCACTGGGAGATCCGCGCGCCGTCGGCGGTGGACCACTCCCACACCTCCAGCGCCTTGCCGCTGTGCCGGTTGATCAGCCGTACGTGTCCGCCGTCGGAGTCGGCCAGCCGGAACTGCTGGTTGGCGCCGTTCGCGTCGCTCCACTGCACTACTTCGGCCCCGCCCTCGGTGGACCACTCGTAGATGTCCAGCACCTTGCCGCTGTGCCGGGATCTGAGCCGGTAGTAGCCGTCGCCGGAGCTGACGAACTGCCACTGCTGCGCGTTGCCGTCGTTGCGGGCCCACTGCACGATGGGCGCGGCGTCGGCGGTGGCGAAGTTGTACAGGTCCAGGGCTTTGCCGCTGTGCCTGTTGACCAGGACGTACCAGGCATTGGTGTCCACGGTCGCCGCCTGCGCCGCCGGCGGCTGCGCGACGACGGCGCCCGTCATGGCCAGGAGCGCGGCGGCCAGCACGGCGAGCAGCCGGCGCCATCGGCTCGCATGGGGTGGGGAAGTCAAGGCACTCTCCTTAGGTAAGCGCTTTCCCGACCGCCGGGCCTCCGTCGTCCTGGAAATTAGTTGGGGGTATGGCCAAACTCGCGGCGGGATCGTCCCTGCTGCAGCCTTGATGACACGGTCAAGATCCGCCGTCAAGTCGCACGTGGACTCGCGCCTGCCGACCTGCGGAGTCGCATGAAACGTTCACGCACGGCGCTACTCGGCTCCCGCGGGGACGCGGCGGTGCCGTGAGCTCGCGGCGGCGGACGCGGGCCCGGCCAACGTGGCGAGCAGCAGCAGGAGAGCCGACTGGCCGAGCATGCCGGGCGCGAGCGGCGGTGCGCTGCCCACGGTCTTGGTCAACGCCTGCCAGTACCCTGCGATGCCCGGGTCGGGCGAGCCCATGGCGACATTGGCCGAGACGTGCGCGTACACCCCGAAGGCGGACGCCAGCAGCACCACCACCGCGATCACCCGCACCGCGGTGATCAGCCCGGGGGAGTCCCTGAGCAGCAGGAGAAGGACGGCGACGGCGAGCAGCGCGAGCGCGACCCACGGGATCAGCTGCTGCGGGCTGCGCCAGTGCCGCTCGGCGAAGAGCTCGAACGCGGCGCCGAGGATGCCGACCGCCGTCAGTGCGGCCAGCGCGCGCCGCATGAACACCGCGTTCATGGCGTGACCGTCGCGAGTGTCACATTCATCGTCACTGCTTCCACTTCGTCTCGGAATGTACGGGCCTGCGACGCCCATGGTCGCCGGGCGGTGTGAAAGCGATCTCTGTGAAAGATGAATGTCAGCTGAGAAGTGCGGCCTGTCCGTATCCGTCGAATGGGCTCTGCGCATCACCCGCTGAGATATTTCCATGTATACCCAGTAGGAAATATTGACTTTGTCTCCACGGGCTCGTAGGTTCGATCACATGAGCCAGGGCCTCTACCTGACCAGGCGCCCGCACGTGGACTTCGGCCACGTCGCCAGCGCACAGTGTCGCTGATCACGAACAGAGCAGTTCTCCGTCCTGGCGTGGCCGAAGGAGCCCATGCCCCCATGCCTCCTCCAGAGGACCCATTCGTGATCAAGATCAGACATGTCCTTCTCGCCGTGCTCCTGGCCGCCGTCGCGGCCGGTTGCGGCTCGGCCCAAGGATCCACCGGTACAGAGGTGAAGGAGCTGCGCTATCAGGGCAGCGTCGGCGCCGTCACCTACCCCGAGCTCGCCGAGGATCTCGGCTACCTCGGCGACCTCGAACTGAAGTGGTTCGGCAACACCACATCGGGGCCGCAGGACATCCAGTCGGCCGCGACCGGTCAGACCGACTTCGGCGGCGCGTTCGACGGCGCCATCATCAAGCTCAGGGCGGCCAAGGCCCCCATCAAGGCCGTCATCGGCTACTACGGCTCCGACGAGGAGTCGTTCATCGGCTACTACGTGAGCGAGGGCAGTCCGATCAGGACGGCCCGCGACCTCATCGGCAAGAAGATCGGCGTCAACACCCTCGGCGCGCACCACGAGGCCGTCATCAAGGAGTACCTGAAGCGGGAGGGGCTGACCCCGGCGGAGATCGAGCAGGTCCAGCTCGTGGTGACCCCGCCGGTCAGCACCGAGCAGGCGCTGCGCCAGGGACAACTCGACGTCGCCGGGCTCGGCGGGGTCCTCAAGGACAAGGCCCTGGAGCGGGGCGGGCTGCGGCCGCTGTTCACCGACATCGGGCTGCTCGGCCCGTTCACCGCCGGATCCATCGTGCTGCGCGAGGACTTCATCGCTGCCAACCCCACCACGACCAGGACGTTCGTGGCCGCACTCGGCAAGGCCATCGAGTGGGCGCAGACCCGTCCCCGCGAGGAGGTCGTCGCCAGGTTCGAGCAGATCATCGCCAAGCGCGGCCGCAAGGAGAGCGCGGACACGGTCCGTTACTGGAAGAGCACCGGCATCGCCGGCAAGGGCGGCGTCATAGCCGACCGGGAGTTCCAGACGTGGATCGACTGGCTCCAGCGCGAGGGCGAGATCCGGCCCGGCCAGGTCAAGCCGGCCGATCTCTACACCAACGAGTACAACCCCTATGCCGGCGGGAGCGGGTCATGAGTGTCAAGATCGATATCAGGAACGTGCGCAAGGAGTTCCGGATCAGGGACACCCGCGAGCCGTTCACCGCGCTGGCCGGCACCGACCTCGACGTGCGCGAGGGGGAGTTCCTCACGCTGGTGGGGCCGAGCGGCTGCGGCAAGTCCACGCTGCTCGACCTGATCGGCGGGCTGACCGAGCCGTCCGGCGGCGAGATCCTCATCGACGGGATGCCCGTCTCCGGCCCGGGGCTCGACCGGGGGGTCGTCTTCCAGCAGTACGCGCTGTTCCCGTGGCGCACGGCCCGCGCCAACGTCGAGTTCGGGCTGGAGGCCAAGGGCGTGCCGCGGGCCGAGCGCGCCGAACGGGCCCGGCACCACCTGGACCTCGTGGGCCTCGGCGGGTTCGAGGAACGCTACCCGCACGAGCTGTCCGGCGGCATGCGCCAGCGGGTGGCGATCGCCCGCAGCCTGGCGTTCGACCCGGACGTGCTGCTGATGGACGAGCCGTTCGCCGCGCTGGACGCGCAGCCCCGCGAGTCCCTGCAGGAGGAGCTGCTGCGCATCTGGGAGAAGACCGGCAAGACCGTCGTCTTCATCACGCACGGCATCGACGAGGCCGTCTACCTCGGCCAGCGGGTCGCGGTGATGACCTCCAGGCCCGGCCGGATCAAGGAGATCGTCGAGGTGGACTTCGACACCCGCGAGGGTGACCTGCGGGCCGCCCCGGCCTTCGGCGAGTACCGCCACCACGTGTGGACGCTGCTGCGCGACGAGGTCGCCGCGGCCCGGGAGCAGGAGCGGAAGGTGGCGGTCGGCCATGGCTGACGAGCGACGCGGCGCGATGCTCACCACCCGCGAGCCTGACGAGCTGCCCGGCGACGTGCACTGGTACGACCTGCCGGAGGACGAACCGGAGCCCGAGGAGGTCGCGGCGCCGCGCGGAAGGCGTTTGAGAGCCGCCGGCCGCGTGTTCACCAGATCCGCGGCGATCCTGCTGCTGCTGGCCGCCTGGGAGGTGCTGCCCCGGCTCGGCGTCGTCGACCCGGTGTTCGTGCCGCCGCTGTCGGAGAACCTGGCCGCCGGCGCCGACCTGCTGGTCAGCGGCCGCCTGCCCGAGGACCTCCAGGCGTCCCTGGTCCGTTCACTGTCCGGGTTCGCGCTGGCCCTCCTGCTGGCCATCCCGCTCGGCCTGCTGATCGGCTGGTACCGGCCGATGGCCGACGCCCTCACCCCGCTGCTGGAGGTGTTCCGCAACACCTCGGCGGTGGCGCTGCTGCCGGTGTTCACGCTGATCCTCGGCATCGGCGAGACCACGAAGGTCACGTTCGTGCTGTACGCGTGCTCCTGGCCGATCCTGCTCAACACCATCAGCGGGGTGAGGACCGTCGAGCCGCTGCTCATCAAGTCGGCCAGGTCCATGGGGCTCAAGCCGTACCGGCTCTTCCAGAAGGTGATCCTGCCCGCGTCCGTCCCCGCGATCTTCACCGGTGTGCGGCTGGCCGGCGCGTACTCGATCCTCGTCCTGCTGTTCGCCGAGATGGTCGGCGCCAAGGCGGGCCTCGGCTACCTCATCCTGGACGCCCAGTCCAACTTCCGCATCCCCGACATGTACGCCGGGATCATCACGATCTCCGCGCTCGGCCTGCTGTTCAACCTGCTCCTGATCGGCGTCGAACGCCGCTTCTCCACCTGGAGGACCACATGACGAGGAAGCTTCACCTCAATGCCTTCCTGATGGGGGTCGGCCATCACGAGGCCGCGTGGCGGCACCCCCTGACCGAGCCCGCCCGCGTCACCGACGTCCGCCACTACCAGGAGCTCGCCAGGATCGCCGAGCTCGGCAAGCTCGACTCGGTCTTCCTCGCCGACGGCGTGGCCCTGCGCGGCGACGTCCGGCACAACGCGCTCGGCGGGCTGGAGCCGCTCACCCTGCTGTCCGCCCTGGCCGCCGTGACCGACCACATCGGCCTGATCGCCACCGTGTCGACCACGTACAACGAGCCGTTCCACGTGGCCCGCAAGTTCGCCTCGCTCGACCACATCAGCGGCGGCCGGGCCGGCTGGAACATCGTCACCTCCGCCAGCGAGGCCGAAGCGCACAACTTCGGCCTCGAACTGCCCGCGCACGCAGCCCGCTACCGCAGGGCCACCGAGTTCCTGGAGGTCGTGGGCAAGCTGTGGGACAGCTGGGAGGACGACGCGATCGTGGGCGACCGCGCGCTCGGCCACTACGCCGACGCCCGCAAGATCCACCCGGTCGAGCACGCGGGAGAGCACTTCGCGGTCCGTGGCCCGCTGAACGCGCCCCGATCGCCGCAGGGGCACCCACTGCTGGTCCAGGCGGGCTCGTCGGAGGACGGCAAGGAGTTCGCCGCCCGCTACGCCGAGGCGGTCTTCACCGCCCAGCAGACGCTGGAGGAGGGGCAGGAGTTCTACACCGACATCAAGCGCCGCCTGGCCCGTTACGGCCGCGAGCCCGGCGAGCTGCTCGTGCTGCCGGGCATCTCACCGATCATCGGCTCCACCGAGCGGGAGGCGCTCCGCCTGGAGAAGGAGCTCGAAGAGCTCATCATCCCCGCGTACGGCCTCACCCAGCTCTCCCACATGACCGGCATCGAGCTGACCGAGGACGACCTGGACCGGCCGTTGCCCGAGGTGCCGGTCGAGACCGAGGGCGCGCAGAGCCGCCGCAAGCTCGTCGTCGACCTGGCCCGGCGCGAGAACCTCACCGTCAGGCAGTTGCTCAACCGCCTGGCCGGAGGGCGCGGCCACCGCGTGGTGGCCGGCACCCCCGAGCGGATCGCCGACGAGATCCAGGAGTGGTTCGAGACCGGCGCCGCCGACGGCTTCAACATCATGCCGCCGATCCTGCCCGGCGGCCTGGCCGACTTCGTGGCCCACGTCGTGCCGGAGCTGCAGGTCAGGGGCCTGTTCCGGCACGAGTACGAGGGCCGCACGCTGCGCGAGAACTACGGGCTGGCCAGGCCCGGCTCCCGCTACGCCGGCGCCGAGCTGGTGGAGGTGGCCCGGCGGCACCTCGGGTGCATCAGCAGTCTTTCGACTACCGACACAAGGATGGTGCACCAGTGAGCATCGTCACGCTGGTCGGCAACCCGCGCGAGGGCTCCAGGACCAGGGCCGTCGCCGTCGCGGCCGCCGAAGCCGTCGGTAGCCGGGTCGGGTACGAGGGGCCGTACGACGCCGTCGACCTGTCGGCGCTCGGGCCGCACGTGCTCTCTCCCACCCCGTCGGCCGACGTGGAGGTGGCGCTGGAGCTGGTCACCGAGGCGAGCGTGCTGGTGGTGGCCAGCCCCACGTACAAGGGCACCTACACCGGCCTGCTCAAGGCGTTCCTGGACCGGCTGCGCCCTGACGCGCTGGCCGGGAGGGTGGCGCTGCCGCTGCTGGTCATGGGGGACCCGGCCCACTCCCTGGCCGTCGAGGTGCACCTGCGGCCCCTGCTGGTGGAGCTGGGCGCCACCGTGCCCACCCCCGGCCTGGCCGTGCTCGAGTCCCAGATCCCGCGCCTGGAGGAGGTCCTGGCCGCCTGGGCCGTCCGGGTGGCTCCCCAGGTGGCCTCGGTTCTCGGGGCGGGGGTGACCTCGTAGCGGAGCCCTGACCCGGGTGCACGTCACCTCGCCGAGTCCGCCCGCCTGGGGCCGTCTGCCCAGGCGGGCGAACTGCTGGAACGGGTCCAGCTCGGAGCCGCGCGGATGTGAGGCGGGCGAGGCCTCCCGAGGCCCCGCCCGCTCGCCTGGGGCCGTCAGGCGACGACGAGGTGATCGGTGAAGCCGGGGTTGACGAACAGCGCCCGCTCGCCGGTCTCGGGATGGACCCGCACCACCGGCACAGAGCGCGCTCGCCTGCCGTCTCAGGTCGACGTGGAGGCGAGCCACCAGAAGCTCGCTGCTCTTCATGCTTAGATCTTCCGCAAAATTCCCCACAATTACAATAGGAAATACAGGTATTTATGGTCTGTCAGCCGATGCGGAGCGGAAGCGCGCGCGGGCCGCGGACCTGGCCGGTGGACCAGGTCACCGCCGCCGGATCGGCCAGGCCGAACACCGGGAACCGCTCAAGCCACACCTCAAGAGCGATCCGGAGCTCCATGCGAGCCAGGTGCGAGCCCACGCAGCGGTGGATCCCGAGGCCGAACGCGGCGTGCCGGTTGACCTCGCGGTCGATGACCACCTCGCCCGCCCGGTCGAACTGCGCCGAGTCACGGTTGGCCGCCGGGAACGACAGCAGCACCCAGTCGTCGGCCTTCATCTCGACGCCGCGCCAGCGCATGTCCTCCTTCACCAGCCGCGCCATCGTGACCGGCGCGTACGCCCGCAGGAGCTCCTCCATCGCGGTCGGCAGCAGCGCCGGCTCGGCGACCAGGCGCTCGCGGTCACCCGGGGTCTTCGCCAGGTGCCACAGCGAGGCGCCGATCGCGCTCCAGGTCGTGTCGATGCCGGCGATGAGCAGCAGCGCCATCGTGCCGGCCACGTGCGACGGCGCCAGCTTGTTGCCGTAGAGCTCGGCGTCGACGAGGTAGGTCGTGAGGTCGTCGCGCGGGTTGTCGACGTGGTCGCGGATCTGCGCGAGCAGGTAGTCGAACAGCTCCGTCATCCGCGCCACACGCTCGTCCGGCGGCAGGTTGACGCCTTCGAGCACGTTCTCGATGAAGGTGCGGAAGCGTGGTCCGTCCTCGGGCGGGAAGCCGAGCATGCCGGCGATGACCCGCGCCGGGATGTGCTGCGCGTAGTCGCGGGCGGCGTCGACGACATCGCGCCCGTCGAGCTCGTCGATGAGCGAGTGGCACAGCGCTCGGGTCGCCGGCTCCAGCCTGCCGACCGCGTTCTTGGTGAAGGCGGGCAGCAGCAGCTTGCGCGCGTCGTGGTGGAACGGCGGGTCGGAGGAGATCGGCGGGGTGCCGCCCACCGGCGCCAGCTCGCGTGGCGGCCGGAAGTTGCTCATGATGATCGACCGCGAGGAGAAGTGCTCGGTGTCGTAGGCGATCGCCGCGACGTCCTCGTAGAGGGTCGGTAACCACCCGCCGCCGAACCGGTCGGTGTGCGCGATCGGGCAGCGCTGCCGCAGGTCGTCCTGGATGCGGTAGGGGTCGGCGGCCCACTCGGGTTCGAGGTGGGAGAAGTCGCTGGCCCAGTCCGAGACCGGGCCGGTGATGATCTCGCTGCGCGTGCCGAGGGCCTGGTCGTCCTCCGACTCCCGGAAGTCCTCGGTGAAGCGGTCGTCGACGGCCATGTCACGCCTCCTTGGGGATGTTGATCGGTGCTTTCCTCTGTGCGTCGATGTCGGCGGGAGCGAGGCCGGTGACCAGGCGGGTGAGCAGCGCCGACCACTCCCCGTCGTCGACCGCGTGCAGGTCGGGGGTGACCAGAGCGCTGCCCATGGCGAGCAGGAGGCAGAAGTGGACGAGCGCGTTCGGGGACACCGCCGGGTCGAGCTCGCCGTCGGCCTGGCCGAGCCGCACGACCTCGGCGATCCAGTCGGCGCGCTCACCGACGTAGTCGCGCATCGGCCCGGCGACGTCCTCGTCGCGCCGGGCGGCGACCAGCGCCTCGACGATGAGGTAGCCACAGGGATCGCGGCGGCGGGGGAGCCGGCGGCCGATGAACAGCAGCAGATCTGTGATCGGCTGGTCGTGGTCGGTGGCGAACAGGTCGGCGAGCAGCCGCCGGCCGTGCGTGCGCAGCGCGGCCACGAGCAGGTCCGCCTTCGAGCCGAAGTGCGAATAGAGCGCGCCGTTGCTCACGCCCGCGGCCGAGGCGATGTCGGCGACGCGCGTGCCGTCGTAGCCGCGTGCGGCGAAGGCGTCGGCGGCCGCGCGCAGCAGCCGCTCACGAGTCTCGGCGGCGGTGACGCCTGCGATTCGCCCCATATGCGAATTAAAAGATTGTTCATTTGATTCGTCAAGAGCGTTCTTCGCCTCGGATACCCTGCATGGGTATATTGGGTCTGTCGAACAGGAGGAGCGGGAGATGTCCGAGCACCACGGCGGCCACGGCGAGCACCATGCGCCGGGGAAGGCGACCTGGGGCATGGCCGCCTCGGCGACGCTGCACTGCCTCACCGGATGCGCCATCGGGGAGGTGCTCGGCCTGGTGATCGCCACGGCCCTGGGGTGGGCCACCGTGCCGTCCATCGCCCTGGCCGTCGTGCTGGCGTTCTTCTTCGGCTATCTGCTCACCCTGATCCCGCTGCGGCGGGCCGGGGTGGACTGGCGCCGCGCCATCAGGCTGGCGCTGGCCGCGGACACGGTGTCGATCCTCGTGATGGAGATCGTGGACAACGGCGTGATGCTGGTCGTGCCCGGGGCCATGGACGCGGGGCTCGCCTCGGCCCTGTTCTGGGGTGCGCTGGCCTTCTCCCTGCTGGTGGCCTTCCTGGTCACCGCCCCGGTCAACAAGTGGATCATGGGCAGGGGCAAGGGGCACGCCGTCATCCACGCCTACCATCACTGAGCCTGCTGTCCTGTTTGCACTCTTTATCCCGTTTTGGTATCTTTGGGGCATTCTGCAGCGAACCGTCTACACATTCGTTGCCTTTTCATTGCCCGGACCGCGCGTCTGCCGAGGTCTCCTCGCAGACCGGCGCGCGGCCGCCTAGTCCGCATCTCGCGGAGCCGGGGACCCAATCTCTTGGGGTGAATCGGACGCCGCCGCGCCCGTAGGGCACTTTCCAGCCCGAACCCGTCAGCTAACCCGGTAGGCGGCATGGAAGCAAGGAGCAAGCCCTTCATGCCCAAGCACCTCGCCAACCGCCTGAGTCACGCCTTGGTCGGCGCCGCCCTCGCCGCGGGCGCCGTGACCGCCGGCACCGGCGCCGCACAGGCCGCCCCCCAGTCCGTGCCCGCCGTCTCGCCCGCCGTCTCGCCCGCCGTCCCGTCCGCCGTCCCGTCCGCCGTGAGCGCCCCGGCGGTGCGCGCCCCCGCCGCCTACCTGGTCGACGCCACGACCGGCCAGGTCCAGTTCAGCAAGCAGGCAGACCTCCGCAGGCCGGTGGCCAGCATCACCAAGGTGATGACCGCCTACACCGTGCTGAAGCAGGCCAAGCCGACGGACGAGGTCGAGGTCACGCCGGCGGATGTGCGCTACGCCTCCAAGGGCGGCGCCTCGATCGCCTACCTGCGTGCCGGGGACCGGCTCACCGTCAAGGACCTGCTGTACGCCCTGATGCTGCCGTCGGGCGCGGACGCCGCCCACGCGCTCGCCCGCACGTACGGCCCGGGAGTCGACACGTTCGTCGACAAGATGAACGCCACCGCGCGCGAGCTCGGCATGAAGGACACGCTGTACGTCAACGCCGACGGGATGCCCACCTACGGCGGCGGCTACTCCACCGCGCGCGACCAGGTGCGGCTCGCCCAGGCGGCGCTGGACGACGCCACGATCAAGAAGATCACCTCCACCCGCTACCACTCCGTCCCCCAGACGGCGGAGCACCGCGCCTACTCGTGGCAGAACACCAACCGCCTGCTCGGCACGGAGGGCGCCATCGGCGTGAAGACCGGCCACACCCGCGCCGCCGGCTACACCCTCGCCTTCGCCGCCGACCGTGACGGCGACCGGCTGGTCGGCGTCATCCTCGGGGAGACGAGCTCCAGCCGCCGCTTCGAGAGCGCTCAGGCGCTCCTCGACTGGGCGGCGGCCAGCAGGCAGCGCTGACGGCGGCGCGGTCCCCTTCGGCGCGGTCCTTCTGCTGCGCGTCCCCATCGGGGAGCATGGGCAAGCATGACCATCCGCTACGAGCCGGCCATCGATCTGGACCGGGTCATCGCGATCGACATGCACACCCACATCGAGACCGACCATGACCGCCGGCACTTCGCGCTGGACGACGAGCTGCTGGCGGCGTCGGCGAAGTACTTCCGGTCGGACGACGACCGCACCCCCACCGTCGACGAGGTGGCGGCCTACTACCGCGAGCGGCGGCTGGCCGCCGTGGTCTTCACCGTGGACGCCTCGACCGGCATGAACCACCCCGCGCTGTCCAGCGAGGAGATCGCCGAACGCGCAGCCGGGCACGCCGACGTGCTCATCCCCTTCGGATCCGTCGACCCCCTACGCGGCCCCGCCGCCGTCGGTCAGGCCCGGCGGCTCGCCGAGGAGTACGGGGTCCGCGGCTTCAAGTTCCACCCCAGCCTCCAGGCGTTCGAACCGAACGATCAGGCCCACTACCCGTTGTACGCGGCGCTGGAGGAGCTGGGCGTCATCGCGCTGTTCCACACCGGCCAGACCGGGATCGGCGGCGGGCTGCCGGGAGGGCGTGGCATCAAGCTCCGCTATTCGGACCCGATGCTGCTGGACGACGTCGCCGCCGACTTCCCCGGACTTGACATCGTCATGGCGCATCCCTCCGTGCCCTGGGTCGACTCGGCGATCTCCATCGCGACCCACAAGTCCAACGTCTACATCGACCTCAGCGGCTGGTCCCCGAAGTATTTCCCGCCCCAGCTCGTGCGCCAGGCGGGCTCCCTGCTCAGGCACAAGGTGCTGTTCGGTTCCGACTTCCCCGTGCTCAGCCCGGACCGATGGATGGCCGCCTTCGCCGACCTCGATCTCAAGGACGAGGTCCGCCCGCTGATCATGAAGGAGAACGCGGCCCGGCTGCTCCGGCTCTGATACGCCCTCGGAACACGGACGGGCCGGCTCACAGGTCGTCCGAGCCGCCCGTGCCCCACCAGCCGCGACGGGCGGCGAGCAGGCCGGCCTGGAAGCGGGTGCGCGCGCCGAGCCTGTCCATCAGCTCGCTGACCCGCCGGTGCACCGTACGCAGGCTCACCCCGAGCTGGCGCGCGACGGCCTCGTCCTTGAGCCCGGCCGCCAGCAGCGTGAACAGCTCCGGATCCGGCAGATCCGCCTGGCCGGAGGAGGGGGCGGCAGGCAGCGGCAGCGCCGATCGCCACAGCACCTCGAAGAGCGAGACCAGCGCGTCGAGCAGAGACGAGGAGTGCACAATGACCGCGCTGTCCGCGTGCGCCGCCGCATCGGTACTCAGCGGCAGGATCGCGGTCCCCCTGCACGACCCGCGCCACGCCGCTCACCTCACCCGCGGGTGAGCTGCGCGGGCTGGGCACGGACCGGCGTCACGGCGACCACCTGCGGGTGGCCGACGGCGCCGGGCAACTGTACGACTCGCGCGACGGCGGGCGCACGTGGCGGCCCGTCGGCGTGCCCGCCTGGCCGCAGAGCGAGACCCTCATGATCTACACCGCGGTCTTCGACCCGTACGACCTGGACCACGTGGTGCTCGGAGGGTCGGACACCGGCGCTCGCGTCACCTTCGACGGCGGGCGCACATGGGCCGCCGCCACCGGACTGAGCGCGAGCGGCGGCAGGACCAACGTGTTCAGTGCCGTGATCTCCCCGGCCGCGCCGAACGTCGTGTACGCGATGGGGCTCGACCTCGCGGAGCTGGAGGCGGGCGTGCCGTCCGGCGGCTGGCACCTCTACAGGTCGCACGACGGGGGCCGGCGCTTCACCCCCGTGGTCGACCAGGGCGGCGACATCACCCTGCCCAACGGGCCGCTGCTCGCCGCGCACCCGACGGACCCCGGCGTGCTGTATTTCGTGTGGGGAACCGGGTGGTCGGGGATCGGCACAAACATCTACACCTACGACTCCCGTCGCGACCGGGTCACCACGAGGCACAACTCCTACGACCGGGTCACCGCCATCGCCTTCAACCCCTCGGCGCCCCGGGTCATGTACGTGGGGGTGGCCGAGGAGGTGTAGCCACGCCAGGGAGCGTGGTCAGCCGCGGCCCATCTGGTCGGCCGGGGGAGAGGTGCTCCACGGTGACGCCCGTCTCGGTGAACGTGCGCGTCACCGTGCCCGAGGTGTAGACCCACAGGATCCGCAGCGGAGTCCGCCCGACATTGCGGAACAGGTGCGGGATGGGCGAGGGGATGTACGTGGTGTCGAAGCGTCCCAGCCGGGTCACGGCGAGGCGGGCTTCGTCAAGGAGCTCCGGCGGCTGCTGCGCGTCGAGCACGGCGTGCCGCCGGAGCGCCTGTCCATCTCGGGTTACTGGCGAGCGGGTGAGGACGAGGACCGCTGGCAGGTCACCAATCGCGACTGGAGCCGCCAGGTCGAGGCGGAGCAGGAAGCGGTGTGAACCGCGTGCGCGGCCACGGAGACGGTCACGCGTAGGCCTTCACTTCCAGCAGCCCGACCGATCCCTGGCCGCTCTGCAACACGGCTCGCAGCCTGGTCGTGTCCACGCCGGCGAACGAGACACGGTTGTAGGTGTTGACCGCGGTCGGATAGCTGCCGGGGATGTCCACGTAGGCGGTGCCGTTCCAGTACTGCAACTTCCATGACGCCGGTACGCGCACCCCGCCGTTGTCATCGAAGAAGTAGACCTCGGCCGAGCTGATCCGCTGGGCGGCCGGCCAGGTCAGCTGCGCCCACTGCGAACCGGTCTGGGGCCAGGTGCCCCATCGGGGGTTGGTGGTGTCGTTGGAGCCGGGCGGGTCGATGCCGTCGTTCACCGCGGCCACGGACTCCCACGGCGAGGTGTAGGACGCGGAAGGGGTCGCGGCCGTGGCCAGGTTGGTGCTCGGGACGCCCCCTACGGAGAGCTGGAAGGTCCTGGTGACCGGGGTGCTCAGCCTGTCGTAGTCCCTCAGCTCGACGGTGAAGCCGAAGGTGCCGGCCGTGGTGGGCGTGCCGGTGATCGCGCCGGTGAAGCGATCGAGGCTGAGTCCGCCGGGCAGCGAGCCCGATGTCACCCTCCAGTCGTAGAAGGGGACTCCGCCCCTGGCCGCCAGCGTCTGCTGGTAGGCGACGCCCGGCGCCGCCTGGGGCAGGGAGGTGGTGGTGATGGACGGCCTGAGGAACGGCGTCAGGTTGCGGTTCAGCGTCCATCCCGCGTTCTCGGCCACCAGCAGGGCGAGCTTCGTGAGCATCCATCTGCGGGTCGGGAACATGTGGTTCCAGCCGCCGCTCTGCCCGCTGATGCGGTCCCAGGAGCGCTGGTCGCCGGGAATGTGGTAGCCACCGGTGTCGAGGGGAACGGGGTAGCCCTGGTAGGCGATGACGTCGGGGTCGTTGCCGCCGTTGGCCACGTAGTTGCGCATTCCGGCCCAGTCGGAGTGGTAGGCGACGGCATGACCGTACTCGTGCATGACCAGCCCGTGCACGTCGAGAACGGAGCCCTGGATCTCCGTCCTGTACCAGTCCTCGTCGGCCAGAGAGGTGAAGAGCTGCTTTCCCGCCTCGTCGTATTCGAAGATCATCGAGGTGGACCGGTGGAGCGGGCCCGCGACCTGCTGGCCGTTTCGGGTGTGGTATCTGCCGTTCGCCGCGGGATAACCGGTGGAATAGGGCGTCTGAATGCCTCTGAAGAACACGTACATGCCGTTGTACGCGGTGTTGTTGGTGACCGAGATGGTGTTCTGCCAGTCGTTGCCGGGGAGGTGGTTCGTCTCCGCGCCGGCCGCCACGGTGTCGAAGGGCTGGAGGTCGAAGAACCTGAACCAGTCCTTGACCGCCTCTTCCGCCGTGGTCCTGAAGGCCGGGTCGGTGAAGTAGCCGGTGATGTTGTCGTGGCGGTAGTCGAAGGTGACCGGAACGGCCGGCTGGAGAGCGGTCCGTTCGTCCTGCTGGACCCTGATGGGCATGGACTGCTCGGTCGTGGCGCCGGTCGACTCCCGGACGGTCATCCTCAGGGTGTGGAGCTCGTCCACGCCCGGACCGCGTTTGGAATGAATGGCCAGGCGGAAGACCTTCTGCTCGGCGGCGTTGGCGAAGGTCAGCGTCTTCGTCGCGCCGGTGGCGGTGAGCCGGCTGGGCAGGTCCATCATCAGGCGGGACGTGCCCTCGGCCTTGAGGTCGATGGTCACGGGATAGCGCGCGTCCGCCGGGGGCCTGACGGTGAGCTCGGCGTACGGATTGGCGAGGTAGCCCTGCCAGTCCACCAGCTTGACGCCGTAGCCGTTGACGTTCCGGCCGAACATGTCGATGACCTGCGCCGGAAGCGCGGCATGCGCCGGCCGGACGATGACGCACAAGGAGATCAGCATGACGGCCGCGATGGCGAGTCGTTTCACGTACAGCACCTTTCTCTCGTCGAAGACGGGGGCGTGCCCGAGCGGGCACGCCCCTCCAGCGCGTCAGGTTCCGTAGGCCTTGACCTCCAGGAGGCCGACGGAACTGGTGCCGGTGCCGGTCAGCAGCACCCGCAACCGGGTGGTGCTGGTGGCGGTGAAAGTGACGGTGTTGTAGGCGTTCTTGGTCAGCGTGTACGCGCTCGCGCCGGGCACGTCCACGTACGCGCTGCCGTTCCAGTACTGCAGCCTCCACGACGCCGGCATGTCGATGCCCTGGTCGTCGTCGAAGAAGTACACCTCGGCCCGGTTCACGGTGCGGGCCGAGGACCAGGTCAGATCCATCCACTGCTGGCCGGTCTCCGGCCAGCAGCCCCAGCGCGGGTTGGCGGTGTCGTTCGACGACGTCGGGTCGATCCCGTCGTTGACGGCGGCCACGCTCTCCCAGGCTGAGGTGTACGACGCCGACGGCGTGGCCGACTGCGCCAGGTTGGCGGGCGGCTGGACCCCGCCCCGGTTGTGGATCTTGATTTCGGTGAGCCCGGTCCTGGCGCCGGAGGCGGCCGTGGCCAGCACGCGCACGCGCTGCGCGGTGACGGCCGGGAACCGCACCACGTTGTAGTTGGCCCGCGGCGTCGCCGGCGACTTGGCCTGGCTCGGCGCGCTGACCCACGCGCTGCCGTTGTGGTACTGGATGTCGTACGAGGCCGGCGCCCGGTAGGTGCCGCTCGCCGGGCGGCTGTCCTTGAAGTAGAGCCGCACCTCGTTCAGCGTGCGGGCCGAGCCGAGGTTCAGCTCGTACCAGTCCTGACCCGCGGTGGTGCCGCCCCAGAACGGCTCGTTGATCGGGAACCCGTCGACGGCGCCCGCGGTGTTGCTGCCGGAGGCCGTCGTGGAGGCCGTGGCGGTGGCGCCGGTGGCGAGGTTGGCGAGGCCGGCGGTCAGATCGACGCCTGCCTTGGCGAGCATGTCGACCATGCGGGCGCCGGTGTGGCTCACCTGGGCCGGTGCCTGCAGGCCTGAGACGGCCACGTGGTGGGTGACCGTGCCGGTGGTGGTGACGGCGCCGGTGGCCGGGTCCCAGGTGAACGGCACCAGCGACGACACCGTGGCCGCCCGGCTGCCGTTGACGTAGATCGAGTAGCCCTCGGGCACGCCGGGGTAGCGCACCACGCCGTCGGCCGGGTCGTCCCAGACGATGGTCAGGTCGGCGTTGCGGTAGCGCAGGTTGTTGACGGTGAAGTGGGTCCAGCCGATGCCGATGGGGGAGAGCTCCACCTTGGCGTCGTTGCGCGGCCGCAGCCCGGCGACGTCCTCGATGACGGTCCAGTTGCCGCTGCCCAGGATGTTGTGGTGGATCCAGGAGCGGTAGGCGATCGAGGAGCCGTTCCAGTCGGCCCAGAACTCGTTGGCGTCCGGCCACTGCGTGTTGCCGCCGACGTACTGCGCCCAGACGTTCCAGTAGAGCAGCTTCTTGTAGTCGGTCGCGCTCATCCACTCGTTCGGGTAGTCGCGCAGCACCTTGGAGTAGAGCCGGAACTGGACGGTGGAGTTGATGGTCGAGAAGTTGTTGGAGCCGGGGTTGCCGGCGGCTGCCGCGGCCGCCTTGTCCACCTGGTTGGCGGTGTAGAAGGGGAAGATCGGGTAGTGCGCCGGGTCGTCGTAGAGGCGCAGGGCCTGCCGGTAGGCGGCCGTGTTCGGGATCGCGCCGACCGCGAACGGGTAGTAGTTGTTGATCTCCTTCCACGGCACCCATTCGTTCGTGGACTTGAGGCGGTGCTCGAAGAGCTGGCGGCCCGGGTTCCACAGCACGCCGACGATCGCGTTCTGGATCTGGGTGGCGAGCGTGCGCATCTCGGTGGCCTTGGCCGTGTTGCCGATCGCCTCGTAGGCCTGGGCGGCGGCGAGCGCGCCGCTGTACTGGTAGGCGGCCTCGGCCCGGTCCATCCGGCCGTTCTTCCAGTGGAAGGAGACGGCGTCGGCGTCGTTGCCGGTCAGGGCGCCCCAGTCGTACTCGATGAGCTTGTTGTTGTCGGTGTCGTAGTACGCGAGCTGGCCCTTGACGTCCTGCTCGGCGTAGCGGGCCAGGTTGCCGGCGATGGCCGGCTGGCCGCCGTGCAACTGGTAGCTCTTCCAGGCGGCCTCGGCGATGTACTGGGTGTAGCTGTTGGACCAGTTCTCCGGGTCGCCGGGATTGTCGAGGAAGCGGCCGTTCTTGGAGGTCTGGCCGACGCTCAGCCAGTCGCCGTAGGCGTAGATCGGGTCACGCAGGTACTTGAGGTCGTCGATGTGCATGGGCTGGGTCAGCGCGATCGCGTTGTTGTAGCCCAGGACGCCCTCGGTCGAGGTGGGGAACTGGAACGTCTGCCCGGGGATGTCCGCGTCCAGGTGATTGAAGCGCATCAGCCACCAGCGGTAGTAGATGTTCTTCTTGATGGCCGGCTCGGGCACGTCGATGTAGGGGACGTTCTCGGCCCACCAGCGGTTGTACGCGCGCACGTGGGTGGCGAACGCGGTAGCGGCCGAGTAGCCGGCGTAGGCGTCGTACTCCGTGCGGGAGGCCGGGATCTCATTGGTGACGAAGCCCATGACGACCTTGACCGTCGCCGTGGCGCCGGCGGCGATCGTGACCGAGCGATTGAGGCCGCCGCTGGAGACCGTGCAGCCGTCGCAGGTGAGCCTCGGGTAGAGCGTGGTCAGATTGTTGTAGGCGTTGACCTGACCGGTCAGCTCGCTGCCGCTGCCCGATGCGGCGTAGGGCGAGGTGGCGCGCACCTGCAGCGTCGTCGAGCCGGAGCCGCCGTTGGTGATGGCCAGGTTGGCCACGGCCACGTTGTTGTCGGTGATGAACTTCGTCTGGTTGACGGTGATCGAGCCGCTGGTGTGCCGGCTCTTCCAGTGGCTGGGGGCCTGCCAGCGGGAGCTCACCTGCTCGGTGAACGTGCCGGGCGTGACGGCGACGGTGAAGGCGTTGTTGTTGCTGATGCTCTCCCAGTACGCGGCCTGCCCGGCGAACCCGAGCGTGCCCGGCGTGTGCGTCTTCATGAACAGCGCCCGGCCGCGCGACATGAGCCAGGTGCCCGCCGGGTCGTTGCCGGGACGGGCCAGCAGCCGGTCCATCCAGAAATCCGTGCCGGAGCTCTCGGCGTCGTAGATGGCCCGCATCATGTCGCCGGTCGTGTACGCCCCGGGCGGCGCCGGGACGGCGGGGCCGTTGAAGGTCGGGAAGCCGATGGTCTGGTCCGCGTGCGCCGGCGCGCCGGCGGCGAGTAAGCCCGCGACGAGCAGCAGGGCCATGACGATTCTTCTCATGCCAGTGCCATCCATTCGAGGACGCCGGTGGAGTGGGTGGGCTTGGAGGTGATGTTCAGCCGCAGGCGCGTGGTGCTGACCGCGGGGAACGTCGAGACGTTGTACGTGTGCGCGGCCACGCCGCACCCGCCCGGCAGGTTCACGTACGCGGTGCCGTTCCAGTACTGGAGCTGGCAGGAGGCCGGCAGGTCGATGCCCAGGTCGTCGTCGAACCAGTAGGTGGCGACCCTGGAGACGCTCCTGGCCGTGGGCCAGCGGTATTCGAGCCACTCGGTGCCCCGGTGGTCCCAGTTGCCGTAGGCGCCGTGGCTGTGGTCGGCGGAGCTGGTGGGCACGTACCCGTCGTTGACGGCGGCGAGGGTCTCCCACGGGGAGACGTACGACGTCGAGGCGGTGGCGCTGGTGGCGTGGTTCGTGCCGGCCGGTGGCTGGCCGCCGCCGCTGCCGCCGGTCTGCACGACCTTCTGCATCGTGCCGTCGGCGTTGAAGTAGAGCTTGTCGACGGTGACCGAGCGGCGGAAGTTGCCCCCGCCGGGGCTGTTCGCGTTGTGGTAGACCATGTACCACTGCCCCTTGAACTCGACGATCGCCGGGTGGTTGGTGGTCGAGGTGACCTGGTCGAGGACGACCCCGCGGTGGGTCCACGGGCCCAGCGGGTTGCTCGCCGTGGCATAGCGGATGCACGCGTATCCGGGCGCGGAGCAGGCCGAGTCGTTGGCCGCGTAGGCGAGGTAGTAGACCCCGGCGCGCTTGAACATCCAGGGGGCCTCCCAGAAGTTCGTCACGCCGCTCGGGGTGATCACCGAGCCGACGGTCGAGGTCATGCCGGCGTTGAGCCTGACGGCGCGCAGGCCGTAGTAGGAGCCCCAGTACATGTAGACCTGGCCGTCGTCATCGGTGAAGACGGTCGGATCGATGTTGAGCGGCGAGCTGCCGGGGGTGCTGTCGCTGATCAGCGGGCCGCCCTTGGCGTCGGTGAACGGGCCGAGCGGGCTGTTGCCGACGGCCACGCCGATGTCCATCCAGCCGGCGCCGTTGCCGTTGACGGGGACGTACCAGTAGTAGCGCCCGTCGGCGCCGCGCTCGACCTCGCCGGCCCAGGCGTCGGCGCCCGCCCAGGAGAAGTTGGACAGGGAGAGCCTGGCGCCCTGGTCGGTGAAGGTGGTGGCGTCGGATGAGGTGAAGACGTGCCAGTCGCGCATGACGAAGTTGGTGCCGCCGGGCGGGGCCTCGTCATGGCCGGTGTACAGGTAGAGGGTGTCACCTGCGACCAGCGCGGCCGGGTCGGCCGTGTAGATCGCGGTAGTGATCGGCGGCCCCGCGAGTGCGGGCCGGGCGCTGCTGAGGAGGAGCATGAGGGCCGCGGCTACGGCCGATAACCACCGTTTCTTCATGAGGGCTCCCTGATTCTGTTAGCGCTAACATCTCCGGGCGGGAGATGGTTTTGACCGATTTCTAGTGCTGTGTCTCTTCTGTCGATCGCCGGCTGGGGCGCCCAGGTGTCGGCTCGCGGCGTAAGGCAGATCTAAAAGGTTTTCGGAAGCAAAACTCAGGTGTTGAGCTCTGTCAAGAGTCCCTTGACCACGCAACGTGGCAGCGTAGGGGAATGATCGGCGCAAATGAGCTCACCGCACGATCTATAACATTGTCATAACGAAGAAAAGGTTTTCGAAAACTGGGCCACCAAGGGCCGTTGGGCAACCTGCGCAACTGTTTTCCCGGTGCGGCCTCGCGGGACACGGCTATTGACCCGGTGATGTATCACATCCTACATTGCGACTGAGAAAACCTATTCTCAGCTTCTAGGAGCACGATGTCTGAGTTCGGTGACCGCGTCCGCGGTCCCCTCGCACCTTCCGCCGGGGCGCAGCGCCCGCTGAGCGTCGACGACGTCGACATCGAGGGAGGTCCGCTGGGGCGCTGGCAGCGGATCAATCGGGACGCCAGCATCCCGCTCGGCCTGGACCGGATGGAGCGGTCGGGGGCGGTGCCCAACCTGAGGCTGGCCGCGGGTGAGGGGAGCGGGTCCTTCCGGGGCTACCGTTTCCAGGACTCGGACCTGTACAAGCAGCTGGAGGCGGTCGCCTGGGAGCACTGCCGGCAGCCCGGCGACGCCTACCGCGCCTTCATCGACGAGTCGGCCGCGCTGCTGTCCCGGGCGCAGCGCCCGGACGGTTATCTGAACTCGCACTACCAGACGGTGAAGCCGGACAAGATCTTCGCCGAGCTCGAGTACAGCCACGAGATGTACTGCGCCGGCCACCTGTTCCAGGCGGCGGTGGCCGCGGCGAGGGCGGGTTGCGGCGACGCGCTCCTGGCCGTCGCCCGCCGGTTCGCCGACCTCCTGGTAAACAGGTTTCTCACCGGCGGCGACGACGGCATCGACGGGCACGCCGAGGTCGAGACGGCCCTGGTCGAGCTCTACCGGCTCACCCAGGAGCGGTCCTACCTGGAGCTCGCGCGCAAGCTGGTCGACAACCGGGGCAAGGGGCTCATCGCCGACAGCGGCATGGGTCCGCTCTACGCCCAGGACCACCTGCCGGTCCGTGAGGCCGACACCGCGGTCGGGCATGCCGTGCGCCAGCTCTACCTGGAAGCGGGCATCGTCGACCTCTATCTGGAGACGGGCGACGAGTCGCTGCTGGAGTGCTCGGTGGGCCGCTGGGAGGACATGGTCGCCACCAAGACCTCCATCACCGGCGGCCACGGCTCGCGACACGACGGTGAGGCGTTCGGCGAGCGTTACGAGCTCCCGCCCGACCGCTCCTACAACGAGAGCTGCGCGGCCATCGCGAGCATCCACTGGAACTGGCGGTTGCTGCTCGCCACCGGTCAGGGCCGCTACGCCGACCTGATCGAGCGCACCCTCTACAACGCGTTCGCCGCGTCCACGTCCGCCGACGGCACCCGGTTCTTCTACGTGAACCCCCTGCAGCGCCGCGCCGACCTGTTCGAGGACGCCTACCTGGGCCGGCGCCGGGAGTGGTTCGCGTGCGCCTGCTGCCCGCCGAACATCATGCGGCTGGTCTCCTCGCTCGGCCACTACGTCGCCACCACCGATGCCGAGGGGCTGTCGGTGCACCAGTACGTGCCGGGAATTATCCGGGCCGGCGGCGTCACGCTCGCCGTCGAGACCGACTACCCGTGGGACGGGCGCGTGCGGTTCACCGTGCGGAGCGCGCCGGGCACCGAATGGACGCTCAAACTGCGCGTGCCCGCCTGGAGCGCTTCCGGGGAACTCATCCCGAACGCGGACGGATACGCCGAGATCCGCCGCGCCTGGAAGCCGGGCGACACCTACGTTCTCGACCTGGACATGTCACCCCGGCTGACCCTGCCGCACCGCAGGATCGACGCGCTGCGAGGGTGCGCGGCCATCGAGCGCGGCCCGCTCGTCTACTGCTTCGAGCAGGCCGACCAGGACGCCGACATCGAGGACCTGGCGCTCACTCCGGGCACGCGGCTGCGTGCCGTCGAGCGCGATCTGCCCGGCATCGGCAGGACCGTGCAGATCGAGGCGGACGCCGTCCGGCTGCCCGCCGCACCACCGCACGGCCTGCCCTACGCCACCGCCCCCACCGACCTCCCGGCCGGCACCCCCGCCACCGCCACGGCCGTCCCCTACCACCAGTGGGACAACCGCGACGGCGGCGTCATGCGGGTCTGGATACCCCTCGCGTAAGGAAGACGCACATGAAGAGAAGAGACCTGTTCAGGATGGGTGGGCTGGCCGCCCTGGGCGCGGCCGCGGCGGCCTGTGGCTCGGGGGGCGAGACCAAGGCGGCTCGGCAGCTGCAGTTCATGTACTGGGGCTCCACGTTCGAGAAGACGGCCGTCGAGAAGATGCTCCAGGCCTTCGAGCAGCAGAAGCCGGGGATCGACGTCAAGCCGCTCTTCACCCCCGACGAGTACGACGTCAAGCTCAACACCCTGGTGGCCGGCGGCCGGATGCCGGACCTCGGCTACGTGCCGATGTCGATGTCGTTCCGGCTGGCCGAGCAGGGCAAGCTGGTCAACCTCTTCCCGTACCTGAAGAAGTATCCGCAGCTCGCCGGCTATCTGCCGGACGCCTACCTGTGGTACGGGCCGGACAAGCTGCACGGGGTCTCCACCGCGAACGAGATCGAGCTGCTGTGGTACAGCAAGGCGGCGATCGCCGAGGCGGGCATCACGCCACCGCCGGCGGTGGCCGCCTCGGCCTGGTCGTGGGACCAGCTCGTGGAGAACGCCTACAAGCTGACCATCGATCAGAACGGCAGGCATCCCGACGAGTCCGGGTTCGACCCCAAGCAGGTCCGGCAGTTCGGCATCTCCATCAGCGTCACCTACGCGGCGGCGTGGTACGGGTTCTTACGCAGCAACGGCGCCGACTTCGCCGACGAGGCGGGCAGGAAGTGCCTGCTGGACAGCCCCGAGGCGATCCGGGTGTTCCAGAACCTGCAGGACCTGGTGTACAAGCACCGCGTCGCCCCCGGCCCCGGCCAGCTCGCCGCGACCGGCGACGACGTGCCGGGGACCAACATCCTGCTCAAGACCAAGCGGGTGGCCATGGTGGTCGACGGGCACTGGGCGCTGCTCGACATGAACGCGAGCAAGGTCGACTACGGCATCGGCGTGCTGCCGAAGTACGGCGAGCCCTTCACCACCTCGCAGGTGGCGGGCGCGTCCTCGGTGTTCGCCGGGACCAAGCACGTGGAGGAGGCGGTGGAGCTGTTCGCCTTCCACATCGACCCGCGCCACGTCGACCTGTACGAGCAGGGGCTGTGGATGCCCCAGGAGAAGAAGTACTACGAGGACCAGGCGGCCATCGACTCCTGGACCAAGAACGACGGCCATCCGCCGGAGTTCAGGACGGCCGTCGTCGACTACGCGCGCGAGCATGGCGTGCCCGACCTGCGCAACCGGGTGAAGAACCTCTCGGCGATCTCCAGCGACGTCCTCACCCCCGCCCTGCAGGAGATCGAGTCCGGCAAGCAGCCCGCCGCCGCGATCCTCAAGGCGGTCACCCCGAAGATCACCGGCATGCTGCAGGGCTGGCACCACACCCAGGAGATGTGAGATGCCCGGCATGTCCGGCCAGCGCCGCATGGAGCGGCGCTGGGGCCTGCTCATGGCGGTCCCCGCCATCCTCGGATTCGCGATCTTCACGGCCGGTCCGATGGTCGCCTCCTTCGCGTTCAGCCTGACGGACTGGCAGGTCGGCGGCACGCCCTCGTTCGTGGGGCTGAGCAACTACACCGAGATGGCCGGCGACGAGCTGTTCTGGAAGTCGCTCGGCGCCACCACCTACTACACGCTCGGCGCGGTCCCGCTCGTCCTGATCGTGTCCTTCGCGGTCGCCATGCTGCTCAACCAGAAGGTGCGCGGCCTGCCCCTGTGGCGGACCATCTTCTACCTGCCGACGCTCGTGCCGGCGATCGCCAACGTGGTCCTGTGGATCTGGATCTTCAATCCCGACTTCGGGCTGCTCAACTCGCTGCTGCGCCAGGCCGGGCTGCCGACCGGACAGTGGATCTACGACGAGGCGACGGCCATCCCGTCGCTGATCATCATGAGCACGTGGGGCTTCGGCAACACCATGGTGATCTTCCTGGCCGGCCTGCAGGGAGTGCCGAGACACCTGTACGAGGCCGTGTCGATCGACGGCGGCGGCCCGCTGCGGCGCTTCTGGCATGTGACGCTGCCCATGATGACGCCGACCATCTTCTACAACCTGGTGGTCGGCGTGGTCGGCACGTTCCAGGTGTTCAACCAGGCATATGTGATGACCGAGGGCGGACCGAACAACGCCACCCTCTTCTACGTCTACTACCTGTTCCGCAAGGCTTTCAGAGAGAGCGAGATGGGCTACGCCAGCGCGCTCGCCTGGGTGCTCTTCATGATCATTATGGTGATCACGTTCCTGATGTTCAGGAACGCCCGCCGCTGGGTCTACTACGAGATGGCAGGTGCCCGATGACCGCTGTCACGGCGCCGCCGCGCGAGCCGCGCACCGGGCGCGTCGCTCCCACGGCGGGTCTGCGCCGGCCGCGGAGGTACGGCAAGGCGCTGCTGTATCTCGCGCTCGTCGCCGGGGCCGTGCCGACCCTGCTGCCCTTCGTCTGGCTGGTGCGCAGCGCGCTGATGCAGGACGCCCAGATGTTCGTCGCGCCGCCCGAGTGGATCCCTTCGCCGGTCCAGTGGTCCAACTTCGGTGAGGCGCTCACCGCTCAGCCGTTCTGGCTGTACTTCGTCAACACGGTGGTCATCGCCGTCATCAGCGTGCTGGGGACGGTGCTCACCTGCTCGATCGCCGCCTTCAGCTTCTCCCGGCTGCGCTGGCGGGGCCGGAACATCGCCTTCGCGGTCCTGCTGAGCGGGGTGATGCTCCCGTACGCCGTGACACTCATCCCGACCTTCGTCATGTGGCAGGAGCTCGGCGCGCTCGACTCCATCATCCCGCTCACCGTGCCGAGCTGGTTCGCCGGAGCGGGAGGCGGGGTGTTCAACGTCTTCCTGCTGCGTCAGTTCTTCCTGACGATCCCGTTCGAGCTGGACGAGGCCGCCTACATCGACGGGGCGTCGCCGTGGCGGGTCTTCTGGACGATCGTCATGCCGCTGTCGAAGCCGGCGATCGTCGTGGTGACCATCTTCACCTTCATCGGAACCTGGAACGACTTCCTCGGGCCGCTGCTCTATCTCAACGACGAGGAGAAATACACGCTCTCCCTCGGTCTGGCCTCGTTCCAGAGCATCTTCATCACCCAGTGGGGCTATCTGATGGCCGCCTCCGCCGCCGTCATCGTCCCGATCATCGCGCTGTTCTTCTTCCTGCAGCGCTACTTCATCGAAGGCGTCACCCTCACCGGCGTCAAGAACTGAGCCCGCGGCTCAGGTGCTGCGTCTGGTCGAGGCGCGCGGAACCAGGGTGGCGGGCACGGTCAGCACGCCGCCCGCGGTCGGCCTGCCGGCGATGGCGTCGAGCAGATGGCGGGCGGCGATGCGGCCGATCTCGCCGAGGTTCATGTCGACGGTGGTCAGCGGCGGGCGGCAGCCGAGTGCCATCGGCTCCCAGTTGTCGAAGCCGACCAGAGCCACGTCGTCGGGGACTCTCCTGCCTCGCTCGCGCAGCGTCTCGGCGACCCCACGAGCGATCTGGTCGCTGCCGCAGAAGATCGCGTCCACCTCGGGAGCGGCGTGCAGGAGGATGTCGGCCCCCTGGCGCCCCCATTCTTCGCTCCACTGGCCGAAGAGGATCTCGCCGGCGGGTTCCCGGCCCGCCTCGGCGAGCGCGGTGTGCAGGCCGATCGCCCGCTCGCGTGCCGCCTGGAACCCTTCGGGGCCGGTGATGTGCCCGATGCGGGTGCGGCCGGTCGCCAGCAGGTGGCGGGTGGCGAGGGCCCCGCCGCCCTGGTCGTCGGGGATGATGGAGAAGTCCGACTCGTCGGTGGACTGGGTCATCGCGTAGACGACCGGGACCGGCAGGCGGCGGCCTATGCTCGGGCGCGGCTCGGTGCGGCGGCCGGTGACGATGATCCCCTCGACGCGCCGGGCGAGCAGCCGCTCCAGATAGTGGCGCTCCCTGATGGGATCGTCCCTGGTGTCGCAGAGGAACACCGAGATCTGCCCGGAGCCCAGGGCGTCCTCCGCGCCCAGCATCACCGGGATGCTGAACCGTCCGTAGCTGTCGCTCGTGACGAGGCCGACCGCGTGGGTCCTGCCTGCCAGCAGTCCCTGGGCCAGGGGATTGGGCCGGAAACCGAGACGTTCGGCGGCGGCGAACACCCGGTCGCGGGTCTCGTCCCGCATCCGGCCGCGGCCGTTCAGCGCCTTGGACGCGGTGCCGATGGAGACGGCCGCGGCGGCCGCGACGTCCCTGATCGTGGCCGGTTTCGCCGCCTGCTCCGAAGGGTCGGCCAATCGTCGGTCCTTTCCCGCCGGCTTCAGGGTGAAGCACACGAGCAGCTCAACACCAGTGCTGTATGACACCCTATATCTCGTTTGCGCAAACCTATTCCCCGCAGTTCGGCGGCCCTGGACGAATTAACTCTATATAGATAGAGTTAATTTATGACCCGTTCCAGACGGCCGTCCGCGCAGACGGTGGCGGTGATGCTCACCCTTGCCGAGCGGCCTGCCGAATGGCGCCACGGCTACGAACTGTGCCGTCAGCTCGGCATCAAGGCCGGCTCGATGTATCCGATCCTCATCCGGCTCGCCGATCGGGGCCTGCTCGAAACCTCCTGGGAGAGCGAGCCCCCCGCCGGCCGCCCGCCCCGGCACCTCTACCGGCTCACCGGCCCCGGCCTGCAGATGGCCGGCGCCCTGGCCGCGCCGGCCGATCCCGTGCCGGCGCGCCCACGACTGGACCCGCTGGCGGGGAGCGCGTGATGGGCGAAGGACCCTACCCGACGGTCATCGGCATCGCGGTGGTCTTCCTGCTGTTCGCGCCCTCGCGGCCTGGTTCGCGGTCGGCTACGTCCTGCCTGAGATGCGCGTCTTCGCGCTGACCTTCACCGCGCTGCTCGGCCTGGCCGCGGTGTGGACGATGGCGCGCGCGCAGCCCGTCGTCCGGCGTACCCCGTACGCGCTGATCGTGGCCGGCGTGGTGGGATGCGTCGCGCTCGCCGTGTACCTCGTCCTGGTCGAGCGGACCGCGGCGATCGCCCTCGGAGCCGGCGACGAGATCCTTTTCGCCGTCGTGCTGGCCGCGTGCGCGGCGGTGGCGCTCATGCCGCCCCGCTGGCTGATCGCCGACCGCCCGTCGCTGTGGTTCGGCCTCGGCGGCGCGCTGGCCCTCGGGCTCGCGCTGGCGGGGGAGGCCGTCCGCGGCGGCGACACCACCCAGGGCGTCGCGCTCTTCCTCCTCCTCGGCCCGCCGGCGATCCTCTTCACCTGCTCGGCCATCGCCGCGACGGCCGGCCGGTCGGTCCGCGCCGGACTCCAGGCCGCCGTGTGGGCGACGGTGGCGGGCACCCTGGTGCTGTTCGTCGTGGGCGTGTTCGCCTGGCTGTACGTGAGCCACACCTACGGGCGGACGCTCCTGGACGGAGAATCGCTCAAGCATCTGCCCGACGGCATGAGCCTCACCGAATCCATCTGGTTGCTGACCATCCTGCCCCTGTGGGGCCTGCCCTTCGGCCTCCTCGGCGCGACCTGGCGCCACCGCCGCCACACCGGATTCCCGGCACCGGAGCCGGCGCGCGGCAGCTGAGACGCCGATTCCCCGGGGTCGCGCCCTGTGGCAGAGTCGCGGCATGACGCGGCCTTCCATCTTCGAGTTCGCGGGCGGCGAGCAGGCGTTCCTGGCCTTGGCCGCCGCCCACCACCGGCGATGCCTGCTCGACCCGGTGCTGAACCACCCGTTCTCCCGGGGCACGCATCCCGAGCACGTGCGGCGGCTGGCCGGCTACTGGGGTGAGGTGTTCGGCGGGCCCGGCGGCTGTTCGGGGACCGGCGACGATCATTCGGCGATGCTCCGCCTCCATGCGGGCAACGGCATGGAGGACGACCTGGGAAAACGTTTCCTTGACTGCTTCCTGGGGGCGATCGACGACGCCGGGCTGCCCGGCGATCCGGACCTGCGCGCCGCCCTGCGCGCGTACATGACGTGGGCCGTGCGGGAGGTGCTCTCCTACTCGCCGCACGACGCCCGGGTCCCGACCGGCCTGCCGGTGCCGCGCTGGTCCTGGGACGGGCTCGAAGGGGGGCGTTGAGAATGCCTGGCATCGAGTTGCGCAACGTCTTCCAGGTCACCGCCCCGCCGTCCGCGGTGCTCGCCCATCTGAGCGAGCCGTCCAGCTATGTCGGCCTGTCGCCGCTGGTGGTCGCGGTGCGGGAGGTGCGGCGCGAGCCCGGCCAGACCCGGTTCGTGTCGGTGGAGCGGTTCCGGTTCTTCGGCTTTCTCAGATACGACAACCTGATCGAGGTGACGCTCCGTCCCACCGGGGAGGGCGTCGAGGGGGAGGTGGACAGTCCGGGCGGGGTGCGGCTCGGCTACCGGTTCGGGCTGGCCGCCCACGGTGCGGGGACGCGGGTCGAGGACGTCCTGACGGTGCATGCGACGTTCGGCCCGGTCCTGCGGTACGCCGCCCGCAAGGCGCGGGAGGTCCAGCTCGCCCGCGCGGGCGTCCTCGCGGACCGCGCCCGCACCCTGTGAAAGGGGTCCCACCGCCAGGCCTGCTCGCCGGCGGTCGAGCCGTCAGTACGGCTCGCGCCGCCGTGAGACGTGCCACCTCGTCACCGTCGGAGTCGCCGCCTGAGACCGCGTCGGCCCATGCAGCCGAGGACGCTCGCGCTCTCCTCGGCCTCCGCCGAGAGCGGGTGGATCCAGGTCATCGGTGTAGCCTGTCCGCGTGTCGAACCTGCCCCAGCCGACCAGCACGGACTTGCTGGTGTTGCACACCCTTCGCTGCGTCGGGTTCACCAGCCTCGCCCGGGTCTCCGAGGCTGCCGGACTCTCCGAGTCCGACGTCGAATCCGAGCTGATCGATCTCGCCGTGGCGGGTCTCGTCACGCACGTGTCGGGCGACTTCGGCGGATGGGGCCTCACCGAGGCAGGGCATGCCGCCGATGCCGAGCGGATCTCCGACGAGCTGGACACGGCCGGCGCCCGGGCGGCGGTGACGGCCGCCTTCGACGAGTTCCTCGTGCTCAACCCGGAGCTGCTCGATCTGTGCGGGGCCTGGCAGCTGCGATCCGTCGACGGTGTAGCGACGCTCAACGACCACACGGACTCGGCCTACGATTCCCGGGTCCTGGACCGGCTCACCGACCTCCACCGGCGTGCCGATGCCGTCTGCGCGGACCTGGCCGCGGTGGTGCTCCGGTTCGAGCGGTATCGGATGCGGCTCACCGGCGCGCTCATACGCGCCAGGTCCGGGGCGCTCGACTACGTGACGGACAGCACCGCCTCCTACCACAGCGTGTGGTTCCAGCTTCACGAAGACCTGCTCGTCACCCTGGGCATCCCGCGACACTGACGCGTCCCGGCGCGCGACGTCCCTCATGAAGCGGTCGCCACCGCGTAGGCGGCGCCCCGGCCCTGGGCGTCGGCGAAGATCCTGCCCGCCCGGACGCGCACCGCGGCCTCGGTGGCGTCGTCGACGTCCGCGAGGCCGACGGCCGACGCGATGGCGGCGCGGTCGTCGAGGACGAGCTGGAGCCCCGGCCAGGCGTCCGGCGCGGACACCCGTCGCAGGCTCTCCACCAGGTCGCCGACCCTGAGCCGCACCAGACGACCGATCTCGGCGGGATCGCTCGTCACCACGGCCACGGTGATCCGGTCGCCGGGCCGGGCGGCGCGGACCGCCTCCTCGGCGGCCTCCAGCCGGCCGGCGCCGAGCACCGCGATCACCCCGTCGGCGTCGAATCCGGCCTCCCGATCGTTGATCAGATCCGGCAACTCCGGCGGCGGCTCCCAGGCGCGCCGGACAGGTCGGGCGGGAGCGACGAAGGGCAGGTGCGGCGGGTCCCACGTGTCGGCGAGATCGAGGCCGACCAGGTGCCGGCAGGCGCATGCCACGTCGAAGGGGTCACCGAATCCGGGCGCCGTGTCCGCCAGGTGGCCGGCTCCGCTCAGCAGCGTGAGGACCAGCTCGGCCAGCCGGACCCGCCGCGTGTCGTGCGGCGGGTGCGACTCCAGCGCGAGCCCGAGCAGCAGCGCCTCCAGTCTGGTGACCTGCGCCAGCGCGGTGCGACCCGGCTCGTCGTCGAACACCCCGGCCAGCGAGCGCAGCTGCAGCTTGCCGCCGGCGGGCGTGTCGCCGGTCAAGGGCAGCCGTTCGAGCCAGACCCGCGCGAACGCGCTCACCGTCTCTGCGAGGCCGGGTGGCGACTGGGCCTCAGCCACGTCCGGGTGCTCGATCGAGTCGACCAGGACCGCCAGGTAGAGGGCGCGCTTGCTCGGGAAGTTCGAGTAGACCGCGCCACGGGTCAGCTCGGCCCGCTCCGCGATCCGGTCGACCTTGGCGTCGGCGTATCCGCGCTGGGCGAACTCCTCCTGCGCTGCGGCCAGCACGGCCGCTCGGGTGCGTTCCTGCTGCTGTGCGCGGGTCAGCCTGGCCATGGGCGCCCTTCCGATCGGCATTCAGATGTTCTTATCATCTGAATGATACAGGGTTGTGACCTTCGGGCTCGCTTGCCTCCCGCGGTTGGAGGCTGGCATCCTTCGTCGCATGATCGAGAGAATCGAGTCCGCCGTCCGCCGGTGAGCGAGACGACCGAGCCCCAGCCGCTCGGACCCCAGATCACCCTCTTCGACCACGCACTGCGCCTGCACCGCCAGAGCCCGGACGCGCCCCTCGCCCGCGAGGGCGAGCCGTATCCCGACGAAGACCCGCACCGCCGCCGGACCGGTCCGCGGACGCCGGAGGATCCACGGTCCCAGGGCGCGGACGTGGCCGCCGTCCTGGACGCGCACTTCGCCGGTGACGCACCGCCCAGCGAGCTCGCCGACGCCTTCCACGACGTCCACGTCCCGATCCAGCACAACGAGCACATCGCCGCCGCGGCTCTGCGCGCGGACCGGCAGCGGGTCCAGCGGACCGGCCGATGGCTGGTCCGGCACGGCACCGACCGGTGCTCGGTCATCGTGGGGCTGGCGCTGCTGGCCGCCGACTGGGCCGAGGAGGACACCGAGCTGATCCGGACGATCGGGCTGCTGTCCAACCGCTTCGGCCCGCTGGCAGCCAAGGCCCTGCGCCGCCGGGGCGGCGGCGAGGCGCTGTTGTGGCTGGCCCAGAGGGTGGCCGGCTGGGGCCGGGTCTACGTCGTCGAGGAGCTCTGCGGGTGGGGCCTGAGCGACGCGGCGCGCGCGTGGCTGCTGCGTCATTCCTGCGACGGCCACTTCCTCAACGGCTACTTCGCGGGCAAGGTCGCCACGGCCGCTCACCTGCACGAGGCGATCATCGGTCCGGACGTCGACGACGCCCTGGTCGACCACACCAGCCGGCTGCTGGGGTCCATGGCCGACTGCGCCGGGATGGGCCTGACCCTGGCGGGCTACCCGCCGGCCCGCGCGGTCCTGGAGGCGCACGCCGGTCACCTCGCCCGCCAGAGCCCGACCGTGGGCAGGTACGTCAGCGCCGCGGTGCTCGCCGATCGGCTGGCGAGCAATCCGCCGGAGCGGGCCGGCTGCACCTCCGGGCAACGCGATCGCCTCGTGCGGCACTACCTCGCGGTGCTCGACAGTGAGCAGTGGTGCCGGACGGCGCGGGCGGACCTCGACCGGGACGACGACTTCCACGCCTGGGTGGCCGCCGACGTGGCGGCGCGGCTGCGGCTTCGGGCCTTCACAGGGGGGAGACGTGAGCCGCACCCGCCGTCCGATCACGGGCCGTGATAGGGAGGCCGCCCCTGTGGCCATGGCTCGCGCCTGCCTCTGTTGCGCGTCAGGCCCCAGCCGATGAGCAGCCCGAAGCCGACGACGAGGGCCACGAGTGCGGGCACGCGCAGAAACTTCCGGATGAACTCGCACCGAGACACCGTCGAGATGCCGTTTCCGAGGAAGGGCTCGACCGGGTCGTCACCGGAGGGGATGAAGCTCGATCCGCACCGCTGGTCCTGGGCGGTCAGCGGCATGAAGCCGGCTCCCAGCCCCAGGGCGAGCGCGAGCAACGCCAGGACGAGCAGTACGCGGGGCAGTGACAACAGGGCCTCCGGAACGGGAGCGGCGGTGCGGCTACCTGGTCACATCCTCCCGTCCGAGAGGTGCTCCTGGAACAGCCCTCCGCATCGGGAAACCGGGCTGCCCCGACGCCGCCTCCTGGCGTTGATCATCGTGGCCGGATGGGGCCGGGGGCGTCCGGACGGCCTGGCTGACGCCGGTCGGGCGGGCGCGGTCCGCAAATGTGTTGGCACGGTACCGGTTCACGTCTAGTCACCTAACTCACTAGTACGTACATTAGAGAGTCATGTCCCCCGTACCGGCCCTCAACAGGCCCTACCCACCCTGGTCGGCACTCCGCGAGCCGTGTCCCGCTCCGGCCGTACCCGCTGAAAGGAAGAACTGATGGCCTCGTTCCTGACCGGGTTGATCGGCTCGGGCATCGGCCCCTCGCTGAGCCCGCCGTTGCACGAGCGGGAGGCCGCTCACCACGGGCTGCACTACGTCTACCGGCTGCTCGACACCGACCGCCTCGGGCTGGACGTGGGGGAGCTGGTACGCACCGCCCGCCGCTTCGGCTACGACGGGCTCAACATCACCCACCCGTGCAAGCAGAGCGTCATCCCGCATCTGGACGACCTGTCGCCGGACGCCCGCATGCTGGGGGCGGTCAACACGGTGGTCTTCGACGGCGAGCGCGCCACCGGCCACAACACCGACTGGACGGGCTTCGCCGAGTCGTTCGCCCGGGGGCTGCCCGACGCTCCTACCCGCCGGGTCGTTCAGCTCGGCGCCGGGGGAGCGGGGGCGGCGGTCGCCCACGCGCTGCTCACCCTGGGCGCCGATCGGATCACCGTGGTCGATGAGGACCTGGCGCGCGCCGCCGCCCTGGCCGCGGAGCTGAGCGGGCGTTTCGGCCCCGGGCGCGCGCGGCACGCGACCCCCGCGGAGCTGCCCGAGCTGCTGGCCGAGGCCGACGGCCTGGCGCACGCGACCCCGACAGGGATGGCCCATCATCCGGGACTGCCGCTGCCCGCGTCGCTGCTGCATCCGGGCCTGTGGGTGGCCGACATCGTCTACCGGCCACTGGAGACGGAGCTGCTGAAGCAGGCGCGGGCACTGGGCTGCCGGACGCTGGACGGCGGCGGCATGGTCGTCTTCCAGGCCGTGCACGCCTTCCGCCTGTTCACCGGCCGGGAGCCGGACGCCGAGCGGATGCTCGCCCACTTGACCGACCTCGTGGCCGTCTGAAGGAGGAGCCGTGCGTAAGTCCATCGCCACCGTCTCGGTGAGCGGCACGCTGACCGAGAAGCTCGCGGCCATCGCCACCGCCGGGTTCGACGGGGTGGAGATCTTCGACAACGACCTGCTGACCTGTCCGCTGCCGCCGGAGCGCATCCGGGAACAGGCTGCCGACCTGGGCTTGTCGATCGATCTCTACCAGCCGTTCCGCGACTTCGAGGCGGTGCCCGCCGACCTGCTCGCGCGCAACCTGCGCCGGGCGGAGCGCAAGTTCGAGGTCATGGAGCGGCTGGGCGCGGACCTGCTGCTGGTCTGCTCGAACGTCTCGCCGCACGCGATCGGCGACGACGAGCTGGCCGCCGCGCAGCTGCGGATGCTGGCCGAGCGGGCCGCCCAGCATGGCGTGCGCATCGCGTACGAGGCTCTCGCGTGGGGGCGGCACGTCGACGAGTATCTGCACGCCTGGCGGATCGTCCGCATGGCGGACCACCCCAGCCTGGGCGTCTGCTTGGACAGCTTCCACATCCTGTCGCGCGGCTCCGACCCGATCGGCATCGAGGCGATCCCCGGCGAGAAGATCTTCTTCCTGCAACTGGCGGACGCGCCGTTGCTGGCCATGGACGTGCTGCAGTGGAGCCGGCACTACCGCTGCTTCCCCGGCCAGGGCGGCTTCGACGTGGCCGGGCTGGTCGGCCACGTGCTCAACGCGGGGTATGCCGGGCCGCTGTCGCTGGAGGTGTTCAACGACCACTTCCGGCAGGCCGACACCGGGCGCACCGCACGTGACGGCATGCGCTCGCTCATCGCTCTGGAGGCCTCCCTGGGCGGCGGCGCGCATCCGGCGATCCCGACCGGGTTCGCCTTCGCCGAGCTGGCCGACACCGGGGCGCTCGGCGAGGTGCTGGGCGCGCTCGGCTTCGCCCGCACCGGGACCCATCCCACGAAACCGGTCGAGCTGTGGGAGCAGGGCGGCGCACGGCTGCTGCTGAACGCCACCGGCACGACCCCCGCGCTGGTGGCGATCGGGCTGGACAGTCCCGACCCGGCGGGCGCGGTCAAGCACGCCGAGTCGCTGCTGTCGCCCGTCCTGCCGCGCGAGCGCGCGCCGGAGGAGGCGCCCCTGGACGCGGTGGCCGCCCCGGACGGAACCGAGATCTTCTTCAGCCACAGCGCCTGGCTGTCCGACTTCGCGCCGGACCGGCGGATCCCGGGGGAGGTCACCGGCATCGACCATGTGGCGCTGACGCAGCCGTGGCACCACTTCGACGAGGCGGCGCTGTTCTACCGCAGTGTGCTCGGTCTGCGCCCGCAGGAGAGCCTGGAGCTGCCCGACCCGTACGGGCTGCTGCGCAGCAAGGCCATGTCGGCGCCCGACGGGGTGGTCCGCATGGTGCTGAACATCGCCCAGGTCGGCGGCGGCGACGTCCCGTGGCAGCATGTCGCGCTGGCCTGCGACGACATCATGGCCGTGGCCCGCAGGCTGCGCGAGGAGCATCCCGACCTGCTCCTGCCCGTCCCCGCCAACTACTACGACGACCTGGAGGCCCGCCACGAGGTCGATCCCGAGCTGCGCCGCCTCGGCGTGCTGTACGACCGGGACGAGCAGGGCGGCGAGTTCCTGCACCTGTACACGGTCACCGTGGGGCGCGTCTTCTTCGAGCTCGTCCAGCGGATCGGCGGATACGAGGGCTACGGCGCCGTCAACGCCCCCATCCGGCTCGCCGTACAGCATGCGCGCAGTAACTAAGATGACCGCGTGACCATCCCCGCCTCCTCCCACCCCGGTGCCGCCGACCGCCGGCGGGACGCCGACCGCACCAAGGCGGAGATCCTTGAGGTGGCGCAGCAGGAGTTCGCGCGCCACGGATACGCGGGCGCGCGGGTGGACGAGATCGCCGCCCGCATGCGCACCACCAAACGGATGATCTACTACTACTTCGGGAGCAAGGAGCGGCTCTACATCGCCGTGCTGGAGAAGGCCTACGCCGAGGTCCGCGAGGTCGAGCGCACGGTCGACGTGCAGCACCTGGCCCCGGTCGAGGCCATCCGCACGCTGGCCGAGCTGACCTTCGACCACCACGACGCGCACCGCGACTTCATCAAGCTCGTCGCGATCGAGAACGTCCACCAGGCCGAGCACATCCGCAAGTCCGAGGTGCTGGCCAACCTGGGCACGCCGGTGCTCGACGTCATCTCGCGCATCCTCGACGCCGGGCAGGCGTCCGGCGACTTCGTGACCGAGGCCGACGCGATCGACGTGCACATGATGATCAGCGCGTTCTGCTTCTTCCGGGTGGCCAACCAGCACACGTTCGGCGCGCTGTTCGGGCGTGACATGACCGCGCCCGAGCACCGCGCCAGGCTCCGCCTGATGGTGGGCGAGATGATCGTCGCCTACCTGCGCGGCGAGGGCTCCCGGAGCTGATCACCGGAGGCGAGGTAACCGATCGGCAACAGCCTTGTAATGTACGAACCAGTGAGTTAGTTTCCTGTCACTGTGCTACCCCCCACTTCCCCCGTGAGGAGCATATCGTGACGGTGCAGGGCAAACCTCGTAAAGCGGCCATTGCGGCATGGATCGGTAGTGCTTTGGAGTACTACGACTTCTTCATCTATGGCACCGCGGCCGCGCTGGTCTTCAGCAAGATCTTCTTCCCGTCCAGTTCGCCCGCGACCGGAACGCTCCTGGCGCTGGCCACCTTCGGCGTCGGCTACCTGGCCAGGCCGGTGGGCGCGTTCGTACTCGGCCACGTGGGCGACAAGTTCGGCCGCAAGAAGGTCCTGGTCACCACCCTGGTCATGATGGGCGCCTCGACCTTCCTCGTCGGCTGCCTGCCCACCTACGACCAGGTCGGCCTGCTCGCGCCGATCATGCTCGTCGTGCTGCGCCTGCTGCAGGGCTTCTCCGTGTCGGGGGAGCAGGCGGGAGCCAACTCCATGACGCTGGAGCACGCCCCCGAGCAGCGCCGGGCCTACTACACCAGCTTCACGCTCAACGGCACCCAGGCCGGCCAGATCATCGCCACCGCCATCTTCCTGCCGATCGCCGCGCTGCCCGAGGAGGACCTGCTCAGCTGGGGCTGGCGGGTGCCGTTCTGGCTGAGCATCGCGGTGGCCGTGGTCGGCCTGGTCATCCGGCGCACGCTGGAGGAGACGCCCGCCTTCGAGCAGGAGGTGGCCACCGACACCGTGGCGAAGATGCCGCTGGCCGTGCTCTTCCGCGAGCAGTGGCGCGACGTGCTCCGGGTGGTCGTGGCCGCGGTCATCGCCTCGGTCAGCACGATCTTCACCGTCCACGGCCTGTCCTACGCCGTCAACACCATGGGGCTGGAACGCGGGCCGATGCTGTGGGTGGGCGTCCTCGCCAACGTCGCGGCGGTGATCACCATCCCGCTGTGGGGCCGGCTGTCGGACCGGGTCGGCCGCAAGCCGATCTTCGTCGGCGGGTCGCTCGGCTGCGCGGCGCTGATGTTCGCCTACCTGTGGTCGATCTCCATCGGCAGCTACGCCCTGATCTTCGTGACCGGCATCGTGATGTTCGGCATCGTGCACAGCGCCACCAGCGGCGTCTGGCCCTCCTTCTACGGCGAGATGTTCACCACCAGGGTCCGGCTGTCGGGCATGGCGATCGGCACCCAGATCGGCTTCGCCATCGCCGGGTTCGCGCCGACCGTCGCGACCGCGGTGGCCGGCACGGGCCAGGAGAGCTGGCTCGGCGTCTCCCTCATCACCGCGGTGCTGTGCCTGGTCAACGTGGCCGCCGTGGCGACCGCCAAGGAGACCTACAAGGTGCCGACGGAGCAGCTCGGCCGCAAGGCGCCGGTGACGGCGTGACCGACTTCCGCGTGTACGCCATCCGGTACGCCGAGCGCGACGCCCGGCGCGGTGAGCACTTCCACGGCTACGACTCCCGGGGAGGGGAGCCGCATCCCACGGCCTACTACGTCTGGCTGGCCGTCGGCGACGAGCACACCGTCGTCATCGACACCGGCATCAGCCGGGCCCGCGCCGAGCGGGCCGAGGGGCTGCGTTACCTCGCCTCCCCGGTGGAGGCGCTGGCCCGGCTGGGCGTGACGGCGGACTCCGTCGGCCACGTGGTGCTGACCCACCTGCACTACGACCACACCGGCACGGCCAGGGAGTTCACCGCCGCCCGCTACGTCCTGCAGCAGGCCGAGCTCGACTACTGGACCGGCCCCTGGGCCCGGCGCATCGCGGGTGAGAGATGGCTGCTGAACGAGGAGGACCTCGCGCACCTGCAGGCCGCCCGCGCGGACGGCCGCATGCTCGTGGCCGACGGCGACGCCTGCGTGGTCCCCGGCGTGAGCGTGCACCTGGTCGGCGGCCACACCGCCGGCATGCAGGTGGTCTGCGTCCGCACCGCCCGCGGTCACGTCGTGCTGGCCTCCGACGCCAGCCACTTCTACGACAACATCGAAGGCGACCGCCCGTTCCCGATCCTGCACAGCATGACCGGCATGTACGGGGCCTTCGACCGGATCAAGGAGCTGGCCGACGGGCCCCACCTGGTGGTCGCCGGCCACGACCCGGAGGTCCTCGACCGGTTCCCGCTGCTGGAGCCCGACGTCGCCGTGATCGCGGGCTAGCCCGGCAGGACCTCGATCTTGCCGGTGGGCCGGGGGCTGTGGCTGTCGTTGAAGAAGTACTCGCCCGGCTTGGTGAAGGTGTACTGGAAGGACTCGCCCGGCTTCAGCCTGATGTCGAACAATCCCTCGAAGAACTGGGTGGCGCCGTGGACGTGCACGTTGTCCGCGGGGTTGACGAAGGTGACCGTGGTGCCCGCGGGGACGCGCAGGTGGGTCGGCGCCATGGCGTTCACGGCCGTGGACTCGACCGTGCCCACCTGCCCGTCGGCGTAGACGCGGGCGAGCACGACGGTGTTGTTCACGGCGCTGCCGTCCACCGGGCCGCCGGAGACGGGCCGCCGGACGACCGGCGCGGGCGGGGTGGCGGCCGGCGGCACGGTGCCGCCGAGCTTGAAGACCCACAGGTGGTCGCCCCGAGGGGCCGAGTTGCCGTACGGGATGCCGGTGCCGCCCGCGTACACCGCGATGTACTGCTCCCCGTCGATCTCGTAGGCGATGGGGCTGCTGCTAACGGCGGCCCCGGTCTGCCAGCGCCACAGCTCGCGCCCGTCGCGGGCGTCCAGGCAGAGCAGGTTGCCGTCGGGCTGGCCGATGAACAGCAGGTCGGAGGCGGTGGTGAGGATGCCGTTTCCGTGCGCCAGCGAGTACGGCAGGTTCTTCTTCCAGCGGACCCGGTTGGTGCTCGGGTCGACCGCCACGACGCCGCCCGTCTGATACTCGCCGGGCGGCCGCAGCCCGTTGGACGACTCGGTCAGCGAGTGCGCCGCGGCCACGTAGCCGAAGCCCGTGTACACCAGCCGGGTGCTGTGGCTGTAGGACTGGTGGTTCCAGTCGGCACCGCCGCCGTGCCCGGGGATGGTGAGGATGGGCTCGTCCCAGTGCGGGGTGTACAGCGAGCCGATCGTGTAGTTGGGGACGGCCCGGTGCGGGGCGCCCGGGATGTCCGTGCCGAGCGGCTGCCACACCGGCTTGAGCTCGGTCCAGCCGCCCTGGCGCGGGAAGGGCTGGGTGGGCCAGGTCTTCTGCCGGGGCTCCTGCGGCACGGGCACCTCGTCGATGCCCAGCGGGGCCGAGCCGTCGGTGCGGTCGAGGATGTAGTACATGCCCGTCTTGCTGCCGTACACGACGAGCTTGCGCGTCCGGCCGCGGACGCGCGCGTCGACCAGGACGGGAGCCATGACGTTGTCCATGTCCCAGATGTCATGGTGGATCGACTGGAAGTGCCAGCGGTAGGCGCCGGTTTTGAGGTCCATCGCGACGATCGAGTTGGCGAACAGGTTCTGGCCGCCGCGCTCGGAGCCGTCCTGGGAGGAGCGGCTGCCCCGGGCGTTGCCGAAGGTCCAGTAGACGAGTCCGAGGTCGGCGTCGATGGCGCAGTGCATCCACGGCGTCGCCCCGCCGGTCTGCCAGGACTCGCCCTCCCAGGTGTCGTTGCCGAACTCACCGGGGCCCGGGATGCCCCAGAAGTGCCAGAGCAGGTCGCCGGTCCCGGCGTCGAAGGCGAGCGCGGCGCCGCGCGGGCCGTCGTTGGTGCCGCAGTAGAGCATGCCGTCGTGGTAGGTGACCGCGACCTTCTCCAGGTTGCCGTAGCCGTTGTGCTGCCGCTCCCAGATCACCTGACCGGTCTTCTGGTCGAGGGCGATCAGCCAGTTCTCGTTGGCGCAGGTGAATACCCTGCCCGCGCCGACCGCCACGCCCCGCCTGGTGACAGCGCCGCGGGTCTGCTCGTACTTCCACCTGGTGGCGCCGGTACGGCCGTCCACCGCGACGACGTTGCCCAGCGCCGACTCGACGTAGAGCACGCCGTCCACGGCCACGGCCGTGCTCTGGCTGTTGCCCGCCATGAGTCCGCCCTCGATGTGGTTGACCCAGGCACCTCTCAGCCGCCTGATGTTGCCGCGGTGCAGGCCGCGCAGGCCGCTGTAGTTCTGGTTCGCCAGGTTTCCGCCGATCTTGGGGAAGTCGCGGCCGGACCGGCCGGTCG
Source organism: Nonomuraea sp. LPB2021202275-12-8 (assembly GCF_037044575.1). Classification (NCBI taxonomy): domain Bacteria; kingdom Bacillati; phylum Actinomycetota; class Actinomycetes; order Streptosporangiales; family Streptosporangiaceae; genus Nonomuraea; species Nonomuraea sp. LPB2021202275-12-8. Next base: position 282,057 of record NZ_JBAHWD010000001.1, on the reverse strand, counting down.
TGGCGGCCGCCGCCTCCGCGGTGCCGGAGAGCGCGACAGCGGCGACGGCACCCATGAGTAACTCTCGTCGACGAACCATGACCATCTCCCTCACAAGTCCACCAGGTGGACGGTTGAATCCGGCTGATGGACGCACCTTAGATCGTGTATCGGTGCACGTCAATGGACCTTTCAGTCCACCAGGCGGACCTCAATGGGTCGTCACAGGCCGAGGTAGATGCGCCGGACCTGAGGGTTGTCGCGCAGCTCGGCCGAGGTGCCCGTGGCCGCGATCTCGCCGTTCTCCATGACCAGGCAGGTGCTGGTGACGTCGAAGGTGAGCTTGGCGTTCTGCTCGACGAGCAGGATGGCCAGGCCGTCGGCGTTGAGCCGGTTGAGCACCCCGGCGATCTCGGCGACGAGGATCGGCGACAGGCCCATGGACGGCTCGTCCAGCAGCATCACCTTGGGCCGGCACATCAGCGCCCGGCCCACCGCCAGCATCTGCTGCTGGCCGCCGGACAACGCCCCGGCCAGCCGGAGACGCATCTCGGACAGGACGGGGAACAGGTCGTACACCTCGTCGATGGGGGTGTGTTTCCAGCTGCTCGTGTAGGCGCCGAGCAGGAGGTTCTTCTCGACGCTGAGGCCGGGGAAGACGTGCCTGCCCTCCGGGACGTAGCCGATGCCGTGCCGCACCAGGGTGTGCGCGGGCGCGCGGAGCAGGTCGTGCTCGCCGAAGCGGATGGCGGTGGCCCGGCGCGGGGCGAGGCCCATGACGGCCTTGAGCGTGGACGTCTTGCCCGCGCCGTTGGCGCCGATGATGCCGAGCGACTGGCCCGGCTCCACGGTGAAGGACACGTCATGTGCCGCCCGGACGCCGCCGTAGTGAACCGACAGGCCTTCCACGGTCAGTGTCGTCATCGGGTCGCCTCCTCGATGGCGGCCTCGGCGGCGGCCTCGGTGGGTGCCGTCATCGAGTCGCCGAGATAGGCGGCGACCACGTCCGGATGCACGGCCACCTCGGCCGGTGGGCCGTCGGCGATGACCTTGCCACCTGACAGCACGGTGACCTGCTCGCACAGTGACATGACCAGCCCCATGTTGTGCTCGATGATGACGACGGTGACGCCGGAGTCCCTGATGGACCGGACGATCTCGCCGAGCTGGCGCACCTCCTCCCCGTTGAGGCCGGCGGCGGGCTCGTCGAGCAGCAGCAGGGTGGGGGACATGGCCATGGCGCGGGCCAGCTCGATGCGGCGCTGGATCCCGTACGGGAGCGAGCGCGGCTCGGCGCCGGCGACGTCGGCGAGCCCGAAGCGCTCGATCAGCTCCTCGGCCCGCGCGCGCAGCCGCCGCTCGTAGCCCAGCACCTTCCACGGCAGGATCGGATAGCGCCAGATCCAGGCCGTCCGGGTACGGTCCAGGCCGACCAGGATGTTCTCGCGCACGCTGAGGTCCTCGAACAGGCGCAGGTTCTGGAAGGTCCTGGCTACGCCTCGCTGGGACAGCCGGTACGGCGCCTCCCCGGTGACATCGTGGCCGCCCAGCAGCACCGACCCCTGGGTGGCCGTGTAGAAGCCGCTGATCACGTTGAACAGCGTGGTCTTGCCCGAGCCGTTCGGGCCGACGATGCCGCGGATCTGTCCCGTGGGCACGGTGAGGGAGACCGTGTCGAGCGCGATCAGGCCCTTGAACCGCTTCGTGACGTTCCTGACGTCCAGCGCGTCCCCCTCCGCGGCGGCAGGCGCGCTGTCGTAGGGCAGGAACGGGCCGAGCTGGGCGCGTGAGCCGCTGCCGCGCCGGCGCAGCAGCAGCCGGAGCTGTTCGGGCAGGCCCGCCAGGCCCTTGGGCGCGAACACCACCACGAGCACGACCACGAGGCCGTAGCCGAGCTGGGCGTAGCCGGAGGCGTCCAGCAGCGCCTCCCTGACCATGGCCAGCCCGATGGCGCCGATGACGCAGCCGACGATGCTCGCCCGGCCGCCGATGATCACCATGGCGAGCAGGAGGAACATGTTCGCGATGTTGAACGACTCCGGCGCGACGAAGCGGATGAGCCCGGCGTACAGCACGCCCGCGACACCGCCGTACAGGCCGGACAGCACGAAGGCGGTCATGCGCAGCAGCGGGATCTCCGCCCCCAGCGCGCCCGCGGCGAGGTCGTCGTCGCGCATGGCGCGCAGCCTGCGTCCCAGCGGCGAGCGGGTGACGAACAGCGCGAACGCCAGCGAGACGACGAAGACGAGCAGCTCGACGTAGTAGAAGAGGTAGCCGCTGGACAGGTCGATGCCGAACATCGGCGGTACCGGGATGTCGCTGATGCCTTCGGCCCGGCCGGCGATGGTGGAGTTGGTGACCCAGTTGGTGAAGGCCAGCGCCAGGCCGAGCGTGACGATGCCCAGATAGTGCGACTGCATGCGCAGCGCGGGGATGCCGACCAGGATGCCGAACACCACGGCCGCCACCACCGCCAGCACCGCGGCCGTCCAGAAGCCGAGGCCGGCCTGCGTGGTGAGGATGGCGACGGTGTAGGCGCCGACGCCGAAGAAGGCGACCTGGGCCAGGTTGATCTGCCCGGCCACGCCCATGGTCAGGCCGAGGCCGATGGCCAGGATGGCGAAGATGATGGCGACGTCGATGACATGGATGGAGTAGCCGCCCAGGCCGTAGGGGAGCAGCCAGGCGGCCAGGGCCACGGGGACGAGCCAGGCCAGACGTTTCATGCGCGGTTCACCGTGGCCTCTCCGAAGATGCCGGTCGGGCGGATCATGACCACCAGGGCGAAGACCAGGAACGTGACCAGCTCCGAATACTCCTGGAAGTTGCCGGCCGCGAAGGAGTCGAGCAGCCCGAAGGCCAGGCCGCCGACGATCGCGCCCGGCATGCTGCCGAACCCGCCGAGCATGGCGGCGGCGAAACCCTTGATGCCCAGCGTCCCGCCCATCGTCGGGTTGACGTACAGCATCGGCCCGATCAGGCTGCCCGCCAGCGCGGCCAGGCCCGCGCCGATGGCGAAGGCCAGGGCGTTGCTGCGGCCGACGTGGATGCCGACCGCGGTGGCCGCCTGGTGGTCCATGGCGACCGCCTGCATGGCCGCGCCCCGCTTGGTGCGCTGCAGGAACAGCGCCAGCAGACCTGTCGCGGCGGCGGCGATGGCGATCACCATCAGGCTGTAGGTGGGGATGCGCACGCCGGCGAGGTCGATCGGCGCGGTCGCGACCGGGGAGGGCACCGCGTGGCCGGTGGCTCCCCAGACGAGCACCGCCCCCGCCTCCAGGACGGCGCCGAAGCCGATCGTGCCGATCAGCATCAGGGTGAAGTCCTTGTTCTCCAGCGGGCGCAGGAACCGCTCGATCACCAGGCCGATGAGGCCGGTGACCACGATGGCCACGACGATCGCGACCGCGAACGGGAGCTGCGTGGCCAGGTAGAACGTGGAGGCGGCGTACGCGCCGATCATCACGACGCTGCCATGGGCGAAGTTGACCAGGCCCATGGTGCGGTAGACGATCGAGAAACCCATCGCCACCAGCGCGTACACCGCCCCGAACGTTATCCCGCCGATCAGGGTCTGAAGGAATACCTGCACGTCAGCTCGCGGCCTCGGGAACGACCTTGCCGTCCTTGACCAGGCCGATCTTGGTCTCGTGGATGCCGACGCCGTTGGCGTCGTAGTTGTAGTTGCCCAGCAGCCCGGCGCGCTTGACGCCGCGGATGGCGTCGGCCAGCTTCTGCCCGCCTTCGCCCTTGGTCTGCTTGAGCGCCTCGATGAGAATCGACGCGCCGTCGTAGGCCTTGGCGACGTGCATGCGGGCCTCCTCGTTGTAGGCGGCCTTGTACTTGGCGGCGAAGGCCTTGATCTCCTCGCTGGCGTCGTTGCTCAGGTACGGCGAGCTGACCGCGGAGCCCTCGGCGTTCTCCTGTCCTGCAGTGGCGGCGTACACGTCGGTGCCCATGGGAGCGCCGCCGGCGAAGATCGCCTTGATGCCGAGCTCGCGCGACTGCTTGGCGATCAGCCCGGACTGGACCTCCTCGGCGCCGATGAACAGCACCTCCGGGTCCTCCTCGCGGATCTTGGCGAGGTTGGAGTTGAAGTCCTTCTGGTCGGGGGTGACGATCTCGTCCGCGACCGGGGTGACGTTCCTCGACTTGAGCGCGGCCAGGAAGGCGTCGTGCTCGCCGCTGCCGTAGGCGCCGTTGTTGCTGATCAGGGCGATCTTCTTGTGTCCCTTGTCGTCCACCAGGTACTGCGCCAGCGTCTCGTCGAAGGTGACACTGGTCGGCGCGTTGAGGAACAGGAACGGGCTCTTCAGGTCGGCGAGCTTGGGCGACTGGCCCGAGGTGATGTTCGGGATCTTGGCGTCCTTGAGGATGGGCGCCATGGCCAGGGTCACGGCGCTCTCCGCGGTGCCGAGCATGGCGACGTAGCCCTCGCTGGAGATCTTCCTGGCCACGTTGGTGCCGACGGTGGGGTCGCCCTGGCTGTCGAAGAGGTCGAGCTTGATCTGCCGCCCGCCGATGCCGCCGGCCTTGTTGGCCTCGTCGATGGCGAGCTTGACGCCCTTGTGCTCCCATTGGCCGAGCGAGCTGAGCTGGCCACTCTGGGCGTTCACGTTGGCGATCTTGATGGGTCCGGTGGCGCCGGCTCCGGACTCGGCCTGCTGGCCGGGAGGGGCGCAGGCGGCGAGGGCTATCAACGCCGCTGCGGCGATGGAGAATCTCGCGAAAAACACGGTTCACCTCGTGGGGGGATAGGTGATGCCTAATTCACGGACTAGTACGTTCGTTATAACGTCAGGATGAAGTGGAGGGAATATCAAACGTGCAACGTTTCCGCCGGATCAGTCGACGAAGATTCCCTGGTAGATGTCCTTGATGTTCCAGTGGCCGGGGGTGGGGACCGGTTCGTTCACCATCGGGACGTCGATCACAGCGGGACGCCGGGTCGCGACGGCCGCGCGTAGAGCCACGCCGAGCTCGGCGGGGGTGGTGACGGTGTGGCCGTCGGCGCCGCACGCCTCGGCGAACGCGGCGAAGTCGGGGCTGTAGGGCCGCCCGGCAGGATCGGTGAAGTCGCAGCCGTGGCTACGGCCGAAGTGGGCGGACTGCAGGTCGGAGATGGTCCCGTGGGACCTGTTGTTCATCACGACGAAGACGACGGGCGCGCCCTGCTCGACCGCGAGGGGCACGGCCGGGAGCTGTGCGCTCATGCCGCCGTCGCCGACGAGCGCGACCACGGTCGCGCCGGGCCGGGCGAGCTGGACACCCACGGCGGCGGCGGGCCCGAAGCCCATGGTGGAGGCGCCGCCCGGGGTGATGAACCGGCCATCGGGCGGCAGCTCGTAGCACTGGGCGACGCCGTTCTTGTTCCAGCCGACGTCGGTGACCAGGATCGCGTCGGCGGGGATCGAGGAGCGCAGGTCGGCCAGGATGCGCTCGGGCCGCAGGGGGAAGTCGTCACTGCGGCCGCGCTCCGCACTCGCCGCGAACAGCTCCGACCTGGCCTCGAAGATCTGCTTGCGCAGCTCGGGCCGGCTGCGCGGCGCGTGGGCCGCGGCGGCGCCGGCCAGGGCCTCGACGGCGAGTCCCACGTCGGCGACCGCGCCGATCTCCGCCGGATAGTTGCGGCCGATCTCGGCCGGGTCGATGTCGATCTGGATGAGCGTGCTCGCGGAGAAGTCCCAGGTGAAGCGGGAGTCCCAGGAGCTGGCGTCCGTCTCGGCGAAGCGCGTGGCGAGGGCCAGCACGACGTCGGACTCGCGCGCGTAGGTGTTCGTCAGGTCCAGCCCCCAGAAGCCGGTCATGCCCAGCACCAGGGGGTGGGCGTCCGGGACGGTGCCCTTGGCCATGAGCGAGTGGGCTATCGGGATGTCCAGGTGCTCGGCCAGCGAGATCAGGGCCTCGGCGTCCTCCCGCAGGCCGCCGCCGACGTAGATCAGCGGCCGCTCGGCGGCGGCCAGCTTCGCCGCGATGAGCTCCGCGGTGGCCTCGGGCAGGCCGGGGGGCGCCGCGTGGCTGATCGCCGGAGAGGGGGCGGCGGGCCGGGAGAAGACGTCCATCGGCACGTTGACCAGCACCGCCCCGGGACGGCCGGAGGTCGCCGTCCAGAACGCGCGCTCCACGGCCCGGCCCAGGTCCTGCGACCGTTGCACGTTCCAGACCCGTTTGGCGAAGGGGCGGAAGATCGACGCCTGGTCGGCGTCGGCGTGCAGGTTCACCTCCTGGTGCGGGTGGCGGCCGTGGAAGTAGGAGGGGATGTCCCCGGAGATCACCACCAGGGGCACCGAGTCGAGCGCGGCGGTCATGACGCCGGTGGCGGCGTTGGTCAGGCCCGGTCCGACGTGGACCAGCAGCACGCCGGGTTTGCCGGACAGGCGGGCGTAGCCGTCGGCGGCGTGCGCGGCGGCCTGCTCGTGGCGGGCGATGACGAACCGGATGCGGCTGCCGGCCAGCGCGTCGAGCACCGCGATGTTCGTGTGCCCGCAGGTGCCGAAGACGTACTCGACGCCGAGTTCCTCCAGTTGCGCGACGAGCGCGTGGGCGGCCGTGGTCATCGCTCTCCCCAGATGGTCAGCCCTTTGAGCATGAGGGTCTTGGTCACGGTGAAGTCCTCGATCATCCAGCGGGGCGACTCCCGGCCGATGCCGGAGTCCTTCACGCCCCCGAAGGGGACGTGGTCGAGGCGGAAGTTGGAGGAGCCGTTGACGACGAGGCCGCCGACCTCCAGCTCGCGCCAGGCGGTCACGATGCGGCGCACGTCGTGGGTGAACAGCCCGGCCTGCAGTCCGTACGTGCTGCGGTTGCACTCCGTGAGGACCTCGTCGAAGTCGTCGTAGGGGAGTACGGCGACCAGCGCGCCGAAGACCTCCTCGCGGACGACCTTGGCGTCGCGCGGTGGCGCGACGACGACGGTGGGGGCCATGACCGATCCGGTGCGGCCGCCGCCCGTGGTGACGGTGGCGCCCGCCCTGGCCGCCTCGGCGCTCCAGCGGACCACCCGCTCGGCGGCGTCGTCGTCCACCATGGAGCCGACGTCGGTCGCCGGGTCCATCGGGTCGCCCACGATCAGCGCCTTCACCTCGGCGGTCAGCGCGTCGGCGAACTCGTCGAACCGGCTCCGCTGGACGTAGACGCGCTGGACCGAGATGCAACTCTGGCCCGAATTGCTGTAGCCGGTGCGGGCGCACGCGCGCGCCGCCTCGGCGATGTCGGCGTCCTCGCAGACGATGGTCGCGGCGTTGCCGCCGAGCTCCAGCAGCACCCGTTTCGGCCCGGCGGCGTGGGCGACGGCATGTCCGGCCGTGACGCCGCCGGTGAAGCTCACCACGGCGATCTCCGGAGCGGCACATAGCCGTGCTCCCACGTCGCCGCCCCCGTGCAGGATCTGCACCGCCTCAACCGGCATCCCCGCGTCGAGGAGCAGCTCGACCAGCGCCGTGGAGACGGCCGGGGCCTGGGGCGGAGGCTTGACGATCGTGGTGTTGCCCGCGGCGAACGACGCGGCGAGCTTGTGCGCCAGCAGGTTCGCGGGCGCGTTGAACGGCGTGATCGCCAGCACGGGCCCGGCGGGGGCGCGCTGGGTGAGCGCGGTGTTGCCGACGCCGCGGGCCCAGCCCGCCACCGGCAGCACCTCGCCGCCGATCGCCCTTGCCTCGGCCGCTGCGACGGACAGGGTGTCGGCCACCCGCAACACCTCGCCGCGCCCGTCCTTGAGCGGTTTGCCCAGCTCGACCGCCAGCAGGCGGGCCAGCTCGTCGCCGCGTGCGGTGATCGCGGTGGCGGCGCGTTCCAGGATGCCGGCACGCGTGGCGGGGGCCAGTCGTGCGACGTCCTTGGCCGCCTGCCTGGCGTAGGTGAGTGCCGCTGTGATGTCGTGATCCTGTGCGGTTCGCGCCCGGCTGACGGGCTGCCGTAAGAAGGGGCCGATGCGTTCGGTGTGCGGGCCTTCGGTCACCCACTCGCCGGCGACCAGGCACGCCGCTTCGTGGATTGCGTTCATGGTGGCTCCCAGTGATCCGCCCAGCGGTTCTGATAAACCGCACTGTGGATTGCCTCACGGTATGAGGGGCGCGAACGTTCTGGCAAGAGGGCAATCCAATCCGCTTGATGGAGCATATGGACCGCCAAGCGGACTCGGTGTTAGCGTACGAACCGCAGCAGGCAGACCTTCGACCCACTAGCGAGGACCCGTGAGCTCGAACATTCCCGCAGCGCCCGGGGACAGTGGTGGCGTGCGCAGCGTCCAGCGGGCGTTCGACATCCTGTCGCTGCTCACCGAGGATCGGCGGACGCTGACGATCCGGGAGGTCGTCGACGAGACGGGACTGGCCAAGACCACGGCGCTGCGCCTGCTGCAGACCCTGGAGCACATGGGGCTGCTGTGGTCCACGCCGAAGGGATACGCGGCGGGCCCGGCCCTGTGGCGCTGGGCGCACCTGGCCCGCTCGGCGTGGGAGCTGCCGCCCGAGACCGTCCAGCTCATGCGCGAGCTGGGCGCGCGTCATCGGGAGACCGTCAACCTCTACGTCGCCAGGGACGTGCACCGCATCTGCATCGCCCAGCAGGAGAGCCCGCAGCCGCTCCGCCACGTCGTGCGGGTCGGCGACGAGCTGCCCCTGTGGGCGGGCGCTTCCTCGAAGGTCCTGCTCAAGGACGCCCCGCCGCGGCTGCTCGCGCGGGTGGCACGTTCCGCTCCGCACGGCGAGGCGCACCTGGCGACGCTGCGGGAGTGGATCGACCAGGCGGCTCGCGACGGTTACGCGGTCAGCCACGGCGAGCGCGAGCCCGGCCTCTCGGCCGTCGCCGTCCCGGTGACCAGCGGCTCGCGGGCGACCGTGGCGGCGCTGACACTGAGCGGCCCGACGGTCCGCTTCACCGCGGACCGCGTCCAGGAATTCGCCGCGGACCTGCGCGAGGCAGCCAAGCGCATGTCGGAGCGCGGGTTCGACCATCCGCTGACTTGACTCTATGGAGCGTGAATGCAGCAGTTGCCACTGGACGGCGTCAAGGTCGTGGACCTGACCAACGTTCTGGCCGGGCCGTACTGCAGTTACCAGCTCATGCTGTTCGGCGCCGACGTGGTCAAGGTCGAGATGCCCGGCGCCGGGGATCTCGCCCGGCGCCTCGGCTCCGACCCTGAGCTCAACCAGGAGCGTATGGGCGCCTCCTTCCTGGCCCAGAACGCCGGCAAGAAGTCGGTCGAGCTCGACCTGAAGGACCCGGCGGGCCGGGCCGCCTTCGAGTCCATGGTCTCCGGCGCCGACGTGCTGCTGGAGAACTTCAGAGCGGGGGTGCTGGCCAGGCTCGGCTACGACTGGGACCGTCTGCGCGCGCTCAACCCGCGCCTGGTGTACTGCGCGATCTCGGGCTTCGGCCAGAGCGGTCCGATGAGCAAGGCGCCCGCCTACGACCAGATCATCCAGGGCTTGTCCGGCATGATGAGCGTCACCGGCACCCCCGACACCGTCCCGTTGCGGGTCGGGTTCCCCATCTGCGACACGGTCGGCGGGCTGATGGCCGCGCTGGCGATCTCCGCCGCCCTGGCCGGGCGGCACCGGAGCGGGCGTGGCTGCTTCCTGGACCTGTCCATGCTGGAGGCGTCCATCTCCGCGATGGGCTGGACCGTTTCCAACTACCTGATCAGCGGCGACGAGCCGGAGCCGATGGGCGACCAGAACGCCACCGCCGCCCCCTCGGGCACGTTCGAGACGGCCGACGGGCCGCTGAACATCGCCGCCAACCAGCAGGGCCAGTTCGAGACGCTGTGCCGCGTCATCGGGCGGCCGGACCTGCCCGCCGATCCCAGGTTCGCCGAGCGCGAGTCGCGCAAGCGACACCGCCAGGCCCTCAACCACGAGCTCAACCAGGCGCTGCGCGCCAAGACCGCGCGGGAGTGGGAGGAGATGCTCTCCGCCGGGGGCGTGCCCGCCGCCCGCATCCTCACCGTCGCGCAGGCGCTCGAGCTCGACCAGCTGCGCAGTCGCGGCTTCCTGGCGGAGGTGCCGTTCGCGGGGGCCGGCGATCGCCACGTCACCGTCGTCGGGAACGGCGTCGTCGTCGACGGCGAGGCCCTGCGCCCGCACGGGCCGGCGCCGCTGCTCGGCCAGCACAACGAGGACTTCGGGGTCGCGTCGTGAGCGAGGCGGCCGACTGGTGGGCGACGGCGGTGTCGCGAATCGAGCCGGATGTCGTGGAGTTGCGGGGCCGGCCGATCCAGGACCTCATCGGCCGGATCGGCCTCGCCGAGATGATCTGGCTCATGCTCCGCGGCGACCTGCCGGACCCGCGCCAGGCGGCGTTGCTGGAGGCGGCGCTGGTCTCCTCGGTCGACCACGGCCCGCACGCGCCGTCCATCGCCGCCGCTCGGATGGCCATCACCTGCGGGCTGGGACTCAACAACGCCGTCGCCACCGGCGTGAACCTGCTCGGCGACGTGCACGGGGGCGCCGGCGAGCAGTGCGTCGAACTGCTGGAGGAGGTCGCGCGCGACGGTGACGCGGCCGCGGTGGTGGCCCGATGGCGGGCCCGCGACAAGTACCTGCCCGGCTTCGGGCACCGCTTCCACTCCCACGACCCGCGCCGTGACCCGCTGCTCGGCCTGGTCGCCGAAGCGGTGGCGGCGGGCGTGGTCGAGGGCGAGCACCTGAGGGCGGCGCTGGCGGTGGAGGAGCTGATCGCGCCGGTGCCGATGAACATCGACGGCGCGACCGCGGTCGTCTACGCGGAGCTCGGCTTCGCCGCCCCGCTGGCACGCGGGCTGTTCGTGCTCAGCCGGAGCGTCGGGATCCTGGCGCACGCGTGGGAGGAGGCCGGTCAGGGACGGCGGAACAAGGGCCCGATGCCGCCGTCGATCCTGCCGACCTGGCTGTAGAGACCGTGATCCATCCCGGGGACGAGACCCTTGTTCCCGCGAGGATCCGTGGTTACGCTCAAACCTCATCATGGACCGACCGGTCCGCCTAGCGGACCGCAGTGCGAGGTGTCCCATGCGTAGCAAGCTGTCCATCGCCGCCGCCGCCGGAGCGGCTGCCCTCCTGCTCACCACCACCGCCCCCAGCTCGGCGGCCCAGCCTTCGGGCGCGCAGCAGCTCGGCGAGCCCGACTACGGCGTCTGCCGCGGCACCGACCCCCGCTGCTATCACGACTGGGGCAACTTCGATCCGGCCAAGGGATACCGGCTGCTCGTCTTCAGCCGTACGGCCGGCCCCCGCCACGCCCACCTCGGCACCCCGCTCGGCCCCGGCCTGAACCCGCCGCTCAACGACGACAACGTCGCCGTGAAGTCCGTGCTGGAGCTGGGCCAGGCCAACGGCTTCGCGGTCGACTACACCGAGGACGTCACCCAGCTGTCCTCGGCCGGACGGCTGCTGCCGTACAACGCCGTGATGTTCCTCAGCACCACCCGCGACACGCTCGACGACGCCGCCCAGACGGCGCTGCGGCAGTACATCCGGGCCGGCGGCGGCTTCGTCGGCGTGCACAACGCCTTCGGCACCGAGTACAACTGGCCCTGGTACGAGGGCCTGCTCGGCAACGCCAACTTCTACGACCACAGCGCCAACCAGCCCGGCACCGTCGTGACCGTCAACCGGCGCGACGTCTCCACCCAGGGATTACCCAGGCGGTGGGCCTTCTCCGACGAGTGGTACAACCTCGTCCCCTATCCCACCCGCGTCCGCGTGCTGGCCGAGGTGGACGAGAGCACGCTGGCCCGAGGCGTGCGCGGCAACCTCGGCCACCCGGGACACGGCGACCACCATCCGGTGAGCTGGTGCCACTACTACGACGGCGGCAAGGCGTGGCTCACCACCCTCGGCCATGACGTCAAGGCGTGGACCGGCGAGCCGATGGAGGGCGACCAGCACTTCGTCCAGCACCTGGTCGGCGGCGTCAAGTCCGTGCTCGGCATGGAGCCCTTCTGCCGCTGATCAGCACGTGTGCGAGTCCCGGCGCCCGAGCCAGCGCAGCGACTCCAGCCGGTCGGTCACCTGGCCGAACCGGTAGAACAACCGCGGCGGGACGTGCGGGAGCAGCCGGGAGTGCCGCTGGCCGAGGAGCGTGAACAGCTGGATCGGCGGCAGGTCGATGTAGCGCGGGATGTTCTCGTACCACCGGGCGCTGTAGCGGGCCGCTCTCTGGGGACGCCGGATCGCCGATTTGGCGTCCCGCTCGTAGCGGGCGAGGGCGGCCTCAAGGCTCGGGTCCCCGTGCAGCGCCTCGACCAGGATGGCGGCGTCCCCCAGCGCGAGGGCGGTGCCCGCGCCGATGGAGTAGTGCGTGGTGTGCGCGGCGTCCCCGATCAGGACGAGGTTGTCGCGGTGCCATCTCCGGTTGGTCAGGGTCCGGAAGTTCAGCCAGTGCGCGCTGCCGTCGGACTGCTCCCGGCCGATCAGCGGGTGCCCGTCCAGCATGTCGGCGAAGAGCTTCTCCAGCAGGGCCAGGCTGTCGGCCTCGTTCGCCTGGTGGAGCCCGAGCCCCTCCCAGGTGGCGGGGGCGCACTCGACGACGCAGGTGCTGTGCTGCTTGCCGAATCCGTAGCCGTAGCACCAGATCCAGCCGTGCGCGGTCTCCACGAAGGCGAAGGTGAAGGAGTCGAAGATCCGGGTGGTGCCGAGCCACATGTAGATGTTCCGCCCGACCGCGACCTCGGTGCCGAAGTGGCCGGCATGGCGCTCGCGCAGCACGCTGCCGACGCCGTCGCCGGCCACGACGAGGTCGGCGTCGGCCAGCTCCTCCTCGTAGGCGATCTCGCGCTCGAACTCGACGCGCACGCCGAGGGAGCGGGCCCGCTCGGTGAGGATGGCGAGCAGGTCGTGCCGGCCGATGCCGAACCCCGCCTCCCCGTTCTCGACCGTCACCGTCGCGCGGTCGTGGACGTGCACCACCCAGCTGTCCCAGCGGACGGAGGTCTCGCTGATGGCACGCGCGGACTCGGGGTCGATGCTGTGGAGATTGCTGAGCATCTCATCCCAGAAGGTCACCCCCCAGCCGTACGTCGACCCGGCCGGGTTCCGCTCGTAGACGGTGATGTCATGGGACGGGTCCACCCGCTTCATCAGGACCGAGAAGTACAGGCTGGCGGGTCCGCCACCGACGCAGGCGACCTTCACAGGAACTCCCAATGCGACACAAGGTAAACGATCTGTCACATAGAGTAACAGGAGGCGAGGAGGTCGCCCTCCTGGGTCGTCAGTCACGAAACAGCCAAATTTCCGCGTATCCGAGTCAGTGGCTCACGGTCACCACGATCTTGCCGAACTGGTTGCCCGACTCCATGTGCTGGTGCGCCCGGACGATCTCCTCCAGCGGGAACAGGCGATCCACCACCGGCCGGAAGGCCCCGCTGCGCAGGCCCGAGGCGACGAACGCCGCGGCGCGGCGCATCCTCTGCGGGTCCCCGGTGATCTCGTGCACCTTGTACGTGCGCATGCTCACTGCGGGCATGCCCAGGTCGAACCCCGGATAGGGCGTCGGCTGCCCGCTCTGCGCACCCCATAGGAACAGCGTCCCGCCGGCGGCCACGGCTGCGGCCAGGCGCGCAACGCCCGGTCCGGCGACGGCGTCGAGGACGTACTCGGCGCCCCTGCCGCCGGTCAGCGCCAGCACCCGCGCGGTCACGTCCTCCTCGTCCGAGACGATCACCTCGGCCGCGCCCTCCTCGATCAGCCGCTGCTTCTTGGCACGGGTGCGGGTGATGGCGATCGGCGTGGCCCCGACGCGGTTGGCCGCGTGGATCGCGGCCAGGCCGACGCTGCTGGAGGCCGCGTTCAGCACCACCGTGTCGCCCGCCCGCATCCCGCCCACCTCGACCATCGCGCCGTAAGCCGTGAGGTAGGGCATCCACACCGCCGCCCCGGACACCGCGTCCACCCCTTCGGGGCGCGGCAGGAGCGCCGTCGCCGGCGCGATCGCCCGTTCGGCGTACATGCCGTAGTCGTTCTGCGAGAAGAAGCCCGGCACGACGCTGACCGCCTGCCCCTCCTCGAACCCGGCCACCTGCGGGCCCAGTGCCTCGATCACCCCGGCGGCCTCGTAGCCGAGCCTGGCGGGCAGCCGCTTGACCGGCTCGATGTACCGGCCGCCGCGGAACAGCGCCTCGGCCCTGTTGATCCCGATCGCGTCCACCCGGATCCGCACCTCGCCCGGTCCCGGCTCGCCTGTCTCCAGGTCCTCCAGCCGCATCACCTCGGGCCCGCCGACCTCGTGGAACCGCACCGTCCTTGCCATGACACCGTCCTCCGCTCGCGTTGACGCGGTCCACTGTGCATCAAAGTACGACTGCCGTCAAACTTTGATGAGTGTCGTACCATTGGGGTCATGGGACGCACGCCGCCGCATCCAGAGGTGTCACAGTTCGGCCTCCAGCAGGTGCTGGAGGCCCTCGTCGATCCGGTGCGCCGGAGCATCGTCACGCAGCTCGACGCCGCCGGTGCGGACATCAAGTGCGGCGCCTTCGACATGGCGGTGAGCAAGTCCACCGCCACGCACCACTTCAAGGTGCTGCGCGAGGCCGGCCTGATCCGGCAGCACTACGTCGGGACCTCGCGGATGAACACCCTGCGCCGCGCCGAGATGGACGAGGCGTTCCCCGGTCTGCTCGACGCCCTCACCTCGCCCCAGGCCCAGGCGCGCTGACCACGTCCAGGCGCTCGCCCGGGTGTCAGCTGGTGCGGACGTCCACGTCCGAGCGTGCGGAGCCCTTCCCGTCGCCGGCCGCGTCCCCGGCGGGTCGCAGCAGGCTCACCAGGGGACCGGTGAGCGCCGTCGTCACGACGGCCATCACCACCATGAGGGAGTAAAGGCGGTCGTCGAGCACGCCGAGCTCCAGGCCGACGCCCAGCACCACGAGCTCGGTCAGGCCGCGCGTGTTCAGCAGCGCGCCGAGCGTCGCGGCCCCGCGAGCGTCGAGGCCGCCGACGCGGGCTCCGGCGTACGCGCCGGCGAACTTGGCGAGCACCGCCACGGCGAGGATGACGGCCAGCTCTCCGAGGTCCGAGGAGGTCAGCTCGGACAGGTCGATCCTCAGCCCGGCCATCACGAAGTACACGGGGAGCAGGAGCATGCCGCACAGGGGCTCCACCCGCTCCAGCACCCCCTCGCGCAGGCGGCCGCCCCCGCTCCTGGGCATGAGGGCGCCGAACAGGAACGCGCCGAAGATGTAGTGCAGGCCGAGCCACTCAGTGAAGGCGGCCGACAGCAGGAGCCCGCCCAGCACGACGGCGAAGAAGGACCTGCTGCCGCCCGGCTCCTCCCGGGCGCGGACCTCGCCGGCCCGGCGCAGCAGCGGGCGCACGACCGTGACCATCACGATGACGTACGGCACGAGCAGCAGCAGCCACCAGTGGAAGCGCGCGCCCGTGGCGAGGGCGACCACCAGCGCGAGCAGCGTCCAGGCGAGCAGGTCGCAGACGGCCGCGCAGGTGAGCGCCGTGGTGCCCAGCCGCGTGTGGGTCATGCCGCGGTCGGCGATGATCCTGGCCAGCACCGGGAAGGCCGTCACGGACATCGCCACCGCGAAGAAGAGCACGAAGGCGGCGGGCGGGCCCTTCTGGTGGGAGGCGAGCAGGGTCGCCGCCAGCAGGGCGCCGAGGGCCATCGGCAACGCCGTCGAGAACAGCGACGTCCACAGGGTGACGCGACCGCCGTCACGCAGGGAACCGAGGTCCAACTCCATGCCGACGACGAACATGAACAGCGCCACGCCGACCCCGGCGAGCGCGCTCAGCAGCGGTCGCACGTCGGCGGGGAAGATGACGCCCGCGAGATGGTCGCCGAACAGCGTGGGGCCGAGCAGGACCCCGGCGACGATCTCGCCGACCACCGCGGGCTGGCCGAGCTTCTGGGCCAGGGCGCCCATGACGCGCGCCAGGATCAGGATCAGCGCGAGATCCAGCAGCAGGATGTGCATGGGCATGACGTCAGCGCCGCTCGCGACTGGTTTCCGGGAACGCGGACCTGTTCGTCATCGCAGACCTCAGCAGATGTCGTGGGGGTAAGGAGTTTAGCCACGCCGGTCCGCCCTGGATGCGCCCAGGTAGGCGCCGCCCGTGCCGTTCTCCAGCGTGGTGGCCATGACCACCCAGCCCGTCGAGGGGTCGGCGGACGAGAGCTCCTCGAAGACGGCGATCAGCTCCCTCGGGGACAACTCGGCGCCGCCGATCGGCGCGGGGACCCAGATGCTGAAAAGTCCGGCCTTGTGCAGGGCGTCCACGACGGGCGTCGTGAGCCTGCCCTGCGCCTCGGCCGTGTCCGCCTCGCGCTCGATCAGTGGGCGCAGCTCGCGGGCTCGGTCCAGCAGGGCGGAGCCGGCGGTGTGCAGGCGGGGCGTAGCGCTCATTCCAGATGCTCCTGTTCGTGATCGTCGGCGTGCTCCTCCTCCGTCAGATCACGTAAGTGCCGCGTTGTCCAGAGCCGGTGGCCGTCGGAAGCCCGGGCGGGGGTGGCCCGGCGGACCCGCATTTATCGGGAGCTTTCTCTATGTGTAATTACGACGATCCAGCTGTGGCGCCTGTTAATGCGCGATCAGGTGGAATCAGCGACCTCCCTACCGTAATCCGACCCTAAACCTGGGGACGGCATCCACATCACCAACGGACGATCAACGAAATCTTGCGTGACCACGGAGGAAACCAGCCCGTCTCATTCTCGATTTCTGGGAGGCCTGAAGCTACGATCAAGGCTTTGTTGAAGGATTGTTCGCGTATTACGTGGGAAAAACCCTGCTCCCCGTCTATATGAAGGCAAATTGCCCACAAGGTGACTATCAGCTCTTTAGGTGGATTGAATGGGCCAGTCGATGGCTGGTCGAGTGATTAGTCTGACTATTTCCGGAGAATTAGTGGCTCTTAGTGTTAGGGAAGAGGGCCGGGTCGATCGGCGGGCGGGACACCAGAGGTCGAGACTCTGGAGGGCTGTCCAGCCACTTGGCCTGGTCGGCATCGACCTGGTGTGCATGGCGTTCGCCGCGGCCAACGCAGGGCAGCACGTACCACGAGTCGCACTCGCGGCGATCCTGGTCATCACGCTCAACAGCGCGGGCCGCGTGTACGCGCCGCGAGTCCCGGCCTCCAGCCTGGACCGCGGCTTCTGGCTCGCCGGATCCGGGGTCGTGGCCCTCCTGGCCGCTTTCTGGGGGACGGCGTCGCCCACCGTGGTCGCGCTGTGCGCGTCGCTCTTCACCTTTCTCGCCCTGTGCGGCAGGAGCCTGGTGTGTTCCGCGGTCCGCAGGGCACGCCAGCGCGGAAGCTCCGTGCCCGCCCTGGTGATCGGCGCGGAGGCGCATGGTCAGAGGCTGGCGACGAGCCTGCTCGCCCATCCGGAGTACGGCCTGCGTCCGGTGGGCTTCCTGGACGAGATGGCGGGCGAGAGCAGGTGCCTGCCCATTCTCGGCAGGCTCGGCGACATCGCGCACATCGTCCCGACCTACGGGGTGCGCGCGGTGATCATCGCCGGGCAGGGACAGCAGTCGACCGCGCGGACGGCGCGGGCGCTGGGATGCGAGGTGTTCCTCGCGCCCGACCCCGGCGAACTGATCGTGGACTTCGTCACGCTGCGCGAGCACGTGCACAGCTTCCCGCTGCTGCGCATGCGTCCCGACGCGCAGAGCAGCGCCGCCTGGCCGCTGAAGCGGGCGCTCGACATCACGGTCGCGTTGACCGGCCTCATCCTCGCCGCGCCGCTCCTCGCGATCTGCGCAGTGATCATCCGCTGGAAGGTGGGCGCGGGGCCGCTCTTCAGGCAGAGGCGCGTGGGCTACAGGGGGGAGCCGATCGAGCTGATCAAGCTCCGGACGATGAAGCCCGCGGACGCGCACGAGTCCGCGATGCTGTGGAGCATCGCGCACGACAGCCGGGTCGGCCCCGCGGCCAGATTGATGCGCCGGACGTCGGTCGACGAGCTTCCGCAGCTGTGGAACGTGCTCAAGGGAGAGATGAGCATCACCGGGCCCCGGCCCGAACGCCCGCACTTCGTCCAGGAGTTCTCCCGGACCATTCCCGGCTACGGCCAGCGGCATCGGATGCCGGTCGGGATCACCGGCTGGGCCCAGATCCACGGCCTGCGCGGCGACACGTCGATCGAGGACCGCGCCCGGTTCGACAACTACTACATCGACGGATGGACCTTCCGCTCCGACGTCAAGATCATGATGCGGACCCTGTGGTCCCTGCTCCGGTTGGGCGGAAGCTAGACGTGGGCGCGCTCCATCCCCGGCCCAGCCTGGCGGCGGCCGGCATCGTGGTCCTGACCTGCCTGCCGGCGGGGCGTGCGGACGTCTCCGCCGGCACGCACGCGACAGCCGCCGACGTCGCCTCGATCCTGCTGGTCGTCGTCGCGCTCGCCGTCCTGCTGACGACGGCGCGGGCGGTCAGGCTGCCCGCCCGCGCGCTGGTGCTCGCACCTGTCGCGGGCGTGGTCGGCATCGCGGCGCTGACCTCCTCCGACCCGCTGGTGAGCCTGCCGGGCTACGTCAGGTACGTGCAGGTGTTCGTGCTCATCCCGCTGGCGGTGATGGTGACGGTCCGGGATCGCACCGACACCCTGATCGTCGGCGGCGCGCTGGTGGGGGCGGCCGGCCTGCAGGGGCTGGTCGGCTGCGTCCAGGTGCTCACCGGCACCGGCGCGTCGTACGCGGGCGAGCCGGTGCGGGCCGTCGGCACGTTCGGTTCGCTCGACGTGATGGGCATGGCGAGCGTGGTCAGCTACGGGGCGATCATCCTGCTGGCCGCCGGCCTGACCCTGCGGGGTGCAGCGCGCACCGCCGCGCTCGCGGGCGCTGCCCTGCTCTGCGTCCCGCTCGCCCTGTCGCTGAGCCGCGGCGCCTGGCTCGCCCTGCTGTGCGCCTCGCTGGTCGTGCTCTTCCTGCACAGCCGAGTGCTGGCCGCCCGGGTGGTCCTCGTCGGCGCCACGGCGGCGATCGTGCTGGCCTGCGGCCTGGGCACGGGGCCGGACGTGCTGGGGCGGCGGCTGGCCTCGATCGGCTCCGCCGTGACGCAGCCCGACCAGTCCCTGAGCGACCGTTACAGCCTGTGGCGCACCGCGGCGGACATGTGGCTGGACCACCCGCTGACCGGCGCCGGCCCGCGCATGTTCGCCCAGTTGCGCGACACCTACGCGCCCATCGAGCTGTCGTCCGCCAGCGACACCGACGACCCGGTGAACGGCTTCCGGCGCCAGCCCCTGCTCTCCCCGCACAACATGTTCCTGCTGACGCTCAGCGAGCAGGGCCTGCTCGGGCTGGCGGCGTTCTGCGGCTACCTGGGGTCCATGGCGTGGTGGGCGGTCCGGGGAGCCTCTCTCGCGGCGGCCGGGCTGGTGACCTGGCAGATCGTCGACTTCGCCTACAGCGACATCGGCGGTGCTCCGACCCTGGTCATGTCCGTCGCCCTGGGGCTCGTCCTGTCGCTCGTCGCCCGGCCCGAGGCGATGGCGCCGGGCATTCCGGTCACCGCCGGCCGCGGGGGAGCGCGATGACGACGGCCACCTCGCCCGCGGTCAAGGCCGTCAGCGTCACCGCCCTGCTCATGGGGCTCGGCTCGCTGCTCGGTTTCGTCCGCGATCTGCTGCTGGGCACGACGTTCGGCGCCGACGCCGGTACCGACGCGTTCCTCGTCGCCTGGACGATCCCGGAGACCGCCGCGCCCCTGCTGATCGAGGGAGCGATGGCCTTCGTGCTGATCCCTCTGTTCAGCCGGGCGATGGAGGCGGGCGACGACCTGCGGGACCTGGTGTCGTCGACGTTGCCGTACCTGTTCCTCACGCTCGCGGCGTTGAGCGCGGTGACCGCCGCGAGCGCGCCGTGGCTGGTCGGCCTGCTCGCGCCCGGCATCGCGCGGGCCGACCTCGCCACCGACTGCATGCGGGTGGCCTCGGTCACGATCCTGACGTTCGGGCTGGCGGGATATCTGAGCGCGGCGCTGCGTACGCGACAGGTGTTCGCGCCGCCGGCCGCCATCTACCTCGCCTACAACCTGGGAGTCGTCGCCTGCATGTGGGCCCTGCGAGAGCAGGGCGCGTACGGAGCCGCGGTCGGGGTGGCCGCGGGAGGCGTGGGCATGGTGCTCGTCCAGGCCCCGGCGTTCGTCCGGCTCTACGGGCCGCTGCGCCGGCCCGCGCGCGCCGTGCCGCTGCCCTGGGCCGTGTTCATGCCGGTCGCCGTCTTCACGCTCGCGCGCCAGTGCCAGGTCTTCGTCGAGAGGTTCGTCGGCTCGTCGCTGGCCGAGGGGTCGATCTCGCACCTCAACTACGCGCAGAAGATCGCTCAGGTGCCGATGACGCTGTCCCTGATCGTGGCGACCGTGAGCTTCCCGCACCTCGCCCGCGCCGTCGCCGCCGGTGACAGGGCGCAGGTGCGCCGCAGGATGGCCGACGACCTGGTCACCGCCTCCGCCATCGTGCTGCTGGCCACCGCGGTGCTGCTGGTCTGCGCTCCGGACGTCGTGGCCGTGCTGCTGGAGTACGGCGCGTTCACCGAGGCCGACACCGCCGCCACCGCGCAGATCATGCGGATCTACTCGCTGGGGCTGCTCGGCCAGGCAGTGGTCGGGGTCGCGTGCCGGGTGTTCTTCTGCGGTGCCCGCGCCTCCTGGTACCCGGCCCTCGCGATGGCCGCCGGGCTGGCCATGACGGCCGTGCTCGCGAGGCCCTCGTGGGGGGTCACCGGGATCGCCGCGGCGAACGCGGCCGGGATCACGCTGACCGCCGCGATGCTGCTGGTCGGACTGCGGGGACGGGCCGTCGCCCTGCCACTGCGCGCGGCCGCCCTTCCTCTCGGCGTCCCGCTCCTGGCCGCCACGGCCGCCACCGGCGTGGGCTGGGGAACGCGGTCGCTGCTGGCGGGCCTGCCCCAGCCGATCGCCCTGGCTCTGGCCGGCGCCGCGATGGCCGCTGCCTTCGCCGTCGTCGCGGCCCTCATGGGGGCCAGGATCCCTCTCACCGAAACCACCAGGATCACTCACCTGATCAGGATGCGAGGTCGTGCGTGACAGCCATGCCGCTGGTGCTCATGTACCACTCCGTGGACAAATGCGAAAGCGATCCGTTTCGCATCACGGTCTCCCCTGACCGCTTCGCCTGGCAGCTGAGCTGGCTGGCCCGCCACGGCCTGACCGGCGTCTCGATGCGCGAGCTCCTGCGCGCCAGGGCCGGGGGGACCGCCCGCGGCCTGGTCGGGCTCACCTTCGACGACGGCTACGAAGACTTCCTCGGCGAGGTCGTGCCCGCCCTGCACAGGCATCGGTTCACGGCGACGGTCTTCGTGGTGTCCGGCCTGCTCGGCGAGCACAACAGCTGGGACCCCGGCGCCCCGCGCAAGCCGCTCATGGACGCCGACGGTGTGCGGTGGGCCGCGAGGCAGGGCATGGAGGTCGGCTCGCACTCGGCCGGGCACCGCTCGCTGACCGGCCTGAGCGAGGACGCGCTCTGGCACGAGGTCGCCACCAGCAGGACGGCGCTGGAGGACGTGCTCGGCGGCGAGGTGAGCGGGTTCTGCTACCCGTACGGGCACGCCGCCGCCCGCGAGGTGGCCGCCGTCCGCCGGGCGGGCTACGGCTACGCCTGCGCGATCTGGAAATCCGGGCTCAGCGGCACGCACGCGCTGCCCCGTACCTACGTCGGCGACCGGGACGGCGCGCTACGGCTGCGCGCGAAGCGGGCCCGCCACAGGATCCGGTGGGGCAGGTGAGAGTTCTGCATGTCATCACCGGCCTGGCGGCGGGTGGCGCGGAGCAGCAGCTGCGAGTGCTGCTGCCGCACCTGCGGGCTCGCTGTGACGTCGCCGTGCTCACCGGTCGCGGGGTGGTGGCGGACGCCATCGAGCGCACCGGCGTCCCTGTCCACCACGTCGGCATGCGCGGGAACAGGGATCTGCGAGCTGTCGGACGGCTCGCCCGGCTCATGCGGAAGCACCGCTACGACGTGGTGCACACCCATCTGTACCGCGCCTGCGTGTACGGCCGGCTGGCGGCACGGCTGGCGAACGTCCCGGCGATCGTGGCGACCGAGCACTCGATAGGGCACGAGCACATCGAGGGGCGCCGCCTCACCCGCCCGATCAGGGCGCTGTACCTGGCCAGCGAGCTGCTCGGACACCTGACCGTGGCCGTCTCGCCGACGGCGGCCGACCGGTTGTCGCGCTGGGGCGTCCCGCGCTCGCGCATCGTGGTGATCCCCAACGGCGTCGACGGCGCGGAGTTCCGCTTCGACGCGGCACTGCGCCGGCGCACCCGGACTCGGCTGGGCGTGGCCGAGAACACGTTCGTGATCGGCGGTGTCGGCCGGCTGGAGCCGGGCAAGCGCTTCGAGTCGCTGGTGGAGGCGATGCCGGCGCTCGAACACGCGGTCCTCCTCCTGGTCGGCACCGGTTCCTGCGAGCAGCGGCTGCGGCAGCTGGCCCGCGCGGTGGGAGCCGAGCACCGGGTGATCTTCGCCGGAGAGTCCACCGACGTGCGCGCCATGCTGGCGGCGATGGACGTGCTGGCCGCGCCCTCGGCGGAAGAGACGTTCGGCATGGCGGTCGTCGAGGCGCTCGCCTCCGGCCTGCCCGCCCTGTACGACGCCTGCCCGGCCATCGAGGACCTGCCGCCGGGCTCGGCGCCGGGGGCACGGCGCGTGGCGCCGGACCGGTTCGCCGCGGAGCTGTCCGCGCTCGCCGCCCGCCCACCCGGCCGGCTGCCCCCGCCCGAGGCCGTCCACCTCTACGACATCCGCCGGCAGGCGGACCGGCTGGAGTCGCTCTATCTGCGCCTGCTGGGCGCCGCACCCACGGAGGAACAACGATGACCTGGACAGGGACCCGCATCACGGGCCTGCTCTCGCGATGGTGGCTTCCGCTGTCACTGACGCTCGGCACGGCGGGCGGGGCCGCGTACAGCCTGGCCACGGACGCCGTCTACGCCGCTGACGCCTACGTCGTGGTGGTGGCGGGCGGCGACCCGGCGCAGGCGGCCGACTTCGCCGCCGCGTACGCCCGGATCTCCGCCCACCCTGGCCTTCTCACCAGCGACGAGGCCGAGCAGGACAGCCTCAGCGTGGCCGCCTCGCCCGACGCTCCGCTGGTGCGCCTCACGTCCGTGGCGGCCACCCCCGGGGAGGCCGCCGATCGCGCCAACCGGGCCGCCGCCGCGCTGATCAACTACGCCAACGTCCACGCCGCGGACACCCGCGTGCGGCTGGCCTCCTTCGCCGGCGCGTCCTCCTCGATCCGTCCCTCGTCCCCCGTGCCGCTGATCAGCGTGGCCATCGGCGGCTGCGGGGCCGTCCTCGTGGCCGGCCTCGTCCGCCTGGCGGCACCGCGGCCCCGCCACCAGGTGCGGCGCGAGCCGGCGGTCGCGCTGAGCGGGGCGAACGCGTGAGCGCCGCACCCTCACGGACCTCGAACGCCGGGCTCACGCTGCGCGTGGTCCGGAAAGGCGAGGATCTGGCCGCGCTGTCGGCGGACTGGGCGGACCTCTACTCCCGCAGCTCGGTCGCCACGCCGTTCCAGTCGCATGGCTGGCTGGCCTCCTGGTGGCGGGCCTACGGGACGCCGGGGCGGTTGCGCGTGTTCCTGGCGCACCGGGACGGGCGGCTGGTCGCGGCCGCGCCGCTCAGGCTGGAGTACAGGCTGGGCTGCCGGGTGCTGACCCCCGTCGGCGGAGGGCAGTCCGACTTCACCGACATCGTGGCGGACGCTTCCGAGGTGGACGCGGGTCTGCGCGAGCTGCGAGCCGGGATGCTCGCGCAGCCGGGCTGGGATGTGATCGACCTGCCCGAGGCGCGCCCCGGCGCGACGATCCGCCGGCTGGCCGAGCTCTGGGGCGGCGGGGCCTGGACCCTGCCCGCCTCCACCTGCCTCCAGATGCCCGGGCAGCCCATCGAGCAGATGATGGCCGGGTTCGAGAGCCGGCGGGCGCGCCGGCTGCGGTCGGCGCTGCGCAAGCTCGACGCGATGGACGTGTCGACGGCCGTGGTCGAGGCGGACCGGGCCGAGCAGTCGATGGCCGAGCTGCTGCGGTTGCACGCCCTGCAGTGGGAGAGCCGGGGGATCAACACGCAGCACACCCAGCCGCGGTTCATGGACCATCTGGCGAGGGCCGCGAAGTCGCTGGTGGCGGCCGACCAGGCGAGGCTGATGGAGTACCGGGTGAGCGGGCGGCTGGTGGCCTGTGACTTCACGCTGGTCGGCAAGGACTTCGTAGGGGGCTACCTGTACGGGGCTCACCCCGATCTGCGAGCCGAGGCCGACGTTCTCACGATGCTGCTGCGGAACAACCTGGCGATGACCCACCGGCTCGGCAAGCCCGTGCTCAGCCTGCTGCGGGGCGACGAGCCGTACAAGGCGAAGTTCGGCTGCGAGGCGGTCGTCAACCAGCGGGTGATGCTCGGACGCGGCGCCCGCGCCGCCGCCTACGCCGCCACCGCCGGGGCCCGCGCGGCGAGCCGCGAGCTGCTCAAGCGGCGCTGCCCCCGACTGGCGGAGAGGCTCGCGGCATGGCGTTGACCCCGAGCGTCCTCCATGTCACCCAGCCGGTGGACGGCGGCGTCGGGGCGTACGTCGCCATGGCCGCCGCCGACCAGGCACGGCGGGGCTGGCGGGTCGCGGTCGCGTGCCCCCCGTCCGGTCCGCTGGCCGGTGAGCTGGCCGGCCTGGGCGTGCCCTGCCTGGCCTGGGCGGCCACCCGCTCACCGGGGCCTTCCGACGTCGCTCAGGCGAGGCGGCTGTCGCGGATCGTGCGGGAGTTCGGCCCCGACGTGGTGCACCTGCACTCGTCCAAGGCCGGGCTGGCGGGCCGGGCCGCGATCAGGGGGCGGGTGCCCACGCTCTTCCAGCCGCACGGCTGGTCCTGGCTGGCCGCCCGGGGGCCGGCCGCCGCCGCGGCGCTGGGCTGGGAGCGGCTGGCCGCGCGCTGGGCCTCCCGGGTGGTCTGCGTGGGCGAGGGCGAAGCCGCGCTGGCCAGGAGGTACGGCGTTCCCGCCGATCTCGTGGTGGTGCGCAACGGCGTGGACCTGCGCCGCTTCAGAGCCGCCGGCCCGGAGGAGCGGGCGGCGGCCCGGGCCCGCCACGGCATCGCCGAGCGG
Organism: Nonomuraea sp. LPB2021202275-12-8; assembly: GCF_037044575.1. Lineage (NCBI taxonomy): Bacteria > Bacillati > Actinomycetota > Actinomycetes > Streptosporangiales > Streptosporangiaceae > Nonomuraea > Nonomuraea sp. LPB2021202275-12-8. The sequence goes on along the minus strand of NZ_JBAHWD010000001.1, from coordinate 257,022 downwards.
ACGCCGTTGGCGGTCTGCGTCGGCAGGGTAACCCGCCAGAAGGGCCAGGACGTGTTGCTCTCGGCGTGGCAGCGGATCGCCGGACGTGACAGCTCGGCCCGGCTCGCCGTCGTCGGCGACGGCCCCATGCTCGGCGCACTGCGGTCGCTCGCCGTGCCCCGCGTTCACTTCGCCGGCGGTGTCACCGACGTGCGGTCCTGGTACGTCGCGGCGGACGTGGTGGTGCTGCCCTCCCGCTGGGAGGGGTTGCCGTTCACGGCGCTGGAGGCGCTCGCCTCGGGACGGTCCCTGGTCGCCTCCGGGGTGCCCGGCATCTCCGAGCTGGTGGCCGGGGGAGTCGGCGCGGTCGTCCCGCCGGAAGACCCGGCGGCGCTGGCCGAGGCACTGCTGCTCAGGCTCGGGCAACCCGCGCTGGCCGCCGCCGAGGGGGCGGCCGCCGCGGCGCTGGCGGGGGCGTTCGACGTGGACCGGTCGATGGACTCGCTCGCCGAGCACACGCTGGGACTGCTGGGCATGCCCACCGGCGTCGGAACGGGAGCCGGGGCCGGCGCGGGGAACGGGCGCGGGCGCAGCCGCATGCGGAAGACCGCCGACGAGCGCGGGTTCGACGAGCACTGCCAGACGCCGTGGGGACAGTAATCGGAGATCGAGTGATAGACCACGTTGTGACTGTCGATCCAGTCGAGCATCTGGTGGACGAAGGCGGGACGATCGCCGTTGCGGAACAGGCCCCACTCCGGGAAGGAGATGGCCTTGCCGCGCTGGGCCGCGAACTCGGCCTGATGCCGCAGGCCGTAAGGCTGGTCGACGTAGTCGGAGAACTGGAGCCCGGGCCCCTGGTCGTAGCTGTCCATCCCGATGATGTCGACCACGTCGTCGCCGGGATAACACTCCGGCCAGGGGATCGCGTCACGCCCGCGGTTGGGGGCGAAGTCGAAGCGGAAACGCTGACCGGGCGTCGCCCGCATGGTCGCCACGATGCGCCGCCAGTACTGCTTCCACGCCTCCGGATTGGGCGCACACCGGCTGGAGTAAGTGGTGCCGTTCATCTCCCAGCCGAGCACGATGATCGAGTCACCGGCACCCGAGGCGACCAGTTTCGTGGCGAGTTGCCGGAAGTGGTGGTCGTGGTCGCCGCGCGCGCCCTCGGCGAGCCGCCGCGACACCTCCGCGTCGGGCATCCCCGTCTCGTTCGGAGCGATCATCGGCACGTTCACCGCCAGGATCCGGCCCGGGAGGGCCGCCCGCCAGCGAATCCAGGGGTCGAGGATGAACCCGGCTCCCCTGATCCCCTCCCATCGCTCGCCCGGCAGGTAGGTCCGCCCCACGGTCACCCTGTTCCGCAGCCACGACTCGAAGGCGGCCAGGCGCCGTGGGCCGCGCCAGTCCGAGGCGAGGAAGACACCCAGCGCCGCGCCGGGTCGCGGCCGGCTGTCCGGCGTGCTGTCGACCCGGGTCGCGAGGCCGAGCCACGCCGCCACGACCGACCCCGCGGCTATCGCGAGCGACCAGTGCAGATAGCTCTTCCTCGCCAGCATCGAACATCCCCAATTGTTGCCTTTCTCGAGTCCTATACCCCAGGTAGCGGCAAGCCGGATATCCGACTCGCGACTTGCCTGATTCATGGTTATCGCGAAGGAGTAGGGCGTAAATCATGCTCGATCGCACCATTCCGGCGCTCGTGCTGCGGCTGGACTCCAATGTCTTCCACCACGGGACGCTCGGCGCCATCCGCTCCCTCGGCAGGGCCGGGGTCGAGGTACACGGGCTGGTCGAGGGGAGACACGCGCCGACGTATCGCTCCAAATACCTGGCACGGATGCACACACGGCCACGCGGCCGGGACATCGTCCGGGCCCTCACGCAGGTCGCGGGCAGCATCGGGCGCAAGGCCGTCCTGCTGGCGCTCGACGACGAGGGGGCCATCGCCGTCGCGGAGCACGCGGCCGAACTGCGCCCCTACTACCTCATGCCCGACCAGACGCCCGGCCTGCCCCGCACCCTCGCTGACAAGCGCCTGCTGTACCAGCTGTGCGCCACGCTCGGCATCGCCCAGCCGGAGACCCGCTTGATCACCGGAGAGCGCGACGCCGAGGCCGCCGTCGCCGACCTCGGACTGCCGCTGGTCGCCAAGTGGGCACAGCCCTGGCTCCTGCCCGCCGGCACCGGGTTGCGCAACACCAGCCTGGTGCACAGGCCCCAACAGGTGGCCCGCCTGCTGCGGCACGCCGCCGGGAGCGACCTGCTGTTCCAGCGGTTCGTGCCCGGCGGCCCCCACGCGGACTGGTTCTTCCACGGCTACTTCGACGAGAACTCGCGCTGCCTGTACGGCGGGGCAGGACGTAAGGAGCGCGCCTATCCCGCGGGCGCGGGCCTCACCACCTACGGCCGGTGGCTGCCCAACCCCGTCGTGGAGGCCACCGTTCGTGAGCTGGCGGCGACAGTGGGATACCGCGGTGTCCTGGACATCGACTTCCGCCACGACCCGGTGAAGGACGCCTACCACCTGCTGGACTTCAATCCGCGGCTCGGCGCCCAGTTCCGGCTGTTCAGCGACAGCATGGGCCTGGACGTGGTGCGGGCCGCGCATCTGCATCTCTCCGGCAGGCAGGCGGTGCGGGGACGGGCCGATCACGGCCGGACATACGTGGTGGAGAACTACGACCTCCTCGCCGCGGGGCCGCGAACCCTGCGCGCCCTGTGCGCGGCAGACGAGTTCGCCTGGCTTTCGGCCGACGACCTCCGGCCCTTCGTGGCGATGGCCGGACAGACGATGAAGCGCTGCCTTACCCGGGCGGGAAACAACTGGAGGAAATGTGCGCACCCCGGTGATTGACGTGGCGATCGTGGGCGCGGGTCCGTACGGGCTCTCCGTGGCGGCCCACGCGCTGGGCGCCGGACTGGACGTCCGGGTGTTCGGCAAGCCGATGCGAGCGTGGGAACAGCACATGCCGCGGGGCATGCTGCTGAAATCCGAGCCGGACGCGTCCCATCTCGGTGACCCGGACGGGCGCTACGGCCTCGACGCCTTCCACCGCTACGCGTACGGAGAGCCGGTGCCCGTGGACAGGTTCGCGGCCTACGGCAAGTGGTTCCGCGCGAGAGCGGTGGGCCAGGCTCTCGACGAGTCGGAGGTGACGGCCGTCGACACCGAGGGCGGACTGTTCGCGCTCTCGCTGTCGTCGGGGGAGTCCGTGCTGGCCAGGACCACCGTGCTCGCCCTGGGCTTCCTGCCGTTCGCCCACCGGCCGGGCGTCGTGGCCGCGCTGCCGCCCTCGGCGTGTACGCACAGCTCCGACCACCACGAGCTGAGCGCCTTCGCGGGCCGGGACGTGACCGTGCTGGGCGCGGGACAGTCGGCGCTGGAGACCGCGACCCTGCTGGCGGAGGCGGGGGCGGGGGTCCGGATCGTGGCGCGGGCGGGCGCGCTGGCCTGGAACGACGTCCCCGTGCACCGACGCTCGATCATGTCCCGCGTCCGGGCGCCCCGCTCCAGCCTCGGCAGCGGCTGGCCCTCCGTGGCCTGGTCACGCCTGCCCGGCGCGGTCAGATACCTGCCGGAGCAGGCCCGCAGGCACATCGTCCGCACCACCCTCGGCCCCGCCGGATCGTGGTGGCTGAGGGAGCGTTTCGACGGCGCCGTCGCGGTGAACCTGGGCACGCGGCTGACGGCCTGCGAGCAGCGCGACGGGATCCGGCTGCATCTGAAGGACGCCTCGGGGGCGGTCACCACGCTGGACACCGAGCACGTGATCGCGGCGACCGGCTACCGGGTCGACGTGGCGAGGATCGAGATCCTCGGAGAGCACCTGCGGCGGCAGGTCGCCTCCTCGGGACCCGCCCCGCGGCTCAGCCGCGGCTTCGAGACGTCCGTCACCGGTCTCTACCTGGTCGGGCTGGCGGCCGCGGCGACGTTCGGACCGGCCATGCGGTTCGTGTGCGGCTGCGACTTCGCGGCCCGCCGCGTGACCGCGGGCCTCGTCGGCCGCCTGCGCGGACCACGACGAGCCACGAGACCGACGGCGTCCTGACCTTCCTGCGGATCCGGCAGACAGACAGCAACCTAGTGGGGGAGAAACATGGTTCTTCGCGGGATATTGGCCTGCGCGACCACGGCATTCATCAGCGTCCCGGGGACCGTTTGCCTCGCGCACGCCGGCGACGCGTCATCGTCGTTCACCAACTCGGCCACGTCGGCCACGGGCCGGGCTCCGTCCGGCGTGACGGTGACGGTGCGCAAGACGATGATCGGAACGGCGCGTGTCGCCTCCGCCTCGGTGTCGCCCGCCAACCCGGCGGCGCCGGCCGACGAGTATCTCGCCCCGGCCAACGCCAAGGCGACGGCGGGAATCGTCGACCTCTACGAGGACTTCGCGGTGACGCCCGGCGCCTGGAGTGACGTCGCCACGCTGACGTTCACGTTCTCCAGGCCGGTACGCGACCCGCGTCTGCACGTGTTCGGCACCGGTGGCGCGTCGGGAAAGTCCGCGACCCGCCGCGACGACTACTGGCCCGCCATCGACCTGGTCGGCGGGTCTCCGGTCAAGCCGGCCTTCTCGCAGGCGGCGGGTTTCCCCGGTTTCCGCGTCACGGCCGGTTCGATCGAGCCGGTACGGGTCTATCCCGCCCGGTCCACCACCTGCGGCGTGGTCTACACCTGCGGCACGGCCAAGGTGAACGGCACCGTCACCGAGTTCACCGTCAAGCTGAGGGCCCTCAACGTCCGCTACGGCAAGGGCGGGCCGACGCCGCAGCTGTGGGCCGCCTTCAAGCTGTCGCTGGCCGAGGACGGCTCCGACGCGCCCGCCTCGTACGGCGCGGCCTCCCACGCGATCACCGACTCCTACCTGGGACGGTCCGTGAGCGCGGACCACCTCGACGCGGTGAGCATGACACCGCGCGGGCTGCCCGCCGGCACGGACGACGACGACGCGGTGGGCGACCCGCAGGCGCGGATCAAGGGCAGCGGCCGCACCTACAGGCTGGCGGTGCCCGTGAGGTCCGGCTCGCCGTCGAACGTCGCCGGCTGGATCGACTTCGACCGCGACGGCCGTTTCGACGCCGACGAGCGGGCGACGGCGGCGGTGGCGAGGGGGGCCACCGCCGCCACGCTGAGCTGGACCGTCCGGCGGAGGCCGCGCACAGGCCCCAGCTGGATGCGGCTCCGCCTGGCCGCCGGCGCCGAGGCGGTGGCCTCACCGACGGGATGGGCGGACAGCGGGGAGGCCGAGGATCACCGGATCCGGCTCTTCCGCGGTCCCGGCGGCACGGCCAGGCTCATGGACTGATCTCGCCGATCACGGCGCGACGGACGGCCTCAGGCGCCGGTCGTGCACCAGCCAGATGGCCCGCTCCAGGTCAGGGGTCAGATAGCGGTCCTCGCCCAGGGGCGCGACGTACCTCCTGATCTCCGCCAGGAGGGTACGCGTGACGGCGCCGAGCGGCAGGCCCGACATCTGCCGCGCGATGAGGTCGATGCCCTGGGCCGCCATCATGTACTGGACCGCCAGGACGGTTTCGAGCCGGTCGAGGTTCTCGTGCAGGTGCCGGACCGAGGCCATCGCCATCGTGTTGTGGTCCTCCTGCCCGTCCTTGACCGGCCGCGACAGCGTCCCCACAGGCATGGCCCTGACCTGCATCTCCGGGATCAGCGCCGCGGCCACCGTCTGCACCTGCACCATGCCGGAGTTCAGTCCGACCGTCCCACCGGCGAGGTTCGCCGGCAGGCCGTAGCTCCACCTGGGCGACAGCAGCCGCCCCGAGAGTTCCTGCGACAGCACCCCGACGTCGGTGATCTCGGCGTTCAGGGTGTCGGCGAGATGCCCCATGACGGAGCCGTCCCAGTTGCCGCCCATCACGAATTCGTACCCCCGCCCCCGATCACGCTTGAAGACGAGCGGGTTGGAGGTCGAGGAGTTGGCCTCACGTACCAGGGTCCTGCGCGCGTCGGCGAGCACGTGCCGCAGGCCGGCCATGATGTGCGGCGCAGCCCGCACCGACACCGCGTCCTGGACCCGCGGATGGTAGTTCGCCGGGTCGAGGCGCTTGCGGCCCTCCTCCGTCATCCAGCCCGAGCCCGCCACCATCGCGCGCAGCCGCGCGGCGATCGCGTTCTCCTCGGGGATGTGGCGTTCCCGGTGGGTACGCGCGTCGAGCGAGCCCCGCTCGGCTCTGGTCGCCTCCATGAACAGGGCGAACGCGCCCTCCGCCTGGTCGGCGAGGACCGTGGCCCGGTGCACGGCGTCCATCAGCGTGGCCGCCAGGACGGTGCTGCCGCTGATGATCGGCAGCGCCTCGCCGGCCTGGAAGGCGAAGTCCCTGGGCAGCCCGGCCTTCGGCAGCATCTCGGAGGCGGGTCCCTCTTCACCCCTGTAGCGCACCGGCGCGTCCTCGCCGAGCGCCGCCAGCCCGGCCGCCGCCTGCGGCTGCAGGTCGCCGGTGCCGAGCGAGCCGATCTGCGGCATCCGCGGCACGACCCCGGCGTTGACCATGGCCAGCAGCCTCTGGGGCACCTCGGGCCGCACCCCGACCTTTCCCCGGGCCATCTGGTTCGCCTTGAGGATCATGGCCAGCCTGACCACGTTGTCAGGCAGGGGCTCGCCGACGCCCGCCGCGTGGGAGCGCAGGACGTTGCGCTGGAACCGTTCCGCCTGCTCGGGCGACAGCGGGCGGTCCTTCAGCGGACCGAGTGCCTGGTTCCAGCCGTAGACCCGCTGGTTCTCCAGGGCCGCCAGCGCTCCCGCCCGCGCCCTGTCCATGGTGGCCCGTGCGTCCGCTGCGAGCCGCGCGGAGACGGGACGGCCCCCGAGGATCGCGAAGGCGTCCCGCAGGGAGAGCGAGTCACCGTCCAGCACCAGGTCCAGCACCGGAGGCGCGGCGGCCGGCCTGATGGGGGCCGGCTCGGGAGCGGCCACCGCCTGCCCCGGCACGCACAGTGCGGCGAGCAGACCGACACCGGCGGCCAATCGTCCTACGTGGGTGGTCAACGTGGTTCCCCCGGTCTCGAGACGAAGATCAATACCGCTCCGTTATAGGCATGGGGGAAAGACGCGCCGAGGATGGCTCAACACCGGCGGGAGGAGTGTTGACCTGGTCTCGACCGGTCCTATGGCAGGCCGCTCACTTCATCCGGTCTCGCACGGGTTCGGGTATTCGGGAATCCGGAGCACGAACCGGGCACCGGTGGCGGAATCCTCGATGGTGAGCGTGCCGTCGTGGGCCGACGCGATCTCGCGGGCGATCGCCAGCCCGAGCCCGGTGCCGCCGGCGTCGCGGTTGCGTGAGTCGTCCAGGCGGGCGAACCGCTGGAAGACGATCTCGCGTTGTTCGCGCGCGATGCCGGCGCCGTCGTCGAGGACCTCCAGCACGGCCTGCCCGTCCTGCTGCAGCACCGTCACGACGATCTGCGTCTCGGCGTGCCGCTCGGCGTTGTCCAGCAGATTCGTCAGCAGGCGGGCCAGTTGCAACCGGTCGCCCATGACGACCGCGCTTTCCTTCAGGTCGGTGACGACGCGCTTGGCGCGGGACCTGGCGGTCTCGGTGACGACCAGCTCGCTCAGGTCCACGGGCTCGCGGTTGCTCGGGGCGCCCGCGTCCAGCTTGGTCAGCGCGAGCAGGTCTGTGACGATGGCCTGGAGCCGGTCGAGGCTGGCGAGCACCTCGGCGTTCGTCTCCACCCAGTCGGTGTCCTCGGGGTGGAGCATGGCCTCCTCGACCTGGGCGCGCATCGCGGTGATCGGGCTGCGCAGGTCATGTGAGGCGTCGCCGGCGAACCTGCGCTGCTGCTCCATCGCGGCCTCCTGCTGCCGCATCGCCGTCTCCAGTCGCTCCAGCGTCTTGTTGGCGGTGTCGGCCAGGGTCCTGATCTCGTCGTCGCTCTCCGGCACGGGGACGCGCATCCCGCCGCCGCCGGCGGTGATCTCGGCCAGCCTCCTGGTGATGCTGCTGACGGGCGCGAGCGTCCTGGCCACGACGCGTGACACCCCGACCCAGGTCAGCGCGACCAGCGATGCCGTCACACAGATCTGAAACAGGATCACATGCGGGCTGACGTACCAGGGCACGGTCGCGTCGAAGGCGTAGATGGTCCAGGTGCCGTCCGGCTGGTAGGCGCGCAGCGCGACCACGATCTCGCACCGGGCGGGAAAGGCGGGCAGGTCGCAGAGCTCCGCGACGTCGTTGGCCTGGTCCGGGTCCGGGATGGCCGTCGTCTGGCGGGGCGCGCCGGCCAGGTTCCGCGTCCAGGAGGTCGAACGTCCGGCGGGGTCGACCACCTGCATGCCGTCGAGCCCGCTCCCGTCCAGCAGCGGGGGCAATTCGTCCCGCTTGACCATGAGGAGCACGCGCAGGGCCTTGCTGGACACCTCGTGCGCCAGGATGTCGGCGGCCTCGTCCCGGATGCCGTACAACACGAACGCGCTGACCACGATGTTCAGCAGCAACATGGCGATGCTGGCGAGCAGTGCCAGCCGCGTCCGCAGTGACCGGCGCAACCGTGTCTTCACCCGACTCCCCCCGGCGATCAGAAGATCACGGTTGTGGCACTCGCCGCTAACTTAGGGAGATTCCTCGATAAATGCGGTTACGCAGGATTGAATGCGTAGATTCTTCGCTTCATTGCCAGCTGAGCGCGCCCACGGCTTTCGCGGCTGCCATGCCGCGCCCGACGTAGAGCTCGGCGAGGTCCATGAGCCAGGGCGTGACGGCGGCCTCGTCGTCGACCATGAGCCGCACCAGTAAAGGGTCTGCTCGGCGATCCAGGCGGTGATGCGGCGGGTCCAAACCTCCTGGAAGCCGGTCGTGGCGAGTGGCTCGGGCGGCAGGCAGGCTTCCAGTACGGCCCGCGCGTAGGCGAGGGTCTCCTCGTCCTCCTTCTCCGAGGTCCAGACGAAGCCGTTGTCCCACGGGTACGGGTAGGCCCGCAACACCTCCGGCAGCAGCGGAGTTTCGTCGGCGGCGGTCACTTGACTCCCGGGTGTTCCATCGCGCCCTTCGGATCGTTCATCTTGCCGGAGTCCAGCGCCCCCGCCTTCTTCCGGTCCGTCCGGTAGCCGTCGAAGATCCTGTGCCGGCCGAGGTCCACCGGTGGGATCAGGCGGAGAGGCCGCGGAGTTTGGCGCGGAGGGCGCGCCGGGCCACCGGGCCGAGGTCGTCGATCACCTCGGTCAGCAGCGCCAGGCGTTCGAGTGCGTCGAGCGCCGCCCGCGCGCCGGCGGGGTCCGCGCCCTCGAACAGCTCCAGGCCGATGAAGGCGGCCGCGACCAGGCGGGCCAGGCCCGGGACGTCGGCCGGCTCGGCGACGGGCGATCCGGACAGCAGCCGGTCCAGGGTTCGCTCCAGCGCGTCGATCCACAGGTGCAGCGCGGCCGAGGTGGTCTCGGCCAGCGCCGGGTCCGCCTGCGCTCCGGCCAGGACCTGGGCGAGCACGGTGACGTTGCCGGCGGCGCGCTCCTCGGCGTGCAGGCCGCGGCCCAGGTCGAGCAGCTCGCGCAGGCTCCCGACCTGGTCCATGCGGGTCAGGAACGGCCCGACCCTGGCCTCGGTGGCCGCCAGGCACGCCTGTTTGAGCAGCTCGGGCACGCTGCCGAAGTGGTAGAACACCAGCGCCTGGTTGACGCCCGCGGTGGCGGCGATCGTGCGCGCGGAGGTGCCGGTGATGCCGCGTTCGCGAAGCGTCTCGATCGCACCGTCGATCAGGCGCTGTCGGGTGTCGGCCATGCCGACCATCATCGGGCACACAGGTACGGGCGCGAGAGCGTCAGGGCGGTCGCGGTGACGATCATGCCGATGAGGACCGGCGCGAGATGCCAGAGGTCGAGGTACCCGATGGCCAGGTGGGCGACGACGGCGGGCGCGAACCCGGCGACGGCGGCGAGGGCCAGCGTCCACCACACCCACGACTCGCCGCGCCGCCATCCCCAGGCGCTGAGCAGCGTGATCGCCAAGGCGGCCGCCATCAGCGCGCCGCCGAACCCCGCCCTGTCATGCGAGATGAACGGCAGCAGCCGCGCGCCGGCCGCCCGCAGCGTGTCCGGCCCGGCGCCCAGGAACTCCAGATCGCTGGCGACGAAGACGCTCGTGAGGCCGACGGCCGACACGGCCACGCCGCCGGCGAACAGCCCGATCCCGGTGATCACCATGAGGAGCTGGCCGGTGAGCGCCCGGCGGCGGTCGCGTTCGGCCCCTTCCGGGCGGGGCGTCCAGCGGGGCCGGTCCGGCGGCCTCCGGACCGCGGCCAGGAACATGGGGAAGAGCACGGCGGTCAGCGCCGTGTGGAGCGGTTCCACGTACCCGTGGGCGAAGAGGTAGAGCACGGCGGTGAACCCGACGCACCCGGAGACCAGGTAGGCCTCGCGCGCCCACGGCCACCCTCGGCGCGCGCCCCCGGCGGCGAGGCCGGCATACAGGACGCCGATGGCCACCATCGTGCCCGCCAGCGTGATCCGGTCGTGGCGCAGGAAGTGGACCAGGTGGTGGTTGACGGAGTGCAGCGCCTCGGTGTCCATGCCGAGGAAGGCGCGGTCGTACCAGAGGAGCACCGGCCCGAGCGTGACCGCGGCGGCGAGGAGCCCGGCGGTCGCGATGACGGCGCCGACCATCAGCCCCCACCACCAGGCGGGCCACCGGCGAGGATCGCGGCCGACGTCTCGCGGCGAGAGGGCGGGCGCGGTGGGCGTCGCCGTCTCCATCACCCGCCCGAACCATCCGGGCCCCGCCTCGATCAGCAGGGCCGGCGTGGCGAGCACGGCCTTGGCGGGATCGGCGAGGGCACGGGCCGCCAGGTCCACCGACGCCGATACGGGACGGACGAGGTCCGGCCCGTCGCCGCCGCTCGCCGGCAGGACCGCGTCGACGTGCGGGGCCAGGGCGGCGGCCACGGCCGGATCCTCCGTCCGCACCAGCACCGGTGCCCGCCTGCCCGCCGCCGCCTCGCGTACCAGCGGCACGTCCGCGAGGCCGACCGGCTCCACCAGGATCAGCCCGGCTCCCAGCGGCGGCAGTGCCCGTACGGCGTCCCGCGCCACGCCGGGCGGCACCGCCGCGCCCAACCGGCTGCGGACCGCGATCCCGCCCACCGTCCCCGCCAGGTGCGGCGGCAGGTGCCGGTGCCCGAGCAGCCGCGCGACCGCCCACCCGCCGCCGGGCAGCGACCCCGTCCAGGCCAGCACTCGCAGCGCGGCCCGCCGGGACCGCCGCACGCCCAGCAGCGCCCCCGCGATCCCCCGCAGCGGCTGGTACGTCCAGTCAGGCATCCGTCCCCGCCCTTTCACCCGTCACCCGATCCGGTGCGGCATGACGCACCCACCCCTTTTGAGCGACTGCTCAAATGCACGATAGGCCGAGTTGAGCGATCGCTCAACTCCATGGTCGCCTCCGTCGCGGATCTCGCCGGCTGTGACCGGTGAAGCGTTCGCAGGCGCGTTCCCGCCGTGCCTGCCTAGGGTGGGCGTGTGTCTGTTCGTACCTGGGTGGCCGCGGTGTTCACCGATGAGGAAGCGTCGTCCCCGGCCGGCTCCGGCGTGCTCGTCGCCGACGGACAGGTGCTGACCAGCGCGCACGTGGTCCCACAGGACGGGCCGTGCTGGGTGCGGTTCCCCCTGTCGGACGATGCCTTCACCATGTTCCGGGCCGAGTGCGGCGGCAGGCGCGACGAGATCGAGGCCGACGTGGCGCTCCTCGCCCTGGACCGGCCGCAGCCGCCGGATGTGGACCCGGCGCCACTGGCCCGGGTGAAGGACGCGGCCCTGCTGGGCACCCGCTGGTCGGCACACGGGTTTCCGCAGGGCGGATCCTTCGCCACCCAGGCGGCGGGCACGGTGGGCGCACAGGCCGCCTACGGGTGGGTGGCGCTCCACACCGATTCGCGCCACCCGCTCGCCCAGGGCTTCAGCGGCTGCGGGCTGTGGCTCTTCTATGATGGGGCGCCTAGCAAAGGGGTACTGCGCGGGGCCACCACGCGGCCATAGGCAAACATGCAACAGGAATATGCGCTTACTGTTAATATACCCCCAAACGGAATCAGCAAAATGATTGGCGATTCTGTGAAAGATGCTATCGACTCTTCTTTTTGCCGTTCAATCAGGTGATCTCGGCAAGAATAAATCAACTACCTGCGATTTTCTTCCGCCAAACGTCCCCGCCCAGGCCACCTGACGGACGTTAGCCCCCGCAGGACTCGAAGCTGATCGAATCAGACAGGATCGTGTAGGACTCCCTGGTCGTGACCTTCTTCGTGACGGTATCGACCTGCAGGACACGCACCTGGGTAGGCGCGGTGTCCTTCTTGTGGTGGGCATGAATGGTGACCTGGGCCAGGCCCGTCCAGGCGACCGTGTGAAGAACGCCCTTGACACGGACTGGTACGCGCGTCGTGATCCGGCCGGACGTGAGGTCATAGACGACGATGGTCACGTGGCCGTGCTGGTGGGTCACCACCGCCGCGGTCGTGCCGTCCGCGGCCAATGCGTAGGGCCCCACGTCATAGTCCTCACCCAGGGGCTTACGGTGCAGCAGTTCCCCCCTCGGCCCGAAGACGTACAGATCGGCGATGAAGTGATCGTCGTTTCTCCGCTGGGCCATCAGCTCACCGCCATCGCCGCTGAAGCCCAAGAGCTCCACGTCCCAGGGCGCCGTCCAGAGCAGGTTGCCGCTCGTCGTGTCGTACACCCGGGTGGGTTCCTTTCGCTCCTCGTAGTAGACGACCGCCAGACGCGTGCCGTCCTGCGACAGCATCAGCGTCACGTCATCCATCCCGAAGCCCGCGGGCAGCAGGTCGGCGGCCATGGCATGGGCCTTTCCTCCGCCGACCTCCCGGACGACCAGCCTGTTGTCGGACTTCCTGAAGTACGCAACGTGCCGGCCGTCGCCGCTGACCTCGATCGGCGCGACGCTCTGCTTCAGCCGCTTCCCTTTGCCGTCCAGCGGTGCGATCCGGGCGTCCGCCAATTCCCGTCGTTCACCCCCGTGCATGACGAGCCGCCATTTTCCGCATGGGCTCGGCGGCCACTGGCCCGGACGCGAGCACCCCCGTGCCGAGGCGTATTTGATCGTGTCCGCGTGGCGCCTCCCGTCCGGGTGACCCGCAGGTCCGTTGTGGCCCACCGTGTTCACGTGGCTCGCCGTGCCTGCGCTCCGGGGTGTCCCGGTGTGCCGCACCGCGTCCGCGTGCCGTACCGGATTGGCGTGTGTGCCGGCGGCGCTCCCGAAAGTAGCGACGGCCAGAACAGCAAGCACGATGGCCATGGTTCTCGGTCTCATCGGACCTCCCGAGTCATCGGATCCTTCGTATGGACTCCGCTCGGTTAGAGTGCCGATCGCTTCTGGGAGTTCAAATACAGACAATGCTTGCGTATCGGGAGAGAAGCACCTGCCCTACGCGAGCAACTACGTACTAGACGTCGTCTGCTCGACGACGTAGCGGTGTTTGCCCAGGCCGGAGCCGTGTTCGGTGCCGCGGCGGGCGATCAGCGGGCGGATTTGCAGCTCACGGACCAGGCGACGGTACTTGTCGTGGTCGTAGCCGCGATCGGCGAGTACGGCATCGGGGCGTTGGCGTGGTCGGCCGCGCTTGCCGCGGACCTTGGGGATGGCATGCAGCAGCGGCAGAAGCTGGGTGACATCGTTGCGGTTGCCGCCGGTCAAGCTGATCGCGAGCGGGATGCCGGTGGCGTCGGTGATCAGGTGGTGTTTGCTGCCGGCTCGTCCTCGATCGACCGGGGACGGCCCTGTCTGGCCCCCCTTTTACTGCTCTGATGTGGGAAGAGTCCACCGCGGCGCGGGAGAAGTCGAGAGCATCGGCAGCGCGTAAGCGGTCCAGCAACACCTCGTGCAAGCGCTGCCACACCCCGACCTTGTTCCACTCGGCCAGGCGCCGCCAGCCGATCATCGAGCCGTTCGCGCCCCGGATGCCGGAACCGACGCTGGTGCTGGGGCAGCAACGGCTCGATCACCGCCCACAACTCGTCACTGACCTCCCACGGCTTCGCCCGCGCCACCCTGGCCCCTCTCGCTTGGCTACAGCGAGAGATCAAAGCACAACAGAGATCATTCTGTTAGAGCCTCTAATTTAGGCGCCCGCGGGGGGCGCCTCCAAAAGGGGGATTCCGGATTCCGGCGGGCCGGAGCGAGAGCCCGTACGAGCTGATGCGGAGGCTGGTCCACCCGTTCCGCATGCCGTTCTCGCGGGGCCACGGGGCCATGATCACGGCGCCGGCCGGCGCGGCCCCGGCGGGTGGCAGCTCTGCCGTCGAACATCCTCCTCTCGTGCGGCCGGAAGTCTGTGTACGTGATATAGCCTATTAACCGTGTATGTCGTACAGAGTAGGCTGTACATAATGAGGAGGCCGTCATGGAGATCCGTACTTTCGCAGAGAGTGACCGCGCCGAGCTGCGCGAGCTGTTCGGGCGCGTGGGCGAGGGCGCTCCCACGGAGTCGCTGTGGGGGCACGTGGACTCCGAGGCGGCCGTCTACCTGAACCCCTACATGGAGCTGGAGCCGGACTCGCTCTTCGTCGCCGTCGCCGGGGGCGCTCTGGTGGGCTACCTGACGGGATGCCTCGACAGTGCGGCGTTCCCCGGGGAGGGCGAGCGCATGGAGAAGGCGATGCGGACCTACCGGCTGGTCTTCCGGCCCAGGCCCGCGGCCTTCTTCGCGCGCAGCTTGGCCGATCTGGCGTGGGCCGCGGTCCGCAGGGAGCCCGGCGTCGGCGAGTTCGCCGACGCCAGGTGGCCCGCGCACCTGCACATCAACGTGGCGCCCGAGGCGCGGGGGACCGGCGCCGCCGACGGGCTGATGAGCCGGTGGCTTGACCGGCTCAGGAAGGCCGGATCTCCCGGCTGCCACCTGCAGACCCTGGTCGAGAACGCCCGGGCGGTGCGGTTCTTCGAGCGCATGGGCTTCGCCGAGCACGGCCCGGCACCGCTGGTGCCCGGCCTCCGGTACGGCGGCGGGCGGGTGCACCAGCGGACGATGGTCTGGAGCGCCGGCCGCGCTCCTGGGGAGGCCGCCGAGGCCGGAGCGCGGACGTCCGCCTAGCGTCATCAAGCCCGGGGCGCACCGCCACCGGACACCCCGCGGGGCGGCGAGGGACGGACCGTCATGGAGTACCTCTGGCAGATCCTGCTCCCGCGCGGCGGCCCGGGCTGATCCGCCGCTGGTCGGCCGGGGCGCCGGCGTCTCGTCCCGGTGGCTCACCGCCGCCCGGGACGGCGCGTGTCCGGGGGGAACCTCTGAGGGACGGCGCGTGTTCGAGAGAGGCAGGTCGGGCCCGAGGCCGGATCTGCCCGATCCCCCGTACGTCCGCTACGAGTCCGCCTGCCAGCCTCCGCGTGCCAAGTCCGCCACGGCGGCAGCCTGGGCGTGGCCCGCGCGAGCGGCAGGGGCGCGGCGGGCGGGGTCCAGCAGGCGGGTTCCGATCACCTTCCTGGTGGCCTGGTCCGGTGTGATGACCACCACCTGGGAGGCGCCGAGCCTGGCGCGCTGCTGCTCGACGGACTCCACCGGGCCGCCGGCGCGTGTCACCGGTGCCAGAGCCACCACATTGCTGCAGTCCTCGGCCAGGTCCAGGTTCACCGGTGAACGTATCCCGCCGTCCGTGTAGCGGCGCCCGCCGATGGTGATCGGCGGGCGCACACCCGGGCCGGAGCTGCTGGCCGCGACCGCCCTGAGCAGGTCGGCCCCCGAGGCGGCGTCGAACACCGTGAACTCGCCGGACGCCGTGTCCACGGCGGTGATGAGCAGCCGGCGAGCGGGCCACTCCGTCGCCTTCCCGAGCCATCCCGCCACGGTGCGCAGCCGCTCCTCCTCCGGAGAGGTCTTGGCGTTCAGCGCCGTCCGGCACATGCGCTCCCTGAACGCCTGCCCGTCCGTACCGGCGCGTATCGACGCCCAGGCGAGCTTGAGCACGGCCAGCGTGGCCCCTCGGGGAGCTGTCTCGCCCGCGACCGGCGCGAGCTGGGCTTCGTAGCATCGCCGGATATCGAGCCCGCACGCCAGCTGCGCGGCGACGACCGCGCCCGCCGAGGTGCCGATCACCACGTCGGCGGTGGAGAGATCGACGCCGTGCTCGGCCAGACCGGCCAGCATGCCGAGTTCCCAGGCGATCCCCGTGACGCCGCCTCCGCCGAGTACCAATGCCCGCCGCATGCCCCCATTCTTCAGAATGATCGCCGTGTTGAACATCTCGCACGTTGCCATTTCTCGCCGCGAGACCGCGGGCATCGGGACGGTGGAACTGCTTTCACCAGGCGCTCCATCCCGTCGGGCAGGCCGATGCGCCCGGCGGGACAGAGCTGGACGAGACCCCGGGTGGACGAGGTGAGCGTCAGTGCCACCTCCAGGGGTCACACCGCCCACCTGGAGGTATACGGCGCAACCGCTGAGTGTGACGTCTCCGGGCGCATTTTGCCGATTGTCGTGACGCCAAAGTGGTGTCATTATGACGTCATGGACCTTGGGCCGTATGTCGATCAACTCCGCCGCGAACTCGCCATCGCCGCCGGGGCGGGCGGCGAGGAAGCTCGCGCCCTGGCCGAGCGGCTCGCCGCGGCGCTCGAGTCGGCCACCCGGCTCGCCCTGCTGGAGGCGCTGTCCGCCGCCGCTGACGAGATCACCCGCGACCTCGCTCCGGGCTCGGTCGAGGTGCGTCTGCGCGGACGCGACCCCGCTTTCGTCGTGACGCCATCACCGGTCGGCCAGTCGTTCGAGGACGCGGGGGAGACGGGGTGGGCCGAGCGCCCGCCCGCCCCGCCGCCACCGCCGGACACCGACGAGGGCGGCACGTCGCGGATCTCGCTCCGGGTCCCCGAGCACCTCAAGCCGCGCATCGAGGGGGCGGCCACCCGAGACGGGCTCTCGGTCAACGCCTGGCTCGTCCGCGCCGTGTCCGCCGCGCTCGACCCCGGCGACCCGGATCGCCGTTCCGGCCGGCGCGCGGCCACGCAGGCCGGCAACCGTCACACCGGCTGGGTGCGCTGATGACCACCCGAGTCCATCGAGCCCAAGAGGAGGGGGCGGCCATGCCGACCTTCACCACCCCCGAACCCGTCTTCGCCGTCATCGGCCTTCCGGCCGCCAACGTCCGGATCAACGCGAGCGATCGCGCCGACACCGTCGTGGAGGTACGCCCGAGCGACGAGTCCAACGACGCCGACGTGCACTCCGCCGAGCACATCCAGGTGGAGTACGCGAGCGGCAGGCTCCTGCTGAAGACGGCCGCCGACCGGGGCGCGTCGACGTCCGGCCGGAGCCTCTCGTTCGACAGGCTCATGGAGTCGCCCGCGAACTGGGCGCGCTCGCTGTTCGGCTGGCGCGGCTCGGTCGAGGTGACGGTCGAGTTGCCGGCCGGCTCCCGCGTCGACGCGAGCAGCGCGGCGAGTCTCCACTGCCGGGGCCGCCTCGGAGAGGTGAATCTCACCACCTCCTACGGCGACATCCGGGTCGAGCAGGCCGGCAGGCTGCGGGTGAAGACGGGGACCGGCGACATCTCGGTCACCCGCTCGGTCGGCCACGCCGAGGTCATCACGACCCACGGCAACATCCGCGTCGGTGAGATCGACGGCACGGCGTTGGTCAAGACCGCCCACGGCGCCGTCAGCCTCGGTGCGGTGACCGGCGAGCTGCGGCTCAACTCCGCCTACGGCGACGTCGCCGTCGACCGCGCCCTGGCCGACGTGACGGCCAAGACCGCCTACGGCAGCCTCCGGATCGGCGAGGCCGTGTCCGGCTCGGTCGTCCTGGAGACCACCGGCGGCGGCCTCGACCTCGGCCTCCGTGAGGGCACCGCCGCCTGGCTGGACGTGAGCTCGCAGTACGGCACCGTCGACGTCTCCCTGGACGCCTGCGACGGCCCCGCGCAGTCCGACGAGACCGTCGAGGTGCGGGTCCACACCACCTTCGGCGCCATCGTGATCCACCGTTCGTGACAACAAGGAGAGTTCGATGCCAGACGCGATTGTGGCCAAGGGCTTGGTCAAGAAGTACGGCGACGTCGTCGCCCTCGACGGGATGGACCTGTCGGTCCCCGAGGGGACGGTGTTCGGGCTGCTTGGCCCGAACGGCGCCGGAAAGACGACCACCGTGCGCATCCTGACCACGCTGCTGAAGCCGGACGCCGGCCAGGCCACCGTGGCCGGGTTCGACGTCGTCCGCGACGCGCAGCGGCTGCGCACCCACATCGGCGCGTCCGGCCAGTACGCCGCCGTCGACGACCACCTCACCGGCGCCGAGAACCTGGAAATGGTCGGCCGCCTCTACCACCTGGGTGTCAAGCCCGCCAAGCGGCGTGCCCGCGAGCTGCTGGAGCGTTTCGACCTGACCGAGGCGGGCGACCGCCCGGTGCAGGGCTACTCGGGAGGCATGCGCCGCCGGCTGGACCTGGCCGGCGCGCTGGTCGCCAACCCACCGGTGCTGTTCCTCGATGAGCCCACGACCGGCCTCGACCCTCGGGCCAGGATCAGTCTGTGGGACGTCATCTCCGAGCTCGTCACGGCGGGGACGACGGTGCTGCTCACCACCCAGTACATGGAGGAGGCCGACCGGCTCGCCGACCGCATCGCGGTGGTCGACCACGGTCACGTGATCGCGCTCGGCACCGCCGACGAGCTCAAGGCCCAGGTGGGCGGCGACCGGATCGAGCTGTCTGTGACGAGCGCGGCGGACCTGGAGGCCGTCAGGCGGACACTGGCGCCGATGGCCGTCGGGGACATGCAGACCGACACCACCGGCCTCCGGGTGACGATCCCCGTCACCGGTGGCGCGGCCGCGCTGACGACGGCCCTCGGCCGCCTGACCGCGGAGCGGATCACCGTACGCGATGCCGGACTGCGCCGGCCGACCCTGGACGACGTGTTCCTCACCCTCACGGGACACGAGGCCGACGAGAAGATCAAGGAGACCGCTCGATGAGCACCCTGCAGATGGCGATCGCCGACAGCATGACGATCACCAAGCGCAACGCGTTGAAGATCAAGCGAGCACCCGACCTGCTGGGCGGCGTGGTCCTGCTGCCGATCGTGTTCGTGCTGCTGTTCACCTACGTCTTCGGCAGCATGATCGAGCTGCCCGGCATGTCGTACGCGGAGTACATGCTCCCCGGCATCTTCGTCATGACGATCACCACGAGCGCCCAGATCACCGGCTACACCCTCACTCTGGACCTCCAGAAGGGCATCTTCGACCGGTTCCGCACCCTGCCGATGTCCCCCTCGGCGGTGCTCACCGGCCAGACCTTCAGCGATCTGATCGTCAATGTGACCAGCATCGTCACGATGGCGCTGGTCGGGCTGCTCGTCGGGTGGCGCATCCACACCTCGCCGCTCGAAGCGGCCCTGGGATTCGCGTTGCTGCTGCTGTTCGCCTACGCCTTCTCCTGGGTGACGGCGACGGTCGCGCTGGCCCTGCGCACGCCGGAGGTGTTCAACAACATCGCCACCCTCGTGTCGCTCCCCCTGGTCTTCCTGTCCAACGCCTTCGTCGACAGCGCCCGCCTGCCCGGGCCGCTGCAGGTGATCGCCGAATGGAGTCCGGTCTCCACGCTCATCCAGGCCGCACGCGAGCTGTTCGGCAACACCAGTCCGGCCATGCCCGTGCCCAGCGCCTGGCCGCTGCAGCACGCGGTGCCGGCGTCGCTGCTGTGGTCGCTCCTGCTCCTGGTGGTGTTCGTGCCGCTGGCCAGGCGGCTGTACAAGAGAGCCGTCAGCCAATGACCCCGCTTTCCGACACCGATCGCGACACCGCCGTTCACCGGCTTCAGGAGGCGTTCGCGCAAGGGCGGCTCAGCTCCGGCGACATGGAGGAGCGGCTCGAACGGGCGCTCACCGCCACATCACACGGCGAGCTGGAGCCGGCCCTCGCCGGGCTGCCGGACGACGTCGTCGAGCTCAGGTCCACGGGCGGGCGCTTCCTCCGGGTGGGCGACTGGCGGGTCCCGCGCATGCTGCGGATCGACTCCGTCTACGGCAAGGTCCGGCTCGACCTGTCCCAGGCCACGATCGAACATCCTGTGATCCACATCGAGCTCCGGCTCGCGTACGGCTCCGCGACCGTCGTCCTGCCGCCGGGCGCGAGCGCGGACGCCGACGGTGCGCGGACCCTCTGGGGCAGGGCGACCTGCAGAGTGCCGCAGCGTTCGGGGAGGCCGCACATCCGGATCTCCGGCGAGCTGGGTTACGGCAGCCTGATGATCCGCTACCCGAGAGCCTGGGCTCGCTGAGCCACGGCTGTGGCAGCAAAGGCCCGTAGACCCGGCCTTGGCCTTAACCGGACGGCGAACTGCGGTATTGCCCGTTGTGGGTGATGCGTCCACCCAGTGGAACACGTCGAGGTCCGCCGGGTGCGAATGCACGCTCCCGGCAATCCATCGACGCTCTGGGGGTCCACTGATGCCCTACGTATCCACACGCGACGACACGCGGATCTTCTTCTATGACTGGGGCAGCGGCTCGCCGGTCCTCTTCATACACGGCTGGCCGCTCAACGCCGACGCCTGGCACGACCAGATGAAGATGGTGGTCGACAACGGCTTCCGAGCGATCGCGCACGACCGGCGCGGGCACGGCCGCTCCGGTCAGCCCTGGGACGGCTACGACTTCGACACCTTCGCCGACGACCTCAACGACCTCGTCACGACCGTCGACCTGCACGACATCACGCTGGTGGCCCACTCGATGGGCGGCGGCGAACTGGCCCGTTACATCGGCCGGCACGGCACGTCCCGCCTGAGCAAGGCCGTGCTGCTGTCGGCGGTCCCGCCGCTGATGCTCAAGACCGACGCCAACCCCGAAGGAACGCCACAGGAGGTGTTCGACAAGCTCAAGGCCGGCATCCTCGCCGAGCGCTCGCAGTTCTGGCATGACAGCGCGGACGCGTTCTTCGGCGCCAACCGCCCGGGCAACAAGGTGACGCAGGGCAACAAGGACGCCTTCTGGCTCATGGCCATGGCCGAGAACATCCAGGCGGGTGTGGCCTGCGTGGACGCGTTCTCCTCCACCGACTTCACCGAGGACCTCAAGAAGTTCGACATCCCGACCCTCATCGTCCACGGCGACGACGACCAGATCGTGCCCATCGCGGCGTCCGGCGAGAAATCTTCCAAGATCGTGCAGAACTCCACCTACAAGGTGTACCAAGGAGGCTCCCACGGCATCGCCCTCGTCTCCGGTTACAAGGAGAAGTTCAACGCCGACCTGCTGGAGTTCCTGCGCAGCTGATCGGCTCCACGAACGGGCCCGGGGCGACCGTGCGCGCCCGCTGAACATGGAGTAGGGCCGCGATCACCGATCGCGGCCCGCTCCTCGTTCGCGGCGTTACTTGTTGACGTGCCTGTAGAGGAACACGGCGGCCTTCTTCAGCTGGAGGGAGGTCGCCTTGCCGGTGCGGTGCCTCTCCGCGGCGACGATCGCCTGCTTCAGCGTGGTCTTCCCGTGCACCTTGGCCGAGCCGTTGTGGACCCCGTGGGCGTAGTTCAGCCACGCGGCCAGCAGCTCGCGGTCCAGCAGCGCCTTGGCGGCCTTGCCTCTGAAGCCGAGGATCTTGTACGCCTTGGCGAGCGTGGTGGCGTCGGCCAGCTCGGGGAAGACCTTGCTGCCGTTCTGGGCGATCGCGATGTAGCACGACAGCCTCTGGTCGGTCAGCGAGCCCTTGCCCCGCAGCATCTCCTTGGCCCAGGCTTTGGCGCTCCGCGGCTTGGCGCCCTTGCCCCGCTCGCAGTAGTCGGGCGTGGGCACCGGCGCCGGCTCGAAGTCCGTGCCGGGGTCCGTCGGGCCGGTCGACGGGGTCGGCGTCGCGGTCGGGCTCGGCGTGGGGGTGCCGGAGGGGGTGCTCGTCGCGGTGGGCGTGGCGGTCGGGGGGGGGGGCGGGGTCGGGTCCGCGACATACGGCACCGCCTTGCCGACGTCGATCCGCTTGGTGGTGACCGAGGCGCCCGCGCTGGTGTACGTGATGCCCTTACCGGTGGTCTGCAGCTTCTCCACGAGCTTGTCCATCGGCACGTTCGGGTACGCCTGACGCATCAGGGCCAGTGCCCCGGTGACGTGCGGAGCGGACATCGAGGTGCCGTTACGCGGGTCGTACCGGTTGTTCGGCACCGAGGAGTCGATGCCCATGCCGGGAGCGAAGAAGTCGAGCAGCGTGCCCCGGTTGCCGAAGGAGGCCACGGCGTCGGCGTCGTCGGTGGCGCCGACCGCGATCGCCCGGGAGATGCAGGCGGGGCTGGAGACGCCGTCGGCGAAGCTGTTGTTGCCCGAGGCGACCACCGTGGCGACACCGAACTGCTGCAGCCAGACGATCTCCGGCCGGAGCGCTCCGTAACTGGGGTCGGAGTCGCAGTGCTTGGTCTGCTTCGGGCCACCGCCCAGGCTCAGGTTGGCCGCGACGATCTTGTAGCCGGCGTGGACGCTGTCGACGTACTGCAGCGCCAGCTTCTGGTCGGAGGTGTAACTGAGGAAGCACGGGGCGCTGACGCCCATCTCACCGCAGATGGGACCGTTGAAGCGGGTGAAGACCTGGATGGGCAGGATGCCCGCCGCCGGTGCGACGCCGTTGGAAGGGGCGTTGCCGGTCTTCTTGCCCGCCGCGATGCCGGCCACGTGGCTGCCGTGGGCGCACCTGTTCGTCCCCTGGACCACGCACGCGGGGGTCTCGGCGTCGGCCGCGCCGGAGCCTGTCTGGACCGGCTGGCCGTTGGGGCAGAGCGACACGGCCTGGACGGCGGGGTCGCTGTCGACCGTGGAGAAGCACGCCTCGTTCACGATCCGCCCGGCGAAGAACGGATGGTCGCGGTCGATGCCCGTGTCGATGATGGCGACCGTGGCGCCCTTCCCGGTCCATCCCGTCTTGTTGGCCCGGTCCGAGCCGATCAGTTTGGTGCTGACGTCGAGCGAGGCCGCGCTCAGCTCGTCCTTGTAGATGGCCTTGATCCGGTCGTCGGTCTTGAGCTGGTCGAGGGTGGCCTGGTCCAGGGAGGCGACCAGGAACTCCTTGGAGCTCGTCCGGTCGATGACCTTGGTCGTGGCCGAGGCCTGCTCGGCGGCGTCGGCCACGGCCGCGAGGCTCGTGCCGTTCCGGAGCTCGATGATCGCGCGAACCTTCCGGCCGCTCTCGACCTCGGCCGCGAGGCTCCTGGCGACGGCGGGATCGTCGACGGCCGCCTGGGCGGGCGAGGCGGCCACGGCGCCCGTCAACGTGGTGGCGAGCAGGGAAGCGCTCGCCAGTAGAGACCGTAGTCTCACGGGTCCTCCGGGGGGAACGGGCCCGTCTCTGCCGGACGGGCTCTGAGGAAGGGGAACGGACATCAGCGGGCATATGGCTGACCAGGTGCAGAGGCGCAGTTGGTCATGCCTCGTGCCGATGCTTACCAAGATCCCCGTTGCGTGAGGACCAAGGATAGATCGTTACGGGAGTGATCAGTGGGATTGAGGTGGTTCCGTGATGTGGTGATCCCGTCGGCCACATGACACCTGGACCGCCCTGATGCCGGCGCGCATCCGGATATCGAAGGCCAGGGCCGGTGCGAGGGAGCGCACGCCTGAGGTTCCGGGAAACAATCGCCCGATATTGTGCGGTTCATGGCTCCACCTCCCCTCCTGCGTCTGCGCCTGCTGGGCGGGTTCGCGGCCGACCGGCCCGGCAGCGCGCCCTCGGTGGACAGGTGGCGGAGGCCGAGCGCGAAGACCCTGGTGAAGCTGCTGGCCGTCGCCCCGGGGCACCGGCTGCACCGGGACCAGATCATGGACGTCTGCTGGCCCGAGTCCGACGCGGAGGCCGCGGTCAGAAGCCTGCGGGTGGCGCTGCACGCCGCCAGGCACACCCTCGAACCCGAGCTGCCCGCCCGTACGCCTTCCTCCTACCTGCTCAGTGAGGGCGGTCTGCTCCTGCTCCACCCCGAGCTCGTCGAGGTGGACCTCGACCACGTCATGGCGCTGGCCGGCGCGGCGCTGGCGGGCGGCGGCCTGGCGGCCCTGGAGGAGGCGCGCGAGCACCTGGCCGCCGAGCTGCTCCCCGAGGACCGCTACGCCGAGTGGGCGGCCCCGAGCAGGGAGGCGCTCGACGTGCTGGGGCGCCGGGTGGTGCTCGCGCTGGCCGCCGCCGCGGTCGCCGGCGGGGCGGCGGGGCGCGCGGTCGAGGTGCTCGGCCCCGTGCTGGACCGCGACCCCGCCGCCGAGGACGCGCACCGCGCGATGACGCTCCTCGGCCCCGGGCAGCCAGCCGCCGCGCCACTCGTGCTGATCAGCGGCGAGGCGGGCGTGGGCAAGACGCGCCTGGTGACCGAGGCGGCCCGCAGGCACGCCGCCTCGGGCGCGCTCGTGCTGTGGGGAGCCGGGCACGAGGCGGAGGGCCACACTCCTTACGGCGCCTGGGTGGAGGCGCTCGACGGGTACCTGGCCGACAGGCCCGCCGCCGAGCGGGCGGCCGCCGGCTCGCAGTATCCCGAACTGGCCGCGCTGCTCCCTTCGCTCGGCCTGATCCCGCCGGGGGACGGCGATCACGAGCGGGAGCGGGCGCGGATCTTCGGCGCGGTCGCCGCCCTGCTGACGGACCTGTCCGCACGCCCGCTGCTGGTGGTGCTCGACGAGCTGCACGCCGCCGACACCGGGTCCGCGCAGCTTCTCTACCACCTGGCCCGATCCACCGGCGAGCGGCCATGGCGGTTCCTCGCGACCTGGCGGGAGGAGGACCTGCCGGTCGACGACGGGCGGCGGCACGCGCTGGAGGCCGTGCTCAAGCACGGTCTGGCGCAGCGCCTGGAGCTGATGCGCCTGGGAGGCCAAGATCCGCAACCCCCGCGGCGAGGGCTTCGTCTCCCTGCGTGCGAAGGCGGCCGACGAGGCCGGCAACACCGTGGTCCAGACGATCACCCGCGCCTACGGCGTGCGCTGATCCGCCAGGCAGGAAAGGGAAGGCCGTCTCCTCCGGAGGCGGCCTTCTCCGCGTGACGGCGTGCGGGTGGGACCGGTGTCAATCGCGTACGCCGCCGGGCTTGTCGACCAGCACGCACTCGGCCACGGGCCCGGCGGAAACCCGATCGCTGATCCCGGCCGAGAGGTAGTGGCCCCCGGTCTCCTGACCGATGAGGAACTCCAGCACCGCCGTCTGCCCGGGACGGACCACCGACGGATCGATCCGGAATCCCGCTCCCGCGTCCTCCTCCTCGGCGCTCTGCGGCCGGGCCAGCCGCACACCGGGCACCCAGGTGGCGCTGCGCGGCTGCGGTGAGCAGCGCTTGCCGGCGGGGATGTAGTCCACGATCACGTTGAACCCGCGCTCGCGCAGGTCGGCCTGCAGGCCCTTGGCGTCGCGCGCTTCGTAGATCTTGATGGTGATGGTCCCGTCGGGGTTGCCGGCCACGGTGTAGGCGGAGGCGGGCGGCGCACCGCCGAGCAGGGCGGGCAGGGCGACCGCGCCGGCCACGGCGGCGGTCAGCACGGCGGCCAGGACGGCGGGGCGCGGCAGCCGGCGGCGCGGCCGGTGCTGGATCTCGGTCATGACGAACTCCTTGAGCAGCCGGTGGCGGCCCGGGGGAAGGTCGTGCTCGACCGGGGGCGGCAGCAACCTGGCGAGCTCGTCCCGTTCGTTCATCGCCCGTTCCTCCTCGGAAGCCGGACCGCGGGGTCGCGGTCACCTGCTACCTGTCGCCGGGGCGCGGCCGGTTCCCCGGCGAGTTTCCTGCGCGCCCGCGACAGCCGTGACTTGACCGTGCCCACCGGTATGCCCAGGGCCTCGGCGGTCGCGGCGTAGTCGAGCCCGGCCCACACGCAGAGCGCGATCACGTCCTGCTCCGGGCGGCGCAGCGTGCCGAAGGCCGCCCGCGCCGCCGCGACCTTCTCCGCGTCCACCATCCGCTGCACGAGTTCCTCGCTGAAGTCCGGCTCCGCCTCGCCCCGGGGCAGCCGGGCCAGCGCCGCCTGGTGGCGTCGCGCGGCGCGGCGCAGGTTGCGGGCGACGTTGGTGGCGATGCCGAGCACCCAGGGGCGCAGCGATCCGCCGTCGGCGTCGATCCGGTGGCGCAGCCGCCAGGCCTCCAGAAAGGTCAGCGAGACCACGTCCTCGGCGGCCGACCAGTCCCCGATCAGGCGAAAGGCATGGTTGTAGACCGTCCGGGCCGACTCGTCGTAGAGCTGCTCGAACGCCGCCTGGTCGCCGTCACGCAGCCGGGCCCGCATCGACATGTCCATACACAGCCACTGTCCGGCCGGCCACGCGGGTTCCGCCAGTCACCGGGGGCGCGGCGTTGAGTCAGCTCAGGGCGGCCGGGGCGGGGTCGCGGCGGAGGGCGGCCTCCAGCCCGTCCAGGAGGGCGCGGAGGCCGTACTCGAAGGTGTGCTCGGGCGCGGCGTTGTAGTCGGCCGACGGCGTGTCCAGGCGGGTGCGCAGGCGCGGGAAGTCCATGGCGACGGCGCGCGCCTTGCCCATGACGTCCTGGATCACCTCTTCGGGGTTCTTGCCGGTACGGCTCAGCCTCTTGGAGAGCGAGTCGAGGGCGGCCATGCCGAGCACGTTGCCGAGCACGTAGGTGAAGACGGCTGCCGCCGCCCGGTCGGCCGCCACGCCCTGGAAGCCGGCCGCCTCGAACACGGCCAGGTTGTGGTCGTCGTGGCGGGCCTTGCCTGGACCGTAGAAGAGATAGGAGCCGAAGGCCTGGACGAGCCATGGGTGCCTGCTGAGCATGGCGTGCAGGCTGCCGGCCATCGTCGTCGCCGCCGTCCGCCAGTCCACGGCGGCGGGATCGGGCAGCTCGACCTCGTGCCAGACGTGGTCACCCGCGAGCAGGACGAGGTCGTCCTTGTTCTTGACGTGCCAGTAGACGGCCGTGGCGACCGTCCCGAGCCGTTTGCCGAGGCTGCGCATGTTCAGGCCGTCCAGGCCCTCCTCGTCAAGCAGTTCGACAGCGGTCTGGACGATCTGGTCCCGGGTCAGGGTGTCGCGTGGCATGGCCTCCACGATAGGACACAGGAAGGGTCTTGCACAAAGTTCAGGAGATGGCTTGCACTTAGTTCAAGCAAGCTCTACAGTTCTCTTGTACTTAGTTCAAGCAGCCGTCCGGCGCCCAGCCGAGGCGGGCGAGTAAGGAAAAAGAGAAAGTCATGTCACAGGAGACGCTGTCCGAGTTCGTCGAGGCGACGGCCACGAAGTTCGGCATCCCCGGTGTTGCCGTCGGGGTTTGGGTGGACGGTCAGGAGATCTACGCGTGCCACGGTGTGACGAGCGTCGACAACCCGCTGCCCGTCGACCGGGAGACGCTGTTCATACTGGGCTCGGTCACCAAGACCTACACCGCGACCGCGCTGATGCGCCTGGTCGCGGAGGGGCGGGTCGAGCTGGACGCGCCGGTGCGCCGCTACGTTCCCGAGTTCACGCTCACGGACCGGCGGGCAGCGGACGAGATCACCGTGCAGCACCTGCTCAACCACACCGCCGGGCTGGACTGGGGGATCATCGCCGACACCGGCGAGGGGGACGACGCGCTGGCCGCCTATGTCGCGAAGATGGCCGACCTGGAGCCGATCGCGCCCCCCGGCACCCGGGCCTCCTACAGTCAGGCGGGCTACAACCTGGCCGGGCGGATCATCGAGAAGGTCACGGGCCTGACCTACGAACGGGCCGTCGCCTCGCTGGTCTTCGAGCCCGTGGGCCTGTCGCAGAGCTTCTTCGCCCGCGATGACGTCATGACCCGGCGCTTCGCCGTGGGGCACAATCTCGACGAGGACGGGGTCCTGTCCATCGCGCGGCCGTGGCGGCACTGGCGCGCCGACAACCCCGGCGGCGGCCTCGCGTCCACGTTGACCGACCAGCTTCGCTGGGCCCGCTTCCACCTCGGCGACGGCCTCGCCGAAAGCGGCGCCCGCGTCCTGCCGGCCGAGGCGCTCCACCGGATGAAGGACCCGACGGTCGCGTTGCGGGCCAGCAACCTCGGCGACGCCATCGGTGTCGCCTGGTTCCTGCGCGACGTGGACGGCGTGCGCACCGCCGGGCACGGCGGCTCGGCCAACGGCCAGTTCGCCGAGCTGCTCACCGTGCCCGAACGAGACTTCGCCGTCGTCGCGATGTCCAACGCCGGCCCCGACGGCATCCCCTTCAACCAGGCTGTCGTCCGCTGGGCACTGCGGACCTACCTCGGCGTCGTCGACCGGGACCCGGAGCCGATGCCCTACGACGAGGCGCGCGCCCGGGAGGTCGCCGGGCGCTACGAGAACGACGCGATGACGATGACCATCGGCTCGGACGGGTCCGGGCTGAGGCTGGAGGTGCTGATCAAGCCGGAGATCCGCGCGTCGGCGGACATGGAACTGCCCCAGGACCACGCCCCGTTCGATCTCGGCCTGCTGCCCGGCGACACGGACGAGTACATCCTCACCAGCGGCGCCTTCACCGGTCAGCGCGGCTACTTCACCCGCGACGACGGCGGCGCGGTCGCGGGCGTCGATCTCGCCGGCCGGCTGTTCAACCGGGTGCCGCCGGCCTCCGAGTGAAGCGCCAGGCAGACGCTCTCCCGCGCGTTCAGGCGCCGAGGCATGCGGCGGCGGCCACCACGTCATCGACAGCAGGGCGATGTGGTCGTCCGCCACCGTCCACCCGCTCTACAACGGCTTCACGCGCCGGCTCCCACGCCCGTGGGAGCCGGCGCACCTGCGTCAGCGTTCGCTGGACGCCGCGCGGTAGTGCAGGTCCTGCACGTACGGCGTCGAGGTGATCGCGTACGGCGAGACCACCTTCGCCACCGGGGTGGAGCTTCTCGACACGGTGGCCGAAGCGGTGCCCGCCTTCAACGGGAACGTCTTGGCGGACACTCCGGCGGGCGCGTCATAGCTCTGCGTCGTGCCGCCGATCGTGACGGACACCTTGCCCGCCGCGGTGAGCATGCTGAGCACCTCGACCGTGTCACGGGCCGCCGTGCTGCCGCCGCGCAGCTTCATGAGCTTGGTCTGCGCGTACGTCGGCTGGGCCGCGACCGGCTGGATCCTGTGGGTGAGGTACGCCGTGTCGTTGGTGATCTTCGGGCAGTCCAGCTTGTAGCACGTCAGGTAGTAGGCGTTGATGTCCAGATAGGTCCAGCCCGCGTTCCTGGAGGGGGCGAACTGGGTGTTCTCCGAGTAGTCGTTCCAGGTGGTGAGCTGAACCCAGTCCGCCTTGCCGTCGATCGCGCCCTTCCAGGAGGCCCGGAGGTTCTCGGTGTTGCCGGCCTCGTCGAAGATTCCCTGGTTGGGGCGCTCGTCCTGGACGGACACCGGCTGCATCCAGATCTTGTCCATGCTGTGGGCGCGGTCGATGTTGGCGCCCAGGTTGGCGTTGCCCGCGGGGTTGCGGTTGCCCCAGTTCGAGAAGCCGTAGCTGATCGAGGCGAAGGCGTCGCGGTACTTGTTGAAGTCGAGGAAGCAGGGAACCAGGGCGACCTTGATCCCGTGCGCCGTCTCCATGGTCTCCATCCAGTCGGACCACCAGGCGGCGGTCCGGCCTTCGGCCTTGAACGGGGCGACGACCAGGCGGTTGTCGGCGAGCCGGTAGACCGACTTCGACGCGGCCAGCTTGGCCATGGCCGTGGCGAGGGTGGCGCTGTCCACCGAGGCCAGGCCGTTCGTGTCCGGCATGAGCACGATCTTGAAGCCGGGGTCGACGGCCTCGGCGGCCTTGATGAGATTCTGCACCCGCGTCCAGTGCGCGCTGGTCACGGAGAGGATGTCGACGGTGAAGCCGTCCAGTCCCGCGGCGATGGCCTGCTTCACCTCGGTCTTGAAGTCCGCCACCGCGTAGTCGCCGGTGATCGGGGCGCGTCCCGTCGGCCGGTCGCGGAGCAGCCCGCCGTACGCGGCGTGCTTGCCGCTCTCGCCTTCCGGCTTGAGGTAGTTCCTGGCGTAGTAGTCGTTCGCCGGGGCCTGGTTGTCCAGCGAGAGCGGGTACGGGGTGAAGTAGTGCGCGAACACCTTCTTGCCCGAGGCCCGCAGTGCCGCCGTGCCGGGCAGGGTGAAGGGCAGCGGCCCGTCGGTCTGCTCGCCCCCGGTCCCCTCGGTGTAGGTGACCGTGAGCTTCGGACCGCGGTTGCCGGTCTCGCGTGAGGACATCAGGACGGTCGTGGTGGCGGCTGTCCCGGTGAGGGCGAAGGCGTAGGTGCCGTCGCCCTTGACGGACGACGAGACGTCCAGCCTGGCCGTCGTGCCGGCCGTGAAGCCGGTGTGCGAGGCGACGGCGGTCTCGCCGACCGTCGGCCGGGTGTTCCAGGTGGTGGCGGCCTCGGTCCAGGTGCCCGTCACCTGACGGGCGGAGACGGTCGTGTCGGTCGTCCTGGCCGAGACGACGTCCAGAGTGACCTTGACGTCCCCGGCGTCCTCGGGGATGCCGCTGACCTTGAAGCGGGTCAGGGCGATGCGCTGCCCCGCGGCGGCGCCGCCGCAACTGGAGCCGCAGACGCTCATCCACGTCGCGGTGGCGAAGCTCTTGGCGGGCTCGGCCTGGCTGATGAACACATCCTCCGCGGCGGCGAAGGTCACGCTGACCGGGGCGACGGCGGACGCCTGCGTGGGGGCGACGGCGACGGTGCCCAGCGTGGTGAGGGCCGCCATCGCCGCCAGTAGCGTCCGATATCGGTTGACCATGGAACTCCCTTGGCTCTCGTACGGTTCCGAGGAGGCGGAGCCGTCTTGCGTGGACAAGGATGTAGCAAGATCAAGCGACTGTTCCCGGCTTTTGGATAAATCGCCTATTTGGAACGTTGTCAATTTTTTCGGATACGGCAGTGGCGCAACGGACATGCGCTCGTCGACGGCCCGCACCCGCACGTGGGCGCGCCCGTTCGACGGGCGGGATCATCGGGTTCGCCACAGTGCCGAACGATCCTCGCGGCCGCAGCGGTAGGCGCCCAGCGCGTAGACCTCGCGGGTGCCGGGACGCAGCACCAGACGCGCTCCGTGCGCCGTGCATCCGTCGGAGTCCGGCAGCCGGCCGCGGGTCCAGCGTCCGCCCGACAGATGCCAGAGCTCGCCGACGCTGGTCGCCGTCCACATCCCTCCCGAGCCGTCGGGCTCGGCCTGCTCGAACCATCTGCTCTGGTCCCCCGAGGTGGGCACCGGCCCCCAGTGGCAGCGCCACGACCCGCCGTTCCAGTGCAGCGCCAGCGGGCGGAAGTCCATCTCCTCGTCCTCGCCGGTCGCCACCAGCATCGCGGCCGCGCCGACCACCCACACGTCGGCGGGGCCCAGCACCGCCACGTCCTTGATCGTCAGGAGGGTATCGATGACCTTCCTGCCGCCAGCCAGGGCGCCCTTGGCCGGGTCGTCCAGTGCGGGCATGCCGATCTCCTGCCAGCCGGTTCCCTTCCAGCGCAGCATCCCCATACGGAACCCGTCGCGGCCCCGGAATCCGACCGCCCAGAACTCGTCGCCCCGGCCGGCCAGCGCCGACTCGCCCTGAGCCGGAACGCTCAGGCGCTGGGCCGGGAGCCGGTAGGACCGCCAGGCCGAGCCGTTCCAGCGCAGCGCCTGCCTGCCGTACCTCAGCCACGGCCCGTGCGCGTTCACGGAATGGGAGGAGGAGGCGATGGGGAAGATCTCACTGCGCCACCGGCCCTTGTCGAGGGTGTGGACGAACAATCCAGGTCCGGAGGAGTTGTGGGCGTACTGCGGCCTGCCGAAGACGCTTACCCGCCGGGCCGACGTCACGGCCAATTCCTCCACGTCATAGGGATTGGAGTTGCGGTCGAGCGGCCCTTGGACCGGCACCGGTGGGATGTCGAAGGTCTTCCAGGCCGAACCGTCCCAGCGGCGTAAGTGGCTGGGCACGCTCCGAATCCTGTTGATGTGCAGGGTCCAGATCGTCCCGTCGGGGGTGGCGGCCACCTGCAGCGGCTCGGCGTGGGTGTCGTCCTTCTCGATGGCGAGCGGCTTCCACCTCGACGTCTTCTCGACGGCCCGGAAATCGTCGGTACGCCGCGGCGGCTGGCGACAGGAGGTGGGCTCAGCCGGAACGGGCCTGAGCGCCGGGGTTCTCACCGCTCGGAGCGACAAGGTCGGGGCCGCTATCGGCCGGGGGGAGCCGGCGGTGGGCACCCCGCCGGGGGAGGGACGTGCGCTTGCCCCGGTCGGGGGCCGAGTGCCGGCCGGGGGCCTGGTTTCGGTCGGGGGGCCGGCGTCGATCGGCGGAGCCGAACATCCACCCAAGGCCAGGACCAGCGCACCTAACACCAGTGATGAGCCCATCACTGGCTTTTCGCCGTGGGACGAGATCATTCCTGGGATTTTCGCATATGAATGGTCCTACATGGCATGTCGCTATGTTTCGCCACTGCCGTCGCAAGAAAGGCAAGCACGGCGAAGTCATTCCGTCGGCGACTCCACGTACGTATTGCGGCGCCATTCACCGCTCGCCAGGCCGGCGCGCACGACACCTTCCCGACTACACGATCCTTCCGTGTCAGCGGTTGATCGGCGCCAGGGCGGACATGTCGATGTGCAGCAGGGTGGGGCCGGGGCGGGCCACGGCGGCGGCGAACTCGGTGTCGAAGCTCGCCGGATCGGCGATCCGGCGCCCCGGGACTCCGAACGACGCGGCGAGCGCGGTGAAGTCGGGCGTGGCCAGGTCCACGTCGTGCGCCGCGCCGCCGTACGAGTCGCGGATGATCTCCCGCAGCACGCCGTAGCCCTGGTCGTCGAAGAGACAGACGATCACGTGGGCGCCGGACTGCAGGGCGGCGGCCAGCTCGCCGACGCTCAGCATGAAGCCGCCGTCACCCTGGATGAGGACCGCCGGAGCGCCGGAACCCAGGGCGGCGCCGATGGCGAGAGGCAGGCCGGGACCGATGCCGGCGGCCGTGGGACGGATGGAGGTGCGGGGGGCGAGCACGGGCAGGACGCGGTCACCCCAGACGTAGGCGGGCACGGTCGCGTCCCGGACCACGACGCCGTCGCGGGGGAGGTGGCGGCGGATCGAGGCACAGATCGCCTCGTGATCGGGCCCCATCTGCGCCCCGATCGCGGCCCGCGCGGCGGCCAGCGCCTCCCGGCCCTCGGCGAGATACGCGGTCCGGTCCTGCCGGTGGGCGGTGAGATGGCCGGTGATCTGGCTCAGGCCGAGGGCGGCGTCGCCGACGAGCGGGAGGCGCGCGGGGTAGTTCAGCCCGATCACGGAGGGGTCGGCGTCGAGGTGCACGAGATTCGCGGGCAGCCGCAGCCGCCAGGAGTCGGTGGGATACATCTGGAACCGGGTGCCGACGGCCAGCAGCAGGTCGGCCGACTCGACGTACGAGCGGAGCGGCTCGACCGCCGGGTAGCAGCCCAGGCAGAGCGGATGGTCCTCGGGCAGGGCGCCGCGCCCTTCCCGCGAGGTCACCACCGGAACCTGTGCGGCCTCGGCCAGCTCGGCGAGGGCGGAGGCCGCTCCCGAGCCGGTGACGCCGCCGCCCGCCCAGATCAGCGGACGGCGCGCGGCCAAAAGTGACCGTGCCGTCTCGACCGCGCCCGCGTCGTCGATCGGATCGCGGGCGATCACCGGCGGCTCCGGCCGCAGGGCGGGAGCCGACGCCCGTTGCAGGTCGATCGGCAGCTCGAGGGCCACCGGGCGAGGCCGTCCGGTCATCGCCTCACCGGCCAGCCTGAGCACCTCGGCGCCGATGTCCGCGGCCCGCCGGGGCACGGACACCGACCGGCAGACGGCGCGCAGCATGTCGGACTGGTTCTCGGCCTCGTGGATGTAGCCGCGTCCCCGGCCGAGGTAGGCGGTCTCCACCTGGCCGGTGATCAGCAGCACCCGGGAGGAGGCGAAGGACGCCTCGAACAGTCCGCCCATCGCGTTCGCCGTGCCCGGCCCGGTGCTGACCACGGCGACGCCCAGCTCGCCGGTCGCCCTGGCGTACCCGTCGGCGGCGTGGACGGCGCCCTGCTCGTGCCGCATGGTCACGATCGAGGTCGTCCCCCTGGCCCGCAACGCCCGCAGGACCGGCAGGTTGTGAATGCTGGCGATCGCGAAGACCCGCCGCACGCCGAGCGCGTCCAGCGCGGCGGCCACCTGGTCGGCCCCCGTCTCCGCTGCGTCAGTGCCGGTGCCTGCCGCTGGGCCGCTCTCTGTGGCGGATGGAGCATGCAATGTCACGAAATTTCCTCAGAAAGGGGCATCTGGATGGCCTTGAGCTCGGTGAACTCCTCGATTCCGTAGAGTCCCTTCTCTCGGCCGATGCCGGACTGCTTGTACCCCCCGAAGGGGGCCACCGGGTTGAACGGCCCGCCGTTCACGCTCACCTGCCCGGTCCGCAGCCGCCGCGCGACCTCCAGCGCCCGCTCGACGTCGCCCGACCAGACCGCCCCGGACAGTCCGTACGGCGTGCCGTCGGCGATCCGCACGGCGTCGTCGTCCCCGTCGTACGGGATGATGACCAGCACCGGGCCGAAGATCTCCTGCTGGGCGATCGCCATCTGGGGATCGACGCGGGTGAAGACCGTGGGCCGCACGTAGAAGCCGCGATCGAGCCCCTGCGGCGCGCCGGGGCCGCCCGTGACCGCCACGGCCCCCGCGGCGGCGCCCGCCACGATGTGGCCGTTCACTCGGTCCCGCTGCCGCGCGCTGATCACCGGCCCGAGGTCGGCGGCCTGATCGTCGCGGTGCCCGGGCCGGGCGGCGGACAGCGCCGCGGCGGCGCACTCCTCCGCCTCGGACAGCCGGGACCTGGGGACCAGCAGCCGGGTGAGTGCGGTGCACGTCTGCCCGCTGTTCACGATGACCGTCCGCGCGCAGTGCGCCACCGCCGCCGGCACGTCGGCGTCGTCGAGCAGGATCGAGGCCGACTTGCCGCCGAGTTCGAGCAGCGCCCGGCTCACCGAGGCGGCGGCCAGCGCGGCCACCTGCCGTCCGACCTCGGTGGAGCCGGTGAAGGAGACGACGTCCACGCCGGGATGGCCGGCGAGCGCCCGGCCCGCCTCCGGCCCGGTGCCCGGCAGCACCCGCAGCACCCCCTCGGGCAGCCCGGCAGCCGCCAGCGCCTCGGCGAGCAGGAAGGCGTCGAGCGGGGTGAGCTCGCTCGGCTTGAGCAGCACCGGGCAGCCCGCCGCGAGGGCCGGGGCCACCTTGTTCACGCTCTGCATCAGCGGGTAGTTCCAGGGCGCGATGGCGGCGACCACTCCCGCGGGCTCGCGCCGTACATAGGAGTTGCCCACCACCTCCTCCACCGTCATCCGCTCGGCCGCGTCCGCGGTCGAGCGCAGCGTGCCGAGAGCCGAGGCGAGCTGCACCGCGGGCACCAGGTGCCGCGGCAGGCCCAGCGGCATGGTGACGGCCTCGACCAGCTCCCGCTCGCGCCGGGCGAGCTCGTCGGCGGCGCGGCGGAGCACCTGGGCGCGCTCGGCCACCGGTACCCGGCTCCAGGTCGCCCCGGCCTCGGCGGCCGCGGCGACGGCGGCGTCGACGTCGGCCGCGGTGGCGGCCGGAACCTCGGCGAAGGGCTGCTCGGTGCAGGGGTCGACCAGGGTCAGGCTTTCCACTTGGCGGCCTCCTGCTCCACGGCCTTGACGTCGAAGTCGTTGTACTTGTCCGCCAGGCTGTAGTCGAACAGGCCGCTGGACTGCACGTCGATCGACTTCGGGACCATGCCGTGCTCGGCGAAGGCGTCGATCGTCCGTTGCACCTCGGCGTCGTCGATCACGCCGTACTTCTTGGTGGAGCCGGGCCCGCCGGTGATGTCCAGGCGCAGCTTGAGGATCTTCACCGCCTGCTCCAGCGCCTTCTCCTCGGGAACGTCGGAGGCGGGCTTCGCCTGCGGGAACTGCTTCCAGTGCAGCTTGATCGCGGCCTCCAGGTTCTTCTGGGAGAAGATCATCGACTTGTAGAAGGCACGGACCATCCCGGCCACCCGCTCCGGCTTCTCCTTGATGGAGCTCTTGCGCACGACCAGCGCGGAGGTGCCCGTCATGTCGTTCAGCGGGCTGGGGACGTCGCGCATCGTGGTGCCGAGCAGATCGCCGATGACGACGTTCGGCCCGTCCCAGCCGGCGTAGGCGTCGACCTGCCCCTTGCGCAGCGCGTCGGCGGCCTGGGCGCCGAGCCCGACGGGGAGATACTGGGCCCCGCTCTCCGGATCGACCCCGGCCTCCTTCAGCACCCCCTTGGCGAACAGCGTGGACACGCCCGCCATCGAGTTGGAGCCGATGGTCCTGCCCTTGAGGTCGGCGGCCGTCTTCACCGCGCTGTCCTGCGGGACGACCACCCGGAAGATGCTGCCGTTGGTGAGGGCGACGACGGCGATCCCCGGATCCTTCCCGTAGGCCGTCACGGCGGCGTTGAGAGAGGCGTAGGTCATGAACGCCTGCCCGGTGGCCACCGACTGGATCGCCGTCGGGGCGCTGTCGACCGGCTGGATGGTCACGTCCAGCCGCTCGGCCTTGAAATAGCCCATCTCGATGGGCACGGCGGTGTAGGAAGCGGTGGTCGCGGTCAGCGCCTTGTCGGGCACGGTGAAGACGATCGAGCCGCCGGCCGTGTCCGAGCCGCCGCATGCCGTCAGGCCGGCGCCGAGCGCCACGGTGAGCGCGGCGGCGCCCAGTCGCCGGAAGCCGGCGGAGATCTTGCTCATGGGGGACTCCAATGTGCTGTTCGGGGGGGTTATCGCGCCCGGCGGACCAGGCGTTCGGCGAGGGACAGCACTCCGTAGATCAACAGTCCGAAGACGGACAGAGCGATGAGCATCGCGTAGGTGGCCGCGACCTCTCCGGTCACGGTGTACTGCGCGATGGCGTAGCCCACGCCTTCCCGCGCGGCGACGAACTCGCCGACGATCGCGCCGATGAGCGCGAGCACCGCCGCGCTGTTCAGAGCGGGGAAGATGAAGGCCAGGGAGTTGGGGATGCGCAGGTAGTAGAGCTCCTGCCAGCGGCTGGCCCGCAGCGCGCGAAACAGGTGGACCTCGTCGTCGCTGACCTCGGTCAGCCCCGCGATCGTGTTGGTCAGCACGGGGAAGAAGGCGAGCAGCGCCGCCAGCGTCACCTTGGGGGCCAGTCCGTAGCCCATGGCCGCGACGATGAGCGGGGCGATGGCGACCTTCGGGAAGGTCTGCGAGGCGAGGATGAAGGGGTAGACGGCGTTGCGCAGGATCGGCGAGAAGGCGAAGACCGAGCCGATCAGCACGGCCGCGACCACGGCGAGGGCGAAACCGAGCAGCGTCTCCTGAACGGTCGCCGCCAGGTTCGGCCACAGCGAGCCGTCCGCGATGAGACCGAACAGGACCCGCACGACCTCGCCCGGCGGCACGAGGATGAGCGGCGAGACGAGCCCGGAGGTCGCCGTAAGCTGCCAGCCCGCGAGGAGCGCGACGAAGATCAGGACGGCCAGCGCGGCCGACTTCAGCCCCGCGCCGTCCGGTCGCCGCCGCAGCGCGCCGCCGCCCTGGTCGAGCGCGCCGAGGGAGGACAGGTCCGCATCCCGCTTCCCGGGCGTCGTCTGGGTCGTCATCGCCCGCCTCCCTTCGCCTCGTCCAGAACGGCTCGCACGTGCCTGATCGCCTCGTAGAACTCCGGGTCGTCGCGTAGCTCACGCCCGCGTGGCCGGGGGAGCGGCACGGGGACGGTCGCGTGCACCCTGCCGGGCCTGGCGCTCATGACCACGATCCGGTCGGAGAGGAACACCGCCTCGGAGATGCTGTGGGTGACGAACACGACGGTCTTGGGCTCGCGCTGCCACATGTTCAGCAACTCGTCGTTGAGGTCCTCGCGGGTGAACTCGTCCAGCGCTCCGAACGGCTCGTCCATCAGCAGCAGCGAGGGCCGGTTGACCAGCGAACGGGCGATGGACACCCGCTGCTCCATGCCGCCGGAAAGCTCGCGCGGATAGTGCTTCTCGAATCCGGCCAGCCCCATCATCCGCAGCAGCTCCCTGGCGTACTGCTTGCTCTCCGGCCGGCGGTCGCCGTCGATGACGAGGGGCAGGCACACGTTGTCGAGCACCGTGCGCCAGCGCAGCAGCGTCGGCTTCTGGAACGCCACGCCGACCTGCGGCAGCGGCTCGGTGACCGGCGTGCCGTCCACGCTGACGGTGCCCGTGGTGGGCTCGAGCAGGCCCGCGACGAGTTTCAGCAGGGTCGACTTGCCGCACCCGCTCGGGCCGATCAGGGAGACGAACTCCCCGGGCGCGATGTCGAGGTCGGCGCTCTCCAGTGCCTGTACGGTGCTGCCGCGGCGGGTGAACGCCTTGGACACGTCGCGGATGCCGATGGCCGCCGGGCGCGGTGCCGCGTCCCGGCCGGTCGGCTGCCCGGTCGCGATCGCCATCTGTCACTCCTCGCTGGTCGGGGGATGGGCGGGCAGCACCTGGCGGTAGAACCGGAGCCAGTTGCCGCCCATGACGGCCGCCACTTCCGTGGGATCGAAACCGCGCCGCGTGAGGGCCTCGGCGAGGCCGGGGAACGCTGTGGTGTCGGGGAACCACTCCAGCGGCGGCTGTTTGCCGGGATTGGCGGCCGAGCCCGCGCCGTACTGCGTCGTCCGGGTCCACCGGCCCTGGCGCATCCACCGCAGGTCGGCGTCCACGACCTTCCTGCCGAGATCGCTGCCGATCCCGACGTGGTCGAGGCCGATCAGATCGACCGTGCGGGCCACCATCTCCGCCCACGCGTCGGCGCTCGCCGCGTACTCCCCGCTGATGTTGCGGTAGCCGGAGACCCCGAGCACGCCGCCGCGCGCGGCCAGCGCCTTGAGCAGCGCGTCGGACTTGTTGCGGGCGTGGGGGACCAGCGAGGCCGGGTTGGCGTGGGTGATCGCGACCGGCGCCGCCGAGTGCTCGACCGCCTCGATGCTGGTACGTTCCCCGACGTGGGACAGGTCGATGACCATGCCCACCCGGTTCATCTCGCCGACGACCTCCCGGCCGTACCGGGTGAGCCCGGCGTCCTCCAGGTCGTAGCAGCTCGCGCCCACGTCGTTCTGGATGTTGTAGGTGAGCTGGGCGACGCGCACGCCGAGGTCGGCGAACAGCTCCACGTAGCCGATCCGGCCGGCCAGGAACGAGCTGTTCTGGAATCCCAGCAGCAGCGCGGTGCGGCCGCCGGCGTGGATCGCCTCGATCTCGGCCGCGGTCGTGGCGACCCGGACGAGGTCGTCGTTGGCCCGTACGAGGGCGCGCCAGGCGACCAGCGCGTCCATCGATTCCAGGCCGTCCTCCCAGAAGCCGCACGTGACGGTGACGCAGCCGAGCCCGCCCGCACGTAGCTCCTGGAAGATCTCCCTGTCGAAGTTGCTGCACTCCAGGCCGTCTATGAACATCACGGATTCACCGCCATATAGTCGATGTCGGCGTCGGGTTCGGCGCCTGCCGTATCGAGGGTCGCCCCCGCGTGACTGCGCGAGATCGGCGTGTCCTCGGTGAGCGCGTCGTTGGAGCGGTGGTAGAGGCGCCACCACAGCGCCGCCTCGACCGTCAGCCCCTCGTGTACGGCGCGCGCCAGGTGCTCGGGAAGGCCGTCGGCCACCGGCCCGTGCGTCACCGTGATGACCGGGGTGCGGTCGTCGCCACCGACCTCGATCGCCGCGCCGTACGGCCGCGCCGCGTGGGGCAGCACCGCCAGCAGGTGCGGCGCGCTCACCCCGTGCAGCGTCAGCTTCGCCGTGCCGTGCTCGTGCAGCAACGCCACGCCGAGGTCGATCAGCGCGGGCGTCACGTACGGCGCCGGCATGCCGTGCGCCTCGACGACCGTCCGGTCGTGCAGGGAGGGCGGCAGCCAGGAGCGGGCAGGCCCGGAATCGAGGAAGTCCAGTCCGCCGAGGCCCAGCGCCTCCGCCTCCACGATCACTTCGCGGACGGACGGGACCATGCCTTTCGGCACGCCGAGCAGCAGGAGCATCCGCTCGGCGAGCACCCTGGTCTCGCGCAGGCTGACCGTGAGCACGGCTGTCATGAGCTCGCCTCCTTCGGCCGCCCGGAGAGCACCTGATTGATCTCCGCGACCGCGTCCTGCAGCGCGTGGATGCCCTTGTCCCTGTCGAACCGGCTGCTCGGACCGGCGATGCTGAGCGCGCCCACGCACTGGGCGTGCACGTCGAAGACGGGGGCCGCGATGCCCAGCACGCCCTCCAGCCAGCGGCCCTCGGAGGTGGCGTAGCCACGCTCGCGCACTCCGGCGAGCTCCTCCTCGGGGGGCAGGTCGGCGCCCAGTTCGCGCAGCTCGGCGAGCTGGCGCTCGGTCGCGTAGGCGAGCAGGACCTGCCCGGAAGCGCTGCGGCTGATCGGCATCTGGGCCTCGGCGCGCAGGTCCACCTGCAGCGGGCGGCCCGGTTCGAGTCGCTGGATTATCGTCGCGGTGCCGCGCTCGAGGATCGCCAGCGACACGGCCTCTCTGATCTCGTCGACCAGCCGCTCCATGACCGGCAGCACCCGCTCGCCCAGCCCCGCCTGACGCAGGGCCGACTGCCCGATGCGGGCCGGGCGCAGGGTCAACCGGTAGGAGCCGTCGTCGAGCTGCTCCATCCAGCCTGCCGCCACGAGGGTCACGAGCTGCTGGTGGACGGCGGCGCGGGAAAGGCCGAGGTTCCTGGCCAGTTCGGCCACGCGCACCGAGCGCGGCGCCTCGGCGACGACTTCCAGCATCTTCAGGCATTTGATCGCGGTGCTCAGCGGTTGGGTGCGTGGTCCGCTTTGATCGCTCAAAGGAATACCCCGTCATGAATATAAGGACGATGTATGAATAAAACTGACACTATGGGGAGGTTGATGACCGTTACAAGGGGTTACGATCCTTTAATCCCAATTTAGGGGGACTTTTCAGACTTCAGGTTCGGCCGGGTGCCACCAGGCGCCGGGATCGGCGGTGGACAGTTCGTCCCGGGGCGGCGCTCCCTGGAAGATGAGCCCGCGCAGGGTCCGGTCCAGGAAGTCCTTGGTGCGGTCGAGGCCGTAGAAGGCCGCGTTGGCCAGCCGGATGATCTGGACGGGCACGAAGCCGAGGTCGAGCATGTCCATCCGGGGCAGCGCGTAGGTCTGCCCGCGCAGCGCCTGGAGCCGCTCGACGGCGGCACGCTCCTCGGGGTGGTCGAACAGGACCCGCCCGACCCGCGTCGAGGATCCGTAGCCCGACAGCAGCCGGGCCAGCCGCCGCACATCTCCCGGCACGTCGGAGGACAGGTCGAACCCGCCGGGAAACTGCTCACGCGGCCCCGAGCGCGGCTCCTCCGCCGCCCGCGACTTGTACCAGACCCGCCTGCGTCTCGCCTCCTCGGTGAGCGGCAGGTCCAGCGCCCAGCCGTAGACGCCGCGCAGCACGGACGACAGCTCGCCCACCGTCATCCCCGGCTCGCCGACCAGCGCCTCATCCACGATCAGCCGCCTGGCCAGGTCGTCGGTCTCCGGGGGAAGCAGCTCCATCAGCAACGCGTCCAGGATCTCCTCCGTCTCCGCCGTCACCGTGCCGGCGACGGCCGCGCGAAGCGCCTCGAACGGCAGCGCGGGCCTCTCGCCGCGCACCGTCCCGGCGTCCCGCAGCTCGCGGGCGAGCTCCCGTACGGTGCGCAGCTCCCCGGCCAGGCGCGGCCCGTCGGGAAAGGCGCGGTAACGCATGGGGTCCTGCTCGCGGTAGACGACGGCGCGGTCGAGCAGGCGGACCAGCGTGCCGTACGCCGGATCGCCCGCCACGGGAACGAGCGCGCGGGCGCGGGCCAGCCCCTCCTCGCGCACGCTCAGCCAGCGGTGGACCAGGCGGGGATGGTTGGCGATGAACAGCACCAGCCCGAGCGCGGAGCCGTTGCCGAGCCCGAGGTGCCGCTTGATCGCCGGATCCAGCGGCACGGCCCCCGGCGCGGCCGCCCGCGCGAGATGCTCGCAGAGGTCGAAGCCGAACTCCCGCATGAGATACGCGGTGAGCATCTGCGCGTGGTACGGCACGGCGAGCGGGTGGTCCTCACCGTACGACAGGAAGGTGCGGGTGCCGAAGGTGCCGTTGGCGTCCAGCCCCGTGTTGCGCATGAGGTAGCCGACCTCCCGCAGCGCCGCGAGATCCGGCTGGCGGCCCGCGGCCAGCGCCTCCACCGCGTGACC
This sequence comes from Nonomuraea sp. LPB2021202275-12-8, assembly GCF_037044575.1. NCBI lineage: Bacteria > Bacillati > Actinomycetota > Actinomycetes > Streptosporangiales > Streptosporangiaceae > Nonomuraea > Nonomuraea sp. LPB2021202275-12-8. The sequence continues at coordinate 215,039 of NZ_JBAHWD010000001.1, read as the reverse complement.
GAACGCGCGCAGGCTCCGGTTGGACCGGCACCACACCAGGGTCCCCGGAGCGGCCCGGCCCGCGTACAGCTTGGGCAGTTGCGCGCGCGTCCACTCGATCCGGTCCGCGTCGGCCTCGCCTTCGAGCAGCGCGCCCACCATGTCCCAGCTCTGCCCGATGATGCGCGGCGTCCGGTCGATGTGGCTCGGCTCGGAGCTGAAGGCGACGAAGGACAGCGTGCCCGCGTGGGTCCGCACCCGGTAGACCGCCGTCCCGGCGCCCCGGTCGTCCAGGTCGAGCCGGTCGAGCGTGACCGACCACCCCTGGGTGAGCATCGCCGTCAGCAGCGAGCGGCTCGCGCTGAAGCGGGACGGCTGGAGCGCGGCGAGCCGTTCGGGACGCATGAGCGACGAGGGGTCGCGGGGGCGGATCGTCAGCGGTACGTCGCTCATATCTTCCTTGTCATGATATATAGGACGGTGTTTGATTTATCATGACACTATGAGACCGGCCGGGAGTTCGGCAAGGGGTCTACGGCCGCCACCTGCTCACGGACCACCAGGGTGATCAGCCCCGCACGCCGGATGGAGTGGGCTCAGCCGGCGATCCTCGGTGGCGGGTCCTGTGGTCCAGGGCGCGTCCACCGTGGGCGGGGTGAGTTCGCCGCCCCGATATCCTCAGTGAGCTGACGCCGAAGTTCGCGGAAGAATCCGGGACACCTCACCACCGGCATCACCGCCTTCTTCTTCGCGGTGCCCGTTGCCTTACTGTTTCTGCAGAATGTCAGCCGACGCCAGGTGATGCTGGAATTCCGGCGAGTTCATGTTCTGTGGGATCTGGGCGAAGACCTGAAAATTCTTGACGACGCCGCCAAGAACCTCAAAAGGCGTACGTCGTGCTGGAGAAGCGCGAACGCCACGGTTCACTGGCGAACACGAGCCCCTGGTCGGTTCTGTTGAGGCGGACAGGACCCAGCTGCTCGAGCTCATCGTGGACGTGGTCGGCGGCGTGGATGAAGTATCCGTTTCCGATGTCCGGAAGCGAGACCTCATGGATCACTCGGTAGAAGACCGTGAGGGCGCGCGGCAGCGACTGCCGGGGCGGCGAACCTTCGCCGGCTTCGATGATCAGGTTGTCGCCGGGGGGATGGCCGTAGGTGTTCTCGAAGCCGGTCATTAACGGCTTCAAGGCGCGGTCGATCTCGCCGCGCCAGGAGGCCGGCCAGGCCGTGCCGAGGACGTCTGCGCTCACGGATGAGGTTTCCGGCAGGAGGGCACTACTGGACGGCGCCGGACTGGGTGAGCAGGTTCTCGTACCAGGGGGCGTAGGGGTGATCGGTCGCCGGGTGGTTGGCCAGCGGGGTCGTCGCCATGTCCGCCCTGTCGAAGCCCCAGCCGCGGACCAGCCGCCCAGATCGCCGCGCTGACGTGATGAAGGCGGACTCGGTCGCCGGTGCGGCGTAGAACAGGGCGTCCTGCTGCAGCTCCGCGGCATCGCCCTTCTGGAACTCGGCGAAGGCGATCTGCGGATAGCGGATGCGGTCGCCGGTGAAGCGGTCGGTGTCAACGCGCAGGGTCTGTGCCGGTGTCGGGCCGTCGGCTCCGGTCCACACGCGCACGCTCGCCGTGCCGCGGGTCGAGGCGGTCTTGTCGAAGCGGGCGTCGGAGGTCTTCGCGTTCCCGCTCCACGAAACCGTCGACGCGCCGGTGTTCAACAGACCGTCCCACGCCCAGTTCTGGCTGTTGCTCTGGCTGCGGTGGATCTCGCGCAGTTGGGTGCCTGCCGCGTTCGTGAACGCGACCGTCGGCAGGACGCCGTTGTCGTACTGGCGGCTGGGGGACCAGCTGATCTCGCCGTCCGCGTGGAGACGCCCGACGCGGTACCAGAGCGTGGTCGCGTTCTGGGACTGGTGAACCTCGACCACGTCGCCGTTGTCGTTCAGCGCGACAGCGGGCGTCCTGCCGGTGTCGTACCTCCCATGGCGGAGCCAGGTCACCCGACCGTCGGCGTACCTGCCGGTCCAGTACCAGAGCACGCCAGAGCCGGAGTCGTGCACCTCCACGACCTGCCCGTTCGCGTTGAGCGCGACCGCCGGGTCGCGGCCGATGTCGCGTCTGTACTCCGCGCGGCTCTTGCCGTTGCCGGAGAGCAGGGCCAGTACACGGCCGCGCAGCGTGTCCAGCGACGGCGGGCTCGCCGGGTAGTCCTCGGCCGTCAGCAGCCGCGGCCCGAAGGCGGAAACGAGCTCCTGGTTGAGCGCGGCCAGGTTGCCGGCGGCGAACGACGGGTTGTCGGTCAAATCGTCCTTGAGGTCGAGCATGACGACGAGCGGGGCGGCGGCCGGATGCTGCTCGGACCACGTGTCGATCACGTTCAGCCAGTCGCGCAGCAGGTTCGAGGCGGGGTTGCCGGAGTGGTCGACCTGATCACCGGGCGAGTCGTGGCCGATGGCGTAGTCGTGCGCCGTGGCGTACCCGTTGTCATGGACGTCGAGCTCGATGAAGCGAACGCCGTGGTCGAGCTGGTAGGTGATGGAGTTCCGGGCGCCGTCGATGTTGCCGGAATAGCTGTTGTGCGTGGCGCGGAAGATCGCCGACGGTAACGGCACGTCCGTGTCGGCCCGGGCGTTTCCGCTGACCAGCAGCACGGACGCGGCCACGGCGAGCACGGACAGCAGAGCCCTTGAACGGGTCATTCTCGGATCCTCGCGTCGGGGGGACGGTGGCGTGAACCGCTGAACTCGTTGTCGAACGACTCCTGGACGTACGCTCATGATCCGGATGTATCGATGATCTGTCCAGCGTCGCCGAGGCACACGAGATCGAGGCCTTTCCGGCCGTACTGCCGGCCGTACTGCCGGCAAGGCCTCGCTTACGACGAGACCGCTCTCCGTGGCCTAGGGAAGCTGTCCGCGCACCCATCGCGGGTCGGGGTTGACGTGCGCCCGGCCCGCCACCACCACCGTCGGCACGGTCTCGTCGCCACCGGTGACGGCCCGCACCGCCGCCGCGCCCGCCGGGTCGCGCCAGATGTCGACCCAGTGCAGCCGGCGGGCCTCGCGGCCCAACCTGATCCGCAGCCGCAGGCAGTACGTGCAGCCCGCCCGCCAGTAGACGATCGGCCGGCCGTCGGCCGCGCTGCGGCGTTGTGCCTCCGCCGCACCGATCGACCTCGGGAACGCCAGCGGCGAGAACAGTCCGGCGAGCGGCACCAACACCAGCAGGTATACGGCGGCGGAGCCCGGGGACCCCGCGGCGATCTGCGCGCCCGCACCGAACAATCCGACCAGCAGGAGCGATATCGGCAACAAGAAGGCGCGGGTCATGAGGGCACAGGCTACCGATGGCGCTGGCCCGGCGGCCGCCCGGGTGAGGCCCGAGGGCGGGCGCAGGGTCATGTGAGGGACACGAACCATCGTCCCGCCGCTTTCCAGCGCTCGGCCACGGGGAATCCGGACCGGGCGGCGAGGAGGTCGATGTCGTCGATCGAGACCGTCGCCCAGGTGAACCAGCCGCTCGCGTGCCCGGCATGGCGAAGCCGTACGGTGTGCACCTCGCTCGGTGATCCCGGCGGGGAGAGCTCGGCGATCACCGTTCCGCCCGGCCTGAGCAGCTTGCGCAGGCGGCGAAGGAGGGCCCCGGGGTCGCCGCCGATGCCGATGTTGCCGTCGGCCAGGAGCGCCTCGGCCCACCGCCCGGTTCCCGGAAGGGGTTCGAAGACGCATCTGCGCAGCGCGAGGCCGCCCGCGCGGCGGGTCAGCTCGACGGCCAGGGGGCTGATGTCGATGCCCAGGACGGGGACCCCCGTCCGGGTGAGCGCCACGGTCAGCCTTCCGGGGCCCGAACCGACGTCGAGGGTGGGCCCGCCGCACCGGGGCAGGATGTGCTCGTCGCCCTCGATGTGCCGGAGCCAGCGTTCCGCGGAGAGCGGCCGGGCTCGGCCATCGGCATATTCGATGTCTACGCTTTCCCCTTTCAGAGAATTCTCGTAGAACGCGCCGATCATGCGGCTCTTCCATTGCTGAAGGAGTTGGGAATGGTCGGGCCATTACCGATGATCATGCTGCGACGTTACCGTGGCAGGCCGTTGCAGATCCTTAACATAAGATTACGTACCGTATCTCCGCGGACCCGAACTGGTCATTTCTCGGAATGCCGTCATCCTTTCGTAAGAGAAGGGGCGCCGATGCCGGGTTAGCGTCGGCCCATGGAGATCGACGTGGTGCTGCCCTGCCTGAATGAGGAGGCGGCTCTGCCCTGGGTGCTCGGGCGGATGCCGCCCGGATTCCGCCCCATCGTGGTCGACAACGGCTCGACCGACGGATCCGCCGAGGTCGCGGCCGGACTCGGCGCCAGGGTGGTGGCGGAGCCCCGGCCCGGATTCGGCGCCGCGTGCCATGCGGGGCTGATGGCCGCGACAGCGGACGTGGTGTGCTTCATGGACGCCGACGCGTCACTCGATCCCGGGCAGTTGCCGCGGGTCGCCGGGCAGGTCCTGGCGGGTGAGGCCGATCTGGTCCTTGGTCGCAGGATCCTCCGGCCGGGCGCGTCCTGGCCGGTGCACGCCCGGCTCGGCAACGCCGTACTGGCCCGGAAGCTGCGCCGCCGCACCGGCGCCGACCTGCATGACCTCGGACCGATGCGGGCGTGCCTGCGTGCCGGGCTGCTGAGGCTGGGGCTGGCGGACCGCCGCTTCGGCTATCCCCTGGAGATGGTGCTGCGCGCCGGTGCGGCGGGCTGGCGGATCGCCGAGGTCGAGGTGGACTACCTGGCCCGCGCGGGGCGGTCGAAGGTGACCGGCACGGCGCGCGGCACGCTACGGGCGATCAGCGACATGCGCCGGGTCATGGCCGACGAGAGCGGCACCAGGTGAGCCCTGACCCCGGCGCGCACATCCTGGTGATCGCCAAGGAGCCCGTGCCGGGGAAGGTGAAGACCCGCCTGACGCCGCCCTGCACTCCGCACGAGGCCGCCGCGCTGGCCGGCGCCGCGCTGGAGGACACGCTGCGGACGGTCGCGCGGGTCCCGGCGGCACACCGCGTCATCGCTCTCGACGGGATTCCGGGGCCGTGGCTTCCCCCTGGCTTCACCGTCCTTCCGCAGCGTGGCGGCGGCCTGGACGAACGGCTCGCCGCCGCCTTCGACGACGCCCACCGGATCTCGCCCGCCCCGATCGTGCTCATCGGCATGGACACCCCGCAGGTCTCCGCCGGCCTGCTGGCGGACGCCGTGAAGAGTCTCGGCACCCACGACGCGGTGTTCGGCCCCGCGACGGACGGCGGCTTCTGGCTGCTCGGACTGCGCGACCCCGACCCCGGCCTGCTGCTCGGCGTGCCGATGTCCGAGCCGACCACGGGAGAGATCCAGCTGAACAGGCTGAGAGAGGCCGGGCTGAGCGTGGCCCGCATGCCTCACCTGACCGATGTGGACACCATGGCGGACGCCGTCGAGGTGGCGGCGCTGGCTCCGCGCTCCCGCTTCGCCGCCGCGCTCGCCGGAACGGCGGTACTGCGATGAATCCTCCGCACGAGATGAAGGTGCTGGTCACCGGCGCTGCCGGGTTCATCGGGAGCCACGTGACGCAGGCTCTGGAGTCGGCCGGACACGAGGTGGTCCGGCTCGACCTCAGGACCGGCGACGATGTACGCGACCCCGCGGCGCTCGATCGGTCGCTGGCGGGTGCCGGCGTCGTGGTGCACCAAGCGGCCAAGGTCGGGCTCGGCGTGAACGTGGCGGACCTGCCGGACTACGCCTCGGTCAACGTGTACGGCACGGCTGTGCTGCTCGCCGCGATGGCGCGGCACGAGATCGGACGGCTGGTGCTTGCCTCCTCCATGGTCGTCTACGGCGAGGGCGCCTACGACTGTCCGCGGCACGGCCGGGTGCGGCCCGCACCCCGCTCCGCCGCCGCCCTGGCACGCGGGCTCTTCGAACCCCGATGCCCCCGGTGCGACTCCGAGCTGGCCTTCGCCACCATCGACGAGGACGCGCCGGCGGATCCGCGCAACGCCTACGCCACCAGCAAGCTGGCGCAGGAGCATCTGGCCGCCAACTGGGCGCGCGAGACCGGCGGCACGGCCGTCGCCTTGCGCTACCACAACGTGTACGGGCCCAGGATGCCCAGGGACACGCCGTACTCCGGGGTCGCGGCGATCTTCCGGTCCGCGCTGGAGGCCGGGCGCGCCCCCCGGGTGTTCGAGGACGGCGGGCAGCTGCGGGATTTCGTGCACGTGCGCGATGTGGCCGGCGCGAACGTCGCGGCCCTCGCCGGCGGCCGGCCGGGCGCGCTCGCGGCCTACAACATCGCCAGCGGACAACCGCACAGCGTCGGCGACATGGCCGTGGCACTGGCCGCGCGGCATGGCGGCCCCGAGCCGGTCGTCACGGGGGAGTACCGGCTGGGCGACGTCCGCCACATCGTGGCGGCACCGCACAGGGCCGAGGCGGAGCTCGGCTTCCGCGCCCAGATCGGCTTCGACGAGGGGATGAGGGAGTTCGCCACCGCACCACTGGCGTGCCCGGCGTGACGGGCCGCGCGGTGGGAACGGCCGTCCTGCTGGGCGCCCTGGTCTGCACCCTCGCGCTGGCCCTCGGCCGGGACGGCGTGCCCACAGCTGGCCTGTTGTGGCCGTACGCGCTGGCGTGGGTGTTCTTCGGCGCGGCGGCGTGGGCCGTGCGCGGGCTGCCGCGACGCCGGGCGATGTGCCTGGTGATCGCCGGCGGGATCGCGGTGACCGGCACGGGCCTCCTCGCGCCGCCCGCCACCAGCACCGACTCCTACCGCTACGCCTGGGACGGACGGGTCCACGCCGCGGGCTTGTCGCCCTACGACCACGCCCCGGACGCGGCCGCGCTGGCGCCGCTGCGTGACAGCTGGCTCTTCCCCCGCGAGGACGGCTGCCGGGGGCCCGGTCGCTATCCGATCCCCTCCGGCGACCGCGTCCCATCGTGCACGCGGATCAACCGCCCCGGCGTGCACACGATCTATCCGCCCCTGGCCGAGGCGTACTTCCTCCTCGTGCACGTGCTCTCGCCCGAGGGGGCACGGCACAAGCCGCTGCAGCTCGGCGGGGCGCTGCTGGCGTTGGCGACGTCGGCCGCTCTGCTGATCGCGCTCAGCCGCCGGGCCGGGACCCGGGACCTGGCCCCGGCCTACACCGCCTGTTACGCGTGGTGTCCAGCCGTCCCGCTCGAACTGGTGAACAACGCGCACGTCGACGCGCTCGGCGTCCTGCTCGCGGTCATAGCCCTGACCGTCACGAACAGGCACCGGATCGTCGGCGGCACGCTGCTCGGGGCGGCGACGGCGGTCAAGCTGCTGCCCGCCGTCACCGTCCCCGGGGCGCTCTCGGGGATCCTGGCCGCAGGCGGGAAGACGCCGGCGCGACGGCTGCTCGACGCCCTGGCGGTCCTCGGTCCCGCCGCCCTCGTGGTGGTGCTCGCCTACCTCCCGTACGTGGTCGCCTCGCGCGGCTCGGTCCTCGGCTACTTCTTCGGGTATCTGAACGAGGAGGGCTACGACGACGCCGGCGCCGGGGACCGTTACGCGCTGCTGCGGCTGTTCATTCCCGACTCGTGGGCGTTCCCCGCTGCCCTCCTCATCCTCGGGCTCGCGCTTCTCCACGTGCTCCGCCGTGGCGACCCGGACCGGCCGTGGCGCGGCGCCCTGGAGGTGACCGGGGTCGCGTTCCTCGTGTTCACGCCCGGATACTCCTGGTACGCCGTGCTGGTCGTCGCGCTGGTAGCCCTCGACGGCCGGTGGGAGTGGCTCGGCGTCCCGCTGGCGAGCGGCGTGGCATACCTCGGCGCCGGCGCCGACTCCGGGACCATCGCCTACGCCCTCGCCGCGCTTGCCGTGTCAGGCGGGCTCGTCGCGCGCGGCGCGTTCCGCACCCGCAGCGTGTACACCGCTTCCGGGACCGCGAAGGGCACCAAGCTGATCGACAGCCATCGTCCGAGGTAGGGAGTGGTGCCCACCGCTGTCGCGTGCCTTCCGGATCAGTTTCCGCGCGTCTCCTCACCGCCGGGGCACCCGAGGAGAGCCGCCGCGAGCATGGCGGCAAGCCACTCCTCGTACTCGGCCTCACTCCACTCGCACACCTCGGTCAGCTTCTCGAAGTTCTCGGTCGAGGTGAGGACGTAGATCTGCTCGGCGGCTCTGGCCGGGGGGAGACCCGGGCGCAGCGCTCCGAGGGCATGGAGATGCTCGGCCGGTCCGCGGCTCCCCGCGAGTCTTTCCTGCTCGATGCCGGCCAGCACGTCCTGCAGCCCGGCGTCGGCCGGGGACGCGGAGGCCGCCGCGCGCAGGACGCGGTGCACGGGCTTGATGCGTCGGAGGATCGCGGTGGCCATTGCGGCGAACCCGGCCAAAGCGCGTACCGGGTCCCGTTCGGCGATGATCGCCTGGACCTCGGGCCGGTCGCTCTGTCGCACGGCCCGCGCGTCCCCGGCCAGCGTGATGTCGTAGACGAGCTTCGCCAGCGCGGGTTTGCCGCCGGGGCAGGACGTATACAGCGTCTGGACGGCCACGCCGGCCTCGCGCGCGACTTCGGCCATGGTGGTGTCGGCGTACCCCTTGCCGACCATCAACTCCCGGGCCGCTGTCGCGATCTTCAGTCGCGTGGTCTGGGCGTGCTCCTGGCGCAGGCCGCTGGAGTAAGGACGTCGCTTCCTCTGCTCGGTCATCGGGAACCATGCTCCCAGAAGACATTGACTAGAGATGTCTCTAATGAAACTGTGTGGATCCAATCAAATGTAGCCTGTCAGGGAAAGGCGCCTGGTGTCTCTGACCCTCACCGTGTCCAGAACGGTCGCGCTGTTGCTGGTCGGCGTGTACGCCGGCGGCGTCGTCTTCGTCGTGATCGCCCCGTCCGTAAGCCGGCTCCCGGGATCCGCGTACGTCAGGTACTGGCAGGCGCTCAACGTCGACTACGGCCGTGGCATGCCGCCCATGCTGTTGACCGGCATCGCCGTGCTGCTCGTCGTGGCGGTCCTGTCGTGGAGCCGCGGATGGCTCGTCTTCGGCTTGACCGTGGCAGCCCTGATCCTGGTCATCCTCACGGTCGTCCTCACCCTGGCGGGCATGGAGCCTCTCAACCGGACCGCGAACACCTGGGATCCCGACCGGCTGCCCGCCGGCTGGCAGGAGATCCGGCAGCAGTGGTTCAACCTGCACCTCGTCCGGACCGCGCTCGCCCTGGCGGCGTTCGCGTGCCTGATCGTCGCCCAGGGCGCCGACCGAAGCCAGGAGCTCCTGACGCGCTGAGACGAAAGGGCGCCGGTCGCGGATGCCCTCGCCTCGAGGTCGGAGCTGTAGGCTGCCTACATATAGATGTGTAGGCTGTCTACTTTTCAAGCTCTTGTCTGGAGGCGCGCGTTCAGCCGGTGGCGCTCAGGTGGCGGACGCGGACGGTGTTGCGGACCGGCTCGTCGTGCTCGTCGGTGTATTCGGCGACCTTGGCGTAGCCGTGCTCGTCGTAGATGCGCCCCAGCTCGGGGCTGCCTGCCCAGTGGTCCAGCGCCAGTGCTGGGGCATGGTGCGCTCTGGCGAGGCGCTCGGCCTCCTCCAGCAGGGCCGTGCCGACACCGTGGCCGCCGGGACCGCGATCGGTCATCACGGTGTGGATGAACAGTGATCCGTCGGGCACGGTGGCCGCGGGGATCCGAGGGGGAGTCATGGGCGCCGCGGCCAGCATCCCGACGCATCGGCCGTTGCGTTCGGCCAGGGTGATGACGCCTTGGCGGGTCCAGTCGGTGACTCGGCCGGGGAAACCGGGGATGCGGGAGAACGGCACGGTTCCCCACTGCTCCGGACGGCCCTCGTCGCCCCCGTCACCCGCGTCTCCTCGGCCGAGGAGGCCGTCAAGCTGGCCGCCGCCAGCGAGTACGGCCTGTCCCTCGGCATCGTCATCCGCGACGTCATGCACGGCCTGGCCGTCGCCGAGCAGATCCCCACCGGCATCGTCCACATCAACGACCAGACCGTGAACGACGAGGCCAACGCCCCCTTCGGCGGTGTGCGCGCCTCCGGCACCGGCTCCCGCTTCGGCGGCGCCACGGCGAACATCGAGGCGTTCACCGAGACCCGCTGGATCACCATGCGCGGCGAACCCCCGCGCTACCCCTTCTGACGAGTCCGGGCCGGCGGGCCGGCAGCAGTGTGGCGTGGCGGTCGTGGGCCGCCACGCCACAGGCCGCAGGTCAGCTCGCGCTGCAGGAGACCGTCGGCCAGGTCCGGTTGCCGTTGTGCTGGATCGTCACACCCCAGTTGTCGCCGTTGCCGTTGGGCCTGGCGGTCAGCACCTGGGCACTGGGGTAGCCGGCGCTGATGTTCCAGGTGGACATGATCCTCGCCGGTGACGGCACGTTCATCGTCACGGTCCAGTTGCTCGAGCCGCTGACCGAGACGTTGAGGTTGTACCGGTCGCTCCACTGCTGACCCGCGGACAGCGACGCGGTGCAGCCGCCGGGGTTGCCGCCGCCGGGGTCGCCGCCGCCGGGGGAGCCGCCCACCGTGATGTTAGAGCTCCCACTGCTTTGATATCCCTCTGTGGCGAGAATCATGTAGTCATGACTGCCCAGACTCATTCCATTGCGGGCCCATGCGTCGAAGTGGTTGCCGGAGGTTATGGTGCCGCCGGTTTTCTTCGACTGCCGGACGCTCCAATACTGATTGAACGTTCTGGTGCCTTCGATGGAGGGGGCGTTGTATCGCGTCGTCTGGTAGATGTCGTACGTACCGCCATCGCTGGTGACCGTGCCCTTGTACGTTCCCGTGGGCCGGTAGGTTCCCCAGTTGTCGACGATGTAGTACTCCACCAGCGGGTTTCTCGTCCACCCATAGAGGGTCAGATACGAGTTGCCGGACGGATTGAAGCTGCCGGAGTAATTCACGGTCCTGCGCCCGCCGGGGTTCCAGCCCTTGCCGGCGACGAAATTCCCGGTGTTGCGCCATGAGGTGCTGTAATTGCCGCCGGATCCCAGCTCCATGGAGACCGACCCGGGACTGTCGGTCCAGAACGAATAGAAATAGCCGTTGTTGGTGCCGGTCTGGTTGGAGGTGATGGGGGCCGCGTGGGCGGTGCCGGGCATCATCGTGGTGGCCGCGACCAGCGTTACGACGCAGGCACGGCCGATGAGCGTCCTGATGCGGCCGCGTCCGCGGCTCTCCGGGTGGGCGGGGGCGTCGTTCATGTCCGTGCTTCCTTCCCGTGAAGGCCGGCGGGGACCAGGCGTCATGCGGTCGACGAGGACCGTGTCGCGGCGGGGTGACCCCGGTTCGACAAGGTTGAGGTCTGTCTGAACGAAACTATCGGCGCCTTGTCGAAAGTATCGGACCGGCAGCGTCAGGCTGTCAACGATCCTCGTCAGGCTGTGCACCTCTCCTCGGTCAGGAGCCCCTGCGATGGCGTTGACCCTGGCCACTTGCAATGCGCCGGCCGACCGCGCGGGAGTGGGCAGTGAAAGTTTCAAGAACAAGCCGAAACATGTCGCGGTCGGTCTGCGAACGCACGGCATCCCGGAGACGGCCTCGATGAAGGAGGTCTACGAGCTCAAGGGGTCGGGGATGACCTGGGAAGAGTTCCAGACGCAGCTCGCGAGCACGACCCACCCGCGACGGGTCATGACGCTCGCCGAGGTGGCCGACGTCGCGGTGTTCATGGCTTCCGATAAGGCGAGCGGGATGACGGGCACCACCGTCAACCTGGCCATGGGCGACCTGGATGACCAGCGGGGGAGCGATGTCCCGAGCCGGCCGGCGGGGTCAGGCGGGCTGCCTGGCCGCCGTGCGCGCGGCCATCCGCCGTTCGAACCACAGCGAGGTGAACGGCGGCACCGCGCACGCCAGGCCCAGCACCACCGCGCCGCGGCTCCAGCCCGCCTCCCGCGCCGAGAGCACCACCCCGGCCGCGTACAGCACGAACATCGCCCCGTGGACCGGGCCGAACACCTTCACTCCGAGCTCGCCGGTCGCGGTCACGTACTTGAAGAACATCCCGACCAGCAGCCCCGCCCACGAACACGCCTCGGCCACTGCCACGACCCGGAACCAGCGCAGCATGCTTCACCCTTTCACCCGAATACCGCGCGTACTCTACAGGCTGTAGAGGACGGCGCGGGAAGAGGGGCCGGGGCGACTCCACGCTCTCCAGCCGCCGGCGGCCGGGTCATCCAGGCGATCAGCGACCTCGTGATCGACCTGGAGGACCCGGCTGCCGGGCGCCCGATCGGCGCTCGCCCGTCACCCCTGCGGCAGGCGCGGGAGTGACCCGGTGTCGGTGTCGAGCAGGGCGCCAGGCGATCGACGTGTCACGGGTTGCCGGACCGGCAGACCGGGGAGGTGCGGAACTCGACGGCCGCCCCGGTGGCGTCGGAAATCACCGCTCGGATGTCAGACGTGAAGGTGGGCTGGCAGCCGATCCCCACGAAAGTGCGGTCGTTGAACGCCGGCACCTGGCCGCCGTTGACGAACCAGCGGATGGCGACCGGCGCGGTCGCGCCGCTGAAGGCGACCGAGCAGAGGAACCGCCGGGCGAGCCCCTCGCAGCTGCCGCCGTCCAGGGTCAGGGCCATCATGGTCGCCGAACCGGCCGTCGCGGATGAAGGCTTCAGCCGATGTAGTCATCGAACGTGAGTGACATCCGGTGCTCGCTCGACGGCAGTGCGGGCACCATCAGCACGTCACGCTCGCCGTTCCCGCCGCGCGGTGCGGACACCACGGCGATCGGCCGCCGGCTCGCGGGGAGGAAGGCGTCCATCCCGGTCAGGAACGGCTGGCTGAAGAACTGCGGGATCGGCGCGGTGAGGTCGGTGACGCCGTCCACGCCGGCGTCGTAGGCGAAGATCCCGATCGCCCGCTTGGTCCGCGGCGTGTTCGCCGGGTTCAGCAGTTCGAGCCCGTTGACGCGCAGGGAGTCGCCTGCCGCGCCCTGGTCGCCCCACCACTCCTTCTGCCGGTTGATGACCAGGTTGGCATGGCGGGGACTGGTTTCCATCAGGGCTCCGACGCCCTCGCCGGGCCGGCTCGTCAGCAGCCGCACCAGCGCGTCGGAGCGCCGGAACGGCTGGAAGTACAGGTGGTGCACGGACGTGGGGCTCCAGACGACGGCGAACTCGTAGTGCGCGCGGCCCTGCGCCCTGAACGGCCCCCACGACCCGTCGGGACCGATCCGGAAGACCGCCGCGGGCTTCTTGGTCTTCCGCGTTCCGGTGCGCGGGTCCAGCCTGAAGATCTCGACCCGGGTCCCGTCGGCTCCCACGTTGCTCGGGAACAACAGCGCGCGCCCTGACAGCGACACGTGCCCGCGTTCCTCGACGACGGCCGTCGTGCGCGGTGGCCGTCCGGTGAAGAACTCGAAGAACTCCGCGAAGGTCTCAGCCGACGTGACGACCTGCGTGTGGGACTGGTCGGGGAACCGTACGTTCTCGGCTCCGCCCACCTGCCGTGCGGCCGAGCCCTCGCCCCACACCGCGAGCGTGGGAACAGCACCTGGCGGATCCGCCGAACTGGCCCCGTCCAGGTTGACGTAGTGCGCGACCCTCGCCGCCCGGTCCGGAGAGCTCCGGAGGTACTCCTGCATCAGGCCGGTCCCCAGCGAGTGGGCCAGCAGGTCGATCCTGTCCGCGCCCGACCGCGCCAGCAGCCGGCTGATCCGCTCGTCCAGCCCGGTGTAGACCTGCTCCCGCGTGTTGGTCTGGAACAGCGAGTCGTACTCGTGGGCCTCGATCAGGCCCATCCGGTACCCGTTGCTCGTCAGCCGCCGCGCCTGTGTCTCGAACTGGCTGCCGGAGCCGCTGAACCCATGGACGAAGACCACCGGCCGGTGGTCGCCTGTCCGTGCCCATGCGGTAGGCGTCATCAGCACGCACGCCGTCAGGACCGCCGACACCGCCGACAACGAGGCGATGAGCCGTCGCAGCTTCATACCCACTCCTCCGACCGAGGAGAACATTGCTCTGGTCTGCCGACAGCGTCGGCCCTCACGGCCCTCCCGTCAACACGCCGCCAACTTGTCGTATGAATCCCGCACTTGTATGATGACTGAAGATCTGGTTCGCCGACCCTTTGGACCGCCATGCCCGCCGACAGCATCCGCCACGTCTCGCTCTCCTCCGTCACGCTTCCGCTGGACGTCCCCGTCAGCGACGCCAAGGTCCTCACCGGGCGGCAGAAGCCCATGACCGAGATCGCCTTCCTGTTCGCCGAGATCGCGACGGAGGAGGGCCACCGCGGGACCGGCTTCAGCTACTCCAAGAGGGCGGGCGGCCCCGCCCAGTACGCCCACGCGAAGGAGGTCGGCGCGAACCTGCTCGGCCAGGACCCCTCCGACATCGGCAAGGTCTACGACTCGCTGCTCTGGGCGGGCGCGTCGGTGGGCCGCTCGGGCGTGGCCACCCAGGCCCTGGCCGCGGTCGACGTCGCCCTCTGGGACCTCAAGGCCAGGCGCGCCGGGCTGCCCCTCGCCAAGCTCCTGGGCGCCTACCGCGACTCGGTCAGGACGTACAACACCTCCGGCGGCTTCCTGCACGCGCCGATCGAGGAAGTGAAGGCGCGTGCGACCCGGTCGCTCCAGGACGGCATCGGCGGCATCAAGATCAAGGTCGGTCAGCCCGACCTGAAGGAGGACCTGAGGCGTCTGGCCGCCGTCCGTGAGCATCTCGGCGACGACGTGCCGCTCATGGTGGACGCCAACCAGCAGTGGGATCGGGCGACGGCGCTGCGGTTCGGGCGCGCCGTGGAGGAGTACGGCCTGGTCTGGATCGAGGAGCCGCTGGACGCCTACGACGCCGAGGGCCACGCGCAGCTCGCCGCCGCGCTCGACACCCCCATCGCCACCGGCGAGATGCTCACCAGCGTGGCCGAGCACGTCCGCCTCATCGAGGCCCGCGCCGCCGACGTCATCCAGCCGGACGCCCCGCGTGTCGGTGGCATCACCCCCTTCCTCCGCCTGGCCACCCTCGCCGACCACGCGGGCCTCCAACTGGCCCCGCACTTCGCCATGGAGATCCACCTCCACCTGGCCGCCGCCTATCCGCGCGAGCCGTGGGTCGAGCACTTCGAATGGCTCAACCCCCTGTTCGACGAGCGGCTCGAGACCCGCGACGGCCGCATGCTCGTCCCCGACCGCCCCGGTCTCGGCTTCACCCTCAGCGAGCAGTGCCGCGCGTGGACCGTGGACAGCGTCGAATTCGGCAAGGCGTGACCCACGTCAAGGAGATCGCCCGGCTCCTGCTGGGCGAGGACCCCTCCGACATCGGGAGGATCTACGACAGGCTGCTCTGGGCGGGCGCGTCGGTAGGCAGGTCCGGCGTGGCGACCCAGGCGATCGCCTCGGTGGACACCGCGCTCTGGGACGTCAGGGCCAGGCGCGCCGGGCTGCCCCTCGCCAAGCTCCTGGGCGCCTACCGCGACTCGGTCAGGACGTACAACACCTCCGGCGGCTACCTCCAGGCCCCGATCGACGAGGTCAAGGAGAAGGCCTGGCGCTCCCTCCAGGACGGCATCGGCGGCATCAAGATCAAGGTCGGTCAGCCCGACCTGAAGGAGGACCTGAGGCGTCTGGCCGCCGTCCGTGAGCATCTCGGCGACGACGTGCCGCCGGCTTCATCCAGCCCGACGTGCCCCGCGTGGGCGGCATCACGCCCTATCTCAAGGTCGCGGCGCTGGCCGACCACGCGAACCTGCAGGTGGCGCCGCACTTCGTGATGGAGATCCACCTCCACCTGGCGGCGGCTTTCCCGCGTGAGTCCTGGGTCGAGCACATCGAGTGGCTCTCGCCGTTGTTCGACGAGCGGCTCACGATCGAGGGCGGGCGCATGCGCGTGCCCGACCGTCCGGGGCTCGGCCTCAGCCTGGCCGGGCAGGCCAGGGTCTGGCGGCTCGACGACGTCGAGTTCCGGGCCGCGGCCAGGTAGATTGTCCCCCGTGCCGTCAGACCAGAGGCTCGATCGCGACACCGGGCGCGGGCTCGCGCATGAGCTCGTCGAGCGGCTGAAGGCGCGCATCCTGGCCGGCGAGATCACGCCTGGCCAGAAGCTGCCGACGGAGTCCTCGCTCGTCGAGGAGTTCGGCGTGAGCCGCACGGTGGTCCGCGAGGCCATCTCGCGGCTCCAGGCGGCCGGCCTCGTCGAGACCTTCCAGGGCCGGGGCTCGTTCGTGCTGGCCCTGCCGGCGTCCACGGCCTTCTCCGTGGAGGCCTCGGGGATCCGCACGCACCGCGACGTCCTCGACATGATCGACTTCCGGATCGGCGTCGAGTCGGAGTCGGCGGGCCTGGCCGCCGAGCGCCGGACCGACCTGCAGCTCAGGGCCATCGAGCGCGCCCTGGTCGACCTGGGGCGCTCCAGTGAGCATCCCGGCGACGCCGTCGAGGCCGACTTCCAGTTCCACCTCAAGATCGCGCTCGCCTCGGGCAACCGCTTCTACTCCGAACTGCTGGCGTCGTTCGGCCCGATGGTGATCATGCTGCCGCGCACGCGGCTGGAGCCCGCGTACACGGTCTCGAACGCCACCCACCTCACCCGGGTGACGCTGGAGCACGAGAACGTCTACCGCGCCATCGCCGACCAGGACGCCGCGGCGGCGCGCGCCGCGATGCGGGTGCATCTGTCCAACTCGCGCGCCCGCCTGCAGCAGGCCCCCTAGCGGCGCTACCAGCGCGCCGTGTTGGGGGTGAAGTCCGGCACCACGGTCCGCATGTACGCCGTGTCCTCGCGGCCGCGCTGCCCGCACGTGACGTACTGCTCGTGCAGGGCGGCCAGGGCGTCCTCGTCGAGCTCGACCCCGAGTCCGGGACCGGTCGGGACGGCCACGCTCCCGTCGCGGAACTCCAGCGCCCCCGGCTTGACGACCTCCTCGCTCTTCCACGGATAGTGCGTGTCGCAGGCGTAGGTGAGGTTCGGGGTCGCGGCCGCCAGGTGGGTCATCGCCGCGAGGCTCACGCCGAGGTGGGAGTTGGAGTGCATCGACAAGCCCATGCCGAACGTCTCGCAGACGCCGCCCAGCAGCGCCGAGCGCCGCAGGCCGCCCCACAGGTGGTGGTCGGACAGGACGACCTGCACGGCGTCGGCGGCGACGGCGGGCGGGAGGTGGTCGAAGCAGATGACGCACATGTTCGTGGCCAGGGGCAGCTCGGTGTGCCGGGCGACCTCGGCCATGCCGTCGATGCCGGGAGTCGGATCCTCCAGGTACTCCAGAGCGCCGGCCAGCCGGTGCGCGACCTTGATCGAGGTGTCGACCGTCCAGGCGCAGTTGGGGTCGATGCGCAGGGCGCGATCGGGGAAGGCCGCGGCCAGCGCCTCGATCGTCTCGATCTCGTGGGCGGGATCGAAGACGCCGCCCTTGAGCTTGATGGCGGTGAAGCCGAAGTCGGCGACCATCCGGCGGGCCTGGGCGACCATCTGCTCGGGCGTGACGCCCTCGCCCCAGGAGTCGTCCTCGTGGCCGGGGTGGCCGGCCCACTTGTAGAACAGGTAGGCCGAATAGGGCACGCGGTCGCGTACCGCGCCGCCGAGCAGGTCGCTCACCGGCCGGCCGAGCGCCTTGCCCTGCAGGTCCAGCAGCGCCACTTCGAAGGGCGAGGCCACGGTGTCGACGGCGCTGGAGAGGTCGAGCATGCCGCCGAAGCTCGCGCCCGCGCCGCCGCTGGAGGCGCCGAGCGTCTCCTCGACGACGCGGCGCAGCCCGTTGAGGTCGAACACGTCCAGGCCGGGCAGGGCGGCGGCGACGGCCGCGAGGCGGTCGAGGTGCGCCTGGTCGGCGTACGTCTCTCCCAGCCCCGCCAGCCCGGAGTCGGTGTGCACCTGGACGATCGCGCGCAGCACGAAGGGCTGGTGCACGCCGACGACGTTGAGCAGGGGTGGGTCGCGGAAGGCGACGGGGGTGACCGTGACCCGGCTGATCCGGCCGGCGCCGCGGTCGCTCACCTGGCCGCCTTGACGCTGAGGACGGGAACGCGGGCCTCCATGAGGATCCGCTGGGCCTCGCTGCCGAGGATGAACTTGCCCACCAGCGAGCGGTGCCGCAGCCCGATGACGATGAGGCCGGCGCCGGTCTCCTCGACGAGGTCCTCGAAGGTCTGGAACAGGTCGTCGTCGTGCAGCGGCTGGCGCACCTCGGCGTCCACGCCCGCGGCGCGTGCGCGTTCGAGCAGCGCGGCGCTCGCCGCGTCGTCGATCTTGTGCTCGTCGACGACGGCGCCGCGGCGCGGGGAGTTCACGATGATCACGCGCTCCCGGCGCAGCGCGCCTTCGCGCAGTCCCGCGTCGACAGCGGCCTCGCCCTCGGGCGTGGGCAGGTAACCGACGAGGATCGTCATGGCGTCTTCTCCTCAACTGGCTCTTCCGCGCGATCGGCGGAGGTCTTGCGGCGCACGGCCTTGCGGATCAGTGGCAGCGCGGCGACGAGCACGATCAGGGCGAACACCGTTCCCGAGATCGGGCGGGTGATGAAGCCGGTCGGGTCGCCGCCGAAGATGAGCAGCGCCTGGCGCGCGGAGTTCTCGATCATCGGGCCGAGGACGAACGCGAGGACCAGCGGCCCCGGCTCGAAGCCGAGCTTCTTCATGAGGTAGCCGAGCACGCCGAAGACGATGACCAGGAAGATGTCGTAGACCTGGTTGTTCACGGTGTACGCGCCGAGCAGGGTGATGAGCACCGTGATCGGGGCCAGGATCGCGGGGCGGACGCGCAGGATCCGCACGAAGACGCCGACCATCGGGATGCTCATGATGAGCAGCAGGATGTTGCCGATGTACATCGAGTTGATGACGCCCCAGAAGACGTCGGGGTGCTCGGTGACGAGCTGCGGCCCCGGCTGGATGCCCTGGATGAGCAGCGCGCCGAACATGAGCGCCATCGTCGCGTTCGCCGGGATGCCGAGCGTCAGCAGCGGGATGAACGACGACGTGGCGGCGGCGTTGTTGGCGGTCTCCGGCGCGGCCACGCCCTCGATGGCGCCTCTTCCGAAGCGTTCCGGCTGCTTGGCGCGCCGCTTCTCCAGCGCGTACGCCGCAAGGGAGGAAAGCGTCGCGCCGCCGCCCGGCAGGACGCCCAGGACGAAGCCGATGACCGAGCCGCGCCCGATCGCGCCCTTGGCCTGGCCGAGGTCCTTGCGGGAGGGCCACACATTGCCGACCTTGGCGGGCGCGTGCACCTGGTTGTGCCGTTCCTCCAGGTTGTAGAGGATCTCGCTGAGACCGAACAGGCCCATGGCGATGGGGATGAAGTCGATGCCCTCGGCGAGGTTCAGGCTGTCGAAGGTGAACCGCTCGGCGCCGGTGAAGGTGTCGCGGCCCACGGTCGCGATGAGCAGCCCGACGCAGGCGGCGATGATCGCCTTGAGCTTGTTGCCGTTGCCCACCGAGGAGATCAGCAGGACGCCGAGGATGCCCAGCGCGGCGTACTCCGGCGGCCCGAAGTCGAGGGCGAAGCCGGCGACGACCGGAGCCAGAAGCGTCAGGCCGATGATCGAAACGGTGCCGCCGATGAAGGAGCCGATGGCCGCGATGCCGAGGGCGGTGCCCGCCCTGCCCTGTTTGGCCAGCGCGAAGCCGTCGAAGACGGTCACCACCGAGGACGCCTCGCCTGGGAGGCGGAGCAGGACCGAGGTGATGGTCCCGCCGTACTGGGCGCCGTAGAAGATGCCCGCCAGCATGATGATCGCCGGGACCGGCCCGATGCCGTACGTGATCGGCAGCAGGATGGCGATCGTCGCACCGGGGCCGAGCCCGGGGAGCACGCCGATGAGCATGCCGATGATGACGCCGGCCAGGCAGTAGAGCAGGTTGGCCGGCTCAAGCACGACGCTGAAGCCGTTGAGGA
The DNA here is from genome assembly GCF_037044575.1 of Nonomuraea sp. LPB2021202275-12-8. Taxonomy (NCBI): domain Bacteria; kingdom Bacillati; phylum Actinomycetota; class Actinomycetes; order Streptosporangiales; family Streptosporangiaceae; genus Nonomuraea; species Nonomuraea sp. LPB2021202275-12-8. The sequence continues at coordinate 195,239 of NZ_JBAHWD010000001.1, read as the reverse complement.
TCGGAGAGATGTCCATGTGGCTTTCTCAGATGAGGCGCGGGAGCGGAATCTGGAGCAGCACGACGAAGAGCACGTAGAACGCTGCCACTGTGGCGACGCTGATCACGATGGAGGAGCGCCACGATTCCTTGCCCAGCCAGCGCAGCCAGACGAACACGAGGAGCAGTGAGGGGATCTCGAAGCCGATCACCGGGAGCAGCGCGGCGAGCAGGACGAGTGTCACCACGCCGACCGTGGTGAGCAGGCTCGCCTTCGAGAACCGCTCGGCGTCCTCCAGGCCGCGGCCGGTGACGACGAGCACCGCCGACAGCACGATGATGACCACGCTGATGGCGAACGGCCACAGGCCGGGCCCCGGCTGAGTGAGACGTCCGAGCCCGAGCGCGTAGGATCCGATCGCCCCGAAGACGCCGACGGCGAGAGCCACCAGGGCCGCCGTGATCTGGGAGATGGGGCCCGCGTGCGGCGGCCGCCCCTCTTCCAGCTCCGCCTGGAGCCGGTCGGCGTCGATGACGTCTCCGAGCGGATCAGGCGACCTGGCAGGGTCGGACATGGACATGCTCACTCCTTGGTGGGGCGGACGGGGCGGAGGCGGGGGCCTCCGCCGCCGCTATCCGGCCAGGCTGATCCCGAACTCGGCCAGCTGCTCTTTGTACGTGGTGGTGTCGCTCTGCAGAGCGCTGAGCACCTCCTGGGGGGAGACCTCCATCGGCGTGAGCGAGTTGTTCTCGTTGAACTTCTTGTACTCCGGGGTGGCGAACGTCTTCTTGGCGGCTTCCAGCAGTCGCGCCTTGACGTCTTCCGGCGTGCCCTTGGGCGCGGTCAGGAACCGGTACTGCGTCACCAGGACGTCGAACCCCTGCTCCTTGGCCGTCTTCACGTCGGGCAGGAAGGGGATGCGCTTTTCGGAGAAGACCGCGAGCGGGACGAGCTTACCCGCCTTGATGTTCTCGATCGCCTCGCCGATCTGCATGGTCGAGACGTCGACCTGGTTGCCGAGCAGGGCGGTCAGGTTGGGGGCGCCACCGTCGAAGGGCACCGCCGTCGCCTCGATCCCGGCCGTCTTGAACGTCAGCGCGGAGGCCAGCTGGGCGCCCGTGCCGACACCGGTCGTGCCGTAGCGGATCGTCTTGCCCGCCTTCTCCATGTCCTTGATGGAGGTGAACCCGGACGCGGGGTTGGTCGCCATGACGTAGTCGTCGCGCGAGACGCCGGTGATGACGTCGAACGAGTCGATCTTCGTAGCCTCTGCGGGGGACACCGTGAGCGGCGTGATCGTGAAGAGCGAGGCGTTCTGCACGGCGACCTTGTAACCGTCGGCGGGCGCGCTCTGGAGCTCCTTGGCGTTGAGCGCGCCGTTGGCGCCGGGCTTGTTGAGGACCGGCGCGGAGACGCCGAGCTCCTTGGCCATGCCCTGGGCCAGCGAGCGGGTGATGAGGTCGGTCGAGCCGCCCGCGGAGGCGCCGACGCTGAACTCGATGTTGCCGGTCGGGTATTTCCCGTCGCCGCCGCCGGAAGAGGTCGTCTTGACACCACCGCACGCCGTCAGCGCGATCGCGGCGGCGGCGCCGAGGACGCCCGCGAGGATGCGGCGGGGGGCTGTCCGAGATGTCGGCATGGACTTCTCCTTCATGCGGGCGCTGTGCCGCGCGTGGTCTGCTATGAAGTGGCGGCTGGTGTTGCGTGATGGTTGCCGCAAAGTTTCGCTCGTGGTCTCCGGAGACTAAGTACCAGATCGATGCCTGTCCAAGCTCAATTCGGTATTAAGTGATACTCTTTGGGCATCATGCTAACACTGGATCAGGTCCGGGCATTCGTGGCGGTCGCCGAGGAACTGCATTTCGGACGTGCCGCTGATCGGCTGCGCATGACGCAGCCGCCGCTGAGCCGTCACATCCAGAAGCTGGAGCGCACGATCGGCGTGACCCTGCTCGAACGCGACAACCGCCGCGTCGTCCTGACCGACGCCGGACGTGGCTTCCTGGAAGACGCCCGGCGCATGCTCACGCTCGTCGACACCGCGGGTGACAGGGCGCGCCGGATCGCGGGCGGCGCCACGGGCACGGTGCGCCTCGGCTTCACCGCCGTATCGGCCATCAGCATGCTCGGCGTCCTCCTGCGCCGGCTGACCGATGAGGTGCCGGAGATCGACGTCATCCTCCACGAGCGGGTGACCGCCGGGCAGGTCGACGGCATCCTCCGCGGCGAGCTCGACCTGGGCCTGGCACGCCCGCCCTTCGACATCGTCACGCTCGGCTCCCGGCTCGCCTTCCGCGAGCCGCTGTACGCCGTGGTCCCCGTCGGCCATCCCCTGGCCGGCCTCGACCGGCCACTCACGCCGGACGACTTCAACAACCTGCCGGTCATCAGCTACAACCCGGTCCAGTCGCGCTACTTCCACGAGCTCACCGTCCGATTCCTCGCCAACGCACACGCCAGGATCGAGCAGCAGGTGCACCAGATCCTCACCGCCGTGCTCCTCGTGGCGGCCCGGCGGGGAGTGGCGCTGGTGCCCGCCAGCGCCCGGTCGCTCGGCATCGAGGGCGTCGTCTTCTGCCGCCTGACACGCGGCGGCGGCGACCCGCTGGACCGTGACGGCGTCGCGGGGGAGCCGGTCGAACTGCACGTCATCTGGGACCGCGACTCGACCAATCCCGCCCTCTGGCGCGTGCTCGACCTGCTTCCCGGCATCGGCGCCTGATGGCCGCCTCCGGCCTGTGATGCTCTCCGGGTATCACCGGATGCAGAATCGCACTTGGACAGGAATCACCCCTTCTTCCTAGGCTGGCGAGCGACAGACGTTACCGGCGGCGAGGGACCATCCCACGGCCGCGTGTGAAGCAAAGGACCGGCATGCCCGACTTCTCGCCACAGGAACTCGCCTCGCAGCTCAAGAGCGGCCTGCTGTCTTTCCCCGTCACCCATTTCACCGAGGACCTGCAGTTCGACGAGGCGGGCTATCGCGACCACCTGTCCTGGCTGAGCGAATACCCGGTGGCCGGGCTGTTCGCCGCGGGAGGCACCGGTGAGGGCTTCTCGCTGACCGGCGAGGAGATCGACCGGGTGCTGCGGGCGGCGGTCGACGAGGTGAACGGCAGGCTGCCGGTCGTGGCACCCGCCACGGGCGGCACCGCGAACGCCGTCGAGCAGGCCAAGGCCGCCGAGGCCGCCGGCGCCGACGGCCTGCTGCTCATGCCCCCCTACCTGACCGAGGCAGGCCAGGAGGGCCTGGTCGACCACATCAGCGCGGTCTGCCAGGCCACCGACCTGGGCGTCATCGTCTACAGCCGCGCCAACGCGATCCTGACCGACCGCTCCGTGGAGGCCCTGGCCGACCGGAACGAGACCTTCGTCGGGTTCAAGGACGGCGTCGGCGACATCGAGAGCCTCACGCGCATCTACGCCGCCGTCGGTGACCGCCTGGCCTACATCGGCGGCCTGCCCACCGCCGAGACCTTCGCGCTGCCGCTGCTCCAGCTCGGCATGAGCACCTACTCCTCGGCGATCTTCAACTTCGTCCCGGAGTTCGCGCTCGACTTCTACGCCGACGTCCGGGCCCAGAACCGCGAGGCGGTCTACCGCCGACTCAGGGAGTTCGTGATTCCGTACCTGGACATCCGGGACCGCACGAAGGGATACGCCGTGTCGATCGTCAAGGCGGGCCTGAAGGCCGTCGGACGACCGGCCGGACCGGTGCGGCCGCCGCTGCAGAACCTGACCGACGGCGAGCTGGCCGAGCTGACCACCCTCATCAACAAGATCAGCTGAGCCCATGTCCCCGACCATCGAAAACGTCGAGGTCGTCCCGGTCGCCGGATACGACAGCATGCTGCTCAACCTCAGCGGCGCGCATGGGCCGTTCTTCACCCGCAACATCGTCATCACCACCGACTCCGACGGACGCACCGGCCTCGGCGAGGTGCCAGGCGGCGAGGCGATCCGCCGGACCGTCGAGGAGGCCGGCGCGCTGCTGCGAGGCAAGCCGGTCGCCCGGTTCCGCAGCCTGCTGCGGTCGGTGGCGGCCCGCTTCGCCGACCGGGACGCCGGCGGGCGCGGTGCCCAGACCTTCGACCTGCGCACCACCGTGCACGCGGTCACCGGCCTGGAGTCCACCCTGCTCGACCTGCACGGACAGCACCTCGGCGTGCCCGTGGCCGAGCTGCTCGGCGAGGGCCGGCAGCGTGACCGGGTGCCGATGCTGGGCTACCTGTTCTACGTCGGAGACCCGGCCAGGACCGACCTGCCCTACCTCGTCGACGACGCCGGCGACGACCGCTGGTCCCAGCTGCGCCGCAGGGAAGCCCTCACGCCCGACGCGGTGGTCGCGCTGGCCGAGGCGGCCAGGGAGCGCTACGGCTTCACCGACTTCAAGCTCAAGGGTGGGGTGCTGGCCGGCGAGGAGGAGGTCGAAGCGGTCAAGGCGCTGGCCCGAAGGTTCCCGGACGCGCGCATCACCCTGGACCCCAACGGCGGCTGGCTGCTCGCCGACGCCGTCCGGTTGTGCCGCGGGCTGGGCGGCGTCCTGGCCTACGCCGAGGACCCCTGCGGTGCCGAGGGCCGATTCTCCGGCCGGGAGACGATGGCCGAGTTCAGGCGGGCCACCGGCCTGCCCACCGCCACCAACATGATCGCCACGGACTGGCGCGAGATGGCGCACGCCATCCGGGCCGGCGCCGTCGACATCCCGCTCGCCGACCCGCACTTCTGGACCATGGCCGGATCCGTCCGCGTAGCCCAGCTCTGCCATGACTTCGGCCTGACGTGGGGGTCGCACTCCAACAACCACTTCGACATCTCGCTCGCGATGTTCACGCACGTCGGAGCGGCCGCTCCGGGCGAGATCACCGCGCTGGACACGCACTGGATCTGGCAGGACGGCCAGGCGCTCACGACCACGCCGTTCCAGATCACCGACGGCGGGATCGACGTGCCGGTCACGCCCGGGCTCGGTGTCGAGCTCGACCGCGCGGCCCTCGCCGAGGCCCACGAGCTCTACCTCCGCCACGGTCTCGGTGCCCGCGACGACTCCGTCGCCATGCAGTATCTGGTCAAGGACTGGGTGTTCGCCCCCAAGCGGCCCTGCCTCGTCCGCTGAGCCAGACTGTGAGCCTCATCTGAGGCCTGAGCGCATGAATGCGTATTTATCCTCACTCCCCTAGGTGAACCCCGCGAAGGAGACAGCCGTACCAGGCCGTGAGACCACCGAAAGGGTAATCATGAACATGCGCACCCTCATCGTCCCCGGCCTGCCCGTCGCCGCCGCACTGATCGCCACCTCACTCAGCCCGATCTCCGCGCAGGCCACCACCCCCGTCTATCTCGCCGCGGCGCTCAACGGCGCGAACGAGGTGCCCGCCCAGGGGATGAAGGTCGGTGACCGGGACGGCAGCGCCATCGCGGTGTTCCGGATCCATGGCAGCCGGGTCGACTACGCCGTCCGGTGGAACAGACTGGCGGCGCCCGGCGGGTTCCACATCCACCGCGGCCGACAGGGCGAGAACGGCGACGTCAAGGTCCCGTTCTTCGGCCAGGCACTGCCGCCCACGCTCCACGCGGTCAAGGGCACGGTCGTGGTCAAGGACCTCGACCTGCTCGGCCGCATCGTCAACAACCCCGGCAACTGGTACGCCAACCTGCACAACGCCGAGTTCGGCGGCGGCGCCGTACGGGCTCAGCTGTACCGGGTCCGCCCGGTGGCGCTGGAGTCGGTGCTGGCGCACGGGTTCGGCACCACGCTCACCACGCGGGCCGACGGGCGGCAGGAGGTGGCGGCGCCCGGCACGAAGGTCGGCGACCGGGACGGGCGCGCCGGAGTGCTGGTGCAGCCGGAGGGCGGCCGCGTCTGGTTCGCCGCCGCGTGGAAGCGGATCGGGGCCCCGGTCGGCGCGCACATCCACCGCGCCCCGAAAGGCAGGAACGGACCCGTGGTCGTGCCCTTCTTCGCCGCGGAAAAGGGCCTGCCGAAGGGCGTCAACGGCGTCGCCGGCAGCGTGACCACCCCTGCCGAGGTGGGCCGCCGCATCTGGAAGAACCCGAAGAACTGGTACGTGAACCTGCACACCGCCCAGTTCCCCGGCGGCGCGATACGCGGCCAGCTCTACCGGGGCGACTGGTAGGACGCCCGGCCCACGCGCTGCCTGTCCTACGCGTTCCGGGGGTTGTGACCGGATGTCGGGAAATCTCGGACTGCCACGATGGTAAGGCTCCTTATATTCGGATCGTGAACCCTTCTGAGATCCGTACGGTAACGACCGAGGCCGAGCTCCGGGAGATCGTGAAAGAGCCGCCGCAGACCATCTGGGACAAGGACATCGCCCGGATCGACGAGCACGCGCGCACGATCATCGCCCACTCGCCGTTCGTGCTGCTGGCGACCTCCAACTCGGACGGAACCTGTGACGTCTCGCCCCGAGGGGACCCCGCCGGGTCGGTGCTGGTCCTCGACGACCACCGGCTGGTGCTCGCCGACCGTCCCGGCAACCAGCGGCTCGACAGTCTCCGCAACATGCTGCGCAACCCCCACGTCGGGCTGCTGTTCATCGTGCCGGGGATGAACGAAACCCTCCGGATGAACGGCCGCGCGACGCTCGTGTCGGACGCGCCGTTCTTCGACGACCTGGTGGTCAAGGGCAAGCGGCCGCGGCTGGGCGTCCTCATCGACGTCGAAGAGCTGTACATGCACTGCGCGAAGGCGTTCCTGCGCTCGTCCCTGTGGAAGCCCGAGACCTGGCCGGACCGCAAGAGCCTGCCCACGCTCGGACGGATCGCCAAGGACCAGATGGGCATCAAGGGGGTTCCCGCGAAGGTGATCGACGCGGGGCTCGCCATGGACGCCAAGATGAACCAGTACTGAGATCCGGTTCGCCAGGTGCTGCCCGGCGCCCTTCAGCGTGATCTGGCGTGCGCCGCCGACGCCACCTTCCGCCAGGTCCCCGGGCTGGCGGACACGTCGTGGACGTCGTTCCAGTCCTCCAACTATCCCGACCGGTACATCCGGCACTGGAACTACCTGCTGCGCCTCGACCCCATCACCGACGCGCAGGGCCGTGGCGACGCCACGTTCCGCGCGACGGTACCTTCTCCCTGACAGGCTCCTTGTGGACGTCAGCCGACGACCCGGCTACCCGGCCGATGCTTCGATCAGCGGCATAGGCAGGGCCCCGGCAAGGTCGTGACCGGTGTCCTGCTCGACCCGATCCACGCGCTCGCCGAGGCACCTGCGGCGCACCGTTCGCACCGGAGCGTCCCTCACCCGGCCGTAGAAGCTCCTGCGGCGCCGAACCACTTGGCCAGCGCGACCCCGAGCGTCTGCTGATCCTCGCCGACCCACGCGACGTGCCCGTCCGGCCGAAGCAGTACCGCCGGCACGTCCAGCTCTTCGCTGATGTCGGCGACGTGGTCGACCCGGTCGGCCCAGCCGTCCACCGAAAGCCGCCCCGTCTGGTCGAGCAGCAGCCCGCTGCCGGTGCGCATCAGCTCGAACAGGCGCCCTTGCTTCAGCTGGACGTCGCGCAGCCGCCGCCCGAGCAGGGCATGGCCCTCACCGAAGTCGTACCGGATGCCGATCGCCGTGATCTTCTCGATCAGGAACCGGTTGACGTCGTTGAAGTCCATCAGCTGCGCCAACAACCGCCGAACCGCCTGCGGCCCGGGCTCGTTGGTCGTCAGCTGCATCTGTGCACGGGTGTTGTCCAGCACGTCGGCGGCCACCGGATGCCGCTCGGACTCGTAGCTGTCCAGCAGGTCGTCCGGCGCCCAGCCGTTGACGGCCGCCGCCAGCTTCCAACCCAGGTTGAACGAGTCCTGGATCCCGAGATTGAGCCCCTGCCCACCCATCGGCGGGTGGACGTGCGCGGCGTCCCCGGCCAGAAACACCCGTCCGACCCGGTAGCGCTCGGCCTGGCGGGTGGCGTCGCCGAAGCGCGACAGCCAGCGGGGGGAGTGCACGCCGAAGTCGGTGTCGGCGTACTTGCGCAGTTGTTGCTTGAACTCCTCGAGCGTCGGCGGCACCGAACGGTCTTCGACCACGCCCTCCGCCGGCACGACCGCCCGGAACACCCCCGTCTTGCCCGACGGCCCGATCCCGAACCGCTTCTCGGTCTTGCGCACCTCGGTCATCACTTCGGTGATGTCGTCCGGGGACGCCGTCACCTCCATCTCGCCCAGCAGCGTGTCGATTTTCGACGGCTCGCCGGGGAATCCGACTCCGAGCAGTTTCCGAACCGTGCTGCGCCCGCCGTCGCAGCCGACGACAAACCGCGCCCGCAACGGCGTTGCAGTTCCATTTCCAAGGTGGACGGTCACGCCGTCGTCGTCCTGCTCCAGCCCGACCACCGCACAGCCGCGCCGGATCTCGGCTCCGACTTCGGCCGCGTGCTCGGCGAGCAGCTGGTCGGTGAGCGTCTGCGGAATGCCGAGCACGTATCCGTGGGCGGTGTCCAGCCCGGTGGGAGCGGGCTTTTCGATGCCCGCGAAGAATCCCCGGACGTCGCCGGGACGGATCGGGTACTGCTTGCCGTTCTCGAGGAACCGCTCCAACAGCCCCCGCTGATCCATCACCTCGATACTGCGCACGTGCAGCCCGAGCGACCGCACGAACGGCGGCAGCTCGGGCTCCTTCTCCAGCACGAGCACGTTGACGTCCTGCAGACGCAATTCGCTCGCCAGCATCATGCCGGTCGGCCCGCCGCCGGCGATGATCACATCGAACATGCATGCCCCCCTGGTGTGCCGATTCTTGCGCTCGGCCGACGATTGTGCGCCACGACCGGGGTCTTGCCGCAAGCCCGGGGGTGCGGTATAGGTTCAAAGTGTTCGGAGGGTACCGATGGCGGCCACCTCCCTTCTCAGAACCGTGCTTGCCACTCGTCGCGGCACACCTGGCCGGTTTCACATCGCTTTTCCGGCGGCTTCATTGCAGTTCATGCCGGACTTTCGGGCTGGAGACCGGCCTTGCCGATATGAGCTTGGCATTCCGTACGGCACTCTTATCTGTCTGCGTCGCCGCGGCTTGGGACAGGGCGGCGACCAGCGCCGCGGTCGCGGGAGGATCGGGCGGGTCGCCGTAGGTGGCGGCGTAGATGCGGCGGGGCGGGACCGGGAGAGGGGTGGCGGTGATCGCCGGGTGACGGTGGGCCAGCAGCGCCAGCCCCGGGATGGTGGTGACCCCCATGCCGGCGGCCACCAGACTCTGCATGACGACCATGTCGTCGGTGGTGTAGGCCAGTTGGGGGGAGAAGCCCGCCTGCTGGCACATCTCCACGAGGTGGTTGCGGCATCTCTCGCAACCGGCGACCCATGGGGTGTCCTTGTGCTCGGCGAGGGTGACGCCCCCGCCGGTCGTGAGCAGGAAGAGCGGGTCGTCGAGTAGGTGGAGCAGGCGGACGCCGTCCTCTTCGGGAGCCGTCTCGTCGTACCGGAAGATCAGGGCGACGTCGATGCGGCCTGCCCGTAAAAGCTGCAGCGCGTCCTCAGGATGGGTGTCGGCCAGGCCGAGTGCGAGGCCGGGGTGCTGCTGGGCGAGGACAGCGGCGGCCTGCGGCACCAGCGAGCTCATGACGGAGCTGAAACCGGCCAGCCTGACCCGCCCGGCGTTCAGGCCGACGAGCGTGGAAAGCTCCGCCGTAGCCGAGTCGACCCTACCGATGATCTCCGCCGCCCGGTCTGCGAGCAGGCGACCCGCCTCGGTGAGCCGGATCCCCCGGCCGACCCGCTGGATCAGCCTGGCGCCGGTCTGAGCCTCGAGCCTGGACAGGTGATGGCTGACGGACGGCTGGGCGTAGTGCAGTTCCCTGGCGGCCGCGGTTATCGACCCGTGTCGCCGGACGGCATCAAGCACGCGAAGCTGGGCGATGCTCACCATTCATAGAGTTTATCCATGATTGAGCGAAAATTTTGACATTAGACCTATGAATGGTTCTCCGTCAGGCTCAGGGCATGACCACGACGCCCGCTCGACCAGAGAGGACAAGGCGATGATGGCCTTCGCGATAGCGGCACTGGTACTGATCATGATGCCGGGGCCGGACCAGGCCCTAATCACTCGGAACGCCCTGGTCGGCGGCAGATATGGCGGCCTGCTGACCATGGTCGGCGGTGTTCTCGGCCTGACCGTGCATGCCGGCGCCGCCGCGCTGGGGCTGGCGGCGCTGCTGCTGGCCTCGACCACCGCGTTCACCGTGCTCAAGATCGTCGGCGCGGTCTACCTGCTCTGGCTCGCCCTGCAGATGCTGCGATCGGCGGCCCGGTCCAGGCGTCAGCCACCGGCGGATCAGCCAGTCGCGATGCCGCAGCGCCGGTCGGCGTACCTGCGCCAGGGTTTCCTGTCCAACGCGCTCAACCCGAAGGTGGCGCTGTTCTTCGTCACCTTCCTGCCCCAGTTCCTGTCCGTCGGCACCGGCTCGCCGCAGGCCGAGGCCCTGCTGCTCTCGGCGATCTTCGCTCTGCTCTACCTCGCCTGGTTCGGCCTGTACATCGCCGCAGTCGACAGGCTGGGCAGATGGCTGCGCCGGCCGAAGGTGCAGGCTCGGATCGAGCAGATCACCGGCCTGGCCCTGCTCAGCGTGGCTGTCCGGCTGGCGATCGCCTCCCGGTGACGCACACACGATCCTCAGACACATTCACTTTCTCTATGGCATTGCCCGATTCTCGGCATTAGACCTGATGACTTCCAGGTCACATGCTTTCTCCATGGCGACTTCGTCCTTTCCGGTCTCGCGGAACTTGTGGCGAGCATTCAGAGACTCCGTTGAGCAGTCGCCGTCATCGCCGACGGAGGTCCAGCGCCGCAGAAGGGATCTCGCCAGGTAGACGTTCATGGCGAGGCCGGGCGCGGAATACGCGACCGCGTAGCAGGAAGACCCCCGATCGAGTGTCAGCAAGCCTGCCGACACCGACCCACGACACAACCAGAAAAGGGACCATGACGATGCTGGAGAAGAAGGTCGCCGTCATCTACGGCGGCGGAGGCGTCATAGGCAGCGCGATCGCGCGCGTGTTCGCGCGGGAAGGCGCCCAGGTCTTCCTCGCGGGGCGTACACATGCCCGGATCGACCAGGTGGCGAAGAGCATTGCCAGAAACGGCGGCCAGGCGGACGCGACGGTGGCCGACGCCGCGGATGAGCACGACGTAAGTCGCCACCTGGACGAGGTCGTCGGCCGGGCCGGGCGGCTCGACATCCTCGTGAACGCGGTCGGCATTCCCCATGTGCAAGGTCCGCCGCTCGCCGAACTCAAGACCGACGAATTCATGGCCCCGGTCCTCGGGCACCTACGCACGTTGTTCATCACCACCCGGGCCGCCGCTCCTTACCTGGCGGCCAACCGCTCGGGCGTTGTCCTCACGTTGTCCACCCCCGGTGCCCGGCTGACGGGACGCGGTTTTCTGGGCAACGGAGTGGCATCGGCCGCAGTCGAGGCCTTCTCCCGCATCATGGCAGGTGAGCTCGGCCCCGACGGAGTGCGGGTGGTGTGCATCCGGCCGCACGCGATGCCGGAGTCGCTGGGCGGATCGCACCTCACCGCAGCGTTCGCAGGGATGGCGGAGCGCGCCGGCACGACGGCGGAGGCATGGCTGGCCGGCGTCGCGGCTCAGGGTACTTTGCTCGGGTACCTGCCGACCCCCGACGACGTGGCCGAGTACGCGGCGTTCGCCGCTTCGGACCGCGCCCGGACGATGACGGGGGCAATCGCCAACCTGACTTCCGGATCCGTCGTCGACTAGCGCATCGGAATGGCGTTGGGGTCTTCCCCGGCACGGCGTTGACGGGCGGGGACCCGGCTGAAGATCGCAAACCTCTCCGACGTCAAGCCCAGGCACAGCGACAGCGACGGGCGGCCGCCTGTCACATTCGAATGTCAGACGATCGAGAAAGGTCAGCCTCATCGGCCCTGCTGAGGGCCGCTGTTACGGAGGACCGTCTCCACGGATTGACACTCGCGTAGGTGAGTCGCATCAATGAGGCCCGGCCCAGACGCGTCGCCGTCACGTACGTTCGAAGCAGGGGCGAGTTTACGTAGATGATGCGCCAAGGGGGACCATGCGCCATTTATTGGTGTTGATCTGTGCACTTTGTACGCTGCCGCTTGCCTGCGGCGCGCCCGCGCAGGCGGCGACCGCCGACGATGCGATCTACACGCTTCCCGGGACCGCCGTGCTCGCGGAGGTCGGCGCGGACGGCCGGGTCAAGGTCACCGAGAAGCACACCTTCACCTGGCGGCAGCCGGGGCACAGGGCCTACCTCGACATCCCGCTGTCCTCGGGGATGCGGGCTGAGGACATTTCGGTCAGCGAGGGGGACACCGCCTACCGCCGCGGCCCTGACGTCGCCGTAGACGGGGACCGCCCGGCCGGCACGTACGGCACGCGCTGCTGCGACGCCGAGCAGCAGCGCGTGACCTGGTACTTCTCCGCCGGCCCCGGCTCCACCCGCACCTTCACCGTCCGCTACACCCTGCGCGGAGCAGTCACCGCCTACCGCGACCAGGCGTTCCTCAGCCTGCCGGTGTGGGGCGAAGACTGGCCGCAGACGCTCGACCTGCTCCAGGTCGAGGTACGGCTGCCGCTCGGCCGCGGCCCGGGCGCGGGCGTCCTGGAAAGCGCCAAGGAGCCCGCGCTCACCGTCGACGCGACCACGCGCACGGCCACCATGACCGAACGCCGCATCGCCCCAGGCCAGGCGCGCACCGTCGAGCTGGCCTTTCCGCGCGGCCTGCTCGACAAGAATCCCGCCGGGGCCCACGTGGAGTCCGGCAGCGGCGGCTCCCGCCTCGCCGGACTGCGCACCGCCCAGTCCGACACCTTGGCCTGGGTATTGATCATCATCATGATGGTTGGCGTTCTCGGCCTGATGCTGTGGGGTCTCGTCGACCATCTGATGAAGCGTCGCCGTCCTTCCCGCTCCTCGGGCGCCGGGTCCCGCTCCTCCGGGAGCTCGTACGGCGGCTACTCGGGCAGCGGCTACTCGAGCGGCTACTACGGCGGCAGCGGTGGGAGCAGCAGCGGAGGAGGCGGGGGTGGCGCCTGCTGAGCGGCCCGGCGCGAGAGCTCGGGTGCCGGATCACGCTCCGTCGGGTGTTGAGCGCCGGTCGAACGCACCCCGTCGAGGCATCGGAGGAGGCACTGAAACGGTGGAGGATGCTCACCAGTCCGGCATCGCCGACAAGCTCGGCATCGAGCCGGGAATGGTCATCCAACGGCAAGGTCGGGGGAAGGACGTCGATGACGGCGTTCGGGCCGCCGTCGAGGAACGGATCGGCGGCGATCTGCTGGACGAGAGTGCCGATGTGATCGTCGACGTCGTGTTGCTGCGCTGGCGTGCGGGCGACGGTGACCTGGTGGACACCCTCATGGACGCGATGGGCACCCTCGCGGAGTACGGCGCGATCTGGGTTCTGACCCCGGAGGCCGGCCGGGACGGGCATGTCGAGCCCAGCGACGTCGCCGAGGCTGTACCGACCGCGGGACTCGTCCAGACCTCCAGCGTGAGCCTCGGCGACGACTGGTTGGCGACCAGACTGACATTGCCGCCCTGGCGGGAGACCAGGCGCTGAGATCGTCTTCGGGGCCTCTCCTGCGACTACGGTCCCGACACCGGGCGGATCGTCAACGGGCCAAGCGGAGATCCCGCTCGGGGGATCGGCGATGTCCAGGTGCCTCAAAAGGCCGGCCCAGGAGGAGGCGTTCCTCTCGGTGGCTGCCGCTGCTCCGCTGGTGACGCAGATATCTGATGTCATCAGTAAATGTCCGGCTAATGGCCGGACGCTGCCCTGGATGCGGCCCGGCTGATAGGCGATTCTTTTCGATAAGGAAGGTCGGATTTGCCCAGATCTGCCTGATCTGGAGCGAAGCGAGCCATGCCCCGGGGATGAGGAGCAGCACCTGGAAATACTCCACCCCGTGCACGTATCGCATGCTCCACCTCGACGTCGGCCGCCTCAGCCACACCGTGTACCTGCTGGCCGCCGCGCTCAGGCTCGGCGTTACCTTCACCGCGGCAATCCGCGATGAGGCACTGGAAGACCTGCTGGGGATCGACGCCGCTCACGAATGGGTGATGGGCCGCTCGGTGATTGGCGCGCTGAAACACACGACCACAATCAGTCACACCGAGTATTCACAGGGGCGGTACGTTGCTGGGAAAGGGCCAGGCACACGACCGCGTCACCTATGCGGACATCTTCGGCGAGCGCGAGTTTCGCGCGCTGTTCGTCAGCCGGGCGCTGTCCACCATCGGCGACTACGTCGCCCGAGCGGCGTTGGTCATCACGGTCTTCGCCGAAACCGGGTCCGTGGCTCTCATGGGCTTCACCTTTGCCCTGACCACTCTGCCGGACCTCATCGGCGGCCCGATGCTGGCCGGTCTGGCAGACCGGTTTCCCCGGCGTGCTGTCATGGTGGTCGCTGACCTCGGACGAGCGCTCCTCCTGCTGCTCATGGCGATCCCGGGGCTGCCACTGTCCGGCCTGTGGGCATTGCTTTTCGTAATCCGGCTGCTGGACTCACCGTTCAACAGCGCCTACATGTCCACTATGGCCGTGGTATTGCCGGGGAAGCGGCTCGTGAAAGGGGCCGCGGTCACACAGCTGGTCAACCACGTCGCCTACACGGTCGGCTACGGCGCCGGGGGCGTGATCGTCGCGCTTACCGGACTGTCCGTGGTCCTGGTGTCCAATGCCGCCACCTTCGCCCTGTCTGGCCTGGTAATCCTGCTGGGGATGCAGGTCCGCCCGGCGACTGCTCGCGCCGGTTCCTCGTCTTCCTGGCTTGGCGCCACGCTTGTCGCGATCCGCTACATCACCGCCCACCCGCGGCTCCGATTGATCATGCTGTTTCCGTTCCCCATCGCCACCACACTCGTATGCGCGACGCTTGCGCCGCCCTATACGGCGCAGGTCGATCACGGGCCGACGGCCGCCGGCCTACTGATGGCTGCCGGTCCCGCCGGCATCGTCGTCGGGCTCTGGATCTTGCCCCTGCTCATACCCGACCAGCGCGCGCGGCACGTCGTGGTCCTGTCCATCACCAGCTGCGCACCACTGATGCTGTTCGTCGCCGTGCCCGGGGTGGTGGTCGCGGCGGCGCTGATCGTGATCTCCGGAATCGCTTTGTACTTCTGGATCCCGCTCGCCGCCGAGTTCACGCAAGCCATTCCCGACGACATGCGCGGACAGGCCGTGGGACTGCTCAC
This sequence comes from Nonomuraea sp. LPB2021202275-12-8, assembly GCF_037044575.1. Taxonomy (NCBI): domain Bacteria; kingdom Bacillati; phylum Actinomycetota; class Actinomycetes; order Streptosporangiales; family Streptosporangiaceae; genus Nonomuraea; species Nonomuraea sp. LPB2021202275-12-8. The sequence goes on along the minus strand of NZ_JBAHWD010000001.1, from coordinate 180,051 downwards.
GACGGCGATGCGTGTCACTCAGGGCACCGCCATTCTGATATTCGGACTCACCGCCCAGAACGCGATGTCATCCACGGTGATCGCGGCGTCCGGAGCGATCGGAACGGTCATGGTGGCCGTCTTGTCCGCGGCATGGATACGGGCGAGCAGGCCCGCGACGATCTCGGTGGCATCGCAGACCACTCCGTCCGACGGCGACGCGGGCCGGTAATCCCGCCGCGCCACGAGCGTCAGCTCTGGACAAGTCGTCCGTCGTGTGTCCGTGAACTGCAGGGGAGGCTGCGAGGTACCCAGCAGATTCCGGACAGTCGGCTACATAAGCTGACAGAAGTCTGGAAGAGGTAGGTACGTGACGAGGCGTCGCAGGCAGTTCTCGCCGGAGTTCAAGGATGAGGCCATCCGCATGGTGCTGAAGGGCCAGGACGCGCTCGCAGTCGAGCCCTGACACCTACGCCTGCGGGAGGCGGCGTGGTTCCATGCCGAGCGCGCCGTCCTGGGCGCTGTCCGCCATCGGGCGATAGTGGACGGTCTCCGCTCGCAGGCCGTCCAACTCGCCTCCGCCACGGCGAAAGATGACGAGCCAGTGCAAATCAGCTGTTGAGTGAGGTGCAGCCGCCAGAGGACTTCGCCGGAGCCGGGACACCTCGCGAGCCTTGTCAGGCAAGAAGCTGCATGGCGATGATGCCGATGCCGAGCGTGAAGTCCAAAACGGCGCAGAATTCCGTGAGGGAGCGGGTGACGACTCTGTTGGCTCTCCAGAGAATGACGTCGAGGGTGGCGTGGCCGATGAGGGCCGCAGCGACGAGGTAGCCGCCGAGGGCGGGCGACAGGGACACTGCGGCCACGGCGGCTGCGCCGAAGACGAGCATGGCGGGAGCCTGCGCGGCGGTCAGGCGGCGCCGGCGCAGAAGGCCGCCGGCCACGGCGAGGACCAAGAGGGTGACGGCGCTGGCCACATAGGCAGGCCACGGATTGATGTCGAGCTGTTCCAGGCCGATCATCGCGACCACGGAGGCGGCCCACATGATCCAGGCGGCACCAGGCTTGGCGAGAATGGCGGTGGCCAGGTAGAGCAGGGCGGCCAGAAACACCACAGCCGCCTGGCTGCGGCCGTCATCCAACTCTGCGAAGGAAACACCGGTGATGGCCAGTCCGAGCCAGGTGGGCCACCGGTGCGCAATCGCCGCGAGGACGCCGGCCTGGGCGGTGACCGTGCTTGCCGGCGGAACTGATCCATGAACCATGTCGTGCAGTATCGAGCAGCGGAAAACGTCTTTCCAGGGCGGCAGCCGGACATCGGACGGACATGACGGACCCTGACAGCTACCCGAAAAACAGGTAGGAAATATTGATTTGGCCCGAGGTGTGCCTATCCGACGGCCCTGGCGGCACCGCACCGCTCCTGTATGAGGCGACGCGTGGGGTCAGAAGCCGATCGGCTCGCGTACCAGGACGATCGTGGCGCGGTCCGGCAAGGCCTCCCGCTCCGCGATGAGGATCAGCGGAAGTAGGGACTTTCCCTGCCTTGGTCATGGGGAGACAACCAGTTCCGGCGGGCGGTCAGGGAGCGGCGTTTCCTGCGGGACGGGGTGCGCGCGCCAAGGTGATCGGCAGGCGTCCTCGTACGCAGGCCGGGGGCATCCGGCCACGACCAGCGCCAGCCCCAGCAGGCCGACGAGCGCGACTGTGATGACGATGGAGTCCATGGGGCCCTCTCGAACCACGGCCGGCCTACGGCCTGAGCACGTCGGGAAGCTGGCTGCGCTGCTCGATGTTCAGCTTGCGATAGATCCGGTGCAGGTGGCTGTGGATCGTCCGGACCGACAGATGCAGGCGCACGGCGATCTCCCGGTCGGACAGTCCGCGAGAGGCGAACGCGGCGACCTCGTACTCCCTCCGCGTGAGGATCGCAGGAGGGGAGCGGACGCCCGGAGTGCGGGCGCCTTCGCAGGCCGCGAACAGGTCTTCGAAGCGCGCCGACGATGCCAGGGCCGACCCGAGCCGGCCCTCGGCCCGATGGATCAGCGCCGCGGCGGCCGCCGCCTCGGCCGCCCACAGCGTGCAGCCGGTGGCGGCGGCCTGCCCCGAAACGCCGTCGAGGGCGGGCGCGTCCCGGCGGGCCAGGGCCGCGGCGTTCCCGGCCATGAGCGACTGGAGAGCGCTCTGGCTCGTCGAGGCCAGACGCTGAAGATCTTCGACAACCGTGGCGGCGGCGCCCAGCCGCGCGGCTTCGTGCAGCACCCACGAGGCCATCAGCATCGAACCGACCTGTTCCAGCCCCGCGGCCTGCCTGCGGGCGAGATCCACCGCCGCGGTGAGATCTCCTGCGGCGTACCGGGCCCAGACGGAACCGCTCCGGCGCGGCGCCGCGAAGCCTTCGGGAAGGGCCGCACGCAGCCGCTCGGTCATCTCGCGGGCCCGCTCCGCCTCGCCAAGCAGGGACTCGGCCTCGGCCAGCGCGTCCAGACCCCACATCTGGGGGTTCGCCGGAATGCCGTGGATCGGCATCACGGCGAGAGCCTCCCGCAACCACCGGCGGGCGGTGGCCGGGCGACCGGACAGCAGGAAGACCTGCCCGAGATCGTGCGCCCAATAGGCGCGCCACGTCGCGGCCCGTCCCGCCGCCTCCCCTTCCAGCGCGGAAAGGCCGAGCTCGATCGCCTCCGCGATCTGCCCGTCCAGTGCCAGGGCCTGCAAGAGGGCCATGCGGATGAACTCCGCACGCGGGCCGTCATCGGCCTCCAGCGCGGCATGGGCGAGGTCGATCGCGTCCCGGGTCCGTCCCGCGCAGGCGAGCGCCCGCACCTGCGAGACGGCGAGCCAGGAACGCACCTCGCGATCGGCCGGATGGCGGAGAAGAATCCGATCTCCGACCTCCACCGACTCGCGCATGTGCCCGACCGCGAACGCCTGCGCCGCCTGGCCTGTCTCCAGCCGCAGCCGGATCCGCGGGTCGGCCGTCGTGTGCGCGGCCGACGACATCGTCTGCCGCGCCTCGTCGATCTGGCCGCGGATCAGGTGGACGCGTGCCCGTGCCGAGAGCGCCTGGACGCGTGCGGCGTCGTCCGGCGCGGCCGCCTCCAGTTCACGAGCCAGTTCGAGAGCCCGATCCGCCTTTCCGAGGTAGGGCAGCTCGGCGACCAGCGCCAGCCGGGACTCGAATGATCCGTCGGCGTCGACCGCGGCGTGGAGCAGGCGCGCGGCGAGCTGGTGATCCAGCCCGTCGGACGCCTCCCTCGCCGCATCGCGGAGCAGCCCGGCATCGGCAGGGACACCCGCTTCCACTCTCCACACCGCGATCCTGACCCGGTCGCGCCGACGGCGAGCTCCGGTGGCCTCGACCGCGTCGGCGAGCCGCCGGCGATGCTCGCGGGCCCGCAGTGGGGGAAGCGTGGCTCGCAGCGCCTCGCCGTACAGGGGATGGACGAGCGCGACGAGCTGGCGCCGCCGGTCCGGGAGTGCGGTGAGCAGACGCTCGGCCTCGAGTGCCGCGATCACGTCGGTGTCGAGCAAGCGTTCCAGGATCGCCGCGCCGACCGGCTCGGCGAGGGCCACGAGCTCGGCCGCGGCCCGGACGGCGGGAGCGAGCCGGTCGAGACGCGCGGCGATCGCCGCAGGCAGGCCGGCGGTTTCGAAGATCGGCTGAAGGAGTCGCCAGACGCCGTCCGTCTCGGTGAAGGTCGCGGCCTCGACGAGCTCGCGCAGGAGGAGCGGATTGCCGCCGCTCAGCCGCAGGAGGAGGGCGGGCAGCGCCGACTCCGCCTGCCCGCCGAGCGCGGCGGAGAGCACTTCGGCGATCTCGCCTTCGGTCAGCCCTTCCAGCGCTATGCGGTCGAGGTCACGCCACCACTCGTCGGGCTCCCGTACGGCCATCACCACGGGGACCGAGGCGCCGCCGAGAAGATGCCGCGCCAGAGCGGCGGACGCCGGATCGAGCAGGTGGGCGTCGTCGATCACCAGCGCCCCCGAGCCCGCGACGCGGGCGGCCGCCGCCGTGAGCATGCGGGTGAGTTCACCGTCGGCCGCCGGGGGAGGGAGCAGGTGGGCGAAAGGCAGCAGCGGGATCCCACCCGGCGTGGCGAAGACCCAGTTCACCGGGAATCCGGCGGCTTCGGCTCTGGTTCGGGCCTCGGAGAGCAGCCGGCTCTTGCCGATCCCGGCCTGCCCGGTGACCACCACGCCGGGTCCCGCCCGCCCGGTCATCACCGCCACGATGCGATCGAGCTCGCGCTCACGGCCCACCAGCGGCCAGGTGTTCATAGCGGGAGGGTACTGCGCATGCCTTATCCGGAAAATGCAGTAATCCACTACTGATGCGACGGCCCCTGGTCCGCCTCACCGTGGTCTCATGACGTACGACGTTGTCATCGTGGGTGCGGGAGTGGCCGGGTGCACGGCCGCGATCCTGTACGGCAGAGCGGGCCTGCGGGTCGCGCTGATCGAGAAGCACCACAACATCTCGACGCACAAGGTCCTCTGCGGGCATTTCGTGCTCGCGGGCACGCAGCCGATGCTGCGGCGAACCGGCCTCTGGGAGGCCATGGTTGAGGCGGGCGCGGTGACCGGGCACATCTCGCGCTGGACCGCCGCCGGCTGGTTCGTGCCGGAGCCCGGCCTTCCCCAGCCCATCAGCCTGCGCAGGGAGAAGCTGGATCCGCTCCTGCGGACGATCGCGGCCGGGACACCGGGTGTCGATCTCATGCTGGGGCGTACCGTGACGGGCCTGCTGGAATCCGGCGGGCGAGTCGCCGGCGTGCGTGTCGGCGACGAGGAGATCCACGCGCGGCTGGTCGTCGGGGCCGACGGCCACAGATCCCCCGTGGCCCGGCTCGCAGGAGTCACGGAGGACGTCGCGCCGAACGAGCGTTTCGGCTGGTGGGCGTACTATCGCGGAGTCATCTCCGGCGGGCCCGGCGGGAACCAGATCTGGTCCCTGGACCCGGACGTCGGCATCCTCATCCGCACCGACGACGACCTGCACATGCTGGTGGCGTTCCCCGCGAAGGCGCGGCTCGGCAGCTTCCAGGCGGACCGGGCGGCCGCGCTGGAGCGGTTCATCGCCTCGCTTCCCGACGCGCCGGACCTGTCCTCGGCGGAGCGGGTCTCCAAGGTGATCGGCACGAACGACTACCCGTGCATCAGGCGCGATCCCGCTCCGCGCCCCGGACTGGTGCTGGTGGGAGACGCGGCCATCACCGGCGACCCGACACCGGCCGTCGGCTGCGGCTGGGCGTTCCGCGCGGCCGAGTGGCTGGTGGAATCGACGGCGCCGGCGCTGCGTGACGGCTCCGACCCGGCCGCGGGGGTCGCGGGCTATCGGCGAGCACTCCGTTTCGTCGAGGCGCATGATCGGCTCGGCCGCCAGGACGCCCGCGCGAGGCCGGCGAACCGGGTGCAGAGACTGATCACGAAAGCTGCCATGCGCGACCCTGAACTCGGCCGCCGCGTCTACCTGTTCTCGATGCGCGCCATCCCCGTGAGCGCGATGGTCAACGCTGGGACCGTCCTTCGGGCCCTACGGGCGGTCATGCGGCGGTGAGACGTAAGGCGCGGGTATCGCGCGTACACATCCGGCCGGAGCCATCCGACGGCCCATGATGGGACAGGTCAGACCCAGTGCTGCCCAGGGCTGCCGGTGTGGGCCCACTGGATGGCATGGGCCCCGTTCTCGGTACTGCTGGCCCCGATCGACAGGTACTTCCCGGTCCCCACGTTCCGGATGTAGCCGTCCTCGCTGATCTCCCAGCGCTGAGAATTTGAGTTGAGGCAGTCCCACTGAATGGCGTGAGCCCCATTCTCGGTAGTGCCGTTCCCGATCGCCAGGCACTTCCGGCTGTTGGCGTTGATGATTTTGCGGTCGGCATTGATGTACCAGAGCTGGCCTTCGCTGCCGGTGTATTCCCATTGGATGGCATGGGCGCCGTTCTCGGTGCTGCTTGCGCCGATGGCCAGGTACTTGTCGCTGCCGAAGTTGCGAATTCGATAGTAGCCGGGCGCCGGATCGGAGGTGAGCTCCCGGACGCCGGTGGCCGCGATGACAGGCGTGCCGAGCATCGGCACGAGAACGCCGACCGCACCCACGGCCGCCAAGGAAGCAATGAATGCACGAATCATGTTCGCCACCCCCGTCGAATCCGACCGCCGTACGTGGCGACCACCGGCATCACAGACCTTGAAGATCGTACTCGTCGGCCCACCGAAGAAACAGTCCCCGGCAGTGGCCACCAGGTCTGCCCGTACCCGCGCCGACCGTTGCCGTGGCGGTTTCGGCCAAATACTCGATGAACAGGGCTATTTCCCGGTCCTTCGTTTCGCGGCTGGGATTGCTCCGGGATCGTGTCACCACGCCGCCTTGACCGGACAATCTCGCGTGTGCTTCAATCCATGATCCGCCTAATTGAACGATTTTGTGGCGAGCCATTGGTTGCGAGTTCCGTGTGCCATTCGGGATCGGAGATGCCGTCGTGGAATTCGGTCGTCGAGACGCCTTCAAGCTCGGAACCGCCGCAGGTGCCGCATTGCTGGGCGGCGGCATCGCCCAGGCGGCTCCCGCGGCATCCGCGATCCGGCGGGCGGTCGGACCCGTCAACCCCTATCCCGGGGGCGAGGACAGCACCGTCGTCGCCCTGCGCCACGCGCTGGACGACGCCGCCAACGGCATCGCCGGGCTGGCCGGACGCGACGACCAGGGGCGGATCATCGTCCGCACCAGGGCCGGCCATCGCCACGTGCTGAGGGCCAACCTGATCGTCCCGGGCAACACCCACCTCGACGCGACGGACGCCCGCTTCGTCGCCAACTTCGTGTCGTCGGGCACCTCCAAGACGATGGTGCTCAACTACGTGCCCAGCGCGACGACCGGTGGATACGGTGCACCAGGCAACATCAGGATCACCGGCGGCTCCTGGGATCCGATCTGGCAGTATCTCCAGAACGGCGCCACGGCGCCTGCGATGAACGTCATCACGATGCAGCACACGTCCAACGTCGAGCTGGTCGGCATCACGATCTACAACGTCAAGTGGTGGCACGCCATCGAGCTCAACGCCGTGCGGAACGCCACCGTACGGGGCTGCAACCTGTTGGGCTGGATCGTGTCCCCGGAGCACGCGGACAAGCTCTGGCACGGCGAGGCCATCCAGCTCGACCTGGCCGGTAGCGCCAACACCTGGGCGGGCGCGAGGGACAACACACCCTGCACCAACATCCGCATCGTCGACAACGGGTGCGACAAGTCGGGATCACAGGGCTCCTGGGGCGCCCTCGTCGGATCTCACACGGCTGTTCCCAACGTCCGGCACTCTCGGGTCTGGATCGAGACCAACGTGGTCACCAATGCCATCTGGGATGCGATCACGCCGTTCAACACGGAGGTCCTGTACATCCGCGGCAACCAGATCACCGACTGCCACGGCGGGGTGTACGTCCGAGCCGCCAACTCCGGGGTCAACCCGCTGACCACCGTGGAGATCACCGGGAACACGGTGGGCCCGCTTCGCCCGAACTCCGAGGGCCAGACCAGGCGGGGGATCGGGCTCGCCGCGTACACCCAGGACGCCCCTGTCAGCGACATCCTGGTCAGCGGCAACATGGCTCCCTCGTTCGTCTACAACAACCGGCAGTGGATGAGCTTCCGCCAGCCGCCGCAGACGAGCTGACAGATCCGCCGGTTGTACCGCGGACGTGATGGTGCGCCCGGTTGATTCCGATCAACCGAGTATCGGGATCGAGCGCTGGACAGCACTTCGCTCGGCATGATCACAATATGGCGCTGTTCGATTCCTTCTCCGCACGGAGGCGTACGTGATCAAACGAAGTATTACGGGGTTGTCAGCCTCCATCGTCCTACTTGTCAGTATTGGCATTCCGGGCGCGGCGGCAGACGACCGATCCGCAGGCTCCACCCACCCTGGGCCGGTCTACGCGACGGTCACCGACAAGAGCGGGAAGCTCTCCCTCCAGACGTTCGGGCGTCCGGACGGGAAGGACATGGTGTTCCGGATCTCCGGATCGGTGTACGCGAACATCGAGGGCAACAGCCTGGATCCGGCGATGCGGCACGGCCAGAAACTTTTCAACATCGACGGTTACAACATCCGGCGGCTGTATCGGGTCCCTGAGACGAACCAGCTCTACCAGCTCTCCCGGGAGATCGTCTTCTACACCGATCCGGCGGATCCGAAGCGCATCCTGCGCGAGTGGAAGAACCCGATCGACGGCAAGATCTACCCGGTCGTCCCCATCAACAACGACGCGGTCAACTTCGGCCCGTTCACGATCACCTCCTCCTACGCAGGTCCGCCGCTGCAACCACTGCACGACGAGACCGTGTGGACCAGCGACATCGGCGTACGCGCGAACTTCGGCAGCACGCTCGGCGAGCGGTTCGGCCTGACCGGCGGGGTGTACGCCGCGCAGGAGATGTTCGACTTCTCCGTCGACAACCGGGAGGTGGCTGCCCGCACCGGGTCCGACGTCCCGGCCGGCGCGATGAAGACGAAGATCAGCTGGGCGCGGACCAGTCCGTGGGCGCCGTTCATGTGCCTTGCGGAGACCGAGGTGCGCGGCCAGCTCACCTACCACGCCCGCAGCTGGTCGCTGGGCTCCTACGCCGACATCGAGCCGTGGCTGCGGGCCGAGGTCGAGGCGAGCCACCCGCTGTTCAAGGCCGCCCCCAGCGCGCCGGGACCGAGCGAGAACTCCTGGACGTCGTTCTACAACAAGCAGCTCGGCGGGGGCGCGACCACCTGGGCAGGCTGGTGCGCCGCCCACGGCCGCTCGTGAACGTCCGCGACCGGTCACCGGCCGGGCCGAGCGGCCGCTCGGCCCGGCCGCCGGTCGCGGCGGAGCTGCGCACGGGACGGCCCGGTCAGGCCACGGGGTGCGGATTGACACGGGATCGGGCGGCCATCAGGTGATCGATGAGCGCCAGCAGCACATCGCGCCCTGCCGTCCGGTCGCGTGCGTCACAGAGCACCAGTGGCACCTGCGGATCGAGATCGAGTGCCCCTCGGATCTCCTCCTGCGTCCGGTCCCGGACACCATGGAAGCAGTTGACGCCGACGACGAAGGGGATGCCGCGGCTCTCGAAGAAGTCGATCGACGCGAAGCTCACATCCAATCGGCGGGTGTCGACCAGGACGACCGCGCCCATCGCCCCGTTGACAAGGTCGTTCCACATGAACCAGAAGCGTTCCTGTCCGGGGGTGCCGAACAGGTAGAGCACGAGTTCGCTGTTGACGGTGATGCGGCCGAAGTCCAGCGCGACGGTAGTGGTGGACTTGCCGTTCACCCCGTCCAGATCGTCGACGCCGACGCTGGCATGGGTCAGATACTCCTCAGTACGCAGTGGAGCCACTTCGCTCACCGCGCCGACCAGAGTCGTCTTCCCGACGCCGAAACCACCGGCGACAAGAATCTTCACCGCCAGGGGAGCAGCGTCCCCATGGTCAGAGTTCGCGTAACCCATCCCGCACCGCCTCAAGGATTGCCATATCGGGAAAGCCGCCGGACTGGGCGAAAGCCAGTGGTGGCCGGGCCCGCATCTGACCCGACTCGATCAAATCGCCGATGAGAATCTTGGTCACTGACACCGGGAGGTTCAACGCGGAGGCGACTTCGGCCACCGCCAGGGGCCGCCTGCACAGAGCGAGGATGACGCGGTGCTCCGGCTGCATTCTCCTCAAGCCGCGTCCAGTTTCGGGGAAGACTCCGGAAATCGCCGTCACCAGGGTGATCAGCGTAAAGTCGTCCCGCTCTGGAGCGGTTCGTCCCCCAGTGATCGTATAGGGACGGACAAGGGGCTCGTCGGCGCTATCTTCCTCGAAGCCCTCTGTCCAGTGCTTCATCCGTGTCTCCCCCTGTCATCAGCCTGCGGGGTACGCGCATCGGTTCCCAGCTTCTGTCCGACCTGCTGGATCAGGGTGTGCATCGCGACGCTCATCAGTTCGGCGTCGACCTCCTGGGACGCGACCACGGCCAGATGCGTGCCCCGGCCCGCAGCTGTGACGAACAGCCACAGATCAGCCATCTCGATGATGACCTGGTGGACCGGCCCACCGCTGAAGAGCTGCCCGACACCGCGGGCCAGGCTCTGCTGGCCGGTGGCGATCGCGGCCAGGCGTTCGGCATCCGAGCGTTCGATGGCCCGGGACCGGCTGATCACCAGGCCGTCGTCGGACAGCACGATGGCGTGCCGGGTGCCCGCGACCCGATCGACCAGGCCGTCCAGAAGCCAGTCCAGGTCTCTGTTGGTGGCGGTGGTGCGCTGCGTCATCATCGATCTTCCGTCGTAGGGGAACCGAGCTCGAGAGATCCGCTCGGCCGGGGCTGGAAGGCGTCCTCACCGCTCCGGCGCCTGCGAGACTGCCTCTGAAAGGCGCCGATCGTGGCACTGGAGCGGGTGGGCTGGTCGCGTGCGGCCCGGGTCTCCTGGACGGCCCGTTCCTCCCTGTCCGCCGGGACTTTGAGCTCCGCGGCCAGATTGGCCTGGCGCACCCGCTGGGGCAGCGGCCGGCGGTCGGACGACGGCGGTGCCTCGTCCCCGTCCGGCGATCCAGCGGGTGCTGTCGCGTGCGCCATCGAGCGTCCTCTGGAGCGAGTCGGCAACTGCCCTTCCTCGTGAGGCGGGCGGGGATCGGCCGTACCTTCCCGCGGGCGAGGTCGCGGACCGGAGGCGTCATGGGGGACCTCCTCGGGGAGCGCGGCCGGCCCGGGTACCGCACCGGGGGAGTCCACCACCAGCGGTTCCGGGAGCAGCACGATGACACGGGTGCCGCCGAAGGCCGACGACCGCAGTTCCACCTGGAGGCCCAGGCTCGCGGAGAGCCGAGCGACCACGTAGAGGCCGAGACGCACATCGTCGGCGTGGGTCATCACGTCGAGCTGCGGCGGCGACCGCAACAGGGCGTTGGCGGCGGCGTACTGCTCGGGTTCCATGCCCAGGCCGCGGTCCTCGATCTCCACGGCGACGCCCCGGCTGACCGATGTGGCCCGCACCTCGACGGGGGTCAGCGGTTTGGAGAAGGTGGTGGCGTTCTCCATGAGCTCCGCCAGGACATGGACCAGCGGTCCCACCGCGCGCTCCGCTATCCAGGGTTCGCCCTCGACGTCGATCGAGATCCGGCGGTAATCCTGAACCTCGCCTTGCGCGGCGCGCAGTACATCGAGCAGGTGTACTGGCTTGCGCCAGCGGCGCTGCGGCTGCCCGCCGCTGAGGATCACCAGGTTCTCCTCGTAACGGCGCAGCCGGGCGGTGAGGTGGTCCAGGTCGAACAGGCCCTCCAGCACCTGCGGGTCCTCGTGCTTACGCTCCAGTTCGTCCAGCTTCTTCAGCTGCAAGCCGATGAGAATCTGGGTGCGGCGGGCGATGCGCTGGAGCATGCGCTGGAAGCCGCGGTGCTGTTCGGCCTGCCGCACAGCGGTGAGGACGGCGCTGCGGCTGGCCATGTTGAGGGCCTGCCCGAGCTCGCCGAGCTCGTCGGGGGTGGGCTCGACCATGCGCACCTCCGCGTCCACGTCGACGTCCTCGCCGCGCTCCAACCGCGCGACCACGTCGGGCAGCCGCTCCTGAAGCGCCTGGGCATCCTGGCGCAGGTGCAGGATGCGCCGGCGAAGAACAGAGGTGAGCCGCCAGCTGGCGAAGATCACCAGGCCCAAGGCGAGCAAGCCCACGGTGGAGATACTGACCAAGACCGTGAAAATCATGTCGGCGTGGCCGTAGCCGATCCTGGCGACATTCTCGAATCGGAGGCTGAGAAGCTGCCGCAGTTGCGCGGTGACCGTATCCACCGAGGAGCGCCATTCGGCGCTGTCGTCGCGGAGTGTCACCTGATCGCCCGCGGAGCCGCTCCCGGAGGTGATCAACCGCCCTTCCAGAGCGGCCATGGTGTCCCACGCCTTGCCGACCGTCATCTTCGCGTACGGGGTCTCGTTGCCTGTGAGGCTGGGAACGACCCGGGACTGCATGAGGTGTTTCCTGGTGCCGATGGCGTCGGAGACAAGGCCGTACTCATTCCTCGTCAGACGCCCCGTCTCCCAGCCGCGAGCCAGAACGGCGTCTTCGCGGCCGATCATGTAGACGACCCAGTAAAGGTCGACCAGTGTCTTCGCCTCACGGTTCACCTGGCCCTCGTCGGTATTGCCGAGGGCGGTCAATACGCCGAGGTCTGACTCGAGGACGCCACTGTAGTAGTCGAACGCATGCTGCGCGCTGGACCAACCGGCGTCCACCGCCCGGCGCTGCTGATCGAGGAGGCCGAGGCTGCGTTCGGTCTGGGAGATGGCGTCGGTGAGTCCCGCCTGGCCGCCGGTGGCGTCCAGGGCTGTCAGGGGACGGAAGGCGGTCACGGCCTGGTCGGTCACGGAGCGCTGCTCGGCAAGCTTGCCGCGGGCGGTGCCACCGGGGTCGGCCAGCATCTCCGCGGTGAGCCGTCGCTCCTGATCAAGGCTGAAGAACAGGTCGGCCGCAGGTCTGCCCACGGTAGCGGTGGCCAGATCCATCTGGACCTTCTCCGCCTGCCACTGGGTGGCCAGTTGGGACATGCCCGAAGCCAACAGCGGGGTAAAAGTCACGCTCGGCACGAATACGACAATGAGCAGCACAGTACGCAATGGCAGTCGGCGGACACCGGCCAGTCGCCGCGACCTGCCGCTGGTTGACCCCGCTGACCCGGTCCCGTCGTTCATGGTCTCCGTCCGTCGTCGCCAGACCCTGCCCAATTTAGCCACGTGCAGGACACTCTCCTCGCCGATCGGTGATTCCATGATGAATTGCCACATGCGCGATTGGTGCCCGATAGTAGCCATACGGCAGTTGTGTCGAAAGCTCCCGTAGATAATCCGTGGATCGAGGATTCAAGCTCCGGCCGCCCTACCGCGCCGACCTGTGGTTTGTCGCGAATCTGTAGTCGTGCGGACGAACTTCGCCTTCCGCCCGCTGTGGCGCGCCAATGTCAGAACCGTCGATTGTGGGTGCCGGTCGCCGATCCGCTGCGGCAACTTTGTGGCCAGGCAGGGCATCTAACAGGCCGTGGGAGCGCTTATCGCTGGAGATCCGCAGCACATCGGGGAGTACTGGCTCGCGGGGCGGCTCGGCTCCGGCGGCCAGGGCGTGGTGTACGACGCCTACGATCGTGAGGGGCACAGGGTCGCGCTGAAGGTGCTCCACGTGCCCGGCAACCAGGCGAGCCGGGATCGCTTCGCCAAGGAGGCGGTGGCCGCCGGCCGGGTGGCCTCGTTCTGCACGGCCAGGGTGCTGGCCTGCGACCTGTCGGGTAGCAGACCGTACATCGCCAGCGAGTACGTGCCGGGGCCGAGTCTGCGCCGGGCGGTCAACCAGGGACGCAGGTTCACCGGGGACGACCTGCACCGGCTGGCCACCGCGATCGCCACCGCGCTGACCGCCGTGCACGACGCGGGGGTGATCCACCGGGACCTCAAGCCGGACAACGTGCTGCTCGGCGTCGACGGTCCGCGGGTGATCGACTTCGGCATCGCGCGAACCGTGGACATGTCGCTGACCAAGACAGGTGAGGTGTCCGGAACACCCAGCTACATGGCGCCCGAGGTGTTCACCGGGCAGCGGGCGGGCGCGCCCGCCGACGTCTTCGCCTGGGGTGCGGTCATGGTGTTCGCCTCCACGGGCGAGGATCCGTTCAGAGCCGACCATCTGGGCGGGGTCATGCACCGGGTGCTGTCGGCGCAGCCCGACCTCAGCGGGCTGCCGCCGCGGCTGGCCCCGTTGGTGGCCGCCGCCATGGACAAGGCCCCTGAGGCGCGTCCCACGGCCCGCGCCCTGCTTCTGTCGCTGGTCAGCGGCAACGGCAAGGACACGCGCGGGCTGCTGTCCGCGGGCAGTCATGCGGCCAGGGGCGTGCACGGGCCCGACGTGGACGACCCGGCCCTCGGCACGATCGCCGAGGACGCCTACGGCGCGCTCACCCCTGACGAGCGGGAGCTGGCCGCCGAGGTCTTCCTGCGCATGGTGGCGGTCACCGACGACGGGCACGAGACCGTCCGCTGGGCGCTGAAGGAGGAGCTGCTGGCCGGCCGCTCGGAGCGGGAGGCCCGGGCCGTCGAGCGTATCTTGCAGGCCTTCTCCTACCTGGTGACGCAGAAGGGGGACGCGGTGGCGCTGTCGCGACCAGCCCTGTTGCGCGCGTGGCCGCGGCTGCGGGTGTGGGTGGACGCTGATCGTGACGGGCTCGCCGTACTGAGCCAGATCAGCAACGCGGCGCGCCAATGGGTCGAGAACGGGCGCAAGGACGGCGACGTGCTGCAGGGCAGCCGCCTGGACCACGCGCTGACCTGGGCCGCCACCGGGCGCAGGCACATCACGCTGACCCCGCGGGAACGTGACTTCCTCGCCGCGGGCACCGAGCTGACCAGCAAGCGCATCCGCCGCAGGCGGCTGACCACGGTCGCGCTCGCCGGGCTTCTGACGGTGGCGCTGGCGGCGGGAAGCCTCGCGGTGCTGCGGAGCGGGCAGGTGGCCGAGCAGAGCAGCCTGGTCGCCCGGCAACGCGACCACGCTGTGGGACGGCAGGTCGCGGCCGAGGCCGACAAGCTGCGCACCACCGACCCGGCCAGGGCGATGCTGCTCAGCGTGGCCGGCTGGCGGTTGGCCCCGGGCGCCGACACCAGGCAGAACCTGATGAGCTCGCTGACGATGCCGGAGAGCACGGCCTTCCGCGACCCGGGCGCCAAAGGGGTCTCCGCGGCCGCGGCGGCGGTCGACGGGCGGACGCGGGTCATCGCCGGCGAGGACGGGGTGCGGGTCTACGACGTCCCTTCACGGCGGCAGACGAAGTTCTGGAAGTGGCCGAGCGGGCTCGGCGCGCTGCCGAGGGCGGCCGCGCTCAGCGCGAGCGGCAGGACACTGGTGATCGTCAGCAGGAACATGGCGTACTCCTGGGACACCATGACGGGCGAGAAGCTGTACGAGCACCGCGTGGGAGAGGGCACCCCGGGCGTGCACGTCGTCTTCGACGGGCACGAGAGCCTGGTCGCGGTGATGCGGGAAAACTCACTGGAGTTCTTGTGGGACACCAGGACGGGCAGGTCCTACAGTCCGGAGCTGGAGGCGGACCATGCCCCGGCGATCGCGCCTTCCGGCGCCTACATCGCGGGCATCGGGCCCAACCAGGGCGGGCTGAAGGTGCTCCGCCTTCCTGACCTCACCGTGGACGCCCGGATACCGAAGAAGTGCGGCACCGTGGTGGCGTTCACGCCGGACAGCCGGCGGCTGCTCTGCGCGGACGGCGACATCAAGGCATGGGACCTGGATACCGCCACGGAACTGTCCGACAAGGATCGGCCGTTCTGGCAGGAGTCAGCCTCGGAGGCCTTCAGCAACGCGCGCATGCGGGTCAGCCGCGACGGCGGTGGGATTCTGGCCGTCGAAGGAAGAACGCTCCACCTGTGGGACGCCGATAAGGGCGACGAGCTCTACACCTACCAGGCGGAGGGCGAGCCCGACGAGGCCTGGCTGGACCCGGACGGCAAGACCATCCGCTATCTGCAGGAAGGCTCGATCATCACCATCGACCTCGGCTCCCGCGTCTCCTCCAGCAGGCTGCCGAAAGGACACGGGGTCAAAGCGTTCAGCCAGGACGGCCGCTTGATCGCCGGCACGGAAGACTTCGGGCTCATCCGCGTCTGGGATGGGCGCCGCCTGGGCGTACCGATGTCCGGCAGCAAGGGCACCAGCGGCGAGCTGTTCGATCCGGCGGGCAAGAGGCTGGCCGCCACCGGCGAGGACTCGGCGGTCCACGTCTGGGACGTGGCCACGGGCAAGCGGCTCTGGCGCCATCCGGTTCCCGGCCTGCAGTTCGTGCTGTCGAAGGCGTTCACCCCGGACGGCGGCAAGCTCGTGCTCTCGCTGAAGGAGCTGAGCGAGCGGGACGCGCGTAACGAGCTGATCGTGCTGGCCGCCGACAGTGGCCGGGTGCTCGCCCGGCACACCCTCGACACCGTCACGGGGGCCATCGTCTCGACCCGCGACGGCACGGCGGTGGTGAGCAGCACAGGCAAGGTGTTCGACCTGAACAGCGGCAAGGTCGTCGGCTCCGGCTTCAATGGGACGGGGGAGGCCGTCGCGGTCAGCCCGACAGCGCCACTCCTGGCCCTCGGCTCGGGCACGGTGGAGCTGTGGGACATCGCGAAGGGCGTCGAGCTGCCTCCCGCCCTGCGCGTGGCGAGCAACGCCCAGGTCGAAGCCGTGCAGTTCAGTCATGACGGCGCTCTTCTGGCTCTGATCAGCAGGGCGACCGGTGAGACGTTCGACGACGTCTACACCGCCCAGATCTGGGACGTCGGCTCACGGCAGAGGCTCGGCTCCTTCCCCATCCGGTTCTTCGACCTGCTGGCGTTCAGCGCCGACGACCGAACGCTGTACGTGTCGGGCAGTCGCTCGGGGATCATCACTCAGATCCCGGTCGGCGGCGACCGCGTCGCCGAGCTCGTGTGCAAGCGCGCAGGTCGCAGGATGAGCTCACAGGAGTGGAGTCAGTATCTGAAGGGTGTGCCCTACCGCAGCGTCTGCCCGACCTTGTAGGACCTGGGGAGATCTCACCGTTCCCCACCGAGCACATCATGCGCTCCGGCGAATATCGACCCACGGGTCAGCGGTCGTGGTGATCCAGGATCGGGTAATGGGCTGGCTGGTGGCCCGGTCGTGTCATGGAGCAGCAACTATCCAGTCCCCGCTCGTTGCGTACATGAAAATCAAGCTCAGGGCGGTCGGAGGAGGTCATTGGCTGAGGTGCTCCTTCAGCGTGGCGAAGGGGCCGTCCCAGTCGCGGGCCAGTGCGGCGAGGAACTGCTGCGCGACCTGCATCGGCGCGGAGCGCAGCCGGTAGCGTACGCGGCGCCGCTCTCCGGGTTCCGCCGTGACCAGGCCGGCCTCGGACAGCAAGGCCAGGTGTTTGGCGATCGCCTGCCGCGTGATGGGCAGCCGATCGGCCAAGTCCGTGGCCGTCGCCGGACCTTGCGAGGTGAGCATGGCCAGGATGGCGCGCCGACTCGGGTCGGCCAGAGCGATGAAGACACGCTCGGCGATCGCCTCCATCTGCTCGGCATGAGGCGGCGTCGGGTCTGCGTCAGGTGGCATCGAGGTAGTCGCGCAGTTCGCCCAGTTCACTGGCCCACCCTTCGGTGTGGGAGTCGTACGCCTTGCTGTAGACCTCCCCCGACAGCTGGGCGAACCCGGTCTCGACCACCCTCAGTCGCGTGCCTGCGCCGACCGGTACGAGCGTGAACTCGACATAGGTACGGCGCGGATCGTCCTCGGGCAGCCCGAAGATCTGCCAGGTGAAGCCGAACACCGTCGGCTGCTCCACTCGTTCCACCCGCATGTCGACCGTGAATCCGTGGCTCCACCTCATTCGGGCAGCCCCACCAGGGCGTAGGTCGATCGTCACCTCGTGGCCGAACCAGGCGGCCAGACCTTCGGCCGTGGTGAGTGCTGCCCACACTCTGTCCGGCGGTTGCGCGACTTCCATGGTCCGCTCGATGCGATCAGGAAAACCCATGGCAACCTCCCCCTGAGTGGCAATCAGCCGGCTGCCACCGTATGGCAACCAGCTGATTGCGTCAAGAGATGTCCTCGGCGGGCTGGTTCGACGCTGCCGTGACTCGCGCGGCCGTGCGGTGCCCGTCCCGCGGGCGCAGTCCGTACCAGATGAAGATCACGCTGGCGAGTGTTACGACGACGTTCACGCTCAGCGCGAGATGGATGCCGGTCAGCTCAACGCTCTGCGTCGCGGCGACCGTGCTCAGGACGGGAATGCCGACGGTGATGGCCACCTGCTGAGTCATCGAGGTCAGGCCCGTGGCAAGGCCCTGTTCCTCGTCCGGCAGACCCGAGGTCCCGGTCACCGTATACGCAACGATGCAGGTCACATGCCCGAAGAAGCCAATGAACAGCGCGGGGATCAGGATCGCGAGCGCCATGGGGTCGGCGCTCATGAACACCAGCGGGAGAGTTGCCAGTCCTTGTACGGACAGCCCCACGGTCAGGACCCTGCGACTGCCGAAGCGTCCGATGAAGCGCCCGGCGATCACACCTGCGGCCACCGCCGCCAAGCCCGGCACACCGAAGATCAGGCCGGTGGTCAGCGGGGACAGCTTCAGGACGTTGTGCAGGTAGATCGTCGTCAGAAAGATCATGGCAGGCTCCATGGTGAAGATCACGAGCCCCGCATAGTTGCCCCATTTGACCGTGGGCCGTCTGAGGATGCGTACCGAAGCGAGCGGCGCGGGCGAGCGCAGCTCGATCATCCAGAAAGCGGCCAGCAGGAGCACGCCGACGACTGCGGGGGGAATGCTCTTCTCGATGACCGCGTAGATCACCATCAGCAGGCCGCCGGTCACGGTCACGGCTCCCGGCAAGTCCAGCTTCGACCGTCCCGGCAGCCTGCTCTCGTCGATCAGGAAAGGGGTTACCAGCAGGATGGCCACGGCGACCGGGACATTGATGAAGAACGCGGCCCGCCAGCTCAGCAGGCCGACGAGGGTGCCGCCGACCAGCGCGCCGACGGTGAAGCCGCCCGACAGCAAAGCGCCGTTGAGTCCGAGTGCGCGGGCGCGCATCGGGCCTTCCGGGAACATGGTGGTGAGCAGCGACATCGCCGCCGGGATTGTCATCGCGGTGGCCAGGCCCTGCAGTACGCGGGCGGTGAGGAGCATCTCGGGGTTGGTCGCGAAGCCGCCGAGCAACGAAGCCCCGACGAGCAGGGCCATGGCCGACATGAACAGCTTGCGACGGCCGAACAGATCCGCCATTCGGCCGCACAGGAGCGTGAAGCCGGCGGCGGGCAGCGCGTACGCGGAGGTGATCCAGGGCAGCCCGGTCCGCCCCAGCCCGACGCCCGCGCCGACCTCCGGCAGCGCGACGTTCAGGATCGAGAAGTCGACCGACAGCATGAACCCCGCGCCGAGCAGCACGAACAGGATCAACTGCTGCCTGCCGCCGAAGCGAGGCGGCGCGGGGGTGTCGATGGCGAGAGAGGGGATACCCATGACGGCCTCCAAATCGAGTAGCAACCTACAGGTTGCTACTTTATGGCAACCGTCCAGTTGCTTCAAGAGGTGGATGTCATCGGCATTCCCTCGAGCTGGCTGGCGGGGACCGTGACCGCGTCGAGGTCGTCAACGGCGATCGTGCACATGGTGGGGCGGGGGAGGTGGTGTGGGAATCATGACACCAGCAGCCCAGCACGAGTACGAGAAGGTCTACGAGGAAGGACTTGCGGCCCTTCCCCTGCCCGCGCGCGGGCACATCGACAAGAACAACCGGCCCGACCAGGCCAGGTTCGCCTGCACGTCGTGCGGCTTCGCTGAGCACGCCGACGTCAACGCAGCTCGTAACATCGCCTCACGCGGTGTCACAAGCTGGGCAGTGAGTCACGCTGCCTGACGCGGACCAAACCGTCGAAACCACCGACGGCGAGGAACTGCAAGCTCAGCCCTTCAGAGCTGAGAAGCTGACGGTGCTTCCCCCGGTGATCGCGGGGAAGCACCCTTTCACCGGGTCACAGCCAGCGCGGGCAGTTGTAGAAGCCCCAGCTGGGGTTGTAGCACAGGCTGATGATGAACGGCGCGCCGTCCTCGTAGTAGACCTTGCCGTGTTCCCAGTTGTCCTCGCCGTACCAGTCCTTGTACGAGGCGTCGTAGGGCTCCCTCGGCTGGGCGTTGGCGGGAGTGGACATCGTCGCGCCGAGCAGACCCGCCGCGGACAAGCCGATCATCACAGCAGCCAGACGCTTCCTGGTGCGAGATAGTGTGGACGTCACGTTTCTCCTTGTCGATGGTGGTTCCCTGGGAAACGACTCTCGCAAAGCCGAAGGCATGGATCATCCGCTGACAGGATGAGTCGTGATCGCCTGTACGGGGGAGCCGCCCTCACCCATCGGGCGGAGACCGCGGGTGCGTGATTCGCAGAGATGGCCAGCCGGCGCGGACAATCCACCGGGGTCGTCCACGCCCGCGAGGTCGCGGACGAGCAGGTCATCGCTGACGCCCGCATGGCAGTCCAGACTGCGAGGTCCGCGCGGCCAGAGATGTTGAGCGCGGCATTGATGTCAGTCAGCGATCGCGTGCCGCTGGTTGGCGGGCTATCGGCACGTCCGCTGCGAGGGCAGCGCCCTCGTGGTCCGGCGCCGTACCCAGCACCCCCGGAAAGATCCGTCATCGTGCGTCGCGAATCCCGAGGATGTACGTCGCGGTAAGCGCAACGGCACGGTCCTCATCATGTATCAGATCCGCGAGGGCTTGTGACGCTATGGTTCCGGGGATATCCGCGAGCGCCTGTGTCAGCCGTCGACGTGCAGACGATTCAACGCTGCCGTGGCTGAGGCGATCAACAAGCCTGGTAGCGATCTGATCCGCCAACGCGGAACGACTCGCCAGCGTGCTCAGGGCATCGGCTGCATCGACGTCATTCGCTCCCTCGGCGACCATGTCCACGAGCGTCGGGACCGCGTCGGCCAGTCCACGTGCCCCGAGCGCCAGAGCCGCATACCTGCGGACCACGATGTCGGGGTTGGCGAGGGCGTCCTGTAGCAGTGCGGTCGCCTCACCGTTCGGAATCTCGACGATGGACTGGACGGCACGTCTGCGCACCTCGGCTACTGGTGAGCCGAGGCCCTCCGCCAGCAGTGCCAAGCCGTCATCGCCCGATTGCGCCAAAGCCCATCGAAGGGCTCCGGCGACGTTCGGGTCCGTTTCGCTCAGCGCTGCCTCGACCAGTACTTCCACCGGCACCGGAACCTCTTCGACTGAGGACAAGGCCGCGCGCTGTCGCTTGCCGGCGCTCTTTGACCCCAACGCCTGCAGGAGCGCGACGACCCGAAGGACATCCTCCCAGCCGGCGGGTTCTACGGCGTCGATCCGACGCAGTCGGGTGAGCAACTCCGTTTCAGCCGCGATGCGTTCTCGCGTCTGGCGGATGAGGTCGTCGACGAGCTCCGAGGGCGTGAAGCCGGGATCATCGAGCGCGCGCCGGACTTCACGCAGCGACAGCCCCAATGACCGCAGGCTCTCGATATGGAAGATTCGCCGAAGGTCCTCGCTGGAGTACTCCCGATAGCCTGCGCCGCTACGGCCCGTCGGCCGCACCAGGCCGAGCGAGTCGTAATGCCTGAGCATGCGGGCGCTGACCCCGGACCGTCGTGCCACATCACCGATCAACACGGCCCATCACTCCTCTTTGCTGGTGCTGCCGAGGGCTACGACGCGCTTGGCCTCCTCGATCGCGAACTCGAATCCGGCATCCGGGTCGCGCAACAGCCGTGCCGTGGCGATCGCGTGCGCGCGCACGCGCGGGTCGAGATCCGTCATCGCGACGCTCAGCGTGGGCACAATCGCCTCACCGAGCGCCACCAGCGCCCGGCTGAGGCTCAGCTGCATCTCACGTTCGCCGCGCCCGAGCTGTGTCGACAACACTGCGGCCAACTCGGGCTCTGCACCTTCGGGCACGAGCACGGCCGCTGCTCGCCAGGCGCTCCGCGCCACCTCATCGTCGGCGTCGGACAGAAGCGCCCGTGTGATCGCCGGCCACGCCTGTCGATCCCCGATCTTGGACAGCGTGTGCAGCGCCTGGCTCCGTGCCTGCGCACACTCCGAGCGGAGTTCCTTGAGAAGCTCCGGAACCGTCATGGATGCCGAGTGGCGGGTGAGTGCCCACGTCAGCATGTCGCGCACGTGAAATTCGGGCTCGATCGCGCATCGCTCGATGAGCTTGTCGATGAACCGCGGGTCAGGGGTCGTACCGACCGCCATCGCCGCCCGCAGCCGCACTGACGAGCGGCTGTCCTCCAGCCCCTGGAAAGCTCGGATCGTATCCGTGTCCTGTTTCCGCATGGTCATCGGGACCACCTCCTTGGCGACAGTGAAGACCTTGTCACCGTGTCAAGGTCAAGCGGGGTCACGCCGCGAGATCACCAGGCACCCTGGCCCCACGCCCTGGTCGGATGCGCGGTCACGCCGGCCAGGTGCGGTCGCCGGGTGCCGTGCTCGAGGAAGACCATCCGGTGACCCCCTGTCAGGGTGAGCCGGCCGCCTCCCACACCGCTTCGGGTGTCAGCGGCATGTCCAGGTGATCGACCTCCAGGGCGTCGCACACGGCGTTCACGACGGCCGGTGGGATGCCGATGCACCCGGCCTCGCCCGCTCCCTTGGCCCCCAGCGGGGTGTTGGGGTTGGGGGTGGCCGTCTCGATCAACGTCACCGGCGGCATGTCGGCGGCGGTCGGGATCAGATAGTCCAGGAGGGTCCGCGCGTACGGCATGCCGTCCGCTCCGAGGACCGCCTGCTCGGAGACGAGCTCCCCGAGGTCGATCCCGGGCTCGGGGTCGCCGCCGAGGTCGCCCTCCAGGCCGGGTCGCAGGTCGGCCACTCTCCGCGCGCCGCCCCTGACGAGGTCGTGATCCTCCCGCCGCGGTAGATGCTTGGACTCCCCCCGCCTTCGGTACTAACCTGCAATATCGAATTCCCGGGATGGGTGGTATGAAACGGGCACAATTCGACTATGTGGCGCCCTCCTCCGTGGAGGAGGTGGTGGCGGTGCTGGGGGAGCGCGGGCCGGAGAGCAAGGTGCTGGCAGGCGGTCAGAGCCTGCTCATCGAGCTGCGCTACCGGACCTCGCGCCCTGGTTCCGCGGCCCGTTCGCCACCGTCTGCAGGCCGGCGCCCTGGCCGCCGATCCCGGGCTCGGCCACGACGGGAAGCGCCTGGACGAGGTGCTCGCCTCCAACCTGTGCCGCTGCACCGGCTACGCAGGCATCCGCCGCGCCGCGCTACGGGCCGCCCGATCACCGTCCGCCTGAGGGCACTCCTGACGCCTTCGCCGGCGGGTTCACGTACGGGCGTCTCATCGGGCGGCGGGCGTCGTGGGGCCGAGTCTGGTGTCCAGGCCGTCCAGGATGCGCTCGACCCCGTAGCTGAAGTTCTCCTCGCGGATCTGCTGCGGATCCTCGCTCTGCCGTGCGGCGTATCCGTCCCGCAGGCGCGGGTGGTCCCGCACGGCCTGTTCGGCGGCGGGCCGCAGGCTCTCCGCCCATGCCTGTTCGCTCTGGCCGCTGCGGGCGACCATGGACAGGTAGGCCGCCTCGCTGGTGGTCATCCCGATGACGTAGGCGATCAGGGTGTTCATGGCCTGATCGGCCTCGCCGGGATCGAAGCCCGCCGCCTGGAACAGGGCGAGCATGCGCTCCGACTGCCGGATCAGGTTCGGCCCGAGATAGGCGAGCCCGACCTGGCCGAGCACGGAGGCGATCCAGGGATGCCGCAGGACCATCGCCCGGAGACTGTGGGCGCAGGCGGCGACGCCCGCCCGCCAGCCCGCCGGGTCGTCGGCGCCGGGCACCCCCATCTCGCCGTAGATCTCATCCACGACCAGCTCGATCAGCTCGTCCTTGTTGGCCACGTGCCGGTAGAGGGAGGTGGCCCCGGCGCCCAGCCGGGTTCCGAGGCTGCGCATGCTCAGGGCCTCGATGCCCTCGGCGTCCAGGAGCCGGATGGCCTCGGACACGATCCGATCGCGGCTCAGTGCCGGTTGCTCTCGCTTTGCGCGAGGGCGGGCCCAAACCGAAGGGATGGGCTGCTTCTCGGCTGCCATGCGCGTCTCCTCTTCGCTCCGGAGCCATCGTAGCGTACGGTGTGCGCACATTGCGTACGGTGCCGAGTACTGGTCATCAAGAACATGGTCCTGACCCGGGTCCAGATCGGCAACCGGCATGCCAGCGTCGGCTCCGCGCTCAACGACACCCTCCAGCAGGCGGGGCCGCGCTCGGCATCGCCACCCGCGTGAGCCGACCGGCGTCGAGGACGTCGGTGGCGAAGGGGTAGGAGGTGTCGAACAGCGCGATTTCGCCGGCCTCCAGGCAGGAGTCGTCGCTACGCTGCTCCAGCCGTACGGGACTCTCGTGAACCAGGAGGAACGGAAGCCGCGGGACTCCGTTCGAGGGTGAATCCAGGAGGTTCCGTTCGGGTGATCGCACACCGCCTCTACGCTCTCCGCCACCGTCCAAGGGTCCACAACCCTGACCCGGCCGCAAGACCGACGACGAGCGTCGGCGCCGCCTGACGGGCCTGCGCTCACCGGCCTGCCAGGCGGGTGCCCAATGGCGTCAGCGGCTGTCGGCCAGGCTGTGCACGGGGTGTTCGCCTTCGGTCTGGAGGCGGTACTCGTGGCCGGACTTGGCCCGGTTCTCGTCGATGATCCGCTCGGACGGCGCCTTCTCGCCGCCCATGAGGGCTTCCTGCATCTTCTCGAAGCGCTCGTGGGCCTCCTGCACGTACCCGGTGCCCAGCGTGGTGTAGTCGATCTGGGTGCCGAGCAGTTCACGCAGGTAGGCCTTGTTCGGCTCGAACGTGACCGGGGCGGGCAGTTCGGGAGCGCACACCTGCTCCGGGTCGCGGCCGTCGTGCCGCTTGAACAGCTCGGCGGCGAGGCGCAGGTGCTCCAGCTCCATGTTGAGGTGAAGCTCCCAGATGTTCTTCACCTTGGGATCGGACTCGGTCTCCATGAACGAGTGGTACAGGTAGCACTCGTTGTACTCGTGGTTGAGCAGCATCTCCCACCAGCTCTCGCCCGGGTCGACGAGCGACTCGTAGTGGGTGACGTGCTCTTCCTCGATGAGGCCGATCTCCTGGTAGAGCTGCCGGGCGATGGGCTCCATGTAGGTGGGGCCGACGTTCATGTAGAAGTTCATGGTCTGCTGCTCGGCGGCCATGATGGTCAGCGCGTGCAGCTTGCTGATCGGTGCGGCGGAGCTCTTGTCGTAGGGCTCACGCACGTTGTCGACCGGGTTGCGGTGGTGCAGGTAGGTGGGGCGGCCGGGCATGACCTCGGTGAGGTCGTCGACGATCTTCTGGGCCTTGCGGTGCTCGATCATCTCGTACAGGTTGGCGTACCTGTAGAGGTGGTCGAAGTCCTCCAGCACCCCGAACTGGTAGGCCTGCTTCAGATAGGCGTCCGGCTCCATCCGGGCCACCCAGGCGGTCAGGTCGACGGCGACCTGCTCGTAGGCGATCGTCGTCTCCAGCACCGAGGCCAGGCCGGGCAGCAGCCAGTTGACCACCTTCTGCTGCTGCGCCTCGATGTAGCGCACCCGGGCGAGCTGCTGCTTGAGCTCCAGATCCGGGCAGTGGCGGGCGAGCTGGTGACTGAACAGGATCGCCTCGACCTCGATGCCGTTCATCGCGATGATCCGGCACCGCGTGTACGGGTCGGCGTGATCGGGATCGATCGGCGTGACGTTCAGCTCGCGCCAGTTGCGTAGCTGCTTGTCCAGCGGGATGCCCCGCTCCCGTAGTGGGTTGAAGGTCATGTTCCTGCGCTCCTTCGCGCTGGTCCAAGATGTGCGGCCTGCCCGCCCTACCCGAGGCTTCCCGGCTCAATCTCTGCGCGCTCCCGCCCAAGGGTCCGGACTCGGTAAGGATCTCGGCCGGCCTTCACCGCCAAGGCGTATGCCCTTCCTCGGTGGGTAGGCCACGCCCGGACCTGAGGAGGAATCGCCATGACCGCTCAGAAGACGGCGCCGGAGAAGATGGATGAAACGGACGTCATCGACCTGCTGCTGGCCCAGCACGCGATGATCAGGGACCTGTTCGACGAGGTCGAGCAGGCACCGGCCGACAAGCGCGGAGAGGCGTTCAGCCGGCTGGTCCGGCTGCTGGCCGTGCATGAGACGGCCGAGGAGGAGATCGTCCATCCCTACGCCCGCCGCGCGATCGACGGTGGCGACGCTGTGGTGGAGGATCGGCTCGCCGAGGAGAACGAGGCCAAGGAACTGCTGATGCGGATGGACGAGGCCGGCCCTGAGGCCTCCGACTTCGCGCGGAACCTGGCGATGCTGCGCGCCGCGGTCGAGGCGCACGCGCGCAGCGAGGAGCGTTACGAGTTCACCCAGCTGCGCGGCCACACCAGCGAGGCCGAGCGACGCGGCATGGCCGCCGGGGTCAAGGCCGCCGAGGCGATGGCGCCCACGCACCCGCATCCGGGCACCGAGTCGGCCACGAAGAACCTGCTGGTCGGCACGCCGGTCGCGATGATGGACCGGGCCCGCGACGTGATCCGCCAGGCCATGGGCAAGAATCCCTGACCATCATGGCCACCCGAACGGGAATCGGGCTGCCGGGCACCATCCTGGGGGTCGGGCTGGGCGGTTTCGTCGACGGCATCCTGCTGCACCAGCTCCTGCAGTGGCACCACATGCTGAGCAGCACCGACACCGACAACGTCGGCGTGCGGTACTACCCGGTGGACACCCTGCCGGGGCTGCGGATGAACACGCTGTGGGACGGGCTGTTCCACACTTTCACCTGGCTGGCGGTGCTGATCGGGCTCGGCCTGCTCTACTCCCGTGTCACCGCCTCCCGCGGCCGGGTGTGGCGGTCGCGGACTCTCTGGGGCTGGATTCTCGTCGGCTGGGGCCTGTTCAACCTGGTGGAGGGCGTGATCGACCACCACCTGCTGGGCATCCACCACGTCCGCACGGGGCCTGACCAGCTCTGGTGGGACCTGGGCTTCCTGCTCCTGGGCGCGCTTCTCGTCGTCGGCGGATGGATCCTGCAGCGCACCGGCGGAGAGCTCGAACTGTGCCGGGCCGACGAGCAGGCGGCGTGATGGCCCACGACGGCCACGGGAGCGCGGCACCGGCCCTGCTGCTGATCGCCCTGGTCGCGGCCGGCTACCTGGCGCTGGCTGTGCGCCCGAGGTTCAGAAGGTGGAGCCGGTGGCGCGCGGCGGCGTTCCTGACTGGTCTCGCTCTGCTGGCGGCTGCCACGGCGGGACCGGTCGCCGCGCTGGCGGCGATCGACTTCCGCGGTCATATGCTGCAGCACCTGCTCATCGGCATGCTGGCGCCGCTGTTCCTGGTGCTCGGTGCGCCGATGACCTTGCTGCTGCGCTCGCTACCCGCCGCCCGCGCCCGCCGCCTCGGCGCGTTGCTACGCGGTCGTGCCGCGCATCTCCTCGCCAATCCGGTCACCGCGCTGGTGCTGAGTGTGGGCGGGATGGTGGTCCTGTACTGCACTCCGCTCTACCGGCACACCATGACGAACGGCTGGCTGCACGCGGCGGTCCACGCGCATTTCCTGTTCTCCGGCTACCTGTTCGCGTGGGTGATCGCCGGGCCGGACCCCGCGCCCCGCCGCCCGCCGGTGCCGGCACGCCTGGTGGTGCTGGGGGTGGCGATCGCGGTGCACGCCGGGCTGTCGCAGCTCATGTACGCCGGGATCGGGGTGGACGTGGCCGTGCCGGAGGACCAGCGGCGCGGCGCGGCCGAGATCATGTACTACGGCGGCGATCTCGCCGAGCTGCTGCTGGCCGTGGCCCTGGTGGCCGGCTGGCGGCCCGACAGAAGGGTGCGGCGGGGCCCCGGTCCTGACGGTCGCGCGCCTGTGGGCTCCACATGCCCTCAGCTGTCGGAACCAGGGGCTCACGTCCCTGGCGGTCGGACGCCAGGGTGAGGTTGCTCCCGGTATCGCGCCTTCGGGGCCGCGCTCCTGACATCCGTGCCTCGCGGAGGTCCTGCGCCGGCTGCGACTCCTCGTGCGTCGGCGGTCCCTGCCCTTCTGGGCGATCATGCCCTAGGCTGTCCAGCCATCGGCGTCGGCGTAGTCCGTTTTGCGGCCGAGCATGTTCTTGACGTGCCCGGGATCGCAGGCCGGCGTCACCGGAATGGACCGGCAGTCGACGTCCGGCGCGGCACGACTCCGCTTCACCCGCTGTTCTCCTTCGCGTGCGAAGGTAACGCCGCGCACGGCGTCGGCATCAGAAAGAAGGTGACCGCGTGTCCCAGCCCCCCATGGCCTCCGCCCCGGGGCGGACTCCCGCGTGGCGCTATGCCATCGGGATGTTCGGCACATCCATCCCGATCAACATGATCAAGGGATCGATGATCCTCTTCTACGTCGACATCCTCGGGCTCGACGTGCGCGCCTACGGCGTGGTCATGGTGATCTACGCGATCATCGACGCGATCGACAACCCGCTGCTCGGCCACCTCTCCGACCGCACCCGAAGCCGGTTCGGCCGGCGCCGGCCGTGGCTGCTCGTCGGCGCGCCGATGCTCGCGGCCTGCATGATCGCGTTCTTCTCCGCGCCGACCTCTCTGGAGGGCATCGGCCTGCTCATCTGGTTCGCGGTGTTCGCGATCCTGTGCGAGGCGTTCGACTCGATGCTCAACGCGAACTACGGCGCGCTGCTCCCCGAGCTGTACCCGCAGGAGCGCGACCGCGCCGTTGCCAACGGTCTGCGCCAGGGCTTCCAGCTCGTGGCGCTGGTGATCTCGCTCGCGGTCACCCCGCTGCTCACGACGAACGTGTTCGGCACCGAGGAGTCCACCCAAGGCTTCCAGATCACAGCGATCATCTATGGCGCGATCGCGCTCGTCGTGATCGTGTTCATGGCGCTCGGCGTGCGCGAGAGTCCGCGCTACTCCACGCGCGAGCGGCCGCGGCTGCTGCCCAGCGTCTGGTCGATCGTGCGCAACCGGATGTTCTGGACGGTCGGGCTCACCGGCGCCTGCTACGGGGTGGCCATGGCGCTCGTACTCTCGGGCATCCAGCTGTACGTCCGCTACTCGCTCGGGCTCCCGGTCGGGAACGCGCTCTACCTTCAGGGCATCGTCATCCTCGTCTCGGCGGGCGGCCTCGTGGTGTGGACGCGCGTCGTCGCACGCCGCGGCGCCCTGTGGACCTGGCGGCTCGCCTTCGCGATCCTCGCGGCCAGCTTCGCGGCCCTGTTCTTCGCCACCGACCTCCTCACCGCGATCGCCGCGGGGGTGCTCGTCGGGGCCGGGTGGTCGGGAATGCTCGCGACGAACGACCTCATCGTCGCGCGTGTGCTGGACGCCGACGCGGCGCGCAACGGTGAGCACCGCGAAGGACTCTTCCTGTCCGCGTTCGGCTTCTTCGGCCGGCTCAACGGGATCGTGACCGGACTCGCGCTCACCTCGCTGGGCGTGTTCTTCGGCTACAACTCGGGCGACGACCCCGGCGCCGACCCCGGGCTGGCGTTCCGGGTGTACTTATGCGTGTACCCGTTCGTGCTGACGACGATCGGCGCGATCGCGGCGCGACTCGTCTCGGTACCGATCGAGTCGCCGCCTGAGGCGGCCGAGCCGGTCGAGCCGGTCGAGCCGCCCCCTGGTCCCGTGGACGAGTCCGCCGTGGAGCGCCCCCGATGACCCGCCGCGTCGTGATCACGGCCGACGATCTCGGCCGGGAACCGGGGACGACGGAGGTCATCGTCGAGCTGCTCGCCGAGGGACATGTCACCGCGACGACGCTCATCTGCGTCTCGCCGGAGGCGGAGCAGGCCGCGAACCAGGTCTGGAAGCTCGGCGTCGTGCCGCGGCTGCACGTGACGCTCACGAGCGAGCGCGGGCTCCCGCGCTGGCGGCCCCTCGACGGCGCGGCGAGCCTCGTCGACCCGGACGGAGCGCTCAGCGACGATCCCATGGCTCTCGGAGCCCGCGGCGAGGCCCCGGATGTCATGCGGGAGGCGGACGCGCAGCTGCACTGGATGCGCGACCGGGGCCCGATGCCCGAGGCGGCCGACTCCCACGCCGGCACCCTCTACGGCCTGCACGGCAGATCGTGGCTCGCCGAGGCGCTTGAGTGGTGTGCCCGCCACGGCCTCGCCTTCCGGCTGCCCCGTGACCCGGAGCCGTACGTCGGCGGGCCGCTCCCGCCGCAGCTCGCGGCGGCGCACGAGCGCGCCGTCGCCCTCGCGGACGCCCTGGGCGTGTCCATCCCGCAGACGATCGCTACCAACCGGCGCACGGCGCACGAGCTCGGTGCCTACGAGCGACTCCGGGACGACTACCTCCGCCGGCTCGCGGCCCTCCCCGAGGGCACGAGCGAGTTGTTCCTGCACCCGTCCCGCGAGGACGCGGTCACGGGACCGGACGGCATCGTGCGCACCTGGGAGACGCGGCTCCTGCGTGACCCGGCGTGGCACAAGGCTCTGGAGAGCGAGGGCGTCGAGGTCGTCGGAGGCTGGTGGACCTGACCCATGAGCTGGTCCTACTGACCACCGAGGTCACTCGCGCTCGACCCTTCGCAGCCCGTGCGTGGGCGTCCACCACTCGACGACGAGCAACGTGGCCTCGCCGTTGAGGTGGGTGTGCACGACCTCGGCGATGTCGGCGTGAAAGCGGTCGCCGTCCGGTCTCTCGGTGATCGGTCCGGCGGCGATCGCCCGGCCGGAGATCTTCGCCTCGCCCGGCCACTGCGCCTCGGAGCCCTCGATCGGGTCGACCGTGGCGCTGTGCAGGGCGAAACGCGGATCCCGACGGAGATCCGCGCCCTTGCGCGCGTTCGGCATCGAGCCGAAGACCAGTTCGCCGTCCTCGAAGACCGTCTCGATCCCGGAGATCCGCGGCGACCCGTCGGCTCGCACGGTGGCGATCGTCTTGTGTCTGTGGGCGTCGAACAGCGCTCGCACGCGCCGCGCGAACTCCGGCTCCGCCTGTTCGACCTGCTGCCACGCCGTCATACGCCCATGATCGCACCGATGACCGCGCAGAGCACCCCCACGGTGGACGGTTCGACTGCCATCCGACGTGAGGCGTCGCCGGCCCCCGCAAGGGCCGGCGACGAGCATCATCGAGAGATCTCGTACGGGATGATCTCCGCGAGAGCGGAGGCCCCGCCCATGCCGTAGTCCACCCGCAGCCTCACGTATCTGGCCGAGACGCCCTTCATGTCGACGTCGTTCGGCGCCGTCATGCGCGGCCACTCGACCCGCTCGACGTCCCTGAACGCCGTCCCGTCGTCGCTCACCTGCACCACACCCTTGAGGACGGTGCCGTTCATGTCGTAGCGCAGTTTGGGCTGGAACCGGACCGCGGACAGCTCCCGGAGCCGCCCGAGGTCGACCGTGATGAAGTGCGGCTGCGGCGCGATCTCGGGGTAGTCGGAGTGGTAGTCGGTCGTGAGGTCGCCGTCGACCGCCCTGGCGGGGTCGCCGGCGCCGGGCTTGAAGGTGGTCGCCGTCGCGCTGAGCTCGGCCGGGGGGACCCGGGTGCCGGCCGGGGTAGGAGGCCAGACCCCGGGGGCGTTCTCGGGCTCATCGGTGACGATCGGCCGGTCGGGTCCCGTCCCCTTGCCGCGGATCACCACGTCGGTGACGACCGCGCCGTGATCGGAGTAGAACGGGTAGGGCTGGTCGAGTCCGCTGTCCCGGTGACGGGGGAGACGACGGTCGTCCGTGCGGGAGCCGAGCACGCGGACGTCCTCGCCGCGCGCGAAGACATAGTCGATGCGGGCGGGCGCCGAGCGGAAGCCGCTGAGCGTGCTCCAGGTGCGGCCGGGGTAGCGTCCGGCGTTGGGGTTGGCGTAGCGGAAGGTGTCGGTGAAGCCCGCGTCGGTGAACATCTTGGTGAGCGGCCACGGCAGCACCATGCCCGCATGCCCGCGCGCGTTCGCGAACTGCTCGGTCCAGTCCAGGTGCGACCAGGCGTTGAGGTCCCCGCCCATGAGCACCGGGGCGTCGTCATCGCCGATGAGGGACGGCAGCGCCTTGTCCAGGATGGCCTTGCCCATGGCGACGCGGCGGTAGTTGTCGTCGTCGAGGAGTTGCTGGTCGGTCTTCGTCCGGGGCATGCCGTAGAGGTTCTGCACGGCCGCCTCGTGGCCGTCCCAGTTGGCGGAGAGGTCGTGCCAGGTCCACATGCTGAACGCGTGGACGTGCCGGCCGTCCGGCAGGCCCAGCCGGGCGCCGCCGAGGTTGAACGAGGTGATGTCCGCGTCGGCGTAGCGCGGGTAGACCTTCTCGACCTTGAGCTTCGTGTACAGCCACAGGTTGTCGCCGTTGACGCTGTAGTCCTCCGGCTGGGTGAGCTGAACGCCGGAAAACCGCTTGTCCGCCGGCCGTCCGGCGTTCAGCCCGTCAAGAATCTTCGTGCCGGATCCGTACCCCTCGATCACGAACAGGACGTCCGGATCGACCTCGTTGAGGTACTCGATCATCTGCTGGAGGTTCTCGCCGGTCTTCTCCTGGCCGTTGATCGTGCCGCCGACGTAAAGGTTCCACGTCATCAGCCGGAGCGGCGTGCCCACCTGCTTCGACGGCAGGGACTTGACGGTGGCGTCGACCGTCACCTGATGCTCGGGCAGCAGGAAGGGACGGGTTCGGGCGCTCCCCGTACTGCTGTAGATGGTCTCCCGCGCCCACACCTGGTCACCGCTCCTGACGGTGGCGGTGAACTCCTCCACCCGGTTCGGGCTCGGCTTCCCGGTCCACACCACCGTGCAGGTACGACCGCCCCGGTCCGAGTCGCATTCCATCCGGTGCGAGGGCGACTGGGCCCCGAGTCCGGCAGCGATCGCGGGTGCCGGGACCAGTAGTCCGGCGAGGGCGAGAACGACGGCCAGAGGGGGAGCTGATCTACGCATGAGCTGACCTTTCACTGAAGGGCGCCGAGCGTGCGGTCGGCGGTGTGCGGGTGGTTCTGACGAGGCGGGACACCGCGGTGGGAAGGTGCGGCCGGAAGGGTTGTCAGGCGAGGCGCTGGGGGGCGGCGGGGCGGGAGATCGAGCCTTCCGGTGAGAAGAACCGCTCGTCCACGCGGTCCAGCGCCAGGCAGGCGGCGCCCAGGGCGACGCACTCCTCGCCGAGCGTCGAGGGCCTGATCTCGGGAACGCGCAGGCAGTGCGGTTCGAGCGCGCGGCGCAGCGCGGGCAGCAGGACGTCGGCCGAGCGGGAGAAGCCGCCGCCCAGCACGACCAGCTCGGGGTCCAGGGTGAGGACCATGGCGGCGGTGCCGAGCGCGAGGTGGTGGGCGTAGGCCTCGACGGCGGCCAGGGCGTCGGCGTCGCCACCGCGCGCGGCCCCGAAGACGAGCCCGGCGGCGGCGTCGGGCGCGGCGTCACCGGCCGCAGGGGAGGTCTCGAGGTAGCCCGCCATGGCGCGCCAGCCGGTGATCTCCATGAGGCCGACCTCCCCGGTGGCGCCGCTGAAGCCGTGGTGCAGCTGCCCGTTGATGATGAGCGCGGCGCCGGGCCGCCGCCCGACGTGCAGGTAGACCAGGTCGCGAACACCCGCCGCCACCCCGAGCCGCTGCTCGGCCAGGGCGGCGAGCTTGCTGTCGTTCTCGATGGTGATCGGGCACGGCAGGCGCTGCCCGATGTGGCCGAGCAGGTCGACGCCGGCCCAGTCCGGCAGCGCCTGGACCCGGGTGACCAGCCCCTCCCTGTCGACGACGCCGGTGCTCCCGGCGGCCACGCCCCACAGGTCGAGCGGGGTCAGCCCGGCGGCGACGAGCGCAGCCTCGACCGCCCTGCTCACCGCCTCCAGCCGGTCGTGCCGGGGGGTGCGCTGGTCCACGGCGATCCGCCCGCTCGCGACGGTACGGCCGGCGAGGTCGGTGACCATGGCCAGGACCTTGTTGACCCCTATGTCGATGCCGAGCACGTGCCCGGCGTCGGCGCGGAAGCGGTAGCGTTTGGCCGGCCTGCCCATGCCGCCCGTGGTCGGCTCGACCTCGGCGATCCAGCCGCGTTCGTGCAGGTCGGTGATGACGTCCACGATTGAGCCACGCGAGAGACCGGTCTCGGCGGCCAGCTCGGTGAGCGTCAGCGGGCCGCGGGCGCTCCGCAGGGCGCGGATGCTGCTGAGCGAGTTCAGCTGGCGCAGCCGCTGAAGATCCCCACCGCTGACCTGCACGGGATGACTCCTCACTATTGATGGACTCCTGATTATGTACGGCCGACCCTGCCGCCGCTAGTAGGACATTTCCGGAAAACAGGTCTTGACCGCAAGGCTTTGCCTATGAGTATCTATGGACTCCACAATAAGTCGGGGAGTTCATGCAATGACAGTGACCATCGCGGTCGTCGGGGCGGGAGCCCGCGGCCAGGTCTACGCCAGGGCGGCCACGGCCGGCGGCCGGGCGCGGGTCGTGGCCGTGGCCGACCCGGACCCGGAGCGGCGGGCCAGACTGGCGGCCGAGCACGGCCTGCCGGAGCAGGCATGCTTCACTGGATGGGCCGATCTCGCCGCCGAGCCGAAGCTGGCCGACGCCGTGGTCATCGCCACCCAGGACCGGCTGCACGTCGAGCCCGCCGTGGCCTTCGCCGACCTGGGTTACGCCATCCTGCTGGAGAAGCCGATGGCCCCCACCGAGCCGGAAGCCCGCAGGATCGTCGAGGCCGTCGAGCGCAACGGCGTCGTCTTCGCCGTCGGTCACGTGCTGCGCTACACCCCCTACACCAGGGCGCTCAAGGCGCTGCTGGGCAGCGGACGCCTGGGCACGATCTCCAGCGTCCAGCACCTGGAGCCGGTGGGCTGGTGGCACCAGGCGCACTCCTTCGTGCGGGGCGCCTGGCGCAACGCCGCCGAGTCGGGGCCGATGCTGCTGACCAAGTCCTGCCACGACATCGACTGGCTGCTGCACGTCATCGAGGACGAGCCGGTCAGCGTGGCCTCCTTCGGCTCGCTGACCCACTTCCGCCCGGAGAACCGGCCGGAGGGCGCGGGCGACCGCTGCGTCAGCTGCGCGGTCGAGGGAAGCTGCCCGTACTCCGCCAAGCGCCTCTACCTGGACTGCCTCGGCGACCCGGCCCAGGAGTTCTGGCCACTCGGCGCGGTCACCTCCGACGCCACGGCCGAAGGCGTCACGCACGCGCTGGAGACCGGCCCCTACGGGCGCTGCGTCTACGACTGCGACAACGACGTGGTGGACCAGCAGGTGGTGATGCTGGAGTTCAGGCGGGGCGCGACCGCGTCGTTCACGATGACCGCCTTCACCCCGTTGGAGCACCGCAAGACCAGGATCTTCGGCTCGCACGGCTTCGCCGAGGGCGACGGCCGGACGATCAGGGTCGTGGACTTCGCCCCCGGAGCCCCCGGAGCCGAGGAGACGATCGACACCGCGACGAGCGCGGGGGCGTCGCTGGCCGACGGCCACGGCGGCGGAGACCTGGGCCTCACCCTGGCCTTCCTCGACGCCGTCGAGGCCGGCGACCAGGCGCCGCTCGGCGCGGACGCGGCCGCCGCGCTGGCCGGGCACCTCGTCGTGTGGGCCGCCGAGCGGGCCCGCGAGACCCGGACGGTGCTGGCCCTGTGACGACGATCCCGCTTCCCGCCGGCCTCGTCCCGGGCGAAGGGCAGTTCACCTTCACCTCCGGCACCCCGCTGACCGCCGACCCGGCGCTGTCCAGAGCCGCGGCCTGGCTGCGCGGGACCCTACTCCCGGCCACCGGCCTGCAGCTGCCGGAGGGCACCGGCGGGGTCGAGATCCGCCGCGTCGAAGGGCTCGGCCCGGAGGAGTACCGCCTCACCGCCACGGCCGACTCCGTGCTGATCGAGGCCACCGGGCCGGCCGGCGCCTTCTACGGGGCCCAGACGTTACGCCAGCTCCTGGACCCGGCGGCGTTCCGTGCGGGCCGTACGGGGGAGCGGGTGTGGAGCGTCCCGGCGGTGCGCGTGGCCGACGCGCCCAGGTACGGCTGGCGAGGCTGCCTCATCGACGTGGCCAGGCACTTCCTGCCGAAGAACGACCTGTTGCGGTACATCGACCTGCTGGCCGCGCACAAGCTCAACGTCCTGCACCTGCACCTGACCGACGACCAGGGCTGGCGGCTGGAGATCAGGAAGTACCCGAGGCTCACCGAGGTCGGCGCGTGGCGGCGCGAGTCGCCGGTGGGCTCTATCGTGCACCGGACGTTCGACGGCCGCCCGCACGGCGGCTACTACACCCAGGACGACATCAGGGAGATCGTCGCCTACGCGGCCGACCGGTTCGTCACGGTCGTCCCCGAGGTGGACCTGCCCGGTCACACCCAGGCCGCCATCGCCGCCTATCCGGAGCTGGGCAATCTCGCCACCCCGCTGGACGTGCGCACCGAGTGGGGCGTGGGCCAGAACGTGCTCAACGTCTCCGACGAGACCATCGCCTTCTTCACCGACGTCCTGGACGAGGTGCTCGAACTCTTCCCCGGCGAGTACGTCTGCGTCGGCGGTGACGAGGTGCCCAAGACGCAGTGGAACGAGAGCGTCCCGGCCAAGGAGCGCATCCGCGAGCTGGGCCTGCGTGACGCCGACGAGCTGCAGACCTGGTTCATGCGGCACTTCACCGATTACCTGCTGGCCCGCGGGCGCAGGCCGCTCGCCTGGGACGAGCTCATGGAGGGCGGCCTGCCGGAGGGTGTCACCGTCGCCGCCTGGCGGGGCGGGAAGTGCGCCGCGCTGGCCGCGAGGTCAGGGCACGAGGTGGTGGTCTCGCCGTTCGCCGAGACCTACCTGGACTTCCGCCAGGCCGAAGGTGGCGGCGAGCCGGTGCCGATCGGCAGCGTGACCTCGCTGAACGCGGTGCACGCCTTCGACCCCGTCCCCGGCGGCCTCACCGAGGAGGAGCGCGGCCGAGTGCTCGGCGCGCAGGCGGCGCTGTGGACCGAGCACATCGACTCGCCCCGGCTCCTCGACTACATGGCCTTCCCCCGCCTGGCCGCTTTCGCCGAGGCGGTCTGGAGCGGCGAGCGCGACTTCGAGGACTTCCTCGGGCGGCTCGCCGTACACGAAAAGCGGCTCGACGCGCTGGGCGTGGAGTATCGCCCAGCCGCCGGCCCGCACCCCTGGCAGCGCCGCCCCGACGCGCCCGGCAATCCCCGGAGCAGGGCCGAGATCGACGGCAAGCTCGCCGCCTGGACCGCGAACCTGCGGTTCTGACACCCCCTTGGAGACACCCATGCGTATTCGACTTCCTCTGGCCGGGCTGCTCGGCCTCGCCGTCCTTGCCGCAGGCTGCGGCTCCTCCGGCGAGCCCGCCGCCTCCGGCAAGGTCACCATCAGCTACGCCATCTGGGACAAGAACGACCAGGCCAGCGCCGAGAAGATCATCGGCGAGTTCCAGAGGGCCTATCCGAACGTCACGGTCAAGCTGCAGATCACCCCGTGGGACCAGTACTGGACGAAGCTCCAGACGGTCGCGTCCGGAGGCGAGGCCCCCGACGTCTTCTGGATGAACAGCCTCAACGTCCGCATGTACGCCAAGGGCGGCATCATCGCCCCGCTTGACGAGTCCAAGGTCGCCGGTCTGCCCGAGGCGGTCGTCGACGGCTACCGCCATGACGGCAAGCTGTACGGCCTGCCGTTCAGCGTGAGCATCCCGGCGCTCTGGTACGACAAGAAGATCTTCGACGCGGCCGGCGTGAAGTACCCGACCGCCGACTGGACCTGGGACGACGTCAAGGCCGCCGCCAAGAAGCTGACCGACCCGGCCAAGAAGCAGTTCGGCATCCTCGCCCCGATGCTGGACCAGGTCGGCTTCTACAACACGATGATCCAGGCCGGCGGCCATGTGATCTCGGCGGACGGCAGGAAGAGCGGCTTCGACGAGCCCGGCTCCATCCAGGGCCTGGAGTTCTGGACCGGCCTGATCAAGGACGAGGTCGCGCCCGTCGCGGAGGTCTACGCCGACACCGACATCATCCAGCTCTTCCAGTCCGGCAAGTTCGGCATGCAGTACGGCGGCGTCTGGTTCGCCTCCACCTACTGGGCCAACTCCGAGGCCCGTGAGCGGATCGACGTGGCTCCGCTGCCCAAGGGGCCCGCGCAGGAGGCCGCCATCCTGCTCGGCCTGGCCAACGCCGTCTCGGCCAGGAGCGAGCACCCTGAGGAGTCGGCGGCGTTCGCCGAGTTCGTCACCTCCGCGGAGGCCCAGAAGATCATCAGTGACAGCGGGGGCGGTGCCCTCTCGCTCCGCCCGGACACACAGGAAGGCTGGTACAAGGCCTTCCCCTCCTTCCACCTGAAGGAGACGGTCGACGCTTCCCTGCCGCACGGCGTGCCGTACCCGGTGTCGATGAACACCGCGCAGTGGCAGGACGTGCAGAACAAGCTGCTCGTCGACGCCTGGTCGGGCAAGCGGCCGGTGGCCGACGCCGCCAAGGAGATCGCCACGCAGATGAACGAGATCCTGGCCAAGGAGTAACTGATGCACTCCAAGCGCGAGTGGGCGTGGGGCTACCTGCTCATCACCCCGATGGCGCTGGGGCTGGCCGTCTTCTACCTGTGGCCCATCGCCCAGACCCTGTACCTCAGCTTCACCGAGTCGGGCGTCTTCGGCGGGCAGACCTGGGTGGGGACGGCCAACTTCACCGACCTGTTCGGTGACGAGGAGATGATCGGCGCGCTCGGCAACACCCTGCTCTACGCGGTGCTGGTGCTGGTGGGCGTGCCGCTGTCCATCGCCATCGCGGCCCTGCTCAACGTGCCGGGGCTGCGCGGACTGAGCGTCTACCGGACGCTGTACTTCCTCCCCGTCGTCACCATGCCCGCGGCGGTGGGCTTGACCTGGCGCTACCTGTTCAACGGCGAATTCGGCGCGATCAATTTCCTCCTCGGGAAGCTGGGGATCGACGGGCCGTACTGGGTGGGCGATCCCGACGTCGTCATCTACGCGATCGCCGTCGTCGGGATCTGGAGCTCGATCGGCTACAACGCCGTGCTGTTCCTGGCGGGGCTGCAGGGCATTCCTCGCCAGTACTACGAGGCGGCCTCGATGGACGGCGCCGGGCGGCTGCGGCAGTTCTTCCGCATCACGCTCCCGCTGCTCACACCGACCACGTTCTTCGTCATGGTGATCACGATGATCAACGCGTTGCAGGTCTTCGACCTGGTCTATCTCATGGTCGACCGAAACAGTCCGGCGTTGAGCGGCAGCCGCACGATCGTCTACCTCTTCTACGAGACGGGCTTCGTGCAGAACCAGCGAGGGCTCGCCGCGGCGATCGCGGTGCTGCTGCTCGGGCTGATCTTCGTGCTGACCGCGATCCAGTTCAGACTGCAGAAGAAGTGGGTGCACTATGAGTAGGCCCAGGACATGGCCGGCCCACGTGGTGCTGGCCGCGGGCGCGCTGGTGATGCTCGCGCCCTTCGCCTGGCAGATCGTCGTCTCGCTGCAGACGTTGCCCGACTCCCTGCGGATGCCGCCGAAGTTCACGCCCTCGTGGCAGTGGTCGAACTTCGTCGACATCTTCCGCTCGGTGCCGCTGGCCAGGCAGTTCCTCAACACGGTCGTGGTCACCGCGGCGGTCACCGCCGGGCAGCTGCTGCTGTGCTCGCTCGCCGCCTTCGCCTTCGCCCGGCTGCGCTTTCCCGGCAGGGGCGCCATCTTCATGGTCTTCCTGGCCATGCTCATGGTCCCCGGTGAGCTGTTCATCATCCCGCGCTACGAGATCATGGCGGGGCTCGGCTGGCTCAACACGCTGCAGGCACTGATCGCGCCCGGCGTCTTCGGGGCCTTCGGCACGTTCCTGCTCAGGCAGTTCTTCCTCACCCTGCCCAAGGAGCTGGACGAGGCCGCGCGGCTCGACGGGGCCAACCCCTGGCAGATCTACTGGCACATCATGCTGCCGCTGGTCAGGCCGGGCCTGCTGGCGCTCGGGCTGCTGACCGTCATGTGGTCGTGGAGCAGCCTGCTCTGGCCGCTGGTGGTCAACACCGACCCGGAGATGATGACGCTCTCCGCCGGGCTCGCCTCGCTGCGCGGGCAGTTCCTGACCAACTACCCGATCCTGTTCGCCGGGTCGATCGTGGCCACGCTGCCCGTGATCGCTCTCTTCGTGGTCATGCAACGGCAGCTCATCGCCGGCATCGCCTTCACCGGCTCGAAGGGCTGACCGCTCGCCCCCCACGTGATCGGGATCGCCCCCTCCCACATCGAGATTCGCGCTCCGCACGCATCTCCTCCATCCGTGTGCCGCTGGTGCCGCACCTGGCCGGATCTGGCCCTGATCTCGATCTCGATCACCACGATCTGGATGACGCTCGGCTACAACGTCCTCGTGCTCTCCGCAGGGGTCGGCGCGATTCCCGCCGAAGTGGTGGAGGCCGCCAGGCTCGACGGCGCGACCGGGTGGCGGCTGCACAGCCGGATCACCATCCCCATGCTGTCCCCGCAGCTCTTCTTCCTCATCGTGATCTCCACGATCCACGCGCTGCAGAGCTTCGGGCAGATCCACATCCTCACCAAGGGCGGTCTCGACGGGGCCACCTCCACGCTCGTCTATTGGATCTACGAGAAGGCCTTCAGCTACGGATCCTCGGACTTCGGTACGGCCAGCGCCGCGGCGATCGTCCTCCTGGTGATCGTGCTGGTCTGCACGGGCATTCAGTTCGGTGTGCTGGAAAGGAAAGTTCACTACCGATGAGCAACTCCTCTTCAGTCACGAGCAAGATCATTGTCTATCTCGTGCTCATCGTGTGCGCCCTTCCGGTGGTCTTCCCGCTCTACTACGCCTTCGTCGGCGGCATCATGACGCCGGGCGATCTGTCCAGCTATCCGCCGAAGCTCGTGCCGACGGCGATCGACCTGGGCAACTTCTCCTCGGCGCTCGAGACGATCCCGCTGGCCAGGCAGTACCTCAACTCGGCGATCCAGACCGGCATCGTCACCCTCTGCCAGCTCCTGTCGAGCGTCCTGGCCGCCTACGCGTTCGCGTTCCTGCGGATGTGGGCCAAGACGGTTATGTTCGCGCTATTCATGGTGACGCTCATGGTGCCGTGGGAAGCGATCATCCTGCCCAACTACCTGCTGATCTCGGACCTGGGCCTGACCAAGGGGCCGCTCACCTATCTCGGGCTCACCCTGCCCTTCCTGGCCCACGCCTTCGGCACGTTCCTGCTGCGGCAGTCGTTCCTGCAGTTCCCGACCGAGGTGCGCGATGCCGCGGTGATGGACGGATGCGGCCATCTGCGGTTCCTGTGGCGGATCCTTCTCCCGCTGTCGAAACCGGCCATCGCCGCAGTCGGCGTCTACGTGTTCATGACCACGGGAGGGTCTCCACGTCGGTCGGCCGCACCTTCTGGTACTCGAGGTTGTCGGGGCTGATCGGCCACGCCTTGGTGAGGCCTCCGCCGGCCCACAGCAGGTCCGCGCCGGCGTTGCCGAGGATCGAGCCCGGGTCGCCGCCCGCGGCGTAGTAGCGGTCGACCGGTCCCGCGTCGATCATGGTGGCCGAGGCGGACTCTCCCCAGACGAAGGAGGTCGGGAAGAACAGGTCGGCCAGCACCGAGACGGCCCAGAACCCGCTCGGGTCGCCGTCGGCCGCCGCCAGCCAGGCGTCGAGCATCGCCGGTG
Organism: Nonomuraea sp. LPB2021202275-12-8; assembly: GCF_037044575.1. Lineage (NCBI taxonomy): Bacteria > Bacillati > Actinomycetota > Actinomycetes > Streptosporangiales > Streptosporangiaceae > Nonomuraea > Nonomuraea sp. LPB2021202275-12-8. Next base: position 138,956 of record NZ_JBAHWD010000001.1, on the reverse strand, counting down.
CGTTGAGAGGCGCGGCGGCTTCCGTGGAGTTGACCAGCCCGAGCAGCGTCGCGGCGCGGACGTTGCCGTTCTTGATGGGCAGGAATCCCCAGCGGTCCGGCAGGTGGGCCGCGGTGGCCTTCAGGGAGGCCGCGAGGTCGCCGGTGCGTGCGGCGCACCCGCCGTCCTGGGCACACAGCTCGGCGTAGTGGGAGAGCTGGTCGTCGGTGATCCCGGGATCCCACAGGAAGTGGCCCGGCGGGTTCACGCCGATCATCACCGAGCGGTGGATCGACCCGGGATGACGCCAGGCGTAGATCATCGCTATGCGGGTTCCCGCGCTCGTGCTGATCAGGTTGATCCGCTGGTAGCCGAGGGCCGCGCGTGCCGTCTCCAGATCCTCGACGCGCTGGGGCAGTGAGTAGCCGTCGAGGTCGACGCCGTCCCCGGTCAGCCGCCTGGAGCAGCTGGTGTACGCCCGGGACACGCGGCGCGACGACTCCGGTCCGGCGAGGTCGGCCGAGTGCCGCAGCGCCGAGGTCACCTCGGGGCAGTCGAGGACCGTCGACCCGTCGATGCCCCGGTACCCCACCAGGACGACGTCGTGCCGCTCGGTCAGGCGGCTCGCTTCCTTGAAGGACATGTTCGACGCGCCGGGGCCGCCGCCGAGCCGGAAGATCGGCTCGGCCGGGTTGCGGCCGGTGGCCCGGATGCGGGTCACCGACAGCGCGATCAGGCGGGAGCCGGGAACGCGGTGGTTCTCCGGGACCACCAGCGTGCCACAGTCGGCGGGGAGGGCTCCGGCTTCGGTGTCGGCCCTCGAAGACCAGCGCCACGCCTACGTGCTCGGTATCGAGTCTGGAAGGGGCAGACCCCCGGCGCATGGAGGCCACCCGGTGTATCCGGGGGAGGGACCACCCCCCGAACCCGTGCTGTCGCCAGGTCGCGGGTACAGCCTTTCGGTCCCATGGGGAGGCGGTACGAAGGGGCCGAGCACGGCATGATGATCACTCGTGCTGTTCGCCGGGACCGGGCCTTTCTCGCCGCCGACTCACCGTCGCAATAGTCCCCCCCACCCGGCGACATATGATCCTTTTATCTGCTGTTTGCCCGATTGTCGGAAGGCTTCCATGACCCACCCCCTCGGTCGGCGGTCCGCCCTGCTGGGCACCGCGGCCGCGGCCGGACTCGCCCTGTGGGACAGACCGGCCGAGGCGATCGGCACCGCCGCGTTCGACGCCGCGCGTGAGCGGTGGGCGAGCCTGCTGACCGGCGGGTCGTACAACGCCGCCTCCACCGACAAGACGCAGGCGATCGAGGGCTCGGCCAACGCGGTGCTGCGCAAGCTGAAGCCCGCCCCCGGCCGTCCGAGCCTGTGGCCCGACCTGCCGCTTGAGGATCCACGGACGGGCAACTTCAACCGCGCCTACAACCGCATGCGCACACTGGCGCTTGGCTGGGCCACGCCCGGCACCGCCATGCACCGGGACGGGCAGGTCGCCGAGACCGCGGTCAGGGCGCTGGACTTCCTGTACGAGCACGCCTACCACGAGGGGCTCGACCGGCGAGACAGCAACTGGTTCTGGTGGGAGATCGGCGTCCCCCGCTCGCTGACCGACACCTGCGCCCTGCTGTACGACGGCCTGCCCAAGGACCGCCTCGAGCGCTGGCTGCGCCCAGTGCGCCGCTGGTGCCCCACCCCAGAGCGGCGCGTCAGCCACCCCGGCGTCGTCGAGACCGGCGCCAACCGGGCGGGCAAGGCCATGGCGGTGGCGATGCGCGGAGTGCTCACCCACGACGCCCGCCTCGTCAAGCGGGCCAGGGAAGCGGTCTCCGACCTGCTGCGGCCGACCGGGGGCCCGGGCGACGGCTTCTACCGTGACGGGTCGTTCATCCAGCACGACGTGTACCCCTACACCGGCAGCTACGGCGTGGACTATCTGGAAAGCGTGGCCAAGCTGATCGCCATGCTCGCGCGGTCACCATGGGAGATCACTCGAATCGGGAACGTCTACGACCTCGTGGATCGCTCGTTCACACCGTTCATCTTCGACGGGCTGATCATGGACTGCGTACGCGGCCGGCAGATCTCGGTACAGGGGCACCGTGACTACCACTCGGGGCAGAAGGCGGTCGAGGCCATCCTCACCCTGCTGGAGGCGGCACCCGAGCGCTATGCCCAGCGCTGGCGACCGCTGGTGAAGGGCTGGCTCACCCGCAACGAGGCCATCCCCTACGACACGCTCGCACCGCTGGCGAGCATCGCGAGGGCCAACGCCCTGCTGGAGGACCCGTCGGTGCCGGTCGGCCCGCGCACGACGGGCACGTACGTCTTCGCCGACATGGACCGGGTCGTGCACCGCCGTCCCACCTGGGCCTACGCGATCGCGATGAGTTCGGAGCGCATCGGCGCGGTTGAGGCCATGAACCGGGAGAACCTCCACGGCTGGTACACCGGCGACGGCATGACCTACCTCTACACCGGCGACCTCACCCACTGGAACGATGACCTGTGGCCCACGATCGACCCGTACCGGCTGCCGGGCACGACGGTCGACACCCGCAGACGCGCCGATCTCCCGCACGGCAAGCGTCGCCTGCCACCCACCCCGTGGGCGGGCGGCGTGGCACTCGACGGCGAGTACGGCGTGGCGGCCATGAAGCTGATCGCCGACGGCTCCTCGCTGCGGGCCAAGAAGGCGTGGTTCCTGCTCGATGACGCGGTGATCGCTCTCGGCACCGGCATCGCCGCCTCCGATGGCCGCCACATCGAGACCATCGTGGAGAACCGCAACACCCACGACCGGCATCCGCCGCTGACCCGGGGCGACGGCTGGGTCCACCTGTCCGGTGTGGCCGGTTACGCGATGCTGGACGATGTCGACGTGAAGGTGATCCGCAAGAAACGCACCGGCCGCTGGCGCGACATCGACAAGGGTGCCACCACCGGAGGCGACAAGGCCTCCGTCACCAGGCACTACACGACGATCCTCATCGACCACGGCGTCGATCCGCGCAAGGCGCGCTACGCCTATGCCGTACTGCCCGACGCCTCCATCGCGCAGACGGCGGCCTACGACGGGCGGATCGAGATCCTCGCCAACTCCGGAGCGGTGCAGGCCATTGCCCGCGATGGCGTGCTCGCCGCCGTCTTCTGGCGCGCGGGGACCGTCGAGACCGCGGATGGGCGGCTCGCCGCCGACGGCCCGTGCACGCTGCTGATCCGGCGCGACAGCACGCTGGTACGGCTCGCGGTCTCCGACCCGTCCAGGACCGCCGACGAGGTGAAGATCACGCTGCCCTGGGCGGTGAAATCGGTCAAGGAAAGCGACCGCAGCGTGCGCAGGGCCAAGAGCGCGGTCAAGGTGGAAGTCGGTGGCAGCCGCGGGCACGCCCACACCGCGGTGGTACGCATCTGAACCTTCGAGGCACGCGGCGGTTGGGCACGAGATCGACGATCATGCCACGTCATTTCAGGCCGCCGAGGAAGGTCTTGGCCACCTTCGTCAGGGCCGGCTGCGCGACTGCCGACTCGAAGAAAGGTGCCCGGTAGCCGGCGGCGTCGACGAGGCCGCCTCCGGTCGTTGTCCCCCGGAAGGTGGCCTCGACCGTCCGGTTACCGACCAGGACCTTGATGAGGATCTCCATCATGGGGGGCGCGCTCTTGTCGTAGCGCTTGGTGGTGCTGGACACCACGACGAATGCCTTCTCGCCGAGCCCGGAGAGCTCCTGGCGGGGTTCGTAGTCAATGTGGAGGCGATCGTCGGTGAGGCCGCCCTTGTCGTGGTAGCGGTCGTACTTCTTGGCATCGCGATCGAACTGGAACGTCGACCCGGTGTCGCCGTCCCCCCAGCCAACCACGCGGATGTCCAGTTGACCGCCGCGCGTGGTGAACTCCTGTCCAGGCCGGTGTTTGACGACCTCTTTGACCGACCAGGTGCAGGTGGTCTGCTTGACGCTGCCGTCACTGGTGCTGACGGACGGTCCGTCGGCGGCGGGGAAGAACGCCGACTCGATCTGTTCGGCGGTGACGACGCCACAGGGCCCGGTGAGCTTCACCTTGTCGGCACTCTTGGTCATTTCCGCGGTGATGAGCTCGGCGACCTTCCCGGCCGCGGCCCGCGTCTCGTCGCCGGAGGGGTATCTGGTGCCGGTCCGGTTGTCGCCGCCATAGGTGACCTTGATCAGCCAGGGCCCCTGCCGGACGAACACCTCCGCTTTGAGGCCGCTCATCCCGATCGAGGTCTGGTTGTAAGAGGCGTCGCCATACTCCAGCGCCCTAAGCTCGCCGAACGCCGAACCTGAGGTCCTGCCGTCGATCCGCTTGCCGTCCCGGACGTTGACTCGCCGCTCGTGCGACTTCTTGTCCGTGTCGAAGCGGTCCGTGGCGTGTTCGACTGCGCTTTGCGTCTCTGCGCTCTTGGCTGCCACGGAGATGCTCAGCACGCGATGGCCGAGGACGCCGTTGCCGACGTCCATCTTGCTGTTCGTCCAACTACAGGCCGCCCGCTTCTCGGTGTCGGTGGCGGCCCCAGTGGATGCGTCCTTCCCGCCGTATTCGGCATCGGCGACCAGGCTCTTACGGAGATCGTCCGGTACGGCAGCGCAGAGCTGGTCGCCGGTGATCGCCCGGAGTTTCACCGCCTCGGTTGTCTTCGCCGCCGTGGACGACCGGACCGCATCGCCCCGGCCGGAGGTCGGCTCAGCGGGCGGGCTGGCTTCGTCACGGCCCAGGAGCAGCCAGCCCCCCGCCAGCCCGCCGATCAGGACGACGCTGAGCACGATGACGACGGCGATCAGCGGCCCCTTCTTCCCGCGTCCGTTGCCGTTTCGCTGGGGAGGTGACCACTGCCCTCCGGGGCCGCCCTGCGGGTGGGGCGGCGGCCCGCTGGGACCGGGAGGCCACCGTACGTCCGGTCCTGTCCCGCCTGGTGCAGGTCTGCCCTGTGCGGGGGGTGGAAAGCCGCCGGGAGGCCAGGCCTGCGCGCCGTGCCGCGCACCCGGATATCCGGGCGCGCCAGATCCGTGGGATGGCGGGTAAGGGGTGGACATCGGCGAACCTCCAGAGCGGGCGAGCCTGCCGCCCCTGACATGGCAGGCATACGGTAGGAGCGCATGCTCCGCCCCTTGCGCCCCCGGATGCGAGCCTACGGACGGCGGGAACGCAGGCGTGTCAGGTGAACGCCCCTCACCGTGATCACGGTCCGGCCGATCGTTGCCTAGGAACGCGGCGACGATTACCGGCTGGTGTGGTGGATCGAGGCCGACAGCCCTGCCCAAATCCAGGCTGGCCTGGCAGGTCTGACTCGGGCGCCGGTGGCGGGTGTGGATTCGGTCGCCGCCGAGCTGGCCGCCACGGAGGAAGCCGTCGCTTGGGCCCTGGCCTGGCTGAGCAGCCACACCGGCTGGCTACTGCTCTTCGACAACGTCGAAGAGGCTGCCCATATCGAAGCGCATCTGGCCCGAGTCCGACTCGGCAGACTCCTCCATGAGTACGCGCATGCCGCTTGAACTGCATGGATGTAGTTTCGGCGGCGCAGTCCTGCTTGTGGCAGGCCCGGCATCGACAAGTGATCGGCGGTCCACCTGTGACCTGGCCACCTGCCTCGCCGATCGCGCCAGGCGCCACAAGCGACAGGAAGGTCAGCCAGTGGCCCGACGCGGTGTCACCAGGCCCACTTCGTAGGCCAGGGCCACCACATGGGCCCGGCTGGACAGGTTGAGTTTGGTCATGGCCCGGTTGAGGTGAGTCTTCACTGTCGCAGGGCTTAGGTGCAAGTGCAGGGCGATCTCATCGTTGGACAGAGTCTGCCCGACCAGTGTGAGGATCTGCAGCTCACGTGAGGTCAGGACGGACAGGTGAGGCGAGGAGTCGTACGGCGAAGAAGGTAGCGCGGGCGTGAAGGCTTCGATGAGCCGCCTGGTGCTCGTCGGCGAGAGTAGAACGTCACCGGCGGCGACGGTTTCGATGGCAGCCAGCAGGCGGCTGGCGGGGGTTTGTTTGAGCAGGAAGCCGCTGGCGCCGGCGCGTAGCGCGTGATAGACGTACTCGTCGATGTCGAAGGTCGTGACGACAAGAACCCGTGGCCGATCCGGTCTGGTGGCCTCGGTCAGGATTCGCCGGGTGGCCTTGATGCCGTCCAGCCCCGGCATGCAAATGTCCATCAAGATCACATGGGGTCGGGTGGAAGCTGCCAGCTGGACCGCCTGGTGACCGTCGGCGGCCTCGCCGACCACATCGAAGCCCGGGGCGGCGCGTAACAGGGCGACCAGCCCCGCCCGCACCAGGTCTTGGTCGTCGGCGACAAGCACTGAGATCATCGTTGCCCATCAGTCTCCAGGGTGCGGGGTTTGCAGAGGCACGCATGCGGTGACCCGGAAGCCCCCTTCAGGAGAAGGGCCTGCACTCATCGTGCCCTGGTACAGCTTGACGCGTTCGCTTATCCCAAGCAATCCGTGACCCGGAATGACCGGCGTCTCTGTCACCGGTTCGCAGCGCTTAGGTCCCGCGTCGATGATCTGGACTGTGACCGCGTCGCTGGCGTATCCAATAAGGATCTGGACTTGAGTGGGCGCGGCGTGCTTGAGGACGTTCGTCAGCCCTTCCTGGATGATCCGGTAGAGGCACAGCTCCAGGCCTGGCGGTAGGGGCTTCGGATCGCCGATCACTGTCATCTCCGCGCTGACGCCCGCAGTGCCAACGCGTTCCATCAGAGCCGCCAGGTCCTGCAGCCCAGGAGCGGCGTCGTAGGCTGCGGGAGTCGAGTCGTCAGTCCCGATTCGTAAGATCGACAGCAAGCGTTGCATCTCGCCCAGGGCCTCGCGACTGGTGTCGGAGATGGTGGCCAGGGCGGTGCCCACGGTTGCCGGATCGGTTGTGAGCACGTACTGGCCCAACTCGGCCTGAATGGAAATCACTGACAGGTGGTGGGCGACCACATCGTGGAGCTCACGGGCGATCCGCACCCGCTCACGGGCCGCCGCCAGCTTGGCGGTGCTGTCGCGCTCCAGCCGAAGCTTGTGAGTCAGTTCGCGCAGCCGTCCCGTGAGCTCTGCCTGTCGCCGATTGCGTTGGGCGAGCAACCGCACAACCAGCCCGAACACCACCACGAAACCGCACACGACCAAGGCCCTGGCCAGCACCGACCAAAGCGCTGCCCAGGGCGTTTGCATGGCCGTGGCGTACGCCCACGCGCAGGTGGTCAGCACGCTCGCGGCCAGGCAGTATCGCAGCGGTCGATGGACGGCCACAGAGTAGAGGGCCACCAGCGAGCTCAGACTGTTCTGACCGGGGTGGTAACCCATTGCGTGATAAATCAGCCCTGCTACGCAGCACACCACGACCACTGCCAAGGGCCACCGCCGGCGAAAGGTCAATGGAAGGTTGGCTGCCGCGATCAACAGCAGAGCTCCGGTGTCGGGCGGCCGGGTGTCCGGCTGCTGTTCGGTCCACGCCCAGGCAGCGCTGGTCAGGGTGAATGTCACGGCGAGCGCTCCGTCGACGATGCGGGGATCGACGGAGCCGAGTTGCAGCCAGAGCCGGTTCATCCACATTCGCGCATGTTAGCCGCACACCTTCCCCCTGCCAGCACCAAAATCATCCGAGCGGGTCTGGCCACCCGGGCAACGCAAAGCCACCTCCCCGCGACGCCTGGGACGCTCACTTTTCGCAGCTGACCAGTGACCAGGGCAGCCTTCCTCGGCACCGAGGGAAGAGGTCAGGCTTAGGAGCGTGAGAGATCGTCGGCAGCAGAGCGGCGAAAGCGTTCGCGATGGTCAAATGGGCCGGGAGAAGGAGCAGGGATCGTGATGCCGCGCTTGCTTTCATCCTGACTGCCAGACCTCGCGGACGCCCCGCGAAGCCCCGCCCGGTTATGACCTGGGCGGATGAATTATCGGCAGGCGGACTGCCGGATGGCGCTGGCGCCGGCGGCCCGCCGCCACCCGCGATCCACCCGCCGCCAGGACGGCCTGACCAGCCGAAACCTCAGGTGATGCATCACCGAAGCCCCCTCGCGGTCACCCCGGTCTATCGCACATCCGGACCCACACAGAACACCGAACAAGCCGCGACCGAGTGCGTCCCACGCCTGATGCAGCCCTCACCTGTAGAATCAGCTCTTGTAGAGGAATCGGGCCGGAAACAATCATCGCGAAGGCGAAGCCGGAGATGATTAGAATTGGTCACCCCGGCAGCGTTTCAATTCTACCGGGGTCCCGTGAGTGATTGAATCTAGAAATAACAAGTGTCCGTGTCTCCGCCAACCCGCTTGTAGCTGGGGAGAACATAGACATCCACGTCATAGAGGAAGGCCTTGTCCTCTGGAAATCCTATCGTCAGAGTGGGCCCTGACGAACTCCAGTTGCCTTGGCTTGTGGACACTACTGACGCATCTCGACCTGCGACATAGTCTCCGTCGTAGTAGATTGCGTGGGTTATGTAGTAGGATTTCTTGTTTCCGTATCCAGACCCCTTCGCGGTGCCTTTCACGTAGAAGTTGACATCGTTGCACGTGACGTTTGCGGTTGTTGACGCGGCATGACTCACCCCTGGAGTCGCCAGCACGGCCGAGCAACAAAGAGTGAGTGATGCCGCAGCGCGAGCCAGCGTCACACGGTGCCGGCGCCAGCTAGGCCGCCGGCGCCCGTGCACCTCATTACCAGGCCGGGCTGGTGTAGTTTCCGAATTACCCATCGGCTCCATTCCTCGAGTAAGGCCAGTCACCTGCTCGTGCAGAGGCCATTGATTTGACGGGACATATCAAATGAGCGCGTAGAAATGCGCTTGACAGTCCCGCAATTTTGGCTCCGGACGCGAAGACCGAGTACAAATACCGGGATTCGACATGCATCAATTTACCCCAAGGAGATGTCAGGCTCTATACCGCGTAGATTGACCTTTCCTGCACCTACAGTGGTAGGCGGGTCTGCAACTTCTGCGGTATCTGGTAACGGGTTGATGGGGTTGCCCTAAGTCGCGCCAGCATGATCAACGTGTATTCGTCCACGCCGCGACCGCCGCCGGTGATGGTCTGGACGCCGTCCCACACGTTCGCCTTCCTCGCCGAGGCTGCCGCCCCCCTGTGGGTGCCGGAAACTCGGCCTTCAGGACTGACCTGGGGGTTTGGCATTTCAGCGCTGGCAGGCATGATCGCTTCCATGGCGCTGTGACTGGTTTATCTGATCTTCGTTCGGCTCTCGAGCTGGGCGGTGCTGCTGGGGCGCTCGCAGAGGTCGAAGGATGCGGAGATTCTGCTCCTGAGACATCAGCACTCGGTGTTGCGTCGGCAGGTGGCAAGGCCTCGGCCGTCGTGAGCGGATCGGGCGGTGATCAGTGCGCTGGCGCGCCTGCTGTGTCCGGCCGGTCGTCGGCGGTTGTTCGTGACGTCGGGTACGCTGCGGCGCTGGCACGCCGCTCTGGTGCGGCGGCGCTGGACCTTCAAGAGCGGCGCCCAGGGGCGGCCGCCCACCCGCGCCTCCATCCGGACCTTGGCGCTCCGTCTGGCCCGGGGGGATCCGCTGTGGGGTTGCCGGCGGATCGCCGGGGGAACTCGCCGCTCTGGGCTATCGGGTTGGCGACTCCACCGTGTGGCTCATCTTGAAGAGGGCCGGTATCGATCCAGCGCCGCGACGCTCGGGACCGACCTGGGGCGCCCGGCTCCGCTGGATCACTGTGCCGTAGATCGCCCGCTCCCGCCGACCGTCGATCAGCGATCCCATGGCGGGCTGTCGCCCATCTTCTCGTAGTAGCGGGCCAGATGGGCCTTGACTCTGCCGACCTCCTCCGTGGGGATGTCGATGCCGCCACGGGCGCCCTGCATGACGTTGCCGGCGGCCATGATGGCCCGTGGCACGGCCTTGAGCCGGTTGTCGATGACGTCGGCGATCAGGAGCTTGTAACTGGTGAAGTTGTCGGGCTTGTCGCCGTTGTACCAGACGTGGGCATCGCGGTAAGCGGCGTCCGGCTCGTCCTCGGCGTTGGCCCAGTCCCGTACCCGCTTGTCAGCGGCGTCGCCATCCCACGGGCGGTCACGGTCGGCAAGCGGCAGATCCTGGAACCTCGTAACGGTCATGGCATGGCCGTCTACCCTGGCTGACCCCAGTAAACGGCAGGCCAAGCCATGGCGAACCACATGAGTAGACGAACGAGAGGGCGACTCGGCGGATCGGTTGACGGCGATGCGGAGGGTGATGAGGCTGCACCGCAGGAAGGGCCAGCCGCGTCTTTCTCATGCTTGCCATCATGGACCTCTTCTGGGGATGATCTGCTGATCTTCGGATACGCCCCACATTGACGGCATTTGGGGGATGGCTGGCTGATTCACCGGTGACTGTGTGGGTAGACGACGCCCACCTGACTACCAGGAGGACTCATGTCGGCCGAAGAGACAGGCCAGGTCACCGGAACCAAAGACAAGGACTACAACATCCTCTGGTTCACCGAGGCATGCTTGAGCAACGTCCTGCGTCTGGAGACCTACGCCCAAGACGCTGAGCGCGAAGGAGACCGGGAACTCGCGGACTTCTTCAGGCGCGCGCAGGCAGAAAGCCGCAAGGGAGCCGAGCAGGCGAAGGAGCTTCTCAAGAAACGCCTCACCAGCTAAGCGGGAGACACGCCCGTATGCGGTCCGGTTGGTGCCGTGCGGCATCGCCAAGAAAGCAGCCTACAAGGGAACCCGTCGGCACCAACGGCTGCTGCAGCCGCTCGGCACTGATCGGATCAACGGCCAGACCTTTTCCAGATATGCAACCGGCTGACAGGGAGGGTGGCAAGACCGGCGGAGGCCGTAGCTCTCCAGTGGCTTACAAGCTCTCGGCCAGCCTCCGAGCCGCGACCTGTACGATGTCCCACGCGGTGGCGAACGGCGGCGCGTAGGACAAGTCGGACCAGGCTAAGTCATCAACGGTCGCGCCGTGCCACAACGCGGTGGCAACGGTGTCGATGCGTTTGCCCGCGCCACGCCCGCCGACGATCTGCGCGCCCATCAGCCGATGATCCGACGGCGCTGCCAGCAACTTCACCGCGACCGGGTCGGCCTCGCTCATGTAGCCGCTGGCCGTGCTGCCTTCGGTGACCAGGGACGTCACCTCGATGCCGGCGGTGGCCGCTTCACGCTCATTCAGGCCGGTGCGGGCGATCTCCAAGTAGGTCGTGCCCGCAGCGAATCGGGTGATCGCGGTGCCCAGCACGCCGCCGAACCGCAGCGCGCCTGGTGTGACGAGGTTCGTGCCGACGATCCGGCCCTGTTTGTTGGCATGGGTGCCGAGCGGCATGTACGTCCACGTGTCGGTGAGCCGATGCCGGGTCTCGCAGCAATCACCGGCGGCCCAGATCCCGTCGGCCAGGCTCCCGTCCGGCTCGGGTCGCAAACCGCCACTTGGGCCGCTCGGCAACTTGTCGAGGTCAAGGTAACCGGTGTTCGGTGTGATCCCCAGTGCCAGCACGACCAGGTCCGCCGGATAGAGCTCGCCTTCCGCTGTGTACACGCCACGCACCCGTCCGTCCGCAACGTCCAGTCGCACGACCGGTGAGCCGACCACGACCCGGACTCCTGCCTCGTGCATCCCCTTCTCGATTCGAGCGGACAGGTCGGGGTCCAGGGAACTCATCACCCGAGTGCGGGTGATCACGGTGACCTCGTAGCCACGCCTCCTGGCGGCCTCGGCCATCTCGACGCCGATGTAGCCGCCACCCGCGACAACCACCCGGCCACTGCCCTCGGGCAGTCCCGCGAGCAGGTCCAACCAGACAGCGCCGTCGGTGAGCGTTTTGACCGGCGCGACGCCGGCATACCGTTGCCCGGTACTGGGATCGATGGCCCAGTCCCGCACCACGGCCGACGCACCGGTCGCGATCACCAGCTCGTCGTAGCCCAGCACCTGCTCACCGTTGGCATCCTGGTAGGTGACGGTGCGGGCCTGCCGGTCGATCCCGGTCGCGGTGGCGCCGAGCCGCAGGTCGATCCCGGCTGCCCGGTGCTCCTCGGCGGTGCGGGCCACCAGGTTGTGGCCGCTGGACACGTCTCCGGCGACCCAGTAGGGGATGCCACAGGCGGAGTACGACGTATCGCCGGTCGCCTCCAGCGCGGTCACAGCCAGCTTGGTCCCGGCCGCTGCGGCCGTCCGGATCGCCTGGTGCGCGGCACTCATCCCTGCTGCATCGGCTCCGATGACCAGCAGACGGGTGGCGCTCACCGAGTCACGTCAATCGAGGCCATGGCTCGGAGCCTACCCAGCTCTGGACGGAGACGTAGCCCTCGCGAGAAGCAGTGAGCTGGCCTGAGGCGATGCAGATCACGTAGCGCGGTGATCGAAGCGTCGTCGTGGCCGGTGACCAGCCAGGCGTCGTGGCCGACCCGCGTGCGAATGCGGTCGGGCATCACATCGATCGCGGCCGCGTCCGCGGAGATCAGGCCGACCCCGGGTCCACCTCCACGGTGCGCCGGGCCGGGATCTACCGGGGGGCCTGTGCCGTCGGCCGTGGCGATCGGCCTGTCGATCTGGAGATCACCCGGGTGTGCTGTTCCCGCTCGCTGGCGAGTTGTGGAGCCCACACAGGTTCCCCACCCGGAGCGGCCGCGGGCTCCTCGCGGTAGAAGATGTCGATGTCGACCTCCTCACCGCCCATGACCACCGTGTCCCACACGTCGCTGATGACCAGGATGCGCAGGGTCTCAGCCGACAGCCGGCCGAGGTGGGCTCGCAGGGAGGCATCGTCGGGCAGGCCGGAGACGCGCTGCGACAGACGGCCCCGGACGAGCCCGAGCCGGTCCATCAGCGTGTCGATGTCCGCCGCGACCTGCGCGTCGGAACTCGGAGCGGCCTGCGCGTCGGCACAGCCCTTGGCGATGTTGTCCTTGATGGCACGGGTGACGCCGTCCTCGTCGGACGTGACCATCGCCTGCCAGGCACGGCTCTTGTGCCGGTACTGGAGCATCGCCATGGCCGCCTCGTGGCGGATGAAGTCCGCGTCGCGGAAGGCTCGCCCGCGCCAGGCCTGGCTGAGCGACCGGGCCAGAGAGATGACCGAGGCCAGCCCGCTGTTGAGTCCGCGACCCGGCCAGAAGTGGATGGCGTTGGCGGCGTCGCCGAGCAGGAAGCCGTAGGTGCCCGGGGTGGTGGACGTCGGGGCGTGCAGGCGCGCGGTGAAGCGCGGCCGCTGCACCATGTCGAGCCGGAAGGCGGTGACGGCGCTGAGGTTGTACTCGGCCACGCCGAACATCGCCAGCCCTTCCTGCACCCGCCGCCACAGGGGAGACCCCTTGATCAGAGCGGGCAGGAACAGGGTGCCGTGGGTGGAGCAGTGGAAGTCGCCGTGGTCGGTACGGCCCATCATGCACGGGCTGGCGGCGACACACTCCTCGAACACGCGACGGACGGGATCGATGCCGACGACCTCCTCGGCCTCCTCGTCGGTGAGTCGCATGTTGAGGAAACCCTCGCCGCCCAGGGCGTTGAGCAGGTAGCGGTTCTGGGCCACGGTCAGCAGGACCGACATGGCGTCAGGCAGGTCGGACTTGACGCGTAAGCCCAGCACGACATCCTGCAGGTGCTTGCCGTTCAGGGAGTAGATCGAGCTGTCGGCGGTGCCGAACTTGCCGGTGAAATGCTCCCGCGTGCGCGAACGGCCACCCTCGCAGATGGCGAGCACATGATCCTGCTTCGCGCTGTCGCCATGCTCGTCGGGATTGAAGCGGGTGGGGACGAGCCGGATGCGGTCGAACTTCTCGCCGGCCATCTCCAGGAGCGTGTCCTCGATGTAGGCGATGCGGAGGTTGCGCGGGGCGTGTCCTCGGATGGAGTCGGGGCCGGGCGGCCACATCTCGGAGTACGCCCCGGGCTCGAACAGCCGAGCCTGCACCGGGCCGGGGAGGTTCAGGTACTGGCGGCTCTGGACCGTGACGACCTGCTGGCGCCGTACGTTGCCCTGCTCTTGCCCCTTCCACGCGACCCGAGAACCGTCCTGGGTCCAGCGGCCGTCGTAGACGGTGACGGCGACCCGTGGGCCCATGAGGTGCTCCAGGAGGAGCGCGAGGCTCAGCCCGACGGGCCCACCGCCGGAAACGGTCACCCGGAGTACCGGTCCCGGGCCGACCGGCGGGGCGGATCCGCTCGCCTGCGGCAGTGGGGATGCACCGTAGACCGTCGCGTCGTCGTCGGAGGGCAGGAAGCGGAACTGCTCGTCGCCGATCGTGATCAGGTCGCCCGGTTGGAGCCCGTGTGAGGTGACGCGCTTGCCGTTGACCATCGTTCCGTTGCGGCTTCCCAGGTCGTGCAGGATGTACTGCCCGGCCTCGTGGCGTATCTCTGCGTGGCGGCGCGAAGCTCGTCCGCTGGAGATCACCACGCTGCAGTCTTGCCTGCGGCCGAAGGTGGTCGGCGTGTCACCGAGCGGGAAGCGGCGGTCGGTGAGGGGGCCGTCGTGTCCGACGATGACAGGGGGCATGATGCCTTCCTTATCGTGACAAGAGATCTGGTCATCGATGAGTCCAAGTCCATCATGTGCGACCAATAGCAGCCACATAAGAGAAAAGTACGCGTATCGGCTCAGCTGGCGATGTGTGTCCCAGCATTGCGGATCGCCTCGATTTCACCCGGTCGGGGATGCCGACCGTTGGCCCGATGTGCTCTTCGTCGAACCCGCGATTTTCGAGCGTTCCGCATGCGTGGGTGCCGGATATTGGGTCTCCTCATGCGACCTTGATGTCGGCGTCGACCGGATCGGGTAGCGCCCGCAGCGGTCTGGCCTGCTTCAGGGCCGAGTGCTTCCTGGATATGGACGCGATCCGCAGCTCGTCTCCCGTGGTGTTTCGGCTTCTGTAATTGCTGATGGTCAGGGTGTTTGTGCGAGAGCGCCGCCAACCACAGGCGATCGGCCGGCTCGTAAGGCCGCTCCCGCCGCGTGAAACCTCAGGTGGGGCTCGCCTGTACGCAGTCGAGGCCGGCGTCCTGGAGGATCGTACGGATGCTGTCCAGCGCGGAGGGGTCGTCCACCGGGAGCTTCGGCCTGCGCGGGTACCCGCCGCTCTCTCCCAGTAGGTTCATGGCCGCCTTCAGGGTCGCCTGCATGCCGCCGAAGGCCCAGTTGTAGCCGTCGGCGCGCTCCCCGGCGAGCCCGGCCATCAGCTTCTCGAAGCGGCCGGCGATCGCGTGCGCCCGGGTCACGTCGTCGCTCCAGGCGGCCTCGAAGAAACCCGGCATGTCGGCGCCGAGCAGCATGCCGCTGCCGAAGTGCCCGTCGCCTCCGTACCCGCCGCGGATCAGCGCGACGCCCACCCTGTTGAGCATGTTGCCGAAGACGCGCAAGGTCGAGCCCACGGCCTCGATGGTCTGGATGAACTCCCACATGCTCGGCACGCTCTGCTTGATCGCCACCACGGTCGGGATCTCGGCGAGGCCGGCGATCTCGTGCAGGCTGATGTGGTGCCCGTTGTCCTGCGGGAAGTTGTACAGCCATGCGGGGATCGGCGCCGCGCCGAAGACCTCGCGGTAGTAGGTCTCCAATTCCACGGCAGTCGGTCGGGCCAGCGGCGGCGGGGCCGCCAGCACCGACGTCGCGCCCACCCGCGCGGCATGCTCGACCAGCGCGGCGGCGTCGTCGGCCCGCGAGCACGTGACGCCGACGACGGTCGGGACCCGCCCGGCCACCGCCTCCACCGCGATCTCGGCGACCCTCCGGCGCTCGTCAAGGGTCTGGCTGAACCACTCTCCGGTGCTGCCGTTCACACAGATGCCGTGGACGCCCTGCTCCACCGACCTGTTGACGACGGCTCTCAGAGCCTTCTCGTCCAACGCGCCCTCGCAGGTGAAGGGCGTGATCGCCGCTGACCAATAGCCTCTCCAGGAGACGTCGTTCCGGTCCATCAGGTCGTCCTCCTCGTGGGCCCGGTCGTCTCCGGGCGTCTGTCGACCGTCAGGCGGCCGGATTGGAGGACCGCGTGGATGGCGTCCTCGTTCTGCAGCACGGTGATGTCGTCGGCGGGTGATCCGTCGAGGATCAGCAGGTCGGCCAGGTAGCCTTCGGCGATCGTGCCGAGGTCGTCGCCGCGTCCGATGATCTGCGCGTTGACGGCCGTGGCGGCGCGGACGGCGCCCAGCGGCCCCATCACCCGCGCCTGGAGTTCAAGCTCCAGCGCCTTGCGCGGCTGGTGCCGGCCGAGCGCGTCGGATCCGGAGCCGATGCGGACGCCGGCGTCCATCGCGATGCGCAGGGACGTGAACGCGGAGTCCAGGACGGTGTCGATCTGCTCGACCTGGTGCGGCGTCATGCCCATGGCGATCCCGTCCTTGGACAGGAGCTGGAACGTGGCGATCGTGGGGACGAGGTAGGTTCCCTTGTCCGCCATCAGCTTCGCGGCCGCCTCGTCCAGCAGGTTGCCGTGCTCGATCGAGCGGACTCCGGCCTCGACCGCGTTCGCGATGGAGCCGGGGTTGTACGCGTGCGCGATGACGTGCTTGCCACGGGCCCGGGCCTCGTAGACGATCGCGGCGAGTTCCTCCCGGGTGAACTGGGTGTCGGTCACGTCGTCGCCGTGCGAGGCGCACCCGCCGCTCGCCATGACCTTGACCTGGTCAGCTCCGGCGCGCAGCACTTCGCGGGCGGCCCACCGCACCTGCTCGACGCCGTCGGCCACGACCCCGGTCCACACCAGACCGTCGAACATCACGACGGGCTCCCGCTCGTGCCGTCGGCGGAAGTCGGAGTGCCCGCCGGTCTGGCTGAGGGGGCCGTTGGAGACGAGCATCCGCGGGCCGGGCGCCATGCCGCTCTCGGCCGCGAGCCGGAAGCCGGAGTCGGTGTATCCGGCGTCGCGGACGGTGGTGAACCCGTGCCGCAGGGTCGACTCCATCTCCCGGAACACGGCTGCGGCGTACAGGGCGCGCGGCCCGTCCAGCAGCTTGTCGAGGTAGTCGACGGCGCCCAGGTGCGCGTGCGCGTCGATCATCCCGGGCATGACGGTCCGGTCGGCGCAGTCCAGGACGCCGGCGTCGCCGCACGTGGCGTCCCCGCTGCCGACGGCGACGATGCGGCCGTCCTCGACGCGGATCCACGAGTCCGGGACGGGGTCGCGGCCGGTCCCGTCGATCAGTGTGGCGTGGATCAGGTAGTTGACGGTCATGACACTCCAGGCGAGGGGAGGGGGAAGGTCTCCGCAGGCAGATCGCCCCCGAGGTAGAGGGCTCCCAGGCGGGGGTCGTCCAGCAGATGCGAGGCGGCGCCTTCCAGCGCCACGCTCCCGGTCTCCAGGACGTAGCAGCGGTCGGAGTGCGCGAGGGCCTGGCGCGCATTCTGTTCGACGAGCAGGATGCTGATCCCGCTGTCCTTCAGCCGGCCGACGATCTCGAACACCTGGTCGGCGGCGAGCGGGGACAGGGCGGCCGAGGGCTCGTCGAGCAGCAGCACCGCCGGGCGCCGTACCAGCGCCATGGCGAGTGCCAGCAGCTGCCGCTCGCCGCCGGACAGCAGCGCCGCCGACTTGCCGGGGATGTCGGCGAGCTGGGGGATGTCGTTCAGCACCTCGGCGACGCGGGCTTCGGTCGCCGCCCGCGACCATCGCCGGGGCGCCATGACGAGGAGGTTCTCCCGGATCGACAGGCTGGGGAAGGTGTTCCTCACCTGCGGTACGTATCCGAGGGCGGCGCGGCCGCCGTCGGACACGCTGCCGGATGGCACGGCCGCGCCGCCGATGCGAACCTCCCCCTTCGTCCACGGGAGGAGACCCGCGATGACCTTCAGGCAGGTCGACTTGCCGGCGCCGTTCGGCCCGATCACGCAGACCACCTCGGCGTCGCGCACGGTGAGCGACAGGTCGTCGAGTATGCGGTTGCCGCCGTAGCCGGCGTCCACGCCGACCACGT
Organism: Nonomuraea sp. LPB2021202275-12-8; assembly: GCF_037044575.1. NCBI lineage: Bacteria > Bacillati > Actinomycetota > Actinomycetes > Streptosporangiales > Streptosporangiaceae > Nonomuraea > Nonomuraea sp. LPB2021202275-12-8. Next base: position 121,118 of record NZ_JBAHWD010000001.1, on the reverse strand, counting down.
CGAGAACGGTCATGAGGTGCCTCCCAGGTAGGCCTCCAGCACTTGGGGATCCCGTCTGATCACCTCGGGTGTGCCGTGGACGAGCTCCCTGCCCTGGGCCAGGACGTGCACATAGTCGCAGTGCTTCATGACGAACTCCATGTTGTGCTCGATCACGCCGACGGCGACGCCGCCGGCCACGACCGCGTGCATCTTGGCGGCGATCGTTCTGGCCAGGGCGGGGTTCACGCCCGCCATCGGCTCGTCGAGCAGCAGCACGCGGGGCTTGCGCATCAGGGCCCGGCCGATCTCCAGCAACTTCCGCTGGCCGCCGGACAGGGCGTCGGAGCGGTTGTCGAGGACGGACGCGAGGCCCATGAACTCGGCCGTCTCCCGGGCCAGGCCGATCAGCTCCCGCAGCTCGGCCGCGTGCGCCCGCGACCGGAACGCCATCGCCAGCGCCCGGACGGCCGACGGCCGCGAGCCCGCGACCACCAGGTTCTCCAGCGTGGTGAGCTGGTCGAACATGCGGGGCGTCTGGAAGGTCCGTGCGATGCCGGCCGTGGCGGCCCGGTGCGGGGAGACCTTCGGCACCGGCCGGCCGTTCACCCGGACCGTCCCGGAGTCGCACGTGACGAATCCGGTGATGCAGTCGAACAGGGTCGTCTTGCCCGCACCGTTGGGGCCGATGAGCCCGGTCAGCCGCTCCTTCGGCAACGTCAGGCTGACGTCGTGGAGCACGCGGAGCCCGCCGAAGCGGACGGATACGTTCTGCGCCTCAAGCATCGCTGACCGGCACCCCCTTGGTGGCGGGCGCCGGCTGCGTCACCGAGGCGTCCGCATCGTCGCGCAGGTGGTGGCGTGACCTCATGGGCAGCAGCCCCTCCGGCCGGAACTTCATGGTGATGATCAGGATCAGGCCGATGGCGATCCAGCGCAGCGAGGCGAACTGGGTGTCGGTGAAGGCCGTGATCCCGAAGTCGCTCAAGAACCTGGTGAGCTCGAAGACGGCGGCGATCGCGGCGGCGCCGAGCCAGGCGCCGGCGTGGCTGGCGCCGCCGATGATGATCCCGGCCCAGATGTAGAACGTCACGCGGGGGTCGAACTGCTCGGCGGAGACAAAGCCGACCCAGTGCGCGTAGCAGGCGCCGGTGAGCGCGGCCAGGGCCGACCCCCAGACCAGCACCATCGTCTTGAACGCGGCGACGTTGCGGCCGAGCATGGCCGCAGCCGGCTCGTCCTCCCTGACGCTCGACAGGTTCAGGCCGAGCAGCCCCCGGGTGACGATGCTGGACATGACGTAGGTGACCGCGAGCAGGGCGGCCGCTACCCCGAGCCAGATGCCGGCGAAGAGGTCCGGGGCCAGGTCGCCGAACGGCCGGGGCACGCCGGTCAGCCCGCCCGGCCCGCCGGTCACCTCAAGGTTCTGCAGGAGCACCCGCAGAGCCTCGGCGAAACCGATGGTGACGATCGCCAGGTAGTGGGAGGTCAGCCGGGCGGCGATCCAGCCGAGCGGCAGCGCGGCCAGGCCGCCGAGCGCGGTCGCGAGGGGAATGGACAGCGCCAGGCTCATCCCGCCGATCGACAGCAGCGCGGTGGCGTACGCGCCGACGCCGAAGAACGCGACGTGCCCGAAGTTGATGATGCCGGTGCGCCCCACCTGGATGTTCAGCGACAGCCCGAGGGCGCCGTACATCAGGGCGATCGTGGCGATGGCCGGAAGGTAGGTGGTCATACGCGCACCGCCTTGCCCAGCAGGCCCTGCGGTCGCACCAGGAGCAGCAGGGTGAGGACGAGGAAGGCGAAGATCGGTTTGAAGACGGCCGGCATGGCCAGGGTGAACAGCTCCATGCCGACGCCCACGACCACCCCGCCGAGGATCGCGCCGCCGAAGCTGCCGAGCCCGCCGAGGATCGCCGCCGCGAACGACGGGAGCAGCAGGTTCCAGCCCATGAGCGGGCTCAGCTGGGACTTGACGCCGTAGCAGATGCCGGCGACGGCGGCCAGCGCCCCGGCCGCGCCCCACGCCAGCATGAGGGTGCGGTTCTCGGAGATCCGCGCGACGCGGGCCAGCGGCTTGTCGTCCGACAACGCGCGCATCTCCCTGCCGATCCTGGTCCGCCTGACGACGGTGGCGACGACGGCCATGGTGGCGAGTGCCACCAGGCTCGTGTACGCCGCCACCCGGCTGACGTAGAGGCCACCGACGGAGAACTCGCCCGTGACGCCGAAGTCATAGGCCCTCAGCGAGTTCCCCCAGAAGAAGGAGACCGTGTAGTCCAGTACGAACTCCAGCCCGATCGTCACGATGAGCAGCGTCATCAGCGGTGCCGTCCGGAACGGCCTGATGACGATCAGGTAGCCGAGCATCCCGAGGACGAACGCGCTCAGCACGCCCGCCCCGATCGCGAGGTACCAGGTGCCGACGAGCGGGCCGAAGGCGTACGCCGCGTAGGCGCCCGCGGTGACCAGACCGCCCTGGCTGACGTTGGGAAATCGTTGGACGGCGTAGACGAGGGAGATGCCCAGCGCCGTCAGACCGATCAGCATGCCGTCGGTCACGCCGTTGATGAGTGCTTGCAGCACGGGAACCACCATTCATCGCCGAGCTATCGGTCAGGGCAGGGTGAACTCTTTGACCAGTTCGATCTCTCCGGCCTTGACCCGGTAGATGCCGTAGCCGGACAGCTGGTCGCCCTTGGCGTCGAATTCGAGGTCGCTGGAGGCGCCCTGGTAGTCGATGTCCTCACCCTTCTGGAGCGCCGCGATGCCGTCGGCGTAGCTGCCGACCACGGTTCCGGGCGCCGATGTGACCTTGGCCACGGCCGCGGTGAGCTCACCACCCTTCGTGCATGTGCACGCCGCCATCGCCAGGGCGACGACGAGCGCGGAGTCGTAGGCGTAGAAGGCGAAGGTGTCGCTGGCGAGCAGGGTGCGGCCGGTGTCGGCCTGGAAGGTCCGCCGCAGGTGCTCGTACGCCGCGCCGTCGACGTTGGGCGCCGCGTCGACGGAATAGAGCCCTTCCGCCGCGTCGTTCCCGAGCGCGTCCAACAATCCCTGATTCACCGACCATCCGACGGACAGCCACGTGCCTTTCTCGAGTGAATTCTGCGCGTCTTTCATCATCGCCGCGAGCTCCGGCGTATATCCCACGTTGACGATGACGTCGGCTTTCTTGCCGATCGCCCGGCGTACCTCGCTGGTATAGCCGCTCTGGTTCGGCGGATAGGTGATGGAGTCGACCACGTCGCCGCCGGCAGCCTCGAAGGCCTGCTGGAAGCTCTGGACGATGGTCAGGCCGCTGGGGTCGTTACGCGACATGGCCACGGCGCTCTTCCAGCCCTGTTCCCGTACCGCCTGCGCGATCGCCGAACCGGTGTACTTGCCCGGCGGGTAGAAGCGCCAGACGAGGTTGTCGTCCTTGAGGTCGGTGACGCCGGCGGCGCCCGCCGCGGTCGTGAGCAACGTGCCGCTCTGGATCACCATCGGAGCTATGGCCAGGGTCTCGGCGCTCGACCAGACGCCCATGATGGCGGCCGAGCGGTTGATGTTGATCAGCTTCTGAGCGGCCCGGGTCGCGGCGTCCGGGTCGGTCTGGGAGTCCTCGATGTGCAGCTTGAGGCTCCGGCCCATCGGCGGGTTCTCGTTGATCTCAGCGACCGCGATCTTCAGCGCCGATTCGATGTCCGGACCGTAGACCGCCCCGCCGCCGGACAGCGGAACCAGCCCGCCGACGTCGATGACATTGCTGGCGGACGAATCGCCGTTCTTGCTCGCACCGCACGCCGTCATGGCCACGACCATCCCGGCAAGAGCGACCCACGTGAGCGATGCGCGGATTCTCGTCGTGCATTTCATCGCTTCCTCCTGATCGGCTCGTCCGCCCTTGTCTGAGTCGTGAATTTTCGGGCGCGACGAACGCCCGGACATTCGAAGGCGTGGTGGCGCACCGATATCGCGGGCGAATTCGCGGAAGACTTGCCGTGACACTACTTGAGCGGTGCGGCGAGAAAGATGCTGAAATGCTGAGGTTCGATGCCGTGGAGGCTATCGGTCGCGGCCTGCCTGCACGGGCACCGGCGCCGCGCGGCGGAGGAGATGCACGAGGTCATCCCGGGCACTGTTGCGTTCGCCTCGCCTGGAGGCCATGAGAATGCTCGACTTCGCGGGGCTGCCGTGCAATCCGACGAACGCGACGCCGTCGCGGGGCAGCTTGGCCATCTCGCTGGACACCAGGGCCACCCCTTCGCCGCCGGCGACGAGGGCCAGCAGCATCAGCGTGTTCTGCACCAGGTGCTTGACCATGGGCGTGAAGCCGGCTGTCGCGCAGCCGCTCAGCATGGCATTGATCATGCCCTGCCCGATCCTGCCCTCGTAGGCGATGAACGGCTCGCCCGCCAGTACGGCGAGGTCGATCTCGGCCTCGTGGGCGAGCCGGTGATGAGCGGGCAGGGCGGCGACGAAGACGTCGGAGCACACGGCCTCGAATTCCAGCCACGGGTCGACGTTGCCCGGGGCGCGCAGCAGGCCGCAGTCGATGCCCCCCTCGTGCAGAGCGGCGATCTGGTCGCGCGTGTCCATCGGATACAACCGCAATTCCATCCGAGCGTGCAGCAGGACGAACTGGCGCAGCACGCGCGGCAGCAGTTCCACGGCCAGCGGCTCCACGTACGCCATGGAGAGCTGTCCGCAGATGCCGCCCTCGGTCGATCTCGCCAGCTCTATCGCGCGCTCCAGCCGGGCGACCACGATGTCGATCTCGGCCAGGAACGTCTCGCCCGCCGGTGTGAGCTCCACGTTGCGCGAGTTCCGTCGCAGGAGCTGGACGCCGAGAGCGTTCTCAAGGGCCTGGATGTGGCGGGTGAGGGGCGGTTGGGTGCTGTGGAGCCGTGCGGCCGCCCGTCCGAAGTGCAACTCCCTGGCCACAGCCTGGAAGGCCCGCAGTTGCTGAACGGTCGGATCCTTAGCCATCACGGCATTGAAACCGCCACTCGTGACATCCGTCAATGATCTGGCCGATGAGACGCTTGCCCCATGGTCGTCGCCAAGGCACTGCACGTTCTCGGCCGGAGCCTGGATCCGGACGGCGTGCTGCTCCCCCCACAGGACCTCTCCCGATACGAGCTCAGCCCCAACAACCTCAAGGGCCGGGCGGCCGGCGTGATCCGGCCCCGCACGGTGGAAGACGTGCGCACGGTGCTCGGCGTCTGCCGCGAGCACCGCCTGCGCGTGGTCGCGCAGGGCGCCAACTCGGGCCTGGTCGGCAGCGGCCTGCCCGACTCGACCAGCACCCAGGCGGTGCTGTCGACCGAGCGCATGCGGGACGTGTTCGAGATCGACGCGGACGGGCGGACGCTCACGGCGTCGGCCGGCTGGACGCTTGACGAGATGAGTTCGGCGGCAGCTTCTTCGCCGAGCACGGGATCGGGCCGAAGAACGCCGACGCCTATGCCACCTACGTGCCGCAGCCGGTCCGCGAGCTCGACCCGTACGGGATCCTCGGCTGGCGCGTCCCATGACCGGTCAAGAACGAGGGTGCGCCCACAGCCACCCGGGATCGAGCGCGGCCACCGACGGACACCCCATCAGGCACATCGTCCGGATGATCTGGGAGCGCAGCAGTTCCAGGACGTGCGCGACCCCGGCTTCGCCCGCGATGGCCAGCCCCCACACGACCGGTCGGCCCACCAGCACCGCCCGCGCCCCGAGCGCGAGCGCCTTCACCACGTCGCCGCCGCGGCGGACACCGCTGTCGAGCAGCACCGCCGCGCGCCCCCCGACCGCGGCCACCACCTCGGGCAGCGCATCGATCGTGGCCGGCACGCCGTCCAGCTGACGCCCGCCGTGGTTCGACACCACGACGGCGTCGGCGCCGAGATCGACCGCCCGCCGGGCGTCGTCCCCGGTCATCACGCCCTTGACCACGAGGCCGCCGGCCCAGGTCTCGCGGATCCGCTCGACGTCCCGCCAGGTGGGGGAGAAGGACTCGGCTCCTCCGCGGGCCATCTCGGTGAGCGACATCGCCCTCCCGTCGCTGCCGAACCGAGCGGTGTTGGGCAGTTCGAACGGCATGCCGTCGCGCCAGAACCGGAACGCCCACCCGGGCCGCCGGATCATCTGCGGGCCGAGCCGCAGGGCGGTCCCGGCGTTGATCCGCAGGTCGTAGCTGAACCCGTTACGGAAGTCCCGCTCCCGGTTGCCGGCGATGCCGGTGTCCATCGTCACCACCAGCGCCTCGTAGCCCGCCGCCCGCGCGCCTTCGACCAGCGACTCCATCCCGGCCCGGTCGGAGAACCTGTAGAGCTGGAACCACTTCGGCCCGTCGGAGGCCGCGATGTCCTCGAGCGAGTGTCCGCTCCCCGACGGCACGACCGGGACCACGCCGGCCCGTGCCGCCGCCCGCGTGACCGCCAGGTCGCCGTCCGGATGGACGAGCCGCATGCCGCCGCACGGGGCGGTCAGCACGGGCATCGACAGCGTGGTCCCGAGCACCTCCGTCTTCAGCCCCGGCCTCGGCACCCACACGCCCGTGCGCGGCCGCAGCAAGAGCCGCCGCAGCCGCTCGCCGTTGAGCCGCATGGTCAGCTCGTCGTCCGCGCCGCCGTCGACGTAGTCGAACAGCAGCCTCGGCAGGACCTTCCGCGCGCGGTCGCGCGCGTCCTCGTAGCTGAGCACTCCGGCGAGACGGCGCTGCTGAGCGGGCTTTCCGAGAGGCATACGGAGATCCTAGGCACACCGCTGTGCAGGACCATTGCCATTCGCAGCGGGATCGATGCCTGGGCACGTCCGCCGCCGGAACCCGTCGAGCAGGTGCTGAACCCGGCGACGAACGCCGGAACGCACCCGCCGTACCGCCAGGGAAACACAACGGCTAATCGGGATATCACCCTGCCACCGGTCAAGGGCCGCTGGAGACTGAACAACCTCGGAGGAGGCGTTTCAGGGATCAGGCAGCGACGGTCGAACCGCGTATTACAAGTTCGGTGGCGAGTTCGATGTGGTGGGACTCGATTTTCTCACCGGCGGCCAGGCGCAGTGCGGTGCGCAGGGCGATGACGCCCATCTCGCGCAGCGGCTGGCGTACGGTGGTCAGCTGCGGCGAGGTCATGGTGGCGATCTCGGTGTCGTCGAAGCCGACGACGCTGAGGTCTTCGGGGATGCGCAGGCCGCGGGCCCTGGCGGCCTGTATGGCGCCCATGGCACTCTCGTCGCCGGCGGCGAAGATGGCCGTTGGCGCGGGATGCAGGTCGAGCAGGGCGGCTCCCTCTTTGATCCCGTCGGGATAGCAAAAGCCCGAAGTGCGGACGTACTCGTTGGGCACGGGCACGCCCGCGGCCTCCATGGCGGCGCGGTAGCCATGCATGCGTGCTTGGTTGGTGGTTGAAGTCGCGGGGCCGCCGAGATAGGCGATGCGGCGATGGCCGAGGTCCAGTAAGTGCTGTGTAGCGGACAGACCGCCGGTGAAGTTGGTGGAGCCGATGCTGGTCCCGGGGATGTCGGGCAGGTTCAGCGGATCGATGACAACCACCGGGAGGCGGGCCTGGGACAGGGCGGCGAGCTGGGCCGAGGTCGGCACACTCATGAGGGTGATCATCGCTCGACGCCCAGCGGCGACCAGGTCGCGAGCCCAGGAGACGCCCTCGCCGGCCAGGTCTTTCGGATAGGTGACGACGACCGCGACGCCCAACTCGGCTCCGGCCTCGACTGTGCCCTTGATGACCTCGGTGGAGTACGCACACAGATCGTCCACCCACATCTCCACCGTGGCCGTCACCTGCGTTTGGTCCCGGCGTGAGGAGAGCGGCACGTAGCCCTGTTCCAACAGCAGAGACTGCACCAGCGAACGAGTGGCCGGCGCGACGTCAGGGCGGCCGTTGAGCACCTTGGACACAGTGGCCACGGACACACCAGCCGAGGCGGCGACGGTGGCCAGCGTGGTACGCCCAAGTTTGCTCGGCACCGATTCCTCCTTTACGCCCGACATCTACCTTAAGGTTTGACCAGCCGGGATGGCCCAGGAATCAGCGATCGAATCCGCAGCCGTCGATGGCGTCGACGCAGCACAGGCGATGGCCGTGGTAGCTGCCAACATTCCGGCTGTTCCCCGCCGCTCGAACGCGCACGAGCAGTCATTGAGCAACCATGGGTCAGCGATGCGGCCGACCGGCGGTGTAACGCACCCGCGCCACCGCCTCCCGCAGGCTCAGCTCCCGGCGGTACCCGCCGGGCCGATGGGCAGGGCCTGGGTCTCCCCGTCGACGGCGGGTTGCTCGTACCAGAGCGTCAGATCATCAGGGGTGTGAGCCATGGAGGCCATGGTCCCGCCCGCGGATCGGACGCTGCCTGACCTCACCCCCCTGCGACTGGGCGCTGTCCCCGGGGCGGTCCGGCCGGAGGATCCAGCGTTGCGCGGCGCTGCCGTCGCACGCCTGCATCCGCGCTTGGGTGTCCGGGCCGATGGCGTGCAGGCACTTGCCGGTCCCGCTGTTGACGAGTGAGCCGTTGGCGCGACGTTCCCAGGTCCTGTTCGGGTGCGCGGGCACACACGCCGCCGGCTGCGGGATGGCGTAATCGCCCTCCACCATGCACACGTTGAGATCTTGCGTCCACTGGATGGTCTTGTCCGGATTGAAGGTCCAGTGGCTCTCGTAGTAGCAGGAATGCAGGCGAACGCGACTGTCGACGTATGCGCATTGATCAGGGTAGGCGGCGGAAACCAGGCGACCGGTGGGGTAGCTGGCGGAATCCCACAGTTTGGTGGTCCCGTCGTAGATCGCGACGTTGCCTGCGTCCTCACATACCAGTCTGGCGGCGGGGTGGCCGTGGGTCTTGCTGGACCACAGAGAGTCGCCGTTCTCGTCGTCCACCACGAGGTTGCCGTCGTTCTGGAAGCGCACCGTCCAGTCGTCGGCGGCGCCGTACAGCTCGCGTGGCGATCGCCAGCCGTCGGAGCTCTTCAGGACGCCGTCGTCGACTTCCAGGTAGGTGGCGCGGTCGGCGCTCAGGCAGAAGTACGTCGGGTGGAACGGGTCACTCTGCACGCTCGTGACCTGGAACTGCGAGCCGGCGTGCAGGGCCGGAGCGGTGCCCGATTGCCACACCGGGGTCGAGCCGTCGTAGATGGTGGCGCCGCCGTCGCTCTCACACACCAGGCGGGCGTTCGGGTGACCCGAGGTCCCGGTGGACCAGACGCCCTTGCCGGTGCTGTCATAGACCACGAGATTCCCGTCGCTCTGGAAGCGCAGTCCCGCCACTCCCAGCCAGTTGCTGACGAAGAGCTGGCCGCGCTGCGTTCCGCCCTCATGCGTGACGTTGCTTCTCAAGGACGGCCTGCCGCCGCCGGCGACCAGTTGGGCCTTGCCGTTGGAGCTGTAACACAGGTTCACCGTCCGGCCGCGGTAGTCCACGTTGTCTCTGGCCCAGATCTCGGGGTTGGTGGTCGTGGTGGCCACCCAGGCGCCGAGGTCGTCGACCCGGGTTTCGGTGGCGCCCTGGCGGGTCTCGGTCTCCTTGTAGCAGCCGTTCTGCCAGGACGTGTGATGGATGCCGACGAGCTCCACCCGGTCGTCGGCATCCCGGAACGCCGCCCCGCCGGCGTCGCCCTTGCAGATGGCCGCTCCCGGGCTGTCGGGTACGAGTGTCAGCCGGGTGTCCTCGACGCCGCCGACGGTGAACGTGGCGGTGTGCAGCCTGTCGGGCACCCATGCGGTCCCCGTCCGGCCGAACCCGGTGACCCTCAGCCGCTCACCGGCGCGCGGCGGCGTGGTGGCGATCTCCACCGGGCGGACGGCCGCCCAGGAGGTGACCTCGGCGAGCACGAGGTCACGCTCCGGGTGCGGGACGAGGTCGATCACGCCTGGCCAGGCAGAGTGCTCGGCCGCCGCGAGGTCGATGTTCCCCCAGATCACCGAGGTGTCCGTGGCGGGCGGTCCCGCCGCGGCCGGCCGGCCGGCTGCGGCGAAGCAGGACTTGGCGGTGAGCACCCACAGCGGATGGACCATGGCGCCGCTGCAGACGCGCCGGTCGCCGATCTGCACTCTGACGGTGAATCGGTAGTCGTCAGGGTCGGCCGGGCTTCCGACGATCGCCGTGGCGGGCGCGCCGGCGGCCCCCACCATCACGACCGCCGCCAGGAGCGCCGCCAGGACGGCGCCGAGACGCCGGCACGGCGAGTTCTGCACGCTCACCACCATTTCTCCTGTCCCGCGCGCAGCTCGACGAGGGTTTCCGGGGGATTCTCGGGATCGACGCCTTCGCCGACCGGAGTCCATTCACCAGGCCTGATGTCGTACGTTTTGGTCTGATCGTCAACGGTCAACGTCGCCTGCTGGGTGGCGGTGGCCGTCCCCTTGATCACGTACACGTCGGGGATTCTCAGGACGACGAAAGAATTGAGGGCGGGTTCCAGGGTGGCCGAGTCGAGAGCGAAAGCCGGCCAGATGCGCACCTGGAAACAGATGTATCCCTTCTCGGCGCTGTACAGCTGAATGGTGCCGGGGGCGCCGCAGTCGGCGAGCGTTATCAGGCCGTTGCCGGAAATCAGCGTGATCCCGCGTTCGGCCAAGATGCGCTCGGCATCCGGGTAGGCGCCTTCCTCGATGATTCCCGGCTGGGTGTCCGAAGCCGAGACACCCGCGCGGGCCACGGCCACCTTCGATGTGTCGGGTACGGCCCTCGCCGCGGCGGGGGCGGTCAGGGCCACCACCCATAACGGCGCCGCCATGGCGGCGAGCACGCGGAATCGGCGCAACTCCATGCATCATCTCTTTCACTCTGCCGTTCACAGACCTTCGGGGATCACTCGGGCGGGGACGCGATCGACGTCGGGGAAGCGGGGATCGCCCTCATCGAGGAGCGTCATCATCAGATCGGCGGGCCACGGCGAACCGGTCGCCTGATCGGGGTGGTCGCCGGCGCGGCACAGCAGCCCGCCGCCGAGCCGTTCGCAGCCGGCGCCCCGGTGCGGTCCGACATGAGGGAGGTAGGGGCCGGCGAACCAGGCCAGCCACATCGGGTACGGCGGCAGGCCGGACCAGCGGTCTCGGCAGACCGGGCTCGTGCGCGTCTCCGTCTCCCCGTCACTCTGCAGGGAGCCGCCGCCGTACCTCCATCCCCGTTCCACGCCGGCCTGCCCGTAGAAGGCGCCGGTGACCCGCGCGATGTGCGCGAAGGCGGCCACGAGCTCGTCGCGCCACCGCTGATCGGACAGCACCCGCAGGTCGAAGATCAGCGACAGCCGGGCCACCGGGTGGTCCAGAGGCGGTTCGTCTCCCACCACCCAAGGAGTGAACGCCTCACCCACCGCCGAGGCGGAGCCCGCCAGGCACGGGCGGACGGCCTTCCAGTACAGGCCGCCGGACTCCGATCTCCACGCCTGGACGAAGCCTGCGTCTCCGTCGTCGGACAGCTGGTGCCGGAGCGGTTCGTAGGCGCCGAACCGCCGTGGGAGCGCCTCCGGAATCCAGGCGCGCAACGCTGCGAGCAACGACCCCGGCAGCTCCCCGCGGAGGTCTTCACGCCGTACGAACCACTCCAGGCCGAGGGTGTCGATCCGCTGCGCGGCCGGCGGCTTGAAGCGCCGGGCGGTCCGCGGCCAGATCGGCCACTCGTCGTCCTGCCGGTCGTGGACCACCCCTCCGGACAGCTCGGCCAGCCTGCGGGCCACCTTCCTGGCGAAGGTGACGGCGGCCCGGCTGTGGTCCTCGACGGTGAACTCGTACCGCACCTTCACCCCGACGGCGGCCGCGGCGACGTCGTCGGGCAGGTCCTCGCGTTCGAGGCTGAACGGCCCTTCGATCACGAAGGCGTGCGCCGGCTCGCCGCGCACCAGGCGGTCGACCACGGCGCCCGTCCGCATCACCTGGATCAGGCCGCCCGCGTCGGCCACCAGAGCCGACAGGCGCTCCGGTGCGACGGCGTACGCGCCGTAGACCTCGAGATCGTAACTCATCGGACGATCCTCACGGAATTATCTTGTGAAGGATGATCTCTCCGGCGGCTATCTTCTGCTTCAGCGGTTCGGCAAGCCTCGTCCCGGTTCCCGTTCGGACATAGAGGTGCAGCACGAGGCCCTCGTTCTTCGCGATCGCCAGATAGTCCTTGAGCTGCGACGAAAGATACTGGTAAGCGACGTTCTTGCTTTCCGCGATGAAGCTGCCCTTGACGTAGAAATCCGGGATGCGGGGCTTCTTGGTGACGGGCCCCGTCAGGGTCAGCGTGTTCTTCGGGATTCCGCCGGTCGCGGCGCTGACGGCGGCTTCGCCGGCCTGTCCGAGGGCGCAGTACTTCGCACCGCCGGACCAGGCGACGTAGCCCGCGGTGCCGTGGACGGTGAGGGTGTAGACCTTCCGGTCCACGGTCCACGGATGAGTGGCCGTGGCGGTGACGTAATGGCCCGTGAGCCGCAGGTCCCCGGCGTCCGGCCGGCGTGCCGCGTGATCTGCCCCGAACGAGTGCTCACCGGGAGCCTGGACGGCTCCCCCGGCTCCGGCGGCGGGCTTCGCGGATTCCCGCTCACTGGTTCCGGCGGCGCTGCCGTTGCCTTGTACGGGACCGCAGGGGTCGCGCAGCATCCCGAAGACGTTGTTGATGTGCGGCCGGATGCGCTGCAGGAATTCCTGTGCCGAGGCGACCGAGCGGCGGAACGGCCCCAGGCCGTCGACGATGCGCCAGATCGCCCGGCCGATCTCCGGGATGTCGTCGACATGACGCAGCAGGGTGATCGGTCCCACGAGGGTCAGCGCGGTGAACAGGCATCCGACGAGGTCACCTCGGGTGACGCACGCCTCGAGGTCGTTCCACCCGATGACCTCAAGGACGATCTCGCCGCCGACGGAGACGATGAAGTCCTCGATGGTCTTGCCGGCCTGGGCCTTGTCGTCGCGGTATTGGGCGGCGAGCGCCGGATCATCCGCTTCGAGGACGTCTTCGTCGGTGCGGATCTCGCTGTAGTCGACGTCCGGATCCACGCCTCCGGCGTTGGGCAGGCCGCCGTCGTAGCCCTCCTGCCGCTGCCTGTCCTCCTGCCGGCGCCGCTCCGCGGCGTACGCGGCGGCGTCCGCCGCGGCCATGGCCGCCGCCGCCGCGTCCTCGCCGGCCTGGATGGCATCGGCCCTGGCGCGGGCCGCCGCCGCGTACGCTTCGTCGGCGTATGCCCGGGCCTGGTTGGCTGACGCGGCCGCCTGGGCGGCCGAGGCGGCGGCCTCTCGCGCCGATGCCTGCGCGCGGGCCGCCGCTTCGCGGGCGGTGTGCGCCGACTGGGCCGCCTGGTCGGCGGAGGCTTGGGCCTGGTCGGCGTACATCTGGGCGTGGTCGGCGTATCCCTCGGCCTGCCTGGCGTACGTCCTGGCCTGTTCGGCATAGCGCTCGGCCTCGTCGGCGGCGTTCCTGGCGATCGCGGCCTGCCGCTTGGCTTCTGCGGCGCTCTCCTGGGCCAGGGCGGCGGTGCGGGCGATGTTGGCCAGGTAGGTGGCCATCTCCGACTCGTGGGCGGCGGCGTCGGCGTCGCGCTGGCGGGCCTCGTGCTGCTCGACCTCCAGAAACTCCCGCAGGTATCTGGCAGGTCCGGACAGCGCCGCCTGGGCCGCGGCGTTCAGCTCCGGCCCGGCGCCGGTCAGCATCTGGACGATCAGCAGCCGGTCGTCGTGCTCGCGTGCGACGTGCTGCCCCGTCTGCAGGAAGTCACGCAGCGCCTGAACCGTGCCGGCCGTCAGGGCCTCGTCAGCGGCTCTCCTGACCTTCGGCCCGCCGGCGTCCCTGATGCGGGTGACCTCGGCGCGGTTGTCGTCCAGCTGGACCGCGTGCTGGCCGGTGTTCAGGAACTCCTTCACTCCGGCGTGGTCGCCCTGACCCGCCTGCGTCGCCGCGTTCCGCAGCGCGGGCTGGTCGGTGGTCGCGATGATGTGGTCGAGGCTGGCGCGGTCGTCGTGCTCGATCGCGGTGTCGACGGCCTCGCGGACGAACGCGATGACGTCGTCCTCGCCGTAGATCAGCGCGTCCTCGGCGGCGGCCCGCACGTAGGAGCCGCCCGAGTCCATCAGCGCGACGGCGGCCCGGCGGCCGTTCGCCACTACGGTGGCGCGCGGGGTGCCGGGCACGCGTGCCTCGGCCAGCAGCCGCGCGGCTTCGGCCTGGAGCCGTTCGGCCTGGCCCGCCTGCCATCCGGCTCTGGCCCTGCGGGCGTTCTCGGCCGCGAGAGCGTCCTCCGCGTCGGCGACGTTGCGCGCCTGCTGCGCTGCCAGGCGCGCCTCGTCGGCCTGGAGGGCGACCTCGTGCACCTGGACGGCGCCGTCGGCGTAGCCCTTCGCGGCCAGGGCGGCGGCTTCGGCCTCCGCGGCGTGCCGCTCGGCCACGTCGGCGTGGCCGTCGGCCTCACCGGCGTGGTCGGCAGCGTCCTCGGCCGCATCACCTGCCGCCTCGGCGTGCCGGGCCGCGTCCTCGGCCCACCCCTTGGCCTCGTTGGCGGCGTCGGCCGCCGTACGGGCTAGGGCCTGGGCTCGGTTCGCCGCGGCGATCGCGGCGTTGGCCCGGCGCTGGGCGTAGGCGGCGGCCTGGCGGGCGGCCTCGGCGCTCGCCCCGGCCTCCTCCGCGTAGTGCCCCGCCTGATCGGCGAATCCCGCTGCGCCGTTGGCGTTCGCACCGGCGCTGGCGGCGGCCGCCGCCGCCTGACCGGCCGCGGTCGCCGCCTGTGCGGCGTTCTGCGCGGCCTGGCCCGCCTCGCGAGCCCCCCGCGCCGCGTCCCGGGCTTGTTCGGCGGCGCGCCGTGCGGCGCTCGCCTGCCCGGCGTCCGCGTGCGCGGCCTGGGCCGCCCGGTTGGCGTTGGCCGCGGCCTGTCCGGCCAGGGAGGCCGCGGTGGCGGCCCGGCTCGCGGCGTCGGCCGCCAGCCGGGCCGCGTAGTTGGCCTCGTCCGCCGCGTCCAGTGCCGTTTCGGCCGCCTCGGCCGCGCGCCGGGCGGCATCGGCCGCACGGCCCGCCGCTTGGGCGGCCTTGTCCGCCGAGTCCTTGGCCGCATCGGTCTCGCGTGCGGCTCGCTCCGTGGCCTCCTTGGCCAGGCCGGCCGCCAGGATGGCGCGGTCGGCGGCGTCCTCGGCGGCCTGGGTGTGCAGTGCCGCGCGCTCCCCGGCCTGCTCGGCGAGATCGGCCAGCTGCGCGACGGAGATCACCTCGGCGTCGCGGGCGGCGGCGACCTCGTATCCTTGCCGGATGAACTCGCGGACGTCCTCGATCGTCCCGTCGAGCGCCCGCTGAGCGGCGGCCTTGACCTTGGGGCCGCCCGTAGTCATCAGCTCGGTGGTCTTGTCCCGGTCGTCCTCGTCCTGGGCGGCCTGGTGGCCGGTTTCCAGGAACCGCGCCTGCGCCTCCGCGTCACCGTCCAGCGCGCGTCGGGCAGCGGCCTTGACCTCGGGCCCGCCCGCCTCCATGATCTGCGTGATGCGGACGCGGACGTCCGCTTGCCAGGCGGTCTTCCACCCGGTGTCGAGGAACGCGCGCATGGAGTCGGCGCCCTCGGCCAGCGCGGCCTCGGCGGCGGCTCGCGTGTTGGGTCCGCCGACCCCCAGCACCTGGCTGACGCCGGCGCGTAAGTCCGTCTCGGCGGCGGCGTCCCGCCCGGTGGCGAGGAACTCGCGCAGCAAGTCGTCGCTGCCCAGCAGCGCGGCCTCGGCGGCTCTGGCGACCTCGGGCCCGCCGGTCTTCATCACCTCGACAGTGGTGCGGCGCCCGGCCACCACCTCGGCGTCGGCTCCGGTACGTAAGCCGGCCGACGCAGCGGCAGCGCCGGAATCCAGCCCGGCCAATAAGGCGGCGGCGGTGATGGCGGCGACGAGACCCCGCCAGGTGAAAGCGCGCACGGTGATCATCTCCTCAGGCCGCTGACCAACGGGGAAACAGGTGCGGGGCCGGATGGCCGCGGCCCGCCGCTTGCCTGGGGACAGCTCGTCGCGACCGCATGGTCCCTCCTCAGAGGAGCAGTGAACGTAGGGGACATGCGGTGAGAGGCTCGGTGAAGGGCGACGCAGCACCGCACCGGCGCACCATAAGCGTCGCCGTCTTCATGCCTGCTTCAGCTTGGCTTCACCGCAGATCAGCGGCGTTTCCCCGGGATGGATGAGGGGCATATGCGGCATTCTCGAGATCCGCTCGTCCGGTCGATACCGCGTGCCCCGGCATGCGCCGATGTCCGGTCAATGTCCCCAGCACGTCCTGGTGTGGTCCCCACCCACCGTGGAGAGTGAGAGGCGATGCGACGCTCCTGGGGGATGATTGCGGATGATCGGAGTACGGCAGGACGCCGTTCATGTCCGTTCCGTGGACGGCAGGCTCCGGGTCGCTTTGCTGGGGCCGTTCGAGGTACGGCGGGCCGCGGCCCCGGTCGAGCTGGGCACGAACCGGTTGAGGACCCTCTTGGCGATCCTCGCCATGTGCGCCGGCGAAACCGTCACCGTTGCGGATCTGGTCACGGCGATATGGGCGGACGACCCCCCGGTCAGCCCCCGTCGCAGCGTGCAGACCTACGTCGCCCGGCTGCGCCAGGAACTGGGAACGGAAGCGATCAGCACGATGCCGTCCGGCTACCGGCTGGAGGCGGAGCCCGACCAGGTCGACGCGCTGCGGTTCCGCAGGCTCCTGTCGGAAGCGGCGCGATCGCGCGGCTCGGAGGCGGAGCGGCGGGCGCTGGAGGAGGCGCTCGCCCTGTGGCGGGGCAGGCCGTTCGAGGGCATCGATTCCGACGTGCTGCACTCCCGCAAGGCGCTCCGCCTGGTGGAGCTCCATCTGTCCGCCGTGGAGCGGCGGATCGACCTGAGCCTGGCGGAGGGACGCGCAGACGAGCTGATCGCGGACGTTCAGGACCTCGCGGCGGGGCACCCGCATCGCGAGCCGCTCTGGGAACGTCTGCTGCTCATGCTCGACCGCAGCGGCAGGCGAGCCGAAGCGCTGATGACGTACGAGCGGCTCAGGCGCCGCCTCAGCATCGACCTGGGCATCGACCCCTCTCCCGAGCTGCGGCGCATCCACGCCACCCTGCTCGTGGGCGATCCCCGCTGAGACACCCGGTGCCGGTCACTCGCCGGGAGGGGGCCGATCGCGCGCCCACCCGTCGCCGGCGCTGTCTGGCGGGGTCAGGAAATCCTGGAGCTCGCGGTGCCGGAACTGGTAGGTGGCGCCGCTGACACGGAGCAGCCGGGCCTCGCAGGCCCAGCCGAGGAAGGTCCACAGCCGCAGCGGAAGCAGGCCGCGCGTCGCCGCGACGACCAGGCCGATCATGGTGCGGGCCCAGGCGATCGCGCCGAAGGCCAGGCCGAAGGTCACGCCGCCGGTGAGCGCGCACACCAGCGACGTGGCGACGTCGCGGTTCATGACGAACACCAGGAAGGCGGCGACGCCGCCAGTGAGTCCGAAGGCCATCCCGATCACCGGGTTGCGGTGCAGCGCCTCCTGCGGGTGGGCCAGCTCCGCGTCCCTGCTCCAGCCGCCAGTGGCGATCTTGAAGACGACCCCCAGCGCGAAGGCCAGCGCGAAAGCCGCGGCGACCCCCGCGGTCAGCGGCAGCGGCCCGGCGTCGGCCAGCCGCAGCGGCGGCAGCCCGGTGAGCGCGCCGCACAGCCCGAAACCCAGCAGGGTGAAGGGTTCGGCGCGGATCGCCTCGGACACGGACATCCGCCCGGCTCCCCGCCGACCGGCCGCGGTCAGTCCGATGACCGCACCCAGCACCAGTCCTCCGGTTCCGCCGGCGGCGACGGCGAAGCCGGGACCGAACACCCTTCCCCCGGTCAGCACGAGCCCGGCCAGGCCGCCGAGCACCCCCACAGGCACGCCCGCCAGGGCGCCCAGCAGGCCGCCGATCACCCGGCGCCGGCGAGGGACGTCGGTCCGCCCACCGGCGGCGGCCGGCCAGGGCGACAGCGACAGGCCGGTGGCGATGGCCACCCAGCCTGCCATGAGAGCCAGGGTGAGGATCTCCGTGCCCGCTTGCCCGCGCGGGCCGCCGGGGCCGTCGACCGCCGAGCCCGTCCAGAACGCCAGCATCGCGATGACCGCGAGAATCACACAGCCCAGGCTGTGCAGCGCACGGACCCGGCGCCGGCCGCCGATCGGCCACAGCAGATGCGGGACGACGTCGATCGCGGTCAGGCCGGGCGGCGGCCGGTCCATCTCGCCGCTGCGGGCGCCCTGCCAGCGGAGGTGCGCCGCCAGGTGCACGAGCCACGACCGGACCTGGTCCGGCCGGTACGGGTTGCCGTGGGCGGTGCGCGGTGTCAGGTCGATCGCCGCCGGCACGTACGCCTCCAGGAGCCTCCCGGCGATCAGCGTCGCTGCTTCACCGGGGTCGGCGTCCGGGTCGGCGCGCAGCAACTCGGCCGGGTCGGCGCCGGACTCCACGGCGGTCACGGTCAGCAGCAGCCGCCACGGGGTGGCCAGCGCTGCGTGCACGGCCTTGCCCGCCGGTCCGGACAGTGCCGTCCGGATGTCCTCGCGGTGCCCGCCGCAACGATGGCCCTCCGGCCAGCGGGCGTCCAGGTACGCGCCGATCTGCTCGGCGGTCAGGTTGTGCAGGTGGATCCGGGCGGCGTGGTCGAGCCCGGCCCCCACTTCGCTCAGCTCGGCGTAGCGATCGGCGCGGCAGGTCACGACGACCGCGCCCGGCCGCCGTCCGGAGAGATCGCTGTACCGGTTGAGCTCGGCCAGCAGCCCGATCGCCCGGCGCGGCGGGCCCGGCGACGGCTCGGGGTCCAGCTCGTCCAGTCCGTCGACCACCGGCAGCACCCGGCGATCCTGCACCAGCCGCCGCGCGTCCCCGGCGGCGAGCCCGAAGTCGTGCGCCAGCTGCTCGGCCAGCCAGGGTTCGAACGGCCTGCCCAAGGTCCATCGGGCCGCGTTCAGCCGCACCGGCACCAGCTGACCGTGACCGGGCCGCCCGCCCGCGACCAGCACGGGCTCCAGCAGTTGCAGCACCAGCTCGATGGCGAGCACCGTCTTGCCCGCCCCCGACTCGCCGACGACCAGCATGCGCCGGGGGCGCAGGTCGCCGAAGAACCGGCCGATCGAGAGCAGGTCGTGCGCCACCTCGCCCGCCGTGTCGTACCGGCCGAAGGAGAGCGGCGCGACGTCGTACCCGGCGAGCAGCCCTCTGCGTGCCCTGTCCTCCTCCCGGACCACGCGCCGTGCCAGCAGCCCGGCCGCGGGGTCCGGCTCGGGGGCGCCGACGGTCTCCGCGGGAGCCGCGGGCGGCTCGGGCGGGCGGGGGGCCGATTCGGCCAGGGCCGTCCTGGTCGCCCGCCAGCGTTCGAGCTCGCCGTAGATCAGCTCGGGCGGATAGTCGCAGTAGTGGAAGCAAGCGGTGACGAAGGCCCTGACGAAATCCCACCGCGGCAGCCTGTCGATCTGCCGCAGGACATGGGAGGTGGTGCTCTTCGGCAACGCGTCGACCTTGGCCCCGTCGGAGGCCGCGGTCTGGCCGCCGAGTGAGCGCAGCCTGCTCAAGGACGGCTCGCCCGCCCACTGCCTGAGCCGGACCAGGGAAAGCACGAAGTCCTGCACGCTTCCGGCCTCGGCCGGATCGGGCGGGCGCGGACGCTCCGCGGTCATCCGTTCCCCTCCCGCGCCAGCGACCACTTGAACGCCGCCCTGACGCGCCGCGGCCACCGGCCGTCCAGGCACCGGCCCTCCAGCGTCTGAACGTGCCGCGACTCCATCAGGAAGTCGCGCGCCTCATCGGCCTCGACCAGCTCGCGGCCGACCGCGATGGGCACGAACCCGTGCCGGGGAATGTAGACCCATCGGCCGCGATCCCAGTCATACGGGTCGAACCAGCGGTGCCGGACCGTGCCGGACACGCGCACCTCCGGTCCGTTCCTGGTCAGGACGAACGAGCCGCGCGAGCGCAGCAGGCTCATCCTGCTGACGTAGAACAACTCCGTGCCGATGAACGCGTTGATCCGGGCGTCCCAGTGATCGTGCAGCCAGCTCGACCCGCCGTCGCGCACCAGCCTCGCCTCCCGGGCCAGCTGCCGTTCGAACCGCCGCTGGTTCCTGCGCTCCGCCTTCCTGATCACCTTGAACGAGCGCAGCCACCGGGCCGGCATCGTCCTCGACGCGCCCGCGCCGTCCATGAAGTGCCGCAGGAAGTCGGACGCGATCGGGTGGATCTCGCGGCCGCCGTCGACGATCGAACGGAACAACGCGACCAGCTCCGGGACGGGCTTGCCCGTCCGGCGCCGTAAACCTCGCAGGAACATGGGCACTCTCTCGACGATGGGGATCACGGGCACGTCCGGCGGTACTCTTCCCCGGGCACGTGGCTCTCCCATTCCTCTCGGTCGAGGGAGCGGCCCGCGTTGGCGCAGGCCGCCGCCAGCAGGTCGGCGGGCCTGCCCGCGTTCCACAGCCGCGCGGTCTCGTCGCCGCCCACCGTGGCGACGACCGTCCCGTCCCGGCTGTAGGCGACGGCGGTGATGCCCTGGCTGTGGCCGGTCATGGGGTTGCCGAGCTGCCGGTTGACCCGCAGGTCCCACAGCCGCACGTTGTCGCCCATGGAGCCGGTGGCGAGGGTCCGGCCGTCCGGGCTGAACGCGAGCGCGGTGGGTGCGCCGTCTCCGCCGATCAGGGCCATGCCGGCCGGCCGGCGGCGCGCCAGGTCCCACAACCGGACTGAGTCGTCGACGGCGGTGAAGGCCAGAGTCCGGCCGTCAGGACTGAACTCCAGGTCGTTGATGAACCCGCCGGCGGTCGCGGGCGGCGAGTCGGGGATCTCTCGGCGGCCGGCCACGTCGAAGAAACGCACCCGGTTGTCGTAACCGGCGCTCGCGAGGGTCCTGCCGTCAGGGCTGATCGCCAGCCCCGTGATGATCTCGGTGTGGCGGGGGACACGGATGCGCGGCCCCGTCTCCCTGTGACGCGCGACGTCCCAGAACGCGATGGCCTCGTCCTGCTGGACGGCGACGAACCTGCCGTCCGGGCTGAGCGCGGCCACGCCCGTGAGCGTCCTGTCATGGGCGATCTCGCGGCGGCCCGCGACGTCCCAGAGCCGCAGGCCGTCCGAGCTGGACGTCACGAGCTTCCGCCCGTCGGGGGTGAACTCGATCATGGCCACGGGGCGGCGGGCGCCGCGGGGCTTCAGTGGAGGGCCGGCGGGCCGCTGGGTGGCCACGTCCCACAGCTGGATCCCGGGATCCTTCTCGCCTGCCACGCCCGTGGCCAGGGTCCGTCCGTCGGGGCTCAGCGCCACGTCCGCCCGTGCCGGCATGGAGGTCCCGATCTGCAGGTGGGTCCGCGGGTCTGCCAGCCGTACCACGCCGTCGCCGCCGGCGGCGGCGAGCAGCTTGCCGTCCGGGCTGAACGCCACGCGCTCGACAGGGGAGACGTTGACGGCGAGCGCGAGCACCGGCTGCCGGCCGGCCGTGTCCCACAGAACGGTGCGGCCGGTGGGTCCGGCGGTGGCGAGTCGGGTGCCGTCCGGGCTGAAGACGATCGCGTTGAAGCCGGCGTTGCGGTCCCTGATCACGCCCGTCTGCCTGCCCGTGGCCACATCCCACAATCGGGCGGTCTTGTCCCAGCTCACCGTCGCGAGGGTGCGGCCGTCCGGGCTGAAGGCGACGTCCACGACGCTGTTTGCGTGCCCGGTGAGCGGTGCGCCGCGCGGCCGGGACGCGGCGCTGTCCCAGAGCCGGGTGGTTCCGTCCTTGCTCGCCGTGGCGATGGTCTTCCCGTCCCGGCTGAACGCCACCACGAAGATCCTTCTTGAGCGGTCGATCCCGTGGTCGGGGCGGCCGATGGGAGCCCCGTGCGGACGGCGGGTGGCCGTGTCCCACTGCTGGACGACGCCGTCGATGCTGCCGGTCACGAGGGTTTTCCCGTCGGGGTTGTAGGCGATGGCCGACACTACCGCCTCGTGCCGCAGCGGGGCGCCCAGCTCGCGCCGCGTGGCCACGTCGTAGAACCGGACGTCGGCGAGACACGCCGTGGCCAGCGTGCGGCCGTCGGGGCTGAAGGCCAGCCGGACGTCCGAGCACTCGTACTTCGGCCGGGTGACCGGGGCGCCGAGCTGCCGCCGCGACGCGGTGTCCCAGAGCCGCGCGGTGCCGTCAGCGCTCCCGGTCGCGATGGTCGAGCCGTCGGGGCTGAACGCCAGCGCCGTGACCCCCCGCGTGTGCCCGGTGAGGGTCCCCCGGCCGGTCCTGGTCGCCGCGTACAGCAGGCGGTTGCGCGCCTCGTCGGTGGGCGCGATGCGCCACGCGGTCACCGCCAGCATCGAGGACAGCTGCGAGTCGCCGGTGACCTCGCTCTGCGCGGCGAGCTGGCGGGAGATCGCACGCGCGCGCTGCAGATCGGCCTCGTCCGCCGCCCTGACAGCGGCTCCGGCCGCGACGAGGGCGAGCGCCGACAGCGCCGCTAGGCCGCCCATGACGAGACGCCGGCGGTGGCCCGCTCGCCGCGCCTCCCGCCTGGACGCCGCGATGAAGCGCTCCGCGGTGGGACCTGGCGGCGGGAAGCTGTCGGGGTCGCGGTCCCAGCGGGGCCTGCTGTCCTGGACGGCCAGCAGCCGCGCGCCACGGTAGAGGAAGGCGGGGTCGCGGTGGTGCTCGTCCCACAGCGCGGCGGCGTCCAGGAGCCGGTCGTAAACCGTCTGCGCGGCGAGGTCCGGCTCAAGCCACTGCCGCAGGGTGGGCCAGGCTGTCAGGAGCGCGTCGTGCGCGATCTCGCAGGTGTCCTCGTGCAGGGTGAGCAGTCGCCGGCCGGCGAACGCCGACAGCAGCCTCGCGGCCCGCTCCCGCCCCTCGGCCGAGCGCGCGGACGCGGCGGCCTCCAGCTCGGCCCGGGTCGCCCGGCGCCGCGCCACCCGGCCTCCCGAGGTGATCACCGTCATCCGCCGGAAGAACCTGAGCGCGGCCTTGCGATCCTCCGGCGGCAGCCGCGCCAGGATCTCGTCGGCCGTACGCCGCACGGAGTCGCGGACCCTGCCGGATTCCTCGTAACCCCGGACGGTCAGCGTGCCGTTCTCGCGTTTGTCCCAGGTGTTGCGCAGCGCCTGCGAGAGCAGGGGCAGGGCCCCGACCTCGTAGCGATCGCCGGTCACCCGGCCGGTGGGCAGCTCGCCCAGAATGAGCTCCACCAGCCCCGGTTCGAGCTCCAGGCCGGCCGCGGCCGCCGGGCCGGTGATGGCCAGCCGCAGGTCCGGCTCCGTCAGCGGCTCGACGATGACCTGACCGTCCTGGATAGCCTCGGCGAACTGCGGGTAGGCGGCGCAACGTTCCCAGTGGTCCGCGCGCACCCCGATGATCACTCCGGCGCCGTCCGGGCCCTCGGTCATGGCGTGCAGGGCCCGGACGAACGCCTGGCGCTCCCGCTCGTCGGCCACCAGGGTGAACAGCTCCTCGAACTGGTCGACCACCAGGATGAGGCGGCCGGCCGGTGCGACGACCGCCCGCGGGTCGTCCCGTAATCGCTCGTCCACAGTTTCCACGCGCCCGCCGAACGTCCGCGCCCACGCTTCGGCGAGTGCGCGGAACGGCCTGGCGGTGGGCGTGATGAGCAGGCGCGGCCAGCGCTGTGATCCGGCGATCGGCAGCATCCCGTTCGCGAGTGCCGGCATCAGTCCCGCCCGCAGCAACGACGACTTGCCCACGCCGGAGGCGCCCGAGACCAGCAAGATGGAGCCGTGCTCCGCCAGTCGCCGTCCCAGGCGGTCCACGAGGCTGCCGGTCGCCCGCGTACGCCCGAAGAACAGCTCGGCCTTCCCGCTCTCGTACGGCACCAGCCCTTGATAGGGGCACACGTCGTGCGGGTGGTCGCCCTCCTTCCGCTCGCCCATGGCGCTCATTCTGGCCAACGCCGCCGGTCCCATCAATCAGGTTTGGGCGGGAAGTCGGGCTTGTCCGGCCCGTCTGATTCCGTGCGAGTTCGTCCGACCGGTGGCCCGAACAGCGGAGACGCGGGTTCGATGGTCGTACTTGTCCGCCGGCCAGGCCGACGACGAGAACGGGGGTGGCGGAGGGGTGGGGAATCACGGTGCCGGGGGGTCCTTGGGCCCGCTGCTGCGCGGGTGGCGGGAGCGGGCGCTGCTGACCCAGGAGCAACTCGCCGAACGGGCCGGTCTCAACGTCAGGACCGTGCGCCGGCTGGAGGCCGGCGGGCCCCGGCGACCGCGCACCGCGTCGATCGTGATGCTGGCGACGGCGCTGGGCCTGGACGGCGCGGAGCGGGCGACGCTGAGCGCCGTCGCACGCGGCCACCCGGCTCCCGCCGGGCGTGACGATCCCGCGGCGGTGGGTTCGCCGCCGGTGATCGCTCCCCGGCAGCTGCCCGCCGACGTCTCCGCGCTGGCCGGACGGAGGCCCGAACTCGCGATCGTGGAAGGGCACCGGAGCGGGAACACGGTGCCCGTCGTCTGCGTCAGCGGCATGGCGGGGGTGGGCAAGACGGCGCTGGCCGTACACGCCGCCCACCGGCTCGCGCCGGAGTACCCCGACGGGCAGCTCTTCGTGAACCTGCACGGACACGCTCCGGACACGGCGCCGGTCGAACCGGACGCCGCCCTCGCCCGCCTGCTGCGCACGCTCGGCGTTCCCGGCGAGCACATCCCCTGGCATCTCGATGACCGCGCCGCGCTGTACCGCAGCGTGCTGGCCGGCCGCAAGGTCCTGATCGTCCTGGACGACGCCGCCGATGAAGGCCAGATCCATCCGTTGCTGCCCGCCGGCCGGGAGTGCCGGGTGATCGTCACCAGCCGCCGACGGCTGAGCGGCCCCGGCGACGCCCGGAGCCTGTCGCTGAACGTCCTGCCGGTGACGGACGCGGTCGCCCTGTTCGCCCGCGTGGCCGGCCGGGGGCGCATCGCGGGCGCACCGGCGGACATCCTGGCCGAGGTCGTGCGGCGGTGCGGGCTGCTCCCCCTCGCCATCCGCATCGCGGCCGCCCGGCTGCGCGCGCACCCCGCTTGGAGCGTGCGACATCTGCTCGACCGGCTGGCCGGCGACCGGCTGGCCGAGCTGGCGGCCGGACGGCACAGCGTCGCCGCCGCCCTGGACCTGTCCTACGAACGGCTGCCGGCCGAGCCGCGACAGGCGTACCGGCTGCTCGGCGCGTACGTCCGCGCCGACTTCGGCCTGCACGCGGCCGCGGCCCTGCTCGGCACGACCACGATCGAGGCGAGGCGGCTGCTGGACCAGCTCCTGGACGCCCAGCTCCTGCAGGAGCGCGCCCCCGGTCGGTACCGGCTCCACGACCTGGTCAGCGACCATGCCTCGGCGCTGGGCGCAGCCACGCACGGCGGGCAACTCCTCAGGCCGTTGACCTCGTGAACTCCCCGGCACACGAGCGATCGGCACCTGGCGTCACATACGGCAAGAGGGGCCGCTCTGTCTGGCCGCGGTCACGCGCATCTCGCCTGGTCATCAGAGCGTCCGGCAAGGCACGCTCGCGCGGTTGCTCCAGCGCCGGATCGGCCCGGCCGTCAGGTGGCGGTCTTGCGGCAGACGGTGCCCGGTGGGGTGGCGATCGTAGACTCACGGTGACCATGATGAAGGGAGGGTGCCCGTGGCCCCTCCCTTCATCGCTCAGACAGTGCCCGAAGCGTGCTCGTCAGGATCGAACCCGTCAGGATCCAGAAGGTACTGGAAATTCCTGCTCGTAATCTTGAGCACAGCGGGATCATGAAAGGGCTCAGGCCAGATCTGTAGGCGGTGAACCAGTGCTCCCGCGTGATCGTCCAGACCTGTGACATGGAACCTGATGCGGTATGGTCCGGGACCGGCCGGTAGTGGGGTGAGGTCGTGGGTCCTGGGCTCATCCCAGTCCCACTCGAGCAGAGCGATCCGGCCCGACAGGGACTCGAAACTGATCTCCACGGCGTCTTCATGGCCTTCGAGGTCGGCGCCCGGATCCCGATCGGCCACGACCACCGTGATGGGCACTTCCCCCATGTCGATGCCCATGTTCAGGGTGGCAAGGCCGGGTGTCACGCGGATGACGCCCACTGAAGAGGTGGGCGAGTCTTCGGAATCGCCTGACACATCTCCGTCCAGTAGTTCGTCCGCAAGGTAGACCTGCCCGTACCACACCTTGACCATTAATCGGCTGGTATCGATGGCGAACGGCTCTTCGCTGTCCATGCGGGCAAGGATAGAAAGCGACTTGACGGCGAAGCACCTGGTGCTCGTGATGGCCGCGGCAGCTCTGCGCCTGCCAAAGATTCCATCCATGCAGGTCAATCGGCATGTGAGTACTCGTGGAGGACTCCGCCGAGCCGGTCTCGTCGGCGTACGTTCAGGTCGATGATTCGCGTCGGATCCGTGATCGGATCGGGGACGGTGCGCAGCGGGGCTGCTTGGTCCAGGGCTTGAAGGGCTCGGTGCTGGTTGTAGAACCGTTCGTACTCGCGCAGGGCGTGCCGCAGGTGGCGTTCGTTCCATAGGAGGCAGCGGTCGAGGAACTCGCGGCGGCACGACTGCACCCACCGCTCCATGATCGAGTTCATCCGCGGCATCCGGATACCGGTGCGCACCGTCTTGATGCCGGCCTCGGCGAGGATCTCATCCATGAGCGCCGGGAGCTTCCCATCCCTGTCTCGGATCAGAAAGCGCCCGGCATCCCGCATCGTCCAGGTTCCTTATCGCCTGGATGACCCAGCTCGCGCTCGGATGAGCGGTGGTGCCCAACACGCCGACGCGCCTGGTGGCATGCTCGATGATGGCCAGGATGTACTGACGCTTGCCGTTCAGGGTGATGGTCTCGATGAAATCGCAGGCCAGTAGGGCGTCGGCTTGGGGGCGCACGATGTCGGCCCACGTGGTGGAAGCCCGCTCGGGCGCCAGATCGAGGCCGTCCTGCTTGAGGATTTCCCACACCGTGGACGGGGGCGATCTTGATGCCGAGTGTGGTGAGCTCTCCGTGGACCCGCCGGTAGCCCCAGCCGGGGTTCTCCCGAACCAGACGCAGGATGAGAGCGCGGATGGAGCGGAGCGTGGGCGGGCGCCCGGGCCGCTTCGGCCGGCAGGTACGGGCATGACGCCGTTTCAGCAGATCGCGGTGCCAGCACAGGACCGTGTCCGGCCGGACAGGAAGCCGCAGCCGGCGCAGGACCTCGCGGGGCAGCGATGTCAGGAGAGCGGCGAGAAAGGCCCGGTCCTCAGGCGCGAATCCGGTGTCGGCGCCGAGTTGCCGTTCAAGGGCGGTGATCTGGTGGCGCAGGGGCGAGGATCTCGGCGTCCTTGTCCCGATCGCCCACGGGCAGCAATCGCAGGGCGGCGGCGTGTTCGCGATGGTGAGGAGTACGGCCGTTCATCGTGCCGCACTTGGTTCCGTCTCCTGGGTGCTTCCTGTTCTGCACCCCGTTCAGAGCCTTCAGGGAACAGTTTCCTTGAGCGTAACTAGCACCCTGCTTGGTTGAGGCGAACGGGTATTCGTCGCATTGATTGCCCATGCCGATGGGCAGCTTATCCGGCCTTGTCGGACTGGGGTGCCCCGATCTTTCCGGACACGGGCCCAAGTAGGGTTTGCGTGATACCCGGAAGGCAAGGTAGTGGCGAAGAAGCCGAGGCAGTACTCTCCCGAATTGCGGGCCGAAGTCGTTAAGTATGTCCTGGACGACGAGCACACATGTGCACAGGCTGCCCGCTCTTTTAACCTGGTCGCCGAAACAATCCGCAACTGGGTGAACGCCGAAAAAGAGAAGCGTAAGGGAAACACTCCAGAAGTACGCGATGCAGTCGATCGGGCCCAGCTCGCAGAGCTGGAGCGCAAAGTCAAGGAGCTTGAGGCGGAGAACTCGTTCCTGAAAAAAGCGGCGGCCTACTTCGCAAAGGAGCAAGGGTGAGCGCGAAGTTCGCACTCATCGACGCGGAGCGGGCCAATTTTGAGATCAAGATGATGTGCCGGCTGCTCGACGTTTCCACCTCCGGCTTCTACGAATGGCAGGATCGTCCATTATCGGACCGAGCGCTCCGACGCGAGGCGCTCAAAGTCCGCATCGACGAGGAGTTCGCCAAGTCCGACCGCACCTACGGCTACCGGCGCGTCCACGCCGAACTCGGGCGTGCCGGCATCAAGATCGACGACGAGACGGTGCGCGACCTGATGCGTGAGATGGGCCTTGTTCCCGTGCAGGTCAAGAAGCGCAGGAGCCTCACAGTCGCCGACAAGGACGCCGGGTCGATCCCCGACCTGGTCAGGCGCGACTTCACCGCCGAGGTGCCGGGAGCCAAGATGATCGGCGACATCACACAGATCGACACCGGTGAGGGGCCGTTATTCTTGGCTACGGTGATCGACTGTTTCTCGAAATCCGTGATCGGCTGGTCGGTCGACACGCGCTACCCGGCACGCTTGGTCAGCGCGGCAATCGACATGGCCGCTGGACGGGTCGCTCTCCCCAAAGATGCTATTTTCCATTCGGATAGGGGTAGCCAGTACACGTCGATAGAATTTGGTGAGACGCTCGACAAGTATAAGATTCGCAGGTCGGTGGGAAGGACAGGGATTTGCTTCGACAACGCGATGGCGGAATCTTTCTTCGGGAAGCTGAAGACCGAGATGGTCCACCATCGAGTGTTCGCTACACGAGCTGAAGCACGGCGCGCGCTTATCCAATACATCGAAGGCTTCTATAATCCGCGGCGACTTCATTCAGGGCTTGGTTATCGACCGCCGCTCGAAGTCCTCGATGAATGGTCCGATAATCAGTCGGTTGCGTGATAGAGTCGACCATATAGTTCATTTGGGACGTGTCCGGAAAACGCCGGGCTCCTCAGACGTCGGTACGCGTCCGGCATATAGTACTTGCAGTAATTGATGTAGACCCTGTGCTGGTTCTCGTCTTTTTCCTCTTGGGTATTACCTGGGATCAGCCAGTGCATCTCTTCAGGTCTTCCCACGTCCATATGCATCTCGATCATCGAGAAGTGCTTCCTGTTCTGGGTGTTGGTGACGCCGGGTGTTCCACGTGTCAGCGGCTTGGCCGCGGCGTTGGGCTGGCCCGTGGAATCGAACTCGGACGCGGCCCAGTTACCGGGAATCGCCTTGTTCTGTGGCGTCGAGCCGGTATATCGCGAAGGTGGAAGCTCAGGAGGCCGGCAGCACCGCCAAATTCCTGAAACGGGACCGGGACGCCAAGTTCACCGCGGCTTTCGACGCGGTGCTGGCCGATGCTGGAGTACGCATTTGTCAAGAGCGGGGTTCGGATGCCGCGGATGAACTCCATCATGGAGCGCTGGATCCAGACCTGCCGGCGCGAACTGCTGGACCGGACCTTGACCTGGAACGACCACCACCTCCGCCACGCGCTGCGTGAGTTCGAGGCCTTCTACAACGAGCACCGGCCGCACCGTGCTCTCAGGCAGGCGGCTCCGCTTCGATCACTTCCGGATCCCGACATCGGCCCCGGTGGAATAGCACCGCTCGACATCCGCCGACATGATCGACTTGGTGGTGTACTGAAGGAGTACCGGCATGCCGCCTGACCTGGCCGGATGATTAATCGGCACCCGCACCGTCGCGCGAGAAGCGCGGCGGGCCTCTCTTCACGGAGGCTGAGCGACCATCAGCGGTCACGACGCTGGCGGGACCTCTGGCGGCGAAATGGCCTCGCTGGTGTACCGGTAGACGGGTATGAAAGCGCCCAAGCAGGTCAGGAGCACCATACAGATCAAGACGGGCCAGAACGTCCAAGCGTTGAACCAGCGAAATCCCAACGCCAGAACAGCCACTACCTCTCCAATCACAAACGTCCAGAAGATCGCAACGGACGTCAGCCCCCACCGCATCCGGGCGACCTCAGCCGGATGATCCGGCTGAGTAACGTAACCCCCCACCCCGAACCGCCGTCTGTTCTCTTCTTCCAGCTGTCTCCGCAGGTCCATGACCGCGCGTCCGTGTGCTCGCAGCAAGAACCCGACTTCCACCACCAGGGCAATCAGGATCGTCGGCATCACCTGGGCGGCCGTGGCATAGAACGCTTCTGAACCCATAACAGGTGTTCGTAGTCACACCGCTCGGCGTTCCATCTGGGAGCTGTCAGGCCCTGGTGACGCAAGGGGGTTACGCCACGGCGTCGTGCTCCCCGACCACTTGCGCCGGGTCAAGGTCGGTGCGGGGGCGGAGGTGCCGGACGGCGTGCCGGTGTCTCCCGGCGTCGGTGGCCGTGTCAGCCAGGATCTCCACCACCAGGTCGGGCTGTACCTGGATGAAGGTGATCGGGTCGCTTTCACCG
This sequence comes from Nonomuraea sp. LPB2021202275-12-8, assembly GCF_037044575.1. Taxonomy (NCBI): domain Bacteria; kingdom Bacillati; phylum Actinomycetota; class Actinomycetes; order Streptosporangiales; family Streptosporangiaceae; genus Nonomuraea; species Nonomuraea sp. LPB2021202275-12-8. The sequence continues at coordinate 90,940 of NZ_JBAHWD010000001.1, read as the reverse complement.
TACGGACTGGACGCCCAGCCTGGCGGGAGTGTCGCCGGCCACGGGTGTCCGTCGTGCGCGGGGGGTGAGCAGGGGCGCGATCTCGACGGCGGCCTGCGCGCTGAGCTGGATGGTGCGGCCGACGACGCGAAGCCGTCCCGCATCGTCGTAGCGGCCGAGCAGCAGCCCGCTCGACCGCCGTGGGCTGCCGACGAACCCTCCGACGACCGCGTCCGAGCTGGTCCTCCGTTTGAGCTTCTGTGGGGGTGGATTGAGTGTCGTGCACTGTCGTGCTGGTGCGGAGTTCATGTGGGTGTGCGACAGCTTCTGTAGGGGTTGGAGCATTGGTGTGGGCTGTCGGTTTACGCTGGCCGCTTCCTGATGGAGGTGGTTCGTGCGAGCGTTCCCGGTGTGCTTGCCGACTGGTGTTCGGTACTGGACGGTGCTCGACGATGGCTTGGAGGTGCACGGGCCAGCGGATCGGTTCTTGCAGCACGTCCGGTTCGGTATGGGGCGGGCGGAGAGCACGACGCAGGCGTACGCCACGGGGGTGGCGCTGTATCTGGTGTGTGGTGCGAAGGGACCGGGCGCGACTGGCGGGTCGCGATGGAGGGCCTCGGCGGCTTTATGGTGTGGTTGAGGTACGCACCGGGCCCGGCGTCAGCTGGTGCGGCAACCTAGAAGAATCAACGCGGTGCTGCTGGCGGTAGGGGAGTTCGTCAAGTACGCCGTGGTGCCTTCCACGATGAGCTCGCGAATGAACTCGGCCAGCGCGGCGAAGATGTCAGCCGGGTGTACTCCGTGGTCTGACCCAGGTCGGGCCACTGCTTAACGCTCACCCGCAGTGACAACGCCGGATTCGTACGCCAGGACCACCGCCTGAACCCGGTCGCGCAGCCCGAGCTTGGTCAGGATGCGCCCCACGTGGGTCTTGACCGTGGTCTCGGACAGGAACAGCTCGGCCCCGATCTCGGCGTTGGACGCGCCTCCTGCCAGGCTGAGGAAGACTTCACGCTCGCGCTCAGTGAGCACCTTGAGCACGGCGTCCGGGTCGGTGTCGGCCTTCGCGACGAGCCGCCCGATGAGCCGCCGGGTAGTGGCGGGCGCGATGATCGAGTCGCCCCGGTGCACGTGCCGGATCGCAGCGATGATCTCCTCTCCTGGCGCGTCCTTCAGCATGAACCCGCTCGCACCGGCCCGTAGCGCGGCCAGGGCGTGCTCGTCGAGGTCGAACGTGGTCAACACCAGCACCTTCGGCGGGTCGTTCAGCCGCTGGATCTCCCGGGTGGCTGTGACACCGTCCATTCGGGGCATGCGGATGTCCATCACCACCACGTCGACGCGCCGTGACTCCAACGCCTTCAGGGCCGACAGGCCGTCAGCGGCCTCGGCGACCAGCTCCATGTCGGGCTGGGACGTGATGACCATGGTCAGGCCGTTGCGCAGCAGCTCCTGATCGTCGACGATCATGATCTTGATGATGGGAGGCTCCTCGGCTCATAGGGCAGGGTGGCCGACAGTTCGAAGCCGGCGCCGGGGCGTCTGCCGGCCTCCAGGGTGCCTCCCACCATGCTGAGCCGTTCGCGCATCCCGCTCAGCCCGACGCCGGCCCCTTCGGCAGGCGGCCCGTCGCCATCGTTCGTGATGGTGATGTGCAGTCCGTCCGGGCGCCACGCCAGCGTCAGGTCGGCCGCGGCCGTCGCCCCCGCATGCTTGATCACGTTGGTCAGCCCCTCTTGGATGACGCGATAGGCGGTCAGGTCGGCGGCGGGGCGCAGCGGCCGGGCGTCCCCGACCTCTTGTACGGCGACGCGTACGCCCGTATCGCGCATATGGTCGAGCAGGTCGGACAGGTCGCCGAGGCCGGGTTGCGGAGTGGTGCCGCCGTCGGCGCGCAGCACGCCCAGGAGCCCGCGCATGTCGCGCAGGGCCTCGCGCCCGACCCCGGCGATGGTGGCGAACACACCCGCCCCGGGCGAGTCCGGATCGGACAGCCGACCACCCTCCGCCTGGCTGACCATGACGGCGAGCGAGTGGGACACCACGTCGTGCATTTCGCGGCTGATGCGGTCGCGCTCTGCCCGCGCCGCCTCCTTCCGCTCCCGCGCACGGTCGGCTTCGGCACGCTCGGCCTTCGCTCTGAGCTCGGACAGGAACAACCCCCGCATCCGGCTGAGGCGGCCCAGCGACCACAGGCACGCCACCACGGCGACCAGGCCGACCGACAGCCCGATCCGCCACGCGACCAGCTCGTAGGAACCCGACGAGCCACCCCACGAGGCCGGATTCCACAGACGCGCCAGGAGCAGGCCCACACCCGCCAGGGCGACCGCCAGGCAGATTAGGCCGGGCAGCAGGTCGAGCCGGCCGGACGCCGTGTAGAGCAACAGCCCGAAGACCAGTGTGCTCGGCAGCAGCACCGCCGGATAGTAGGCGCCGCCCGGGTCGTGCAGGGGCGGCAGCGCCACCAGCAGCAGCATCGCCGCTGCGGCCAGGCCATACGCCACCAGCGGGCGCAGCCGACGCGGAACGACGCAACCATGCAGCACCAGCAGGCCGAGACCCGCGAGCAGGCGGAGCGACAGGGGACTGTCCGAGGCCCGGAGCAGGCCCAACGAGACCAGGCCGAGCGGCAGGACGAGCAGGACGGCGAGCACGGCATCGGCGCTCACCCGATGCCGGTTGAGAAGGGAGTCCACCGCGGCGCCGGTAGACCGGGACTCTCGCACGTCCACCATTATGGTCGGCGTGCGTGAGCGGAGTGCCGACGGCGTGAGAGGTAGGCCAGCGCGGCCACCGCCAGGGCCACCCCCCACAGCGGCCACAACATCTCCGGCAGCCAGGCACCCAGCTCGTCGGCAGCGCCCGCCGGGCCAACCTGCTCGCCGGTGAGTTTCTTGCGCACGTACATCAGTCCGGCGGAGGTGATGGGGAGGGAGACGGCCAGAGCCGAGTAAGCCGGGAATCGCGCCGGAATCGGACGCCCGCGCAGGAATGGCACCCAGCGCGGCCAGATCTCACCCCACGGCCGGACCAAGCCGAAGGTCAGGACCGCGCCGAGGAGACCGAGCGTGCTGAGACCGGCGCCGATCGGGGTGATCTCGGCGATATCGGCCAGGAATTGGTCGCTGATGCCGACGGGCACGCCCAGGAGCCAGCCGAAACGGGTGACGGCGTAGACGACGGGGACGGCGACCGCGACAGCCGTCGCGTACTGCCCGATCCGTAGCGCGCCGGCGGCGCTGCCGGGCCGCCCTGGCCCTCCGATCAGCGCGCGTGTCCCCAAAAGCATCAGGCTGACGCCGGACGCCATCAGGATGAGCAGGTTGACGCTCGGCCACGTCAGCATGGTTGCGATCATCGAGAATTCGGCCTGGCCGGCGAGCGCGGCGGCCAGCATCACCGGCAGGTAGCCGGCGGTCATCATGATGCGCACGTCGGGCAGGAGGACCGCCAGGCCGACTCCGGCCACGACGGCCACGACGGCGGGGGCCCGGTTGAGCGGGCCTCTGGCGGCGAGCCCGGCGACGACGCCGGCCACCAGCGCCGACATCGCCAGCACGCCTCCGCCGGCCGCCGCCGGAAGAGGATCGAGCAGGGTGTTGCCCGCCCCCGTACGGCCGGCTTCGAACGGATATCCGGGCCCTCCGAAAGCCCAGAGCAGGCCGAGGACCAGATAACTCACCGACCAGACGACGATGATCAGGACCGGCACGATCGTCCGGCGGCTTCTTGGAGGAGAGGTGTTCACCCGGCCCAATCTGCCGCCGCGGCGATGGCCCGCACATCGTCACCGGGTCTCGCCCGCCTCCTCCGGAGGTCGCGACGGCGTAGTCCCAGCGGAGGACCTCTCAGCCGCGGTGAGCTCGGGATGACACTCGACCGCCCAGCCGGCGAGGGCGGGCCGGGGCTCCCGCGGGTGGTTGGACGGCGTGCGGCAGGAGTGGCCGTTTCCGAATTGCTCGTTGGTTACGGCTCCGCAGTGGGGCGAACGGCATCACCCGCCGCCGCCGGGGGCCTGTGGCGGGCGGCGGCAGGGCGAGGATCTGACGGCGGGTTCCGAGAGGGGCGGGCCGGTGAGTGCCGATCGATGGTAGACCGCAGCGTGCTGTTCGGCCGACCAGCCGCAGCCATCGCGGCAGCACCCCGGCCATGACCACGAAGAACAGCAGCACGATGGCGAACCGCAGCAGCTCCTCGGGCAGCTCGAACCACCACTGGTACGGCAGCGGCAGCCGGTACAGCAGATCGAAGGCGACGCTCAGGTACAGGGCCGCCCGCAGCAGCCCGATCGCCCTCCTCCTGCATCGACGCTCACAACTCCAGCAGCAACCAGACGATCACCCGCCGGCTGCCAATCCGCGACTGGACCATCCGGCAGGACCTTCAGAATCCCTGAAATCTCATCAATACCTGGAGACGGAGCACCAGCCCGTAGCCCTGATCCTGGGACTGGAGCGACCGAAGAAGCCGAGCTGAACTCGAGGGTTCTGACTTAGTTCATGCGATCGGCAACATCGACATCCTGTTCGACACGCTCGGCGGCGACGTAGGTTCGGTCGTGGTCAGGTTTGGCGCGAGCTCAGCGTTGCGCACAACGTGTCGATCTCCTCGTCGGTGTTGTAGTAGTGCACCGATGCCCGCACCACCGCAGGGAGGTTGCGTGCGCCCAGGTCGTAGCGGGCAGAGGTGATCCCTGAGACGCTGGTGTTGATGCCGGCTGTGGTGAGACGGCGGTGGACGTCTGCGGCGGGAACGCCGTCGACGGTGAAGGTGACAATTCCGCACAGGCGCCGGCCTCGATCCTGGACGGTCACTGCGGGCAACTGGGCGAGCTGGGCCCGGAGCCGTGTGGCCAGAGCGGTGACCCGTTCCTCGATCGCTTCGATGCCCCAGTCCAGGGCGTAGCCCACCGCGACGCCGAGGCCGATCTTGGCCGCGTAGTTGGCCTCCCAGTTTTCGAACCGGCGCGCGTCGGGTCGGATGTCGTAGGTCTGTGCGTCGGTCCAGGTGGCGGCGTGCAGGTCGAGGAAGGGCGGCTCCATCGTTTCGACGAGCCGGTCGGAGACGTAGAGGAAGCCGGTGCCGCGCGGCCCGCGCAGGAACTTGCGGCCGGTGGCTGACAGCATGTCGCAGCCGATGTCCTGCACGTTGACGGGCAGCTGCCCGACGGACTGGCAGGCGTCGAGCAGGAACGGGACACCGGCGGCGCGGGTCAGCCGGCCGATCTCGGCTGCGGGGTTGACCAGGCCGCTCTGGGTGGGGACGTGGGTGACGGCGACGAGCTTGACGTCGTCGTCCAGGCGCCGCTGCAAGTCTTTGACCGACAGTTGGCCGTGCTCGTCGTCGTCGACCACCTCGATGTGGGCGCCGGTGCGGCGGGCGACCTGGAGGAAGGCGATGACGTTGCTGGCGTACTCGGCGCGGGAGGTCAGGATACGGTCGCCGGGCCCGAAGCGCATCGCGTAGAAGGCCATGTCCCAGGCGCGGGTGGCGTTTTCAACCACGGCGACCTCGTGCGGGCGGCAACCGATCAGGCGGGCGATCGACTCATAGACGGCGTTCACCTTGGGGGCCGCGGCTGCGGCGGCCTCGTAGCCGCCAAGCCGCGCCTCCATCTGCAGGTGATCGATGACGGCGTCGAGCACCGGAGCTGGAGCAAGTGCCGCGCCGGCGTTGTTGAGATGCACGACCTCGGCGCACCCGAGAGTGTCGTCGCGGGCGCGGGCCACGTCCACTGGTATCGGCATGGCATTCCTGTTCGCGTTCGTCGTAGTGAGGTGGCGGCGAGGTTCAGGGCAGTCGCGGGCCGGCGTCCCGCTGGGCGGCGAGCCAGGCCTCCACCTCCTCGGCCCGCCGTGGCAGGCCGGCAGAGAGGTTGACCGCGCCCTCGGCAGTGACCAGGATGTCGTCCTCCAGCCGGATGCCGACTCCGCGGAGCTCGGCCGGAACCAGGTCGTCCTCGGGCTGGAAGTACAATCCCGGTTCGACGGTCAGCACGTTGCCCTCGCTGAGTTCGCCCTCTCGGTAGCGGTCTGGGCGGGCTGCGGCGCAGTCGTGCACGTCGATGCCGAGCATGTGGCCGAAGCTGTGTAGCGTCCAGCGCCGGTAGAGCATGGAGGCGGGATCCATCGCCTCGTCGGCGCTTACCCGCAGCACGCCCAGCTCCACTAGGCCCTCGGCGAGCGCACGCATGCAGGTGAGGTGGACGTCGGCGAACTTCACGCCTGGTTTGATGGCCTCCATACCGGCCTGCTGGGAGGCGTAGACGATGTCGTAGACCTCGCGCTGGAGCGGGGAGAAGGTTCCCGAGACGGGCAGGGTACGGGTCACGTCGGCGGTGTAGAGGTGGTTGTTCTCCACGCCCATGTCCATTAGCAGCAGCTGGCCGGGCACGGTGAGGCCGTCGTTGCGCTTCCAGCACAAGATCGTGGCGTGCGAGCCGGCGCAGACGATCGAGCCGTATCCGACGTCGTTGCCGTCGTGGCGGGCGCGCAGGCCGAAGACGCCTTCGATGAGGCGCTCGGACACGCCGCGGTCGGCCGGCACCACGCGGGCGACGTCTTCGAAGCCGCGGACGGTGGCGTCGATCGCGTCCTGCAACTGGGCGAGCTCCCAATCGTCTTTGACGAGCTTCAGTTCGGAAATCGCCGCAGCGAGCTCGCGGTCGCGGTCGCCCGTGGTGGGCACGGCCGTGTCGACCCGGGGGTCCAAGCCGCGCAGCACGCGGGTGCGGCCCTGCGCGCAGCCGGCCAGGACGGTGTCGAGATCGGCGAGCGGGGCCGTGTCGATGCCCAGTTCGGCCGTTTTCTCCGCCAGGGTACGACGGCGGCCGGCCCACAGCTCGCCATCCCTGTCACGGAAGAACTCATCAGTCTCCCGCGAGGAGCGCTGCCTCGTGTACAGGAGGGCGTCATGGCCGTCGCCACGCGACCGCAGGATCAGTACGCCGTCCGGATCGTGATCGCCGGTGAGGTAGGCGAAGTCGCTTCCCGGGCGAAAGGGGTAGAGCGTGTTGTTGGCTCGCACCTTGGTCGGCCCGGTGGGGATGATGAGCGTTTCTCCGGGGAAGGCGCCAGACAGCGTCGCGCGGCGTCGCGCGTAGTGGGTCACCGCTGGCCGGGGTCGTACCTCGATCGGATGGTCCGACCACCCGGCCCGCATGAACTCCAGCAGCTTCTGCGGGTAGTCCGGGTCGTGCGAGGCCGTACGCGCGGTCGCGAACCGGCTCACTCCTTGGTTCGACATCAATACCTCCGTCTTGCGTGCCCACCTCCGTGAGCCGCGATCAGTATGTACTATTGCATTAGATTCGCAACAGCAAAAGATCAGCATCAAGTCGGCCTCCCGGGGAGGATCTGGACCGAGTGGGCGCCATTGCCGAGCGTTGGTGAGAAGTGCGCCTCCGTGTAGGGGGAGCCACCGGAGTACGGCTGGCATGGGCCGCCGAGCGGCAGGGAGGTCTCGGACACAGATTTTTCGGACGGCATTCGTGCAGGTGGGCCCGCCGTCCTAGAACCTGTATATGTCTGGACAGCGAGTGGCCGGCAGTGCAACGTCCCAGGCCAGTGGCTCGGCGGCCCGAACTTCCGTATTCCGGTGTCACCCGCTTTCGAGAGGTGCTTGCTTAGGAAGCATAGAAGCTCAACCATAGTTGAGGTCAACTTGAGGATTCTGCAGTTGACCTCAACTCTCCCTGGAGGCCCTGGCCGCTGTCGCGGGCCATGGCCGGGAGTCCGCGTAGTCGTGCTGGAAGGTGTTGGTAGAGCGTGGGTCGCTCGTGCAGGCGGGAGCGCCATCGAGGTCTTGGCCGAGACCGACCGGCTGGATGAGCCACTGGAGCGGGCGAGGACCGGTTGTGGGGTGGCCGGTCCTGCTGCTCTGCTCGTCGGTGCCCCTGCGCGCAGATGTTGATCCGCCGCTCGTGGATCGCGGCGATACCCATGATCAGAAATTGAATGGGAGTACCGAGCGTCCTGACCCAACGGATCTTGAACAGAGCATCATGACCGAGACGGTGGAGCACCGCTGGAGCCGGCGAACGCGATCCGCATCGGCTACGCCCGGATCTCCGCCCGCCGCACCGAGCGGCCCAAGCTCACCGCGGCCCTGGACAGCATGAAGGCGGGCGACACGCTGGTCTTCCTGGAAGACGAGCTCGCGCCGCGCGGCATTTGGCATCCGGATGTTCCGGCGGAAGCATGATTTCGATCCTACGGCTGCAAGGGTGGGAAGTCTGGTCCGGAGAAAGCACCTCGTCATGGCATGACCGGCGGGCCGGCTTGTTCGGCCAGGCGGTTCAGTGCACTCCGGCCAGGAGTTCCGCGCCCCAGGCCAGGCCATTGGCGTTGCCATAGGTGAACACCCCGCGCACGGCGCCGGGCAGCAGCGCACGCGCCCGCCCGGCGGCTCCCTCCGCGATCCGGATGGCCAACCGGTGGCCCGCGATCAGGTCCTCGACGATCGGCTCGGGGTAGAGCAGCAGATGAGACAGTGTCTGCATCCGATCCAGAGCCTCGTCGGCACGCTCCAGTTCACCCCTGCGCAGGTGCACCTCGGCGAGGGTGCTCAGGAGGGTGGCGGCCAGCCGTCGCTGGCCTCGTTCGCGCTGGTGGCACGGCTGGTCGTGGTGTCCCCGCTGTGCTGGCTGGCGACTGTGAGGAGGGTCTGGACGAAGGCGTGCCCGCGCTGATCAGCGAGAGGACTTCCTGCCATGCGACGGTCGCCGGACCTCGCGGGATGGGCTTGCCCGCGGGAGTGTGGCTGGGAAGGTGGAAGTCCAGCCAGTACTGCGGCGGACCGATGATCGTGATCAGCTGAACGTGCGCGAGATCTTCGAGCGATACGGATGAGCGTCCGGCGAAGGGGTGGCCGGCTGGGACGACGAGGGCACGGGGGATGGAGAAGACGGTGGGCCCGGTGGTGATGCCGGGTTCGTCGGCCGGGAGTTCGGTGAGCTGGAGGTCGAGTTCGCGCGCACGCAGCGGCGCGAATCCCACGTGGAGCGGCAACTCCTGGATCTGGATGTCGCAGTCGGGGTGGCGGGCTTTGAACGCGTCGGCGGCCTTGACGATGAGGTTGCCGCACCACGCGGCGGAGAATCCCACGCGCAGCGTACCGGTGATGCCGCGGCCGACCGCGGCGGCCTTGGCGATCGCCTCCTGGATCTGCCGGTAGCCGGGGAGCAGGTCGTCGCGGAACTGCCGTCCGGCCGGGGTGAGGCTCACCTGTCGGCTGGTGCGCTCGAACAGCGCGGCGCCGAGGCCGCGGTGGCCAGTCCCTCGTGAGTGCCTTCTGGATGAGCTCGCGGATGAACTCGGCGAGCGCGGCGAAGACATGGAAGACGAGCCGACCGCCGGCGGTGGTGGTGTCCAGCGCCTCGTGCAAGGAACGGAAGCCGACGCCGCGCTTGCGCAGCCCGGCCACGATGGAGATGAGGTCCTGCAGGGAGCGGCCCAGCCGGTCCAGCGAGGGCACCACGAGGGTGTCGCCGGGGCGCAGGTAGTCCAGCGCTTTCCACAGCTCCTCGCGCTCGGCGGTCTTGCCGGACTTCTTGTCGGCGAAGATGCGGAGACAGCCCGCCGTGGTGAGGGCTGCTAGCTGGCGACGCGGGCGTAGCCGATGAGCGCTCCCAAGGGGCCTGTGGGTTCGGCCGCCAGCGGGTTCTCGCCGAGAGATCCCTCCAGCAGCGGGCCTTCGGGAAGCGCGAGGTTCTTGGCCGTGGTATTCACCACGAACCGCCGCCGGGGCCAGCATGGTGACGGTCACCTTGAGCGGCTCATCAGGGGAGGTCTGGCTGCCGCGACCATAGACGGCCTGGGTGACCAGCCATCGGCCGATGCACCCCTGGCAGAACCGGCGAGGCGGGCGGCCCGGCGTCCACGACGGTGGTTCTAGCGCCTCCTCCACGATTTCGAAGTCGGCGTCCATCTCGCGGCACAAAGATGCAGTCGTTACGGGCGTGGGGGTAGGGCAGCACGGGCTTGGCGAGGGGCTCCTGACCCGAAAGTGTAGAGAAAAGGGTGTTGACGTACTTGCTGAACACCCCGACTTCTCAACACGTTTTCAACAGGCCGCGAAGGCGGGAGGGATGGTTCCGAGCCCGTCCGGCGTGGGTTTGAGAATCGATCGTTTGTTGAAGGCTGTTGAAGAAGGCGAGGATCGAAAGGCCTCCTTGCCCAGTCAAGTGGCCGGCCCGCGCTCACGGGCCGGCCACTTGGACGCATCGTGCTACTTCGACTGCAGGCTGACTGCAACAGGTTCCCCGGTTGCGGTATTAGCCACTGACCGGTTGCCCAGTGGTGCCTTCAGCCGGAGTTCTACTGGATGCTGGTATCCGATCAACAAGTTGTACGTCGGCTCTTCCCAAGGCCAAGTCCATGGCCGATCACAGATGTCCTTCTCCACGAGGACACCGATGACCACCGTGGACCCGGTCTCCTTCACGGTGGTGTCGGCCACGCGCTCGCATGGTTCAGGGTCCGATGGGGGGGCGGCTGAACAGGAGCTCCACGGTCAGCGTCCGCCCATCGGGCGACAGCGTCACGTTGTTGACGTCCTGCCATTGCGACGTGCTGCATCCCGCCAAGGCCAGCGTGACGCACGCCACTGCGAGCGCTCTGCCCACCATGCTGGTCCTGCACATGGCCATGGGGCGCTCCGCCTCACTTGCGTTTCATGACGTCGCCACCGTACGCCGCTCGCACGGTGGTGGTTTCTCGCGTGAAAGACGGACCCACTTTCGGGTGGATCCTGGCCCCATTCGGTGATCTTCGACGGTGCCGGTTCGCGTGAGAAGTGGCCCCACTTAGCGATCGTGGACGCCTTGATCACGCACGAGACTTGGCCCCACCTGAGTAAGATCCCACTTCGAGGGTTGAGTCCGTCTGCGGACTCGGGGACTGCCGTCCCCGAACCCCTGCAGGGCGTGAACATCGCCGGCCCAGCGGGTGCGCGGGCTCAGCTCAGCATCCATCCCCATGAGAACGTCACTGACGGGATAGATCGCGATGGCGGACCAGAGAACGAGCATTGACTACCGCCACTAGAGCGCGCGCCACTCATCTTCGATGATGCTGAACAGCTCGGAGTCTCGCCAACCGTCACGAATCAACGCGGTGTGGCGATGCCGCCCTTCCCAGCTCATGCCGAGCTTACTGAGTACTCGAGCCGATCCAACATTACGCGGGTCACAGGTGGCATAGATCCGGTGAAGGCCAACCTCCTCAAACCCTCGTCTGAGGAGCTCATGCCCGATCGCGGTTCCCACCCCTTGGCCCCACCTGTGCGGGTGAACAACATAGGTGATCTCGCCTTGGCGTTGTCCTCGACTCCGGACATGCAACTCACCCATGCCAACCACGTCGCCGTCGATCCGCGCTGCATACGGAAACCGCAGCTGAAGCGCCTGCGACCACGCCTCGACCGCAGCTGTCACGAACGTGCGAGTCTGCTCCTCAGTATTCGGACCCCAGGTCTGGAAGCTGCAGACCTCGGCGAGAGAAGCCCAGGAATGGACAGCCTGCCAGTCTCCGAGTTCGATCTTGCTCAAAGTCACCGATTGCACCACAAGCCGATCTTGCCAGTCGCGCTCGGCACCGAGCTATACGTTCGAAAACAGGCACCCGCGCACCGAACAACGGGTTGACCGCCGTCAGCTGTGGGTGGACTGCTGGGCCTCGGTCTGAGCGAGCCGGTAGGAGCGCGTGCCGGTGTCGATGATGGCGGCGTTGAAGGTGAGGCGGTCGACGATCGCGGCGCAGAGCCGCGGCTCGGTGAAGGTCTTGGTCCAGCCAGCGAAGGATTCGTTGGAGGCAATGGCGACGCTGGCGCGTTCTTCTCGTTCGGTGAGGATCTGAAACAGCAGGGTGGCGCCGCGTTCGTCGAGTTTCATGTAGCCGAGTTCATCCAGCTATGCGGATATCCGCATAGATCCAGACATAGCAAGTCGTAGCGGCCGTAGCGGGCGATGGTTTTGCCCAGGACAAGGTCGTCGGCTGCTTCGACGAGTTCGTTGACCAGGGATGCGGCCAGGACGTACTTGACTCGGTAGCCGGCCATGGCGGCTTCGGCACCCAGGGCGATGAGCAGGTGGGACTTGCCGGTGCCCGAGTCGCCGATCAGACAGAGCGGGTTGCCCCCGCGGATCCATTCGCATTTGGCCAGAGTGTGGATCACGGCGGGTTCGACGTTGGGGTTGGCCTCGAAGTCGAAGTCGGTCAGCCACTTCTCGCGGGGAAAGCCGGCGGCCTTGATCCGCCGTTCGGCGCGGCGGCGTTGGCGGTCTTCGCACTCAGCCATGAGAAGTTCGGCGAGGAAGCCGCGGTAGGTGAGCTGCTCGCGTTCAGCGGCGTCGGCGATTCCGATGAATTGCTGGCGCAAGGTGGGCAGGCGCAGCATCCGGCAGGCCTGGTCGATGGCGGCCTCGGCGGCGGGCTCGGTCGATCCGCGCTGGTGGCTGATTCGCGGTTGCTGAGCGCTGGAACTGCTCATGAGGACTCTCCTGTCTGTGGTGGGCGAGAGCGGCGCAGCAGCTGGTCGTAGGCGGCAACCGAAGGCAGAGGGCGCGTGTCGGGCGGCAGACCTGTCAGCTTCTTGTGAGTCAGAGAGACGATGTTGTCGGGCAGTTCGACGATGCGGCTGGCGGGCTTGCCCGCGGCCTGATCGTGGGATGGCTGAGGGTCGGCCTCGGCCGCATTGCGGGCTTCGATCGCGACCACGTCCGCAGAGAGGGCGCCGACCTGCAAAGCGGCGGTGATGCCGGCGACCACATGCTCATGCGCCATGGTCCGATGCAGGAGCAGCACCTGGATGAGTTCGCGGGTGCCGTTGGCGTCCCCGTGTGCTTCGCGGACTCGTGACCACCATGCGTCGTGGACGGGAGTGAACTTCCCGGCTTGCCGGGCTTGCTCCAGCGCTGTTGAGCCAGGCAATGCGCCGGGCTTGCGGATCAGGACTTCCAGATAGTGATCTAGGTCCAGACGGCAGGAGTTCTTGGCGATCAACCGTTCATGCCGGGCGATGAGGTTCCGGTCGGAGAACACCAGTAGCTCGCTCGATCGCAGCAGCACCTTCACCTGCTGTCCGATGAACGCCACCGGTACGGAGTAGCGGTTGGTGCGGACGTTGATCTGTGATCTGCGGTCGACAAGCGGGTAGATCGTCCGGCCGGTCTCGAAGTGCTCGGCAGGCAGCGGCCCCAGCAGCGGCCGTTCCAATGCGAAGTACTCGGCCACCGACCGTGCCGTGCGCCGATCCGGCGTAGATCGTCTTCGGCGTCCCAGCGCTCGATGAGCTCGTTGAGTTCGGCGATCGAGTCGACCTGCGGGACGGGGACTAACCGGTTGCGGCGGAACCGACCGACCTCACCCTCCACGCTGCCCTTCTCGTGAGCGCCCTCTTTGCCTGGCCGGCAGTAGAACGCTTCTAGACCGTAGTGCGAACGAAAGACCGTCCAGCGCTCGTTTTCCACCCGGGCTCGGGAGAACCCCAGGACTTGCGCGACCGCGGCCTTCAGGTTGTCGTAGCGGACCTTGCCCGTCGGCACTCCACCGAGCGCACGCTGAAGGCGTGCACGTGTCCTTCCAAGAAGGCTTCCTGCCCGCACGACGGCAGCGTGCGGCGCCGGCAGCTGCCAGGCCGACCACGTCGGCGGGTCCTCGGGGGGCGCCGGTCTCCCCGGCGGCTTCTGCCGCGGCCTTCAGCAGGCGGGCGGCCAGTTCCGTAAATGCCAGCAGGTCCGGGCCAGGTGCCGGGCGGCTGGTGTCGCGTACCAGCGGGTGCAGCCGCGCGACCGGCAGCGCGTCCAGCCCGGCCGCGGAGTGCCAAGTTAACTTGACACTTCCTCCCGTCGCCGGTCATCGCTGGCTGCGGCGGGGATGGCGTTGTCGATGAGGACGGCGGCGATGGCGGCGGCGGCGGGGAAGGCGTCGGCGTTGAGGACCCGGGTGCGGGCCGCGGCGCCGTCGATGAGCAGCGCGAGCTGCTCGCCGAGCTGTTCAGGGTCGGCGGCGCCGGCTTCGCGGGCGGTGTCGGCGAGCCGCGCGGCGACGGCTTTCTTGTAGTCGCGTGCGTACTGGGATGCGGGGTGCTGGGGGTCGTGGAGTTCGACGGCGGCGGCGATGTAGGGGCACAGGGGGGTGGTGGGGGGGATGTCGAAGGCGGCGAGGAGCCGTTCGCGGGGCGTGAGGTCGGTGCGGTCGAACACGCCGGACAGAACGGAGGGGTCGAACCGGCGCAGGTACTCGGCGACGAGTTCGTCCTTGCCGGTGAAGTGCTGGTAGGCCGTGCGCTTGGACACCTGGGCCACCGCGCAAAGCTCGTCCATGCCGGTGCGGTTGATGCCCTGCTCGCGAAACAGCTGCTGGGACGCGCTGAGGATGCGCTCGCGGGCGCCCCGGCCGCGGCGGCGGCCCTGGGGGCCCTTCTCCAACTCCGTCACGGGTCCATGGTACCCCAGCTGGGTAACGACCGGTGTACATAGTTTGCGTGCCGGCCGCCCGCCCGATACCGTAAGCACACAGGGCGGTGTACATAACGCCGTCATCCCAGGTGTATACGGCACCACCGACCTAAAGGAGCAACATGGGAAAGCTTGACGGCAAGGTAGCGGTCATCACCGGCGGCACCACCGGCATGGGCGCTGGCCGGCGCGAAGCTGTTCGTCGACGAGGGAGCGCACGTCTTCATCACCGGGCGCCGCCGGAACGCCCTGGACGAGGCCGTGAAGCAGATCGGCCGCAACGTCACCGGCGTCCAGGGCGACGCCGCCGACCTGGACGACCTGGATCGCCTGTACGACACCGTCAAGCGGGAGAAGGGCAGCCTCGACGTGCTGTGGGCCAGCGCAGGCGGGGGCGAGCCCGCCCCGCTCGGCGAGATCACCGAGGCCCAGTTCGACACCTGGTTCGGGCTCAATGCCCGCGGCACCCTGTTCACCGTCCAGAAGGCCCTCCCGCTCTTCAACGACGGCGGCTCCATCCTCATGACCGGCTCCAACGCCTCCCTCGGCGCCTTCCCCGGCTGGAGCGTCTACGCCGGCAGCAAGGCCGTCCAGCAGGCCTGGGCCCGCGTCTGGCTCAACGAGCTCAAGGGCCGCCGCATCCGCGTCAACGTCCTGACCCCCGGCCAGGTCGCCACCGCCAAGCAGGAAGAACTCTTCGACGAGGCCACCAAGCGCCAGTTCGAGTCCCTCATCCCCCGCGGCCAGATGGGCCGCCCCGACGAAATCGCCGCCGCCGCCCTCTTCCTCGCCTCTGACGACTCCAGCTACGTCAACGGCATGGAACTCGTCGCCGACGGCGGCACCACCGCCATCTGAATCGAACAACCACAACCAGGGCAGGACATCTCATGAGCAACATCAGCATCATCGGCACCGGGAACATGGCCCGCACCATCGGAGCGCGGGCGATAGCGGGCGGCAACACCGTCGAGGTCATGGGCCGCGATCAGTCCAAGGCCGCTGGCCTGGCCAAGGCTCTCGGCTGCGGCGCCACGACGGGAGAATGGGGTACCGCCCCGGCCGGGGACATCGTCATCGTGGCCCTGTTGTACGACGGCGTCGTGCCGGTCGTCGCCCAGTACGGAGACGCTCTGGCAGGCAAGGTCATCGTCGACATCAGCAATCCCTTCAACTCCACGTTCGACGGGCTAGCCCACCGCGAGGAGACCTCGATCGCGCAGGAAGTCGCCAAGGCGGCCCCGGCCAGCGCCAGCGTGGTGAAGGGGTTCAACACCATCTTCCGCCATGTCCTGGAGAAGGGCCGGCCCGACGTCTTCATCGCTGGCGATAATGCGCAGGCCAAGGCAAGTGTGGAAGCGTTCATCGAGAGCCTCGGACTACGCCCGCTGGACGTCGGCGGCCTGAAAATGGCGCACTGGCTGGAAGGAGCGGGCGTGGTCACGGTGGGCCTCGCCAACCACGGGGTGGGGAACTTGGACTTCGCCCTCAGCATCACCGAACTTCCCGTCTGAGCAAACGGTTGACGGATCACCGAAAGGACTCGCCCATGAAGCTTGGTTTCACACTTCCCACAGTCGGGTTACCAGCAGCGCCGCTGGCCTGAGCGCGTTCTGCCGCGGGATCGCGGACCTTGGCTACGACACGCTGTGGGTCGGCGATCGCCTGGTCCAGCCAGTCGATATGCATAGCATCTATCCGGGCAAAGAGCAGCCGTACCCGCCGCAGATGAAGCGTTACCTCGACCCGGTGCTGCTGTGGACCGTCGCCGCGACGGCGACCAGCCGGGTGCGGCTGAATGCCAGCACGCTCAGCACCTTCTACTACGAGCCGACGCACCTGGCCCGGATGCGACCACGCTCGACGTGCTCAGCGACGGCCGTCTCGAGGTCGGCGTGGGACTCGGGTGGATGAAGGGACGAGCACGACCGCCATGGGCTGCTCACGTGAAGGGCGGCGAGCACTCCTGCAGCTTGGCGTTAGTTGTGCAGTGGTGTCTTCCCCCAAGCCGTCGAACTGCGAAGTGGGTGGTCGGCCGTAGCCCGGGGAGTCCCGGGCCAACCTGAGTGGTCGTGCACAGGACTTCGGACATCCGTGCAGACGACTTCGAAAACCGACACCGGCCGTTGATCGCGTTTTATGCGTCCTCACCTGTGAAACACGGCCTGCCCAAACACGGGCCAGCCGAGCTGAGCACAGACCCCGACCTACGGCGCAGTCCTTAAGGAGGACGTGCGCTACCTCGGCGACATCATGACCCGCGTGCGCGACCACATGCGCGCGCAGCCGCCCCGCTCGGCGGCCCCGCGCAAGCGCCGTACCCGGTCAGAGACCTAGCACGGCCTCGAGGTCGTCGATGGCCGCCAGGGACTGGGCGAGCTGCTCGCGTTCTGCCTCGGTCAGGGTGAGGGCGCGCGCCCGGGCCAGGGCGTGCCCGGCGGCGGCGTGGTCCTTGGCGCGGACGGCGAGCTCGGCCCGGTAGACCAGCGCCTCCAGCAGCTCGGCCGCCGACGCGGTGTCCTTGTCCCGCTCCAGGGCGCCGTCCAGGATCTCGGCCGCCCGCTCGTGATTGCCGTTGGAGTCGCCCATCACGACCGCCCGGTTCAGCGAGGTGGTGAGCCTGCTCGTGGCCTCCTCCTCCGGCAGGGGGCGGGCGGCCATGAAGCGGATCCAGTTGCCGCCGGGGTCGATGACGGCGAAGCCGGAGTGGTTGCCGTCGTTCTTCCGCCTGCGCGGCCGGGTCATCCGGGGGATGCCGGAGACCAGGAGCTTGCCGTGCGCCGCGCGCATGCCCGCGGCGAACGCCTCGAACAGCTCTCCGGTGTCCGGCACGACGATCACGCAGGTCCCGTAGGAGTCTTCGGGCTTGAACGCCTCCGGCATGCCGAAGAAGCCCAGCTGGAAATCCTCGCGCTTGAGCAACACGTACGGGTTCGGCCGGACCTGGTAGTAGATCCGGCGGAAACCGAGCATCGTGTAGAAGTCGACCATCTCGTCGATGGAGCGGCAGGGAAGCAGCGGTATGGCGATCTCGTTGGCCATCGGGGGAACTCCTATTCGCCGGTCATGGTGAACGCGCCCTCTTCCAGGCGGCGGATCATCCGGTCGGTCCACTGGGCCCCGGCGTCGGCGGTGCCCAGCCACAGGGACAGCACCTCGCCCACCGGACCCCAGGTCGCCAGATCCGTGCCCTCGGGCAGGTACGCGGTGATGCTCGCGCGCCACTCGCGCATGGCGCGGGCCCGCTCGCGCAGCAACTCCAGGGCCCGCTCCCGGGGAAGGTCCTCGATGAGGCCGACAGCGGCGCCCAGCACGTCCAGGCTCGGCTCGCGGTCGGCCAGCGCCTGACCCAGCAGGGCGAGGTACTCCCGCTCGCCCTCCTGGGTCAGCTCGTACTCGATCCGCGGCGGCCCCCCGGCCTCGGAGGCGACCGTCTCGTGCGTCACCAGCAGGCCCTGACCGGCCATGCTCTTGAGCGCGTGATAGACCGAGCCCGAGGTGGCGGTCGACCACTCGTGCGCGCCCCACGACTCCAGATCCGCGCGGACCTGGTAGCCGTGGGCGCGCCCGCGCCTGCGCAGCGCGCCCAGGACCAGCAGCCGTACCGGCTTCATCGAACCCTCCCGATCTTCGCTAGCCAAATTTGGCTAGCTGCTACCGGGAGCTTACCGCACTAACGTGGAGGAAATCGGCGTAGCGGCCGCTGCGGCGTACCAGCTCCTCGTGATCACCCTCCTCGACGACCCGGCCACCGTCCAGGAAGGCGATGCGGTCGGCGCGCTGGACCGTCCGCATCCGGTGGGCCACCATCACCACCGTCCGGCCGGCCATCAGGCGCTCGATCCGCCCTACGGGTGACGCCCCGAAGTGACCGCCTGGCGCGGGATCGCGCCAGGTCGAGGTGGCCGTTCCGGTGCCCGGCCGCCGCGGAGGGAAGTCCTGCACGCTAATCGGAATGGGTGGCCATGCACTCTTGGCCAGCATCGGCCCGCGCAGCCGCGTACGGGCGTGTTTGTGCCGGTTCTATCGGTCACCCGATCAGGGCTCCCTATTTGGCACAGAAACCACCAAAGGATGCCCTAAAAGGCCAGGGTCTGCTCCGGCTCAGGCGTCTCGTTGCGCGATCACGAGCCCTGCCGCACCATAATGGATCATGGGACGGAAACCACCGCGGCGGTCGCCACTCCTCCACAGACAGCCCCGCGTCTTCGCGCGCCCCCGGCCGCGCCGGCGGTTACGCCACAAGCTCACCTCGGTCCAGCTCTGGGCAGCCATCGCGGGCATCATCGGCAGCCTCGCAGCCGTACCTGCGCTCATCATCTCCATGAACGCCCTGAAGATCAGCGAGGGACAACGAGCCGACGCCCTGAAGATCAGCGAGAAGCAACAGGCCGAGGCGCGACAGGCGAAAGCAGCGACCGACCTAGCCAACGAGACCGCGTTCGCCCAGCGTGTCACCTTAGAGCCGGACGACATCACATCGATCATCCTGTCTGGCGGAACGTTCACCATCACGAACGCAAACACACTCTCCACCGAAGTCCAGACCCGGATTTGGTTCTCTAAAGCCGCTGGCCCGGACGCGTACCGGATGGCGACATTCGCCGCACCAGCATGCAGCCAAACGACCTATCGCATCGGGCCCACAGAGCGAGAGGTCCTCAAAGTCACCGACATCGATAATCTCGAGGACAGCAGCACGCTCACGAGCATTGCCGTCTACAACCCAATCGGTCAGCGCTTGTGGTCCACCGGCATGTCAGGCATCCCCTTGAAACCGGAGGACCTGAGTGAATTCGGCAGTATGAATTCACCCCTCTTCGAAAACCCGACCACACGACGCGCCCTCACGGGATGCGTGTGATCAACCCGCCTCGTCCGTCACCCGGTCCATCGCCTCCGCCTCGCTGACCTGCTCAGACCCTCCGTTCTACGCTCAACGGCCTTATGAGCCTCCATCAGACCCGGAGCGGTTCAACCGGCTTCAACCCGGTTGGCCGAGCCCTTGTTCTTGCGGGCCAGGGCCCGCTGAGCCGCGGTCAGCTTGCGCCGGTCTCGGCGCTCGTGACCCTGAAAGCGGGGGAGTCTCCACACTCAAACAGAACCGATGAAGGTTGTCGCGAGGGCTTCGGAAGCGCGCGCGACGAGGGCGACGTCGGCGCCGACGAGCACGAAGCGCGCCCCGGCGGCCGCGTAGGCGCGCGCCATTTGCGGGTCGAAGGCGTTGACGCCGACAGGCTTGCCCGCAGCGGCGACGCCGTCGAAGGTGCGATGAACGGCGGCGATGACGTCGGGGTGCGTCTGTTGCCCCAGCAGGCCCATGGAGGCGGCGAGGTCGCTCGGACCGACGAAGACGCCGTCGATGCCGGGGGTCGCCGCGATCGCATCCGCTCCTGCGGCGCCCTCGGTCGTCTCGATCTGCACGAACACGGAGACGTGGTCGGCGGCATTCCGCAGGTAGCCGTCGACGCGATTCCAGCGAGCGGAGCGGGCGAGGGCGCTGCCGACGCCGCGACGACCCGCGGGCGGGTACTGGGCGGCCTCTGCGACGGCCTGAGCCTCGTCGGGTGTCGAGATCATCGGCACGAGGATGTTCTGGGCGCCGAGGTCGAGGACCTGCTTGATCGTCACGGGGTCGGCGGTGGGGACGCGCACGACAGGCGTGACGGGGTATGCCGAGACGGCGTACAGCTGCGCGAGCGTGGACTCGAGGCCGTTCGGGGCGTGCTCCATGTCGATGAGCACCCAGTCGAGGCCCGAGCCCGCCATGATCTCGGCCATGACGGGGGAGCCGGAGCACACCCATCCGCCGAACAGCGGGCGATCAGCTGCGGCAAGACGGTCGCGGAGGGTCGGGTTCAGACAAAGCGGCATGAGATGGTCCCCATCGGTCCGTAGTCGGCCAGCACGGTGTCGCCCTTCTCAACCCATAGGGGACGGGTGAAGGAGCCGGCGAGGATGATCTCGCCGGCCTCCAGGCGATCGCCGTGCCGGTGCGTCTTGTTCGCGAGCCACGCGACCCCCGACGCGGGGTGGTTCAGGACCGCGGCGGCGACGCCCGTCTCCTCGATCGCCTCGTTGCGGTAGAGGAGAGCCGACACCCACCGCAGATCGACCGCATCGGGGCTCGCCGGATTGCCTCCGAGCACGAGCCCGCCATAGGCGGCGTTGTCGGAAATAGTGTCGACGATGGTGCGGCCCTCAAGCTCGATGCGGGAGTTGAGCACCTCAAGGGCGGGCGTGACGTACTCCGTCGCGCGCATGACGTCGAACAGCGTGCAGTGCGGGCCCTCCAGCGGCTCCTGCAGGACGAAGGCGAGTTCGACCTCGATGCGGACGTTGGAGAAGCGGTCGTGCGGGATGTGCGCGCCGTTCTCCCACACGGTGTCGTCGAACATGACGCCGTAGTCGGGTTCCGTGATGCCGGTCGCGGCTTGCATGGCACGTGAGGTGAGCCCGATCTTGCGGCCGACGAGGCGACGCCCGCCTGTGAGGTTCTTCTCCTTCCACACCCTCTGGATGGCGTAGGAGTCCTCGACCGTGGCCTCGGGGAACCGCGCGGTGATGCGGGGTATGACCCCGCGAGTCCGCTCCGCCTCCGCGAGTTCCTCCGCGAGGGACGTGATGATGTCTTCCGTCAGCATGATGACTCTTCCGTCTAGAGCTGGTGGCCCAGCTTGTACTCGGGCGTCTCCTCGGCGTCGTCCTTGCGGGTGTAGGAGAAGCCGTCGGCGCCGATCGTGACCGCCATCTCGCTCGCGTCGGTGCGGGCGACGACGGGCTGCGGGTTGCCGTCGAGATCCAGTACGAGCGAGGCCTCGGTGTACCAGCTGGGTACGACGGGATTGCCCCACCAGTCGCGGCGCTGGTTGTCGTGCACGTCCCACGTGACGACGGGGTTGTCGGGGTCGCCCGTGTAGTAGTCCTGGGTGTAGATCTCGACGCGGTGGCCGTCGGGGTCGCGCAGGTAGAGGTAGAACGCGTTCGAGACGCCGTGGCGGCCGGGGCCGCGCTCGATGGCGTCGGAGCGGCGCAGCGCACCGAGCTTGTCGCAGATGGCCAGGATGTTGTGCTTCTCGTGCGTGGCGAAGGCGACGTGGTGCATGCGGGGACCGTCGCCGCCCGTGGCCGCGGTGTCGTGGACGGTGGGCTTGCGGCGCATCCATGCGGCGTAGACGACGCCATCGGAGTCCTGGATGTCCTCCGTGACGCGGAACCCGAGGTCCTGGTAGTGGCGGACCGCCTTGGGCACGTCGGGCGTGACCTGGTTGAAGTGGTCGAGGCGCACGAGGGCGCCGGGTGTGTGGAGGTCGTACCGCCAGGCGAGGCGCTCGACGTGTTCGACGGCGTGGAAGAACTCGTACGGGAAGCCGAGCGGGTCCTCTACGCGCACGGAGTCACCGATGCCCTTGACGAAGCCGTCCTCCCGGCGCTGGACGCGGCATCCCAGCTCCGTGTAGAAGTCGACGGCCTTGTCGAGGTCTTCGGGGGTGCGGACTCGGTAGGAGAACGCCGCGACGGCGGCGACGGGCCCCTTGCGCAGCACGAGGTTGTGGTGGATGAACTCCTCCAGCGAGCGCAGGTAGATGGTTTCGGCGTCCTCCTCCGTGACGGTCAGGCCCAGCACGTCGACGTAGAACTCGCGAGAGGCGGCGAGATCGGTGACGACGAGTTCCATGTAGGCGCAGCGCAGGATGTCGGGCGCGGGGGAGGAGGGCGTGCGGACGGGATTGTCCGCGTGGATGGGCGCCTCTTCCGTGACGTAGAAGCCGGAGGAGGTCGGGGTACGGTCGTTGACGGTCATGTCAGCGTCCTTGCTGTCGTGATGGGGTGGCAGACACCTCGGTCGTCGAGTCGTGCTGCTCTTACTTGCCGAAGGTGGGGTTGTGGACCTCGCCCAGCGTGATGTGCACGGCCTGCTGGTCGGTGTAGAAGTCGACCGAGCGGTAGCCGCCCTCGTGTCCGAGGCCCGACGATTTGACGCCGCCGAAGGGCGTTCGCAGGTCGCGGACGTTGTTGGAGTTGAGCCACACCATGCCCGCCTCGATGGCTTGTGCGAAGTTGTGGGCGCGCTTGAGGTCGTTCGTCCAGACGTAGGCGGCGAGACCGTATTTCGTGGCGTTCGCAAGCGCGAGCGCCTCTTCGTCGGTGTCGAAGGGCGTGATCGCGACGACGGGGCCGAAGATCTCCTCCTGGAAGATGCGGGCGTCGGAGGGGACGTCGGCGAACACGGTCGGGGCGACGAAGTTGCCGACCTCGAAGTTCTCGGGGCGTCCGCCTCCGGCTACCAGGCGGCCTTCGCTCTTCCCGATCTCGACGTAGCTCATGACCTTCTCGAAGTGCTCGGGGTGCACCAGTGCGCCGACCTCGGTTGCGGGGTCGTGCGGGTAGCCGACCTTCACGCGCTTGGCCTGCGCCGCGTACCGCTCGACGAACTCGTCGTACACCTCGCGCTGGACGAGGATGCGGCTACCGGCCGTGCAGCGCTCCCCGTTGAGCGAGAAGACACCGAAGATGGTCGCGTCGATCGCGGCGTCGAGGTCGGCGTCGGCGAAGACGACGGCGGGCGACTTGCCGCCGAGCTCCATCGACAGGCCCTTGAGGTAGGGGGCGGCGTTGCCGAAGATGATCTGCCCCGTGCGGCTCTCGCCTGTGAACGAGATGAGCGGCACGTCGGGGTGCTTCACGAGCGCGTCGCCGGCCTCCTCCCCGAGGCCGTTGACGAGGTTGAAGACACCCTGGGGAAGCCCCGCCTCCTCGAAGATCCCCGCCCACAGCGACGCCGACAGCGGTGTGAACTCGGCCGGCTTGAGCACGACGGTGTTGCCCGTCGCGAGCGCGGGGCCGAGCTTCCAGCTCTCCAGCATGAAGGGCGTGTTCCACGGCGTGATGAGTCCCGCGACGCCGATCGGCTTACGGTTGACGTAGTTGATCTGGCGGCCGGGGACCTTGAAGGTGTCATCGGCCTGCGCGACGACCAGGTCGGCGAAGAACCGGAAGTTCTCGGCCGCGCGGCGCGCCTGGCCGAGCGCCTGCTTGATCGGCAGGCCCGAGTCGAACGACTCGAGCTCGGCGAGGCGGGCGTCGCTGGATTCGACGATGTCGGCGATGCGGTGCAGTACGCGCGAGCGCTCGCGCGGCAGCATGCGCGGCCACGGGCCTTGCGTGAACGCACGACGGGCCGCGGTGACCGCGCGGTCGATGTCGGCCTTCTTACCGGCCGCGGCCCGCACGTACACCTCGTTCGAGACGGGTTCGAGCACCTCGAACGTGTCACCGTCGAGCGAGTCGACGAATTCGCCGTCGATGTAGTGCTGGATGCGCGCGGGCAGGCCGGTGGGGACGTGCCGGGCGGAGGTCGTGGTGTCGGTCATCTGCTTTCCACTTCAGAGGCGATGTGGGATGGGACGGTGGAGCTGCTCAGCCGCGGTCATCAGCGCCCTGCCTCGTACTTCGCGCGCCAATCCGCGTTCATGGGGAACAGACCGTCGACGGGGTGACCTGCGGCGACCTGCTCGGCGATCCACGCGTCCTCGTTCTCCTGAGCGAGTGCGGCGTCGGCCACCTCCTCGGCGATCGCTGGGGGGATCACGATGACCCCGTCGTCGTCGCCCACGATGATGTCGCCGGGCTGGACCGTGGCGCCGCCGCACGCGATCGTGAGGTCGGTGTCCCACGGCACGTGCTTGCGCCCGAGCACGGCGGGGTGTGGTCCCTGGCTGAAGACGGGGAGGTCGATGCCGGCGACCGTCGCATGGTCGCGCACGCCGCCGTCGGTGACGACACCCGCCGCCCCGCGTGCGAGAGCGCGGAGGGTGAGCACGTCGCCGAGGGTGCCCGAGCCGCGTTCTCCGCGCGCCTCGATGACGATGACCTCGCCCTCCCGCACGACGTCGAACGCTCGCTTCTGCGCGTTGTAACCGCCGCCGTGGCTTCGGAACAGGTCTTCGCGGTTCGGAACGAAGCGCAGCGTCTTCGCGACGCCGACGAGCTTGGTGCCCGGCCGGGTTGCGTGCACGCCATCGATCGAGACGTTGTCGAGGCCGCGCTTGCGCAGCTGCTGCGACAGTCCGGCGACGGGCGTCTTGAGCAGCTTGTCACGCAGCGCAGGAGAGAGGGCCGGGGCGGTGGGCGCAGCGGGGAGCCCCGCCGCCTCGCGCGAGCCCCACGCCTGCTCGCGCTGGAGGTCGTCGACCGAGGGAAGCGAGCCGATGGCGGGATCGAAGCCGCCAGGACCGTCGATCACGCGGCTCGTCAGCTTGCCCGAGCTCGGTCCACCCGCCATGTGCGGCGCATCGACCTCGACCTCGACGATGTCTCCGGGGGTGGCCACCGACGCGCCGGCCGGAGTGCCGGTGAGGATGATGTCGCCGGTTTCGAGGGTGAGGTGCTGGGAGAGGTCGGCGATGATCTGGGAGAACGGGAAGATGAGGTCAACGGTTTCGCTGTCCTGTACGAGCCGGCCGTTGAGCCATGTCCGTACGCGCAGCGCGGTGGGGTCGACAGCACGCGCGTCGATGAGCTGCGGGCCGACGGGTGTGTAGCCGTCGCGACCCTTGTTACGCACGTTCGACCCCTTGTCGTTGGCGCGCAGGTCGTACAGCCCCCAGTCGTTCGATGCCGTCACCCATGCCACGTGACTCCAGGCCTCGGCGGGGCAGACGCCTCGCGCGGGCGAACCGATGACCAGGGCGATCTCGCCCTCGAAGGCGAGCAGCTCCGTGCCCTCGGGACGCTCGACCGCGTCGCCCGAGGCGCCCAGGGAGCTTGACGGCTTGAGGAAATACGAAGGAGCCGCAGGGCGGCGGCCGCGCTGCGCCGCGCGCGAGTCGTAGCTGAGGTGGACGGCAATGATCTTCCCCGGCGTGCTGGGAAGGCAACCGTGTGCAGGTGAGGTGCTCATCGTGCGGCCTTTGCTGGAGGTGGCGAGGGAATGTCGGCGCCCGACTCGCCGCGCGCATGGGTTACGGCCCCGAGCCGAGCGGCGAAGGCGGCGACATCCGAGGGCAGCGTCGTTCCTCGCCACGCCACGTGCTGATCGCGGCGGACGATCACGAAGGGCGTCGTGTACGCGGAGTCCTCAACACCGTCGGGAAGCCTGACCACGGTGATGGGAAGGCCGGTGGCGCGTGCCTCCTGCGCCCAGTCCTCCGCGGCGTCGAAGTGATCGAGCGCCACGAGGGTGTACCACGGACCGAGAAGGTCATAGAGCGACGAACCGTCCGGGAGCCAGTGATGGGGGAGGCGGCAACCCGGGACCGTGGAGGGCGTGTAGGTGCCCATCGTGTACTCCGGTGCCGGGCCGTCCGCAACGATGATGGGGCTGTTCGCGTAGCTGTATCCGAAGTTGAGGCCCGCGGCCGCGAACTGCTGGACGTTCAGGTCGTAGGCGAGCTTCCCGAACGCCTCGCGGGCCGCGTTCCCTTCGGGGCCGTCCGCCTCAAGGTCGGCGGGCACATCGGTATCCGAGATCTTCCGCAGGTGGGACATCGCGAAGCGGGACACCTGATCCGTGATCGGCCGGCGTTCGGCCTCGTAGGCGTCCAGGATCGACTCCTCCGCCCAGCCGGCGATCACAGCGCTCAGGAGCCACGACAGATTGAGGCCGTCGGCGATTCCGGCATTCATCCCGTATCCGCCATAAGGCACCCAAAGATGAGCGGCGTCACCAGCGATGAACATGCGGCCTTCGCGGAATTTGTCTGCCAGGAGACGACGGGCGATCCAGTCTTCGCGGGAGACGAGCTCGTAGGACTGGTCGTCGGTGAGTCCGAGGATGTCGCGAATCGCACGGTCGCGGTCGACCTTCCCGCGCTCGGCTTCCTCGGGACTCAGGTACGTGTGGATCAGGAACGTCTCGACGCCGTCGATGGAGTAGACATGACCGTTCCTGCGGCTGTTGTAGACGTAGTAGCCCCACGCCTTCCCCGCCGACATGTGCTCGTACAGGTCCGGCATCCTGATGCACGTCGACTGGACATGCTGCAGGACAGGGTCACCGTGGAACGTGGACCCGATGGTCTTCCGCACGAGCGAGCGGCCACCGTCGGCACCGATGAGATAACGACCGCGAAGAGCCGTTCGCTCCTTCGAGCCCACCGGGGCGATTTCCACCGTCACGCCGTCCTCGTCCTGACAGACCGCGACGGCCCTGACCTCGTTGCGAAGACTCACCTTCTCCAGGGCAGCCACGTGCTCCTCGAGAACCGGCTCAAGAAACTGCTGGTTCACCCGATGCGCCGGCTCGGCGACCGCCCAGGTGGTGTCGGCGCCCTGCCCGGTTCCGTCGCGACGTGCGGAAGCGGAAGGGATCGGGATGCGACCGAACTCGATGCCCGTCACCGAAGTGAGGAAGGCGACGTCCTGCGGATGGTCGCAGGGCAGACCGGCCGAGCGAACCGTGTCAGCGAGCCCGAAGCGGCGAAACGCCTCCATCGTGCGAGCGGACACGTGATTGCACTTGACGTTCGGGGGGGCGAGGTAGGGGTTCTCCTCGATGACGATCGCCGAGACTCCGCGCGAGTCCAGATCCATCGCGGCCACCAGGCCGACAGGTCCTCCGCCGACGATGATGACATCGGCGTCGTAGGTGGCGGAGTTGGTCACTGCAGGGGACTCCTATCGGTCAGCGGATCGTGGTGAGATCGCGCTTGTTGCTTTCCGGGATGATGAACAGCGCAATGGCGCAGAGGATGAGGGCAGCGATCCACACCCCGCTGAGCAGGGGAAGCCCTCCGGACGAGGAGGCGAGGGAGCTGGCGATGATCGGGGTGAACCCGGCACCGATCGCCGATGCTCCCTGGAACGCGAGCGATGAGCCCGTGAAGCGCACCGCCGTCGGGAAGAGCTCGGCAAGGAAGGCTGCGAGCGGGCCGAGGATGACCCCCTGGATGCCCTGTCCCACGATGACGGCGATCAAGAATGACCAGTTGTCGCCAGAGTCCACCAGCAGCAGAAGCGGGTAGGCGAACAGGATGGCTGCGATGATTCCGACAGCGATGACCGGACGACGTCCGAACCTGTCGCTGAGCCGGGCGGAGACAACGGTGAGCAGGAACAGCGCGACCGCGGAGGCCACCTTCGCGTTGAGCGCGAAGGTCGGGTCGACTCCCTGAGCGGTTGCCCGGCTGAGTCCCCACACGCTGGCCATGCCGGAGATCGTCAGCTGGGACATCGCGACGAGCGCACCGAGGATGAGAACCTTCGGCGACTTCGCGAGGACATCGAGGAGCGGGACACGGCGCTGTTCAGCTTCGCGGTCGAAGCTGCGGAAGAGCGGACTTTCGACGACCTTGAGGCGGACGATCATGCCGATGAGCACGAGGACGACGCTCAGGAGGAACGGAACGCGCCAGCCCCACGCCAAGAACTGCTCTTTCGGCATGAGGGAGAACAGACCGAGGACCCCGGCGGACAGGATCGAGCCGGCAGGCGCGCCGAGGTTGGCGAACGATGCCGCGAATCCGCGCTTACCGCCGGGAGCGTGTTCCAATGCGATCAGCATGGCTCCGCCCCATTCGCCACCGACGGCGAAGCCCTGGATCACCCTGAGCGCGATGAGAATCAACGGAGCGGCGACGCCGATCTGGTCGTACGTGGGAAGCAGGCCGATGAGAGCGGTGGCAACGCCCATCATCAGCATCGTGGTGACGAGAACGCCTTTGCGCCCGAGCTTGTCGCCGAAATGCCCGAAGACGATGCCGCCAAGGGGGCGCGCGACGTATCCCGCGGCGAGGGTTCCAAACGATGCGATCGTGGCGATGCCGGGGTCGAGCGAGGCGAAGAAGACCTGCGCGAAGACAAGCGCGGACGCGCTCGCGTACAGCAGGAAGTCGTAGAACTCGATCGCACTGCCGAGGAAGCTCGACGCGAGAATCCGCCGCATCTGCGGTGTGCGTAGTGTCTCTTGTGAGACCGCCCCGGCGTGGGGGGCGGCCGGTGTTTTGGCACTCATCGTCGCATTCCCTGGTAACGGGGTCCGGGCGCTCTGTGACGAACCCTCGATTGATGGAACCTCACGAGTGTGCGTGAGCTGGCCAAATTAGGCAATGACAACTATCATGATTGATAGTTTAAGGAGGCTGAAGTGAACGGAACGTCGGCGCTCTCGCTCCGGCAGCTGCAGTACTTCTGCGCCGTCGTCGAGAGCGGGTCGATCACCGAGGCGGCGAGAATGCTGCACGTGTCCCCCGGCGGGGTCTCTCTCGCCATAACGCAACTCGAGGAGCTCCTCGACGTCCAGCTCACGCTACGTACGCGGGGCAAAGGCGTTGAGATCACCGATGCCGGGCGAAGCGTCTACGAAACCGCGCGGGTGATCGCCTCCTGCGTCGATGACATCCAGGAGCTGGCCGGAACCATCCGCGGGGAACTGAGGGGCCCGCTGCGGGTCGGGATTTTCACGACTCTGTCCCCCTGGTTGTTCCCGCACATGGCGGAGTACTTCGCGGAGCAGCACCCTGCGATCGACCTCCAGTTGGAGGAAGGAGCATCGGTGGCGCTCCAGACTCTCCTGGTCGAGGGAAGGCTGGATGCCGCCCTGCTGTACGAGAACCACATCGCCTCCGAGGTCGATGTTCAGCGTCTGGCTCCCGTTCGACTGCAGCTGGCCGTCTCGCCGAGTCATCCGCTGGCCGACCAGGACAAGGTCTCGCTCAGCGCCCTGGGTGACGAGTACGCCGTTCTTCTCGCGATGCGCCCGGCCACTGATCACGTCGAGGAGATCCTGCGCAACGCCGGCATCACACCTCGCGTGCGCTGGCGAAGCGCGAACGTCGAGACGATTCGCTCGCTCGTCGCGCGAGGCCTCGGCTACACGATCATCATGGGTCGTCCCCACGGCGACCTGACGTACGACGGTAAGCCGATCGTGTACCGCCCCATCGCGGATGAGATCCCCGCCAACCACGTCGTACTCGCCACTGCGCCTGGCGCACGGCGCACTGCCCGGGTGGACGCGCTGCGGGCCTACTGCCGTGAAGCAGTCGCAGGGCATTTCGTCTCGCTTGACGGGACACCCGTGAGCAAAACCGGCACGCTCTGAGAGTCGGATCGTCCTGATCGTTCCGCCCAGGCGCCGCCAGGTGCCGGTACGCGGGCCTGTGGGGTGCCATAACTCATCACGCCATCTGACCTGACCTTCTATCCTCGGCACTCGTGTTCCTACGCCTCCTGTACTTGCTGATGGTCCGGCTACAACGAACATCGGCCACACCGGACGCTCAGACAGGCAGTCCCCTCCGACCGCTGCCCGAGCCGAGCACCATCCCAGCCGAGATCACGCCACCGGCAACTACAACGCCTACTGGCACGAGCGCAACTGCCGCAGTGGTGGGCGGCCAGTTCTCCAAGTGGTGGGCCAAGCTGCCCCGCGCCGTGCAGCGCAAGGCGTGGGTGACGCAGTACGGGCACCTCGAC
Organism: Nonomuraea sp. LPB2021202275-12-8; assembly: GCF_037044575.1. NCBI lineage: Bacteria > Bacillati > Actinomycetota > Actinomycetes > Streptosporangiales > Streptosporangiaceae > Nonomuraea > Nonomuraea sp. LPB2021202275-12-8. Next base: position 61,083 of record NZ_JBAHWD010000001.1, on the reverse strand, counting down.
CCGTTCTGGGCCCGCCGCGAGGTGTGGGTCGACACCCTGCACAAGTGGTTCGACCACGAACTGATGGGCGTCTCCAACGGCATCATGCACCGGCCGGCCGTTGATGTGCAGCTCGGCCCGGACCGGTGGATCACCCAGGCCGACTGGCCCGGACCGACCCGGACGACGACCCTGCGGCCGCAACGCCGCTGAAGACCGCGATGCGGCTGTCCGGAACGCCGTCGGTGAGCCTGCGCCTCACGCTGGACAAGCCGACCGCCAACCTGGGCGTCCTGCTCGTCGACTACGGCCAGGACCCGCATCAACTACCGCGACCAGAGCACGGCCGACGACGACGGCTGCTACCTCAGGGCCGGCGACAACACGGCGACCTCCGGCGTCAACGTGGTCACCCGAGGAATCCTGGACGCGCAGAACCACAAGTCGCTGAGCCGCTCGAAACCGCTGACGCCCGGCAAGCACCGGGACCGACGCCGAACCCGGCACCGGGGCCAAGGTCACCATCGACCTGGCCGGCACCTCGATCTCGCTGCCGGTGGTCACCAGCACGACCATCAAGTAAAGCGCAAGATCGACATTCGCGTACGGTCGCGGCCGGGGTGGTCGCGACCGTACGCATGACGTCTCGGGCGCCCTGTGCCAGGCGATCACCTGACGGCGCGGGTGGTTGCCCGGACGTACCAGGGACACCACCGCGTTCTCCCAGGGAGCGGCGGAAGATGGGCGTACGAGTGTTGAGGGGATGACCGGCACCGGGCCGCCATGCCGGATCGATCATTCGAAAATCGACCTCTTCTCGTGTCAACCTCGGCGGTCGCCGGAGGGGTGTAGACGGTATGGCTCACGACTTCTCCGCCTTCGTACGGCACCGCGGCGCGCATCACCTGCGCACGGCGGTCCTGCTCACCGGCGACTGGCACGCGGCCGAGGACCTGCTGCAGAGCTGCCTGGTCAAGCTGTACCGGTCCTGGCCCCGCCTGGACACGGCCACCGACCCGGACGCCTATCTGCGGCGGATCCTGGTCAACACCCATCGCTCCTGGTGGCGGGTGAGCTGGCGAAGGGAGACGCCGAGCGACAGCATGCCCGAGCCGGCAGCGGGCCAGGACGACCCGGTCCTGGCCCTGGCCGTGCGGCAGGCTCTCAAGGTCCTGCCGCCACGCCAGCGGCTGGCCCTGGTGCTGCGCTACTTCGAGGACCTGCCCCAGGCGCAGGTGGCCGAGCTCATGGGCTGCTCGGTCGGCAGCGTCAAGACGCACACCCATCGGGGCGTGCGCAGGCTGCGCGAAGTGCTCGGCGAAGAGCTGGTCCCCGAGATCACCGAAATGGAGGCAAAACGATGAATCGAGCAACGGAAGATGCGCTCAGGTCACTGCTGCGTACGGCCAGCGCCGACGGCCCCGAACACGTCGAGTTCGCGGTGTCGGCGCGGCGTCGCAGGGTGCTCGTGCCGTCCCTGGCGGCCCTGCTCACGGCCGGCGTGGTGGCGGTCGTCACGATGATGGGCGCCACGAGCTCGGCGCAGGCGGTGGTCGCGGAGGCGGCCCAGCGCACGGCGTCCGAGAGCTTCCGGGTGACGGGCACCTCCGACTCGCCGGAGAAGTCCATGAAGTCGACCGGCTACTTCGACCCGACGGCCCGCACCGGCAGGACGGTGGTCGAGGGCACCGGCCGGGAGACCCGCTTCGTCGGCGACCACGTCTACCAGTACGACGGTGTGACGTGGACGGTCGAGCCCAGGGTCGACGACCAGCCCATCCACAAGCTGGCCTACACCGACCCGCAGGCCGCGCTTGAGCAACTGCGGGAGGCCAGCAACGTGCAGGAGCAGGGCCCCGCTCACGGCGAAGGCTGGACCGGCACGCGCTACAGCTTCGAGGTGGCCTACCCTGACTCCAAGGGACCCGTCACCGAGATGACCGGCACCGTGGACATCGACGAGCAGGGCCGGATCCGGCACATGGACATGCAGGTCGGAGACAGCCACAACGTGGCCGACTACTTCGACTTCAGGGCGAGTGAGGAAGTCGTCGCTCCGGCGGACGCGCAGCCCGTACCGGAGGGGAAGCGTCACTGACCGCGGGGCCGTCACGGTTGCAGCGAGAACCACTGCAACCGTGATGGCATGGATGCTCTACAGGTGGTCAACTCGGCAGATGGCCGGTCGCGCCTCGCCCGTTGCCTCATGACGACCCGGAGCGCCCGGAGCCACGCCCGGCGAAACTCACCGTCAGTTCGAGTCCGCCTCCCGGCTGAGGCCGAGCGGTGACGGTGGCGTCGTGGGCGCGGGCGATCGAGGCGACGATCGACAGGCCCAGGCCGATGCCGTCCGCTGACCGGGTGCGGAACGGCTCGAACAGCTCGTCGAGCTGTTCGGGGGGCCCCGACAGCCACCACCCGGCGACCACCGACACGGCGGTGAGCGCGACGATCGTGACCGCGGTGACCTCCCACTGGAACCGCAGCACCAGGTCGGGCAGATTCTGGATGTTCTCCAGCACCAGGCCCCGCGGCTTCGGCGCGCCCGGCGGCAGCGGGCCGAACTGGATCATGGACACCTGATCCTGGAGCATGTTCCGAAGCAACAGGTTCACCGTGACCAGCAGAATTGTCGAGGTGATCAAGAACAGGCCGGCGTACAGGGCGGTCAGCCGGGTCCTCACAAGCGGTAGCCGACGCCGGGCACGGTCTGGACGATCACCGGGTCGCCGAGCTTGGCCCGCAGCTTGCTGACCGTGGCCCGCACGACCGTCGTGAACGGATCGGTGTCCTCCTCCCAGGCCTGGTCAAGGAGCTGCTCGGCGCTGACCACCGTTCCCCTCGCGCGCATCAGCACCTCCAGGACGGCGTACTCCTTGAGGGACAACGCCAGGTAGCGCCCGTCACGGAAGGCCTGCCGGCGTGGTCCGTCCAGGACGATCCCATGCCGCTCCAGCACCGGGGGCAGCGGCGCCTGGCTGCGCCGACCCAGCGCCCGCACCCGGGCGACCAGCTCGGCGTAGTCGAAGGGCTTGGGCAGGTAGTCGTCGGCCCCCAGCCCGAGCCCTGCCACCCTTTCCGGCACCGAGGCCGCCGCGGTCAGCATCAGAATGCCGGTGCGTGCCCCGGCCTGGGCGAGGCGGCGGCAGACGACGTCTCCGTGCACCCCGGGCAGATCGCGATCTAGCACCAGCACGTCGTAGGGGCGCTCGGCCAGCGACCTGAGTGCCGCCGCGCCGTCGTAGACGACGTCGACCGCCATCGCCTGCATGCGCAGCCCGTCGGCCACCAGATCGGCCAGAAACCGCTCGTCCTCAGCCACCAGAACCCGCATGGGCAAGGGATATCCGGCAGGCCATAACAGGAGCGTTAACGTTCGCGGGCACGCTCACCTGACGCTCCGCCTGCCAGCCTCACCGCCATGAAGAACCTTCTCCTGGCCGCCGCGGCCTTGCTGATCGCCTCTACCGGCCTGACCCCGGCTGCGGCGAGCGCGGCCCCGGCGCCGTGCGCCCCCTTCGTGAAACCCACCTCTCCCAGCAAGCCTCCCGCCGAGCCGCCGCTCGCGCCGACCACCGTCGACACGCTCAAGCAGGCCTACGACTGCATCTTCACCTATTACTACGGCGGCCCCCGGCTGGACGACCGGGTCCTGCTGGCAGCCGCTTTCGCCGGACTCACCCAGGAGCTGCAGCGCCGCGGCAAGGACCATCCGGCTGCCACCATGCCGCCGCTCACCGGGAACCGGGAAGCCGACTGGACCGCGTTCGCCGCCGTCTACGAGCGGGTGACCGTCGGTGCGGACGCCGCTGTGCGCCAGGCGCTCGCGGCCGCCACCATGCGGGTCATGGTGGCGGCGCTTGACGACAACCACGCGGCCTGGGAACGGCAGGAGGCCCCGGCCGAGCCGAAACCCGAATCCAAGCCGACGGACAAACCCACGGGCAAGCCGAAGGACAAGGACGGGCCCCGGCGTTTCGTGTTCTACGGAATCGGCATCGCGGGGCTGTCCTCGCGCCCGGATGACCCAGCCGCGCGAGGGCCGCTGTTCGTCACCTCGCTGATCCCCGCGAGCCCCGCTGAACGGCAGGGTGTACGGCCCGGCGACGTGATCGTCTCGATCAACGGGGTGCCCCCGTTCATCAACGGCGCGCTCATCCCGCAGGTCCTGGAGCCGTTCGTCGCCGAAAACCCCAATCCGGTACGGCTGGCGCTGCGCCGCCCATCCACCGGCAAGGTCCGGACCGTGAAGATCAAGCCGGGCCGCGTGGAGGGCGTCGAACCGGCTGTGACGGCCAAACGGCTCGACGGAGGTATCGGCTACGTCAAGGTGCCCGCCTTCTCCTCCGGCGTGGCCGACCGGACGCTACGCGCCATCGCCGGACTGGGCAGCCTGAAGGGGCTCGTCCTGGACCTGCGCGGCAACGGCGGAGGCTCGCCCCGCGAGGTCACCCGGCTGCTGGGCACCTTCGCGCACGGCAAGGTCACCAGCTACTTCTGCGATGTGGCCGGCGCCTGCACCCCCAACCGCACCGACGACAGCGTCCCGCTGCTGAAGCTTCCGCTGGCCGTACTGACTGACCGTGACTGCGCCTCGGCCTGCGACGACTTCAGCGCCGCGGTCAAGGACCTGCGCCTGGGCACCCTGGTCGGCACCTGGACCGCCGGGCTGGTCTCCGGCCCCGGCGAGCCATACCCCCTCCAGGACGGCAGCGTGCTGCTGCTGCCCAGGCAGCATCACCTGGGGCCGAACAGGGAACTGATCAACACCATCGGCGTCGCCGTCGATCATTACGCCCCGATGACAGCCGAGGCCCTGTCAGCCGGACGCGACCCCGGCCTGACCAAGGCTCTGCAGCTGCTGGGCTAGAGCTTGCCGGTGGCTATTTCACGATGCCGGCATGCCGCCTGACCTGGACGGATGAATAATCGGCACCCGCAAGGCTGGCCCATGCGTGACCGCGCCGCGGCGAGGCGAATTCGGCGAGCTGCGGCTTCCATCCGGTCGATGGGCTGGCGGCCGACCGGACCTCACCGCCGTCGCCGCCACCATGGAACTCATCACGGCCCGCTGCGCCGCGTCCTGGGCATCACGGCCTGGCCCGAGCCTTCACCACCGCCCCCTGGTGGCCCGCGGTCGAAGGCAGTGGGCGCCTTGCGGGCTTACGTTGCGGTCGTGGCCCGCTCCGTCGGTGACGACGTGGGCGAAGCTGTCATCGAGACCTGCGATGAGTTAGCTCCCGGGTAGACGGTCGCGTCGCCGTCGTCGCGCCTTCCGGCTGTCGATGAGGGGGTGGGCTGATGTGGTTGTCAGGTCAGGGAGACCAGCGCCTCGTCGAGGGCTTCGTACAAGGGCAGGACCTTGGCCAGGCCGGTGATCCACATAACTTTGGAGCGGGCGGAGTCGACGCCGATGAGAGCGAAGGGTTCATCGGCGGCCTGGCTGTCCTGCCAGTGGCGAATGATCAGTCCCAGGGCGCCCGAGTCCATGAACGTGACCCCGGACAGGTCGAGGATCACCGACAGGCCCGCCAGAGACAGGTAATCGGCGAACTGCTTGCGGGTGGTGGCATCCAGCAGCCCTTCCACGGTGATCACGGTGACCTCGCCGGCGAAGGACGACGTCAGGCGCAACGACGCAGGCTCCGGGCCCTGGTCGACAGGCATCAGCACCACATCATCACTGGGTCATCACGGCGTCATCGTACGTCGTGTCAAATAGGGCGGAACGTCGGCGGATGTCTCTGTTCAGAATCGAACCGGCCACGGCCAACACGCAGGCCCGATACATGGACCCCGACACACGGACCCGACCCGCAGAGGATCGTCCGGCCACCGCCTTGCCTGGGTCAAGCGGATACCGGGAAAAGGTTCATGGTCAAGGTCAGCCGGGAGCCGGAGCAGCTCTGGTCGAGATGGACCTGGTCGCACAGATGCTGGATCACCCACAAGCCGAACCCATGGGTGCCGTGCGGGTCGACCTTGGCGGCGGCCAGATGGTCGCGGGTCAGCCGGCCTGCGGTGTCCTTGATCTCCACGATGACGGCGCCGGGGCGGGTGCGGGCGGTCAGAGTGCCGGCGGCGCCGCCGTGGTCGAGCACGTTGGTGACCGCCTCGTTGACCGCGAGCACAAGATCGTCTAATCGCTCCCCGCGCAGTCCGGCCTGTCGGGCATAGGCGCGCACCAGGCTGCGAGGCTGCTCGAGGTCGGTCGTGATGCGGCAGCGGGCCACGCTGCCGGCCCTCACCACGGCCAGCTCGGCAGGGCGGAAGACCGGATCGGCCATACGCCTTTCCCGCTCGTCCCGCGGCGGACTACCAGACGACACATATCAGACCCCCGGCACGGACCCTGACACCCGTACCCCTGTGTTGCCTGGGGATCACGGATGCGCCCCGGGATGGGGCGGCCGGGGTTACGCTGCCCCGAAACCGCCGCAGATAGCATGGCGGGCGCGGCACTCACCATACGAGTAAGCTCCGCTCGCTCTGCCACTCTCTGACGGATTCTTCATCGCGTCTCACGCCCGGGAGAGGCTTGCGAGCAGGCGCCGCCGCCGGGAACCGCCGGCCAGGACCACCCTGTACCTGAGCCAGCCAGCCGCCGCTCCCGAACCGAGACCCCCACCGGCACTCAATCGCTCACCCTGACCCTGGCCCAGGGGCGGGCGATGGCGGCAGGAAGCCCTATCGCGGTCTTCATCTGCAGGAGCTGACGACCCGCGTCCAGGAGGTACACGACGAGCGGTTCGCCAGCTGGGCGATGCCTGGCGCGCGCATCGATCCCGCGTCAGGGTGGTGTGGTGCGGGAGGCCCTTGTTCAGGAAGCGGTTCTGATCATGGACGCCGGCGCCGATGAGCGGGCGCCGGGCGCGGCCGTCACCGTCGCGCTGTGCGGGCACTGGGAGCATCCCGGGCCGTGCCCGTTGGCGCCGCATCACACGCATGTCGAGCGCGTCGGCGAACAGGTCCACCTGCGCGTCCTGTTCGCCGCCGATCCTCAGGTCGAGCACGAGGTGAGGCGGCGCATCGAGCGCGCTCTGCGAGAGGGCCGGTTGGTGGGTCCAGACGGCGTCCTGACGCGCTGGAGACTCCAGCAAACCCGGCCCGCGGATGTCACCCCCATCGAGGCTGAGCACGCCGACCGCCTGACACTGAGCTGAATACGCTCGACAGCCAGACGGCCGGCGCCCACCCTTGCGGTATCGCGGGGGTGGAAGCGTGCGGTGCGTGTGCGAAGAATTCGAGGCCTTCCTCCACGGCGGTGGCAAGCAGTTGGGCCGCCAGTCCGCCCAAGGTCAGCGGTGCGCTCACACGCGCAGTGCGTCCCGTGCCGGCAAGTCCGGCCCCATTACGGTGTGGTGCGTCGCCCTGGGCCGCATCCACGCCCGAGCGATCATCAACGTGTGTGTCAGCGACACCACACCGATCATCGAACTGCCTGAGGACACCCGCACCGTGCGACGGACCACCACCCAACCCGTCCGCAGCGCCGCCGGAACCCGGACCGAAGCGCTGCCTAGCCCGAGCGGTGCGCTGAACGTCATAGCCAGTCGCGTTTGCGGAAGGCGAGATATAGGCCGAGAGAGGCGGCGACGATGATGATGGCGGAGGTCCAGAAGCCGATCGGCTGCTCGGAGCCCGGGTAGGGCACGTTCTGGCCGTAGAAGCCGGTGATCATGGTGGGGACGGCGATGATGGCGGCCCAGCCGGTCAGCTTCTTCATGATGTCGTTGAGCCGGTAGCCCTGTTGAGCCAGGTGGGTCTCGCGGATGTTGCTGACCAGGTCTCGTAGCGAGTCGGCCCATTCGGCCACGCGCAGGACGTGGTCGTAGACGTCTTGGTAGTAGGGGGCCATGGCGGGTTCGACCACGTGCAGGTCGCGCCGCAGCAGGCTGTTGACGACCTCGCGCATGGGCAGCGCGCCGCGGCGGAAGGCCACCAGGCTTTTTCGCAGGGCGAAGGTGTGGCGTTGCAGGTGGCGGCTGGGCTGGCCGTCGAACAGGTCGCTTTCCAGCGCTTCGATCTGGTCGTCCAGGGCTTGGATAACCTCGAAGTGGCCGTCCACGACGACGTCCAGCAGCCCGTGCAGCAGGAAGCCGACGCCGTGCTTGGCCAGGTCACGGCTGGCGTCCCAGCGGCGGGTCACCTCGCCGATGTCGAAGGCGTCGTTGGCGCGCACGGTGACCAGGGCGGTGCGGGTGACGAAGATGTTGATCTCGGTGGAGGCAAGCTGCCCGGTGTCGGCGTCCAGCCGCTCGCCGTAGACGGTCAGGAACAGGTGGCTGTCGTAGACGTCCAGCTTGGGCCGCTGGCGATCGTGCAGTACGTCTTCGACGGCCAGTTTGTGCAGGCCGAGTTCCTCGCTGATCACGGCGAGTTCTTCGGGGCTGGGTGAGCACAGGTCGAACCAGACGGCACAAGAGGGGTCGGCCACGTGATCGGAGACGTCGGCCACCGGGAAGCCCTCGGCCTCCAGCACGCCGTGGCGGTACAGACGGGTACGAGACATGCACGGCAGCGTAAAGCCTCACCCGCGGGTCTTGGCTGGGCGGGGACGGGCGGGGCGCGGCCGGGCTGGCTTGATCGGCGTCAGCAGCGACAGGGCGGCCAGCGTGAATGCCGGGAGCAGAGCCCAGCGCAGGAACAGGTAGCCCACCTCCTGGGTCTTGGTCATGGTGCCGAGCGAGCTGCCGATGCTCTCATACACCTCATCCAGGGAGCTGGCGGACGGGGCGTCGTAGGCGCGTCCGGCGCTGCCCTCGGCCAGCTCGCGCAGCGTCGCGGCGTTCGGCGGGACCGGAAGCTGCCGGCCGTCGATCTCCACGGTGCCGTCCGGGGTGCCGAAGGCGATGGTGGAGACCGGCACCTTGCTGCGGGCCGCTTCCTGCGTCGCCTCGCTCACGCTGCGGCCGGAGGTGTTGTCGCCGTCCGACAGCAGCACGATGGCTGATGGCGGCGGGTCGCTGACCGCTTGCTGGTCGAAGGAGCGGATCGCGTCCAGGCCGGAGAAGACAGCCTCGCCGATGGCTGTGCCCGGCGCCGGTTGGAGCGCGTCGATCGCCCGCACGACCGCCTCGCGCTCCACCGTGGGCGAGACGAGCACCGCAGCCGAGCGGGCGAAGGAGACCAGGGCGACGTTGAAGCGCTCGGGCAGCTGGGTGACGAACGCCTTGGCCGAGGTTTTGGCCGCCGCCAGCCGGGACGGCGGGATGTCGGTGGCGACCATGGACAGCGACACGTCGATGGCCACGATGATGGTGGCCCGGTCCCGGGGCACTTGCACCGCGGTGGCCGGGCGGGCGGCCGCCAGCACGAGCAGCCCCATCACCAGGGTGAACAACACCGCCGCGGCATGCCGCGCCCAGCCCGCCCGGCTGGGCGCGATCAGGTCGAGCAGCCGCAGATCGGTGAAGCGGGCCGCGTAGCGGGGCCGCAGCAGCTGGGCGATGACGTAGCCGGCCACCCCGGCGGCCAGCACGACGAACGCCCACAGCCAGCCGGCGGCTTGGAAGGTCACCTATCCCCCCGGGGGACCCATCGAGGCATGTGCAGACATGTCGGCATCTACCCGAACGCGCTGCCCGGCATGCGCAGTCAGCAGTGCCCCCTTCCCGGCCGCAGGACTGCGTTGTGCGATATCTTGGGCGTGTTCTTCCGGATTCGGCCGGACCGGCCCGAGGGCGAGGAGTCGATGGACCCGCGCGGTCGCCGCTCTGCTCGACCGTTCGAGGGCCAGGTGGTGGACGCGGCCGTCTACCAGCGTGGGCAGCGCGTCGACAGCCCGTCCACCCCCGCCGAGGTCCGCCAGCGGCTGGCCCGCCAGCCGGACGTGATGGGCTGGATCGGCCTGTTCCAGCCCGATGAGGCGCAGCTGGCCGCGCTCGGTGAGGACTTCGGCCTGCACGAGCTGGCGATCGAGGACGCCGTAGTCGCCCACCAGCGGCCCAAGCTGGAACGCTACGGCGAGACGCTGTTCGTGGTGCTGCGCGCCGCCCGCTACGACGACGCCGCCGAACAGGTGGAGTTCGGCGAGATCCACCTGTTCGTTGGCCCCGACTTCGTGTTGACCGTCCGGCACGGCAACGCCCCCACACTGCACCCGGTACGCGAGCGCATGGAAACCGACCCCGGGCTGCTGGCCCGCGGCCCCGAAGCCGTGCTGTACGCGGTGCTCGACCACGTCGTCGACGGCTATGCCCCCGTCATCGGCGGATTACAGAACGACATCGACGAGATCGAGACCCAGATGTTCGGCGGCGACCCCGGCGTCTCCCGCCGCATCTACGAGCTGTCGCGCGAGGTGATCGAGTTCCAGCGGGCCACCCGCCCGCTGCTGACCATCCTGAACGGCCTCACCGCTGGCTTCGCCAAGTACGGCACCGACGAAGAACTCCAGCGCTACCTGCGTGACGTGGCCGACCACGCCACCACCGTGGCCGAAAGAGTGGACGGCTTCCGCCAGATGCTCGCCGACATCTTGACCGTCAATTCCACCCTCGTCTCCCAGGCCCAGAACGAGGAGATGAAGCACATGACCCAGGCCAGCCTCGCCCAGAACGAGGAGATCAAGAAGATCTCCTCCTGGGCCGCCATCCTGTTCGCCCCCACCCTCATCGGCACCGTCTACGGCATGAACTTCGAATCGCCCGGCATGCCCGAACTGCGCTGGAGCTATGGCTACCCCTTCGCCCTCACCCTGATGGTGCTCACCTGCCTCGGCCTGTATCTGATATTCAAACGCCGCGACTGGCTCTGATCACGCCCCAGGACGACGGATCTCGTTCAGCGCCTCAGTTGTGCGCCGTCGCCCTGGTGGCCGTTATGGGCGCGCTCACCCTGGTGCTCACCACCGCAGGCCTGACTCGCTGAGGCTCAGGGCGCTGCTTGAGGCCTTTGACCGTACCGGCCCTGCCGTCTTCAGCAGTGGCGGTCGTGTCTGCGCCCGAAGAAGCTGCTTACGGTGGACCTTCTGGACAGGGTTTCGTGGCCGCCGGAACCCCGGCCCCCTGCCCGGTCGTTCAAGCGAGTGGCTCAATCCATTTGAGGCGGGAGAACAGCCGTGGTCTTCAAACGGATGATCAGTGCCTTTGGCGCCGACGCGCCCTCGATGGACACCATCCTGGCCACGCCACGGACGCAGCCTGGCGGCACGCTGGCCGGTGAAGTCCGGCTGAAGGGCGGCGACGTCGACGCCGGCCTCGAAGGTGTCGCCCTCGTGCTGGTCGCGCGGGTGGAGCCGGCGCAGGCGGGAGCCGGTGAGCAGAGCGGGTTCGAGGAGTTTCTGCACGCTCAGATCTCGGGCCCTTCCCTCCTTCGTCGGGGCGAGGAACGGGTGATCGGGTTTCAGATCATGGTCCCGTGGGAGACGCCGATCAGCGAGATCGGGGGCCGGCATCTGACCGGGCCGGCGTTGGGAGTGCGTACCGAAGTCGCCGGCGCTACGGCGGTCGAGCAAGGCGATCTGGACATGGTCGTCGTCAAGCCCGCGCCTTCGCAGCTACGCGTCCTGCAGGCCTTCCCCCAACTCGGCTTCTACTTCAAGGGCACTGTCCTGGAGATGGGCCGGCTGAACGGCGTGCATCAGGACTTGCCGTTCTACCAAAGGATCGAGTTCTATCCCCCCTACCATCATGCCGGTGCCGTACACGAGGTGGAGCTGGCGTTCGTCTCGAGTCGGTCCGGGTTGGCAGTGGTCTTGAAAGCGGATCAGCATTCTGCTCGCCATCCTTCTGGCGGTGCCATCGGCCGCTTCGAGATGAGTCATGAGGAAGCGCTGCATACCGACTGGCCCAGTGAGGTCGACCGCTGGTTGATGGGCCTGACTCACGCCCGCGGTCAGCAACACGAGCAGCAGCACCGCGGCGAACCAGGCTACGGGCGATAACCGGCATCCGAGCGCTGGTTCACGCTTCGCGAGGCGCGCCTGGCCGTAGCGCCGGCCCGGGCAGGTCAGGCCGTGGGAACCAGGCGGGGGAGCAGGCCGAACAGCGCGATGGCGAGCCCGGCCAGGGTCCATACGGCGGGTAGCTGGGCCAGAGCGGCGCCCAGCACAAGGGGGACTCGCTCGGCGGCGTCGCCGCTGGTGGCGCCGTAGGCCAGGCCGAGTGTCAGCCCGAGAACGACCAGGACGAAGGCCAGACCGAGCAGGATGAAGGCCAGGTGGCTCGCCGCCCAGCCGAGACGGCCACCCCGACGACCAGGATCGGCTCTCGTCGCCGTCGTCGCCGTGATCACCTTGGCCTAGCCGCACCGCAGCGGGTGACTCGGGCGAGGCCGGAGGTCGGCTGGACGGCAGTGCCGTGTGGCGTCGAGGCGTGGGCGAAGACTGCGATGTCGTCTATGGCGTTGTCGTGTCAGGAAACTACGCCCCTTGATGATTTCTTGACAGCTGGGCGTGCTTCGTCCGCGTCATCCTTGGAGGGGGCGCGTTGGACGGCTCGGTAACCGCCTGACCAGAGGGAGGTCATCTTTGACGCGTGGGGACGGCTTGGCGGTGCTCGGTCTGGGGCGCTTCGGCGGCTCGCTCGCGCTCCACCTGGCCATGGAAGATGGGAACGTCCTCGGGGTCGACAAGGATCCTGAGGTCGTCCGGTCATTGGCCGATAGCCTCGACCGGCTCGTCGTGGCGGACACGACTGATCTGGAAGTGTTGCGGCGCCTGGGGGTGGCCGGCTTCAGGCAGGTGGTGGTGGCCATCGGGCAGGATGTCGCAGCGAGCGTCCTTACCACCTCCTTGCTCGCCGAGCTCGAGATCCAGGAGATCTGGGCCAGGGCCGCGACTCCTCGCCACGCAAGAATCCTCGAGCGTGTCGGCGCTCACCGTGTCGTGCTGCCTCAGCAGCGCATGGGGGAACTGCTTGCTCGGGAGATGAGCGGTCGGTCGCCTCGGCGCCAAGACAACGTATGAATGCGCGCTTTGTTCATCAGAGTCGCGTAGGTATCGCACTCATGCCCAACAAATGTCCTGATAGTGGAAATAGCGCATTCAGGAGGCCCGGACAGTGCATACCGAAAATTCCCTCATTACATCGCAGGATAGGCGAGCCATAGGCGTGGGGATGGAGCAATTCCATCATCCACGGCCGGTCGGCCTCGGAATCGGAAGCCGCACGCACCCAACGCCGCAGCGTAGGCGGCTCATGGCGCAACTCGGCGGGCGTGTCCTGGAGATCGGCGCGGGCGATGGTCTCAAGCTCACCTGTTATCCACCCGGCGTGGACGAGATCCTCCTCGTCGAGCCGGACCCCTTCCTGCGGGCGGCGGCGAAGGCGGTAGCCGCCGATCTGCCAACCCCTGTCCACCTTCTCGACGGCGGTCTGACGCGGCTGCCGAGCCCCGACGGCTCCTGTGATGTCGTTGTCTGCTCCCTCATCCTGTGCTGCTCCTCCCGGCTCGCCGAGACGTTCCAGGAGATACGGCGGGTGCTGCGGGCGGGCGGTGAGCTGCGCTTCTATGAGCACCAGAGGTCGAGCAGGTGGCCGATCGCGTTGTTGAGCGGTCTGGCGACCCCCATCTGGTCGCGCGCCGCGGGCGGCTGCCATCCCGCTCGCGACATCCTCGGCGCGATGGAGCGGGCGGGGTTCGGCGTCGGGAGTTCGGAGCGGTTCGCCTTCCGCGGCTTCGATCATGTCCTGGGCGTCGCCCGGCCCCGCTGACACACTGCAGTCTCGCTGCTCCACGGCCTGCAGACCCACCGTGAACAGATCGAGCACGGTCCCCGCGTGAAGCATCCGTGAGGGCGGGTGATGTGCCCTGGCCGGTGTGGACTACGTCTCGACGCTGGGCTACCAGCCAGGATCGCCGGGGCTGATCAATCCGGTGCCGCGTGCCTGCTCGATACGGCCGGAGCGGTGGGGCTGTTGGTGCCGCGATGTGCCGCGTACGAATCGCGTCAAGATTCACGCTATGGCCGTATGGACTCTGTCAAGAACGGCAAAACGACCCAATTTCGGAGATTTCCTAGGTCTGTAGCCGCTCGCCCTGGGCGGTTAATCAGGTGTTCCGAATTGAGGAGTGGGGATGGCTGACGTCATCTTCGTCGCCCTGACGATCGCGATCTTCGTGGTCTTCGGGCTGATTGTTAGGGCGGTGGAGCGTCTGTGAGCGCGATCAACGCCACCGGTCTGGTGGTCGTCGTGGCCTTGGTGATCTTCATGGTCGCCGCCCTGCTGTTTCCGGAGCGCTTCTGATGAGCACGACCGCAGCAGGGATGATCTTCGTTGTCTGCCTGATCGCCGCGCTGGCCCTGGTCCACAAGCCGCTCGGCGACTACATGTACCGCGTCTATACCAGCGTCCGGCACACCGTGGTCGAGCGGGGCGTCTACCGGCTGCTTGGCGTGCGGGCCGACGCCGAGCAGAGCTGGGGCGTGTACGCGCGCAGCCTGCTGGCGTTCTCGGTGATCTCGATCCTGGTCGTGTACGGCATCCAGCGGCTGCAGGACAGGCTGCCGCTGAGCCTGGGCATGGCGCCGGTGACCGACCACATCGCCTGGAACACCGCGATCAGCTTCGTCACCAACACCAACTGGCAGGCCTACTCGGGTGAGTCCACGATGGGTCACCTGACCCAGATGGCGGCGCTGGCGGTGCAGAACTTCGTGTCGGCGTCGGTGGGCATGGCGGTGGCGGTCGCGCTGGTACGCGGTTTCGCCCGGCGCAAGGCTGAGACGATCGGCAACTTCTGGGTCGACCTGGTGCGCGGCAGCATCCGGATCCTGCTGCCGATCGCGTTCGTCGGCGCGCTGGTGCTGGTCGCGGGCGGGCTGATCCAGAACCTGTCCGGTGGGCTCGAGGTCGCCACGCTGACCGGCGGCAGCCAGCACGTCACCGGCGGCCCGGTCGCCTCGCAGGAGGTGATCAAGGAGCTGGGCACCAACGGCGGCGGCTTCTACAACGTCAACTCCGCGCACCCGTTCGAGAACGCCACGAGCTGGACGAACTGGTTCGAGATCTTCCTGATCCTGCTGATTCCGTTCGCGCTGCCCAGGACGTTCGGCAAGATGGTCGGCCAGGTCCGGCAGGGGTATGCGATCCTCGCCGTGATGGCCACTCTCGCGCTGGCCGGCGTGCTGCTCACGAACGTGTTCGAGCTGTCCGGCAACGCCACGGTGCCGCAGGCGGTGGGCGCGGCCATGGAGGGCAAGGAGATGCGGTTCGGCGTCTCGAACTCGGCTACCTTCGGTGCCGCGACCACGCTGACCAGTACCGGCGCGGTGAACTCCTTCCATGACTCCTACACGCCGTTCGGCGGCATGATGACGATGTTCAACATGATGCTGGGCGAGGTCGCGCCGGGTGGGGTCGGCGCGGGCCTGTACGGCATGCTCATCCTCGCGGTGATCACCGTCTTCGTGGCCGGTCTGATGGTCGGCCGCACCCCGGAATATCTGGGCAAGAAGATCGGCGCTCGCGAGATCAAACTCGCCTCCATGTACTTCCTGGTCACCCCGATGCTGGTGCTGATCGGCACCGCGTTCGCGATGGGCTCGGCGCAGCAGCGCGCGAGCATGCTCAACTCGGGGCCGCACGGCTTGTCGGAGGTCCTGTACGCCTTCACCAGCGCCTCCAACAACAACGGCTCGGCGTTCGCCGGCCTGACCGTCAATACCCCGTGGTATGACGTGGCGCTCGGTCTGTGCATGGTGTTCGGCCGGTTCCTGCCGATCATCTTGGTGCTGGCGCTGGCCGGGTCGCTGGCCCGCCAGTCGCCCGTGCCCGAGGGCGCCGGCACGCTGCCGACGCACCGGCCGCAGTTCGTCGGCATGGTCGTCGGCGTGACGATCATCTTGGTCGCCCTCACCTTCCTCCCGGCGCTCGCGCTCGGGCCCATCGCAGAAGGACTGTCCTGATATGTCAACCCCAGTCGTCGAAGCGTCTCCTGCGTCGAAGCGGAACGGTCGCGTGGGCGGGGGTCTGCTGGATCCCAAGCAGCTGGTCGTGTCACTGCCGGGCGCGTTGCGAAAGCTCAACCCCGCCACGCTGTGGCGCAACCCCGTCATGCTGATCGTGGAGGTCGGCGCGGTGTTCACCACCGTGCTGGCGGTCTTGAACCCGTCGTTCTTCGCCTGGGCGATCGTGGTGTGGCTGTGGCTGACCGTGATCTTCGCCAACCTGGCCGAAGCCGTCGCCGAGGGGCGTGGCAAGGCGCAGGCGGCCACGCTGCGCAAGGCCAAGACCGGCACCCAGGCGCGCCGGCTGAAGAGCCGGACCTCCCCCGATTGGGACGTGATCGGCGCGGCCGAGCTCAAGCAGGGCGACTTCGTGATCGTCGAGGCGGGGGAGACCATTCCCGGTGACGGCGACGTGATCGAGGGGATCGCGTCGGTGGACGAGTCGGCCATCACCGGCGAGTCCGCGCCGGTCATCCGCGAGTCCGGTGGCGACCGGTCCGCGGTGACCGGCGGCACCCGGGTGCTCTCCGACCAGATCATCGTCCAGATCACGCAGAAGCCCGGCGAGAGCTTCATCGACCGGATGATCGCCCTGGTCGAGGGGGCGAACCGGCAGAAGACGCCGAACGAGATCGCGCTGAACATCCTGCTGGCGGCCCTGACGGTCATCTTCCTGGTCGCCACCGCCACCATGCAGCCGCTGGCCATCTACGCCAAGCTGATCAACCCGGGCGTGCCGGACTCGCTCGCGCTGGACGCCGACGGTGTCACCGGCGTGGTGCTGGTCTCGCTGCTGGTCTGCCTGATCCCGACCACGATCGGCGCGCTGCTGTCGGCCATCGGCATCGCCGGCATGGACCGCCTGGTGCAGCGCAACGTGCTCGCCATGTCCGGCCGCGCGGTCGAGGCGGCCGGGGATGTGTCCACGCTGCTGCTGGACAAGACCGGCACGATCACGCTCGGCAACCGGCAGGCGGCCGAGTTCATGCCCGCGGCCGGAGTCACCGAGCAGGAGTTGGCCGAGGCGGCGCAGCTGTCGAGCCTGGCCGACGAGACGCCCGAGGGCCGCTCGATCGTGGTGTTCGCCAAGGAACGCTACGGCCTGCGCGAGCGGGAGATCCACGGCGCCGAGTGGGTGCCGTTCACCGCCCAGACCCGCATGTCGGGTGTCAATCTGGAGGACCGTGAGGTCCGCAAGGGAGCCGCCACGGCGGTGATGAAGTGGGTGCGCGATGCCGGCGGTCACCCGACCGACGATGTCGGCCACATCGTGGACGGCGTCTCGGGCTCCGGCGGCACCCCGCTGGTGGTGGCGGACAAGGGCCGCGTGCTGGGCGTGATCCACCTGAAGGACGTGGTCAAGCAGGGCATGCGGGAGCGGTTTGACGAGATGCGCCGGATGGGCATCCGCACCGTGATGATCACCGGCGACAACCCGCTGACCGCCAGGGCCATCGCCGACGAGGCCGGGGTGGACGACTTCCTGGCCGAGGCCACTCCCGAGGACAAGCTGGCGCTGATCAGGAAGGAGCAGGAGGGCGGCCGGCTGGTCGCGATGACCGGCGACGGCACCAACGACGCCCCCGCCCTGGCCCAGTCCGACGTCGGCGTGGCGATGAACACCGGCACCTCGGCCGCCAAGGAGGCCGGGAACATGGTCGACCTCGACTCCAACCCGACCAAGCTCATCGAGATCGTGGAGATCGGCAAGCAGCTGCTCATCACCCGGGGCGCGCTGACCACGTTCTCCATCGCCAACGACATCGCCAAGTACTTCGCGATCATTCCCGCGATGTTCGCGGCCGTCTACCCGGGCCTGGACGCGCTCAACCTCATGCGCCTGGCCAGCCCGCAGTCCGCCATCCTGGCCGCGGTCATCTTCAACGCGATCATCATCATCGCGCTGATCCCGCTGGCCCTGCGCGGGGTGCGCTACCGGCCGGCCAGCGCCTCCAAGCTGCTGTCACGCAACCTGTACCTCTACGGCCTGGGCGGCATCATCGCGCCGTTCGTCGGCATCAAAATCATCGACCTGCTCATCCAGTTCCTGCCGGGGATGTCATAAATGGAACGCCTGCCAAGCTGGCTGCGCCAGCACCTCGCCGCGCTCCGTGCGGTCGTCGTCCTGACCGCGTTGCTCGGCCTGATCTACCCGCTGGTCACCACAGGCATCGCCCAGGCGCTGTTCAACGGCAACGCCAACGGCTCGATCGTCCAGTCCGGCGGCAAGGACGTAGGAAGCGCGATCATCGGCCAGTCCTTCACCGACAAAGACGGCAACCCGGTCGCCAAGTACTTCCAGTCCCGGCCCTCGGCGGCCGGTGACGGCTACGACCCGACCTCCACCAGCGCCAGCAACCTGGGCCCCGAGGACATCGTGGACACGCTGCCGGTGCCCGGCGCCAAGGACGAGCAAGGCAATCCGGACCAGGGCCGCCAGTCGCTGCTCACCCAGGTGTGCGCCCGCTCCAAGGCGATCGGCGAGCTGGAAGGCGTCAGCGGCGCCCGCCCGTACTGCACCCCCGACGGGGTCGGCGCCGTGCTGAAGGTCTTCCCCGACCACGCCGTCAGCGTCAACCAGGCCTGCCCCGCCACCCCCTTCACCGCCACCTACCAGGGGCTGAAGGTGGAGTGCGGCAAGCCGGGCGAGGACTACGCGACCGGCCGGACCATCCCGGTCAAGGGGAACGCGGAAACCCCCGCCGTCCCGGCTGACGCGGTGACGGCCAGCGGCTCCGGCCTGGACCCGCACATCTCCATCGCCTACGCCGACCTGCAGGCGCCCCGCGTCGCCAGGGAACGCGGCCTGCCCACCGACCAGGTGAAGGCGCTGATCGGCGAGCACACCACCGGCCGGGCGCTCGGCTTCATGGGCGAACCCGCCGTCAACGTGCTCGAACTCAACCTGGCGCTCGACGGTGCACGAACGAAGTGAGTGCACGAACATGCACGGGAGTCTGCTCATGAGACCGATGAAGGAGGCCTCGTGAGCAGGGGCCGGCTGCGGGTCTACCTCGGGGCGGCCCCCGGGGTGGGCAAGACGTACGCGATGCTGGGCGAGGGCCGCCGCGGGCTGGAGCGTGGCCGGGACGTGGTCGTGGGTTTCGTCGAGACCCACGGCCGCGCCCGGACCGCCGCCCTGCTGGAGGGCATGGAGCTCATCCCGCGCAAGACGATCGTCTACCGGGGCGCCACCTTCACCGAGCTGGACGTGGACGCGGTCATCGAACGGGCGCCCAAGGTCGCGCTGATCGACGAGCTGGCTCACACCAACGTGCCGGGCTCGAAGAACGTCAAGCGCTGGCAGGACATCGACGAGGTCCTGGACGCGGGCATCGATGTGATCTCCACGGTGAACATCCAGCACCTGGAGTCGGTCAACGACGTCGTCCAGGAGATCACCGGCGTGCCGCAGCGCGAGACCGTGCCGGATCAGGTGGTGCGGCGGGCGGACCAGGTCGAGCTGGTCGACATGGCGCCGGAGGCGCTGCGCCGCCGTATGGCCCACGGCAACATCTACGCTCCCGTGAAGGTCGATGCGGCCCTGTCGAACTACTTCCGCGTCGGCAATCTGACCGCATTGCGTGAGCTGGCGCTGCTCTGGGTCGCGGGAAAGGTCGACGATCAGCTCGATCGCTATCGCGCCGACCACGGCATCGCCACGACCTGGGAGGCCCGCGAACGTGTCGTGGTCGCCCTGACCGGCGGCCCTGAGGGAGACACGCTGGTACGCAGGGCAGCCCGCATCGCCGACCGCACCAAGGGAGCCGACCTACTCGCGGTGCACGTGACCAGCGCCGACGGGCTGGCCGGGGCCGATCCGGCCAGCTTGACCCGCCAGCGCACGCTGGTCGAGGACATGGGCGGCACCTACCACCAGGTCGTCGGCGACGACATCCCGCGCGCGCTGCTCGACTTCGCCCGTGGCGTCAACGCCACCCAACTCGTCCTCGGCGCCTCCAGAAGGGGCCGGTTCGCCCAGGTCTTCTCCCGAGGCGTCGGGGTGGAGACCACAGCCCGATCGGGCTCCATCGACGTCCACATGATCACACACGACGAGGCCAAGAGGGGGCGCAGGAGGCCGGCGCACTCGCGCGCCGCGCTGACCCGCGCGCGCCGGCTGAGCGGCTGGGTGCTGGCGGTGGCCGGGATGCCGGCGTTGACGGCCGCGCTGTCGCCGTTCCGCGACGTGCTGTCGCTGCCGAGCGAGATCCTGATCTTCCTCTGCCTGACCGTCGGTGTGGCGCTGGCAGGCGGCATGTGGCCGGCCATCACCGCGGCAGTGGGCGGATCCCTGCTGCTCAACTGGTACTTCACGCCGCCGGTCGGCGAATTCACCATCAACGATCCGGAGAACTTGTTCGCCCTGGTGGTGTTCGTACTGGTCGCGGCCGCGGTCAGCACCATCGTGGACATCGCGGCTCGCCACACCAGGCAGGCGGCCCGCGCGAGCGCGGACGCAGAGTTGCTGTCCACGCTGGCCGGGCACGTCCTGCGCGGCCAGGCCGCCGTGCCCTCCCTGCTGGAACGCATGCGCGAGACGTTCGGCCTGACCTCGGCCACCCTGCTCGAACGCCGGCCTGAGGCCGCTCGTACCCCCGTCGACCAGTCGGATCCGGACGCCTGGCGGATCGTGGCCACCTCCGGCGGCGCTCCGTCCACCTGCCCGGGCCAGGCCGACACCGACGTGGTCATCGACGACGACATGATCCTGGCCGCCCACGGCGGCCCGCTGGACGCCGCCGACCGTACGGTGCTGGAGGCGTTCGCCGCCGAGGCCGCCGTCGCCCTCCGCCAGGAACGTCTCCAGCAGGCGGCCGAACAGGCCCGCCCGCTTGCCGAGGCCGACAAGATGCGCACCGCGTTGCTCGCCGCCGTCAGCCACGACCTGCGCACCCCGCTGGCCTCGGCCAAGGCCGCCGTCGAAAGCCTGGGCAACACCGAGGTCGCCTGGAGCGAGCAGGACCGCGCCGAGTTGCTGGCCACCGCGGAGGAATCCCTGGACATGCTGGATCGTCTGGTCGCGAACCTGCTCGACATGAGCCGTCTGCAGGCAGGGGTGCTCGGCGTCACCCGGCAACCGATCGCTTTGGAGGAGGTCGTCCCGCGCGCCATCGACGACCTCGGCCCGCTACGCGACCGGATCGAGGGTGACATCTCCACCGAGCTGCCCGAGATCCTCGCCGATCCGGTCCTGCTGGAGCGCGTGCTGGTCAACCTCATGTCCAATGCGGTCCGTTACAGCCCGCCGGACAAAACGGTGCTGATCACCGCGAGCTGGCACGGCGACCACATGGAGATCCGCGTGATGGACCGCGGCCCGGGCATCCCGCCCGAGGCCCACGACCGTGTCTTCCAGCCGTTCCAGCGGCTCGGCGACCGCGACAACCACTCCGGCGTCGGCCTCGGCCTCGCTCTGTCACGCGGGCTGACCGAGGCCATGGGCGGCACGCTCGTACCGGAAGAGACACCAGGGGGAGGTCTCACCATGATCCTCACATTGTCCATTTCGACCCGGGCATTGACGTCGTGACCCGCATCCTCGTCGTCGACGACGAACCGCAGATCCTTCGCGCGCTGCGCGTCAACCTGGTCGCCCGCCACTACGAGGTAGCCGTCGCCGCAGACGGTGCCGCGGCCCTGCGCACCGTCGTCGATACCTCCCCGGACCTGGTCATACTCGACCTTGGCCTGCCGGATCTGGACGGTGTGGACGTCATCCATGGCCTGCGCGGCTGGAGCAGCATCCCGATCATCGTGCTGTCCGGTCGGGCCGGCAACCAGGACAAGATCGAAGCCCTGGACGCCGGCGCCGACGACTACGTGACCAAGCCGTTCGGCATCGGCGAGCTGCTGGCCCGGGTGCGGGCCGTGAGCCGCCGCGCGTCCATCCAGGAGGCCGAGCTGGCGAGCATCCAGTTCGGCGACCATGTCATCGACCTTACGAACAAGACGGTCTCCGGGGATGTGCATCTCACCCCCACCGAGTGGCACATCCTGGACCTGCTGCTTCGCCACCCCGGCAAGCTGATCAGCCAGCGTCAGATCCTCACCGAGGTGTGGGGTGAGAGATTCGTCAAGGAGACGCACTATCTGCGCCAATACATGGCTCAGATCCGCCGCAAGCTCGAACACGACCCGGCCCGCCCTGCCCATCTGATCACCGAAGCCGGCATGGGTTACCGCTTCACACCGTGACCCCGCCCTGGAGGCGAGCCTGACGGCCTTGGTCGGCACAGAGACCGGGCCGGACAGCTGACGCGAATGTGAATGCCGTGAATCACGGAAAACGGCGGCCGTACTTTCCGCGTAGTTATTTGCGCTCTTGACGCCAGAGCTGCGTATAGACCGCCAGCGAGGTCGCTCACCCGGGCCACCATGGTGATGAAATTTCCCATTCAGGAGCATTGTGCAATGTCTAGTGTGAAAACTCCCCCTGCCGTCAAGGAGCCCGCGGATACCGGTGAGCGGCATCGGCTGTCCGTAATCGGCGGGCTGGCCGCGTTGTCGCTGGACGCGATGGCATCGGTGGCCTACGGGCCCGAAGCGATCGTCCTGGTTCTCGCTCTCGCGGGCGGGGCCGGGCTGGGGTTCACCATTCCGGTCACGCTGTCCATCGCCGCGCTGCTGGCGGTGCTGACCTTCTCCTACCGGCAGGTCATCGCCACCTTCCCCGAGGGCGGCGGCGCGTACGGGGTGGCCAAGACCTATCTGGGGCGCCGGGCCGGCCTGGTCGCGGGCGCCTCGCTGGTCATCGACTACGTGCTCAACGTCGCGGTCTCGGTCGCCGCCGGGGTCGCCGCGCTCACCTCCGCCTTCCCGGAGCTGCTGCCGTACACGGTGTGGATCTGCCTGGCCGTGCTGGCCCTGGTGACCGCGATCAACCTGCGCGGCATCGCGCACAGCGCCCGCGCGTTCATCGCCCCCACCGCCCTCTACGTCGGCGCGATCTTGCTCGTCATCGTGGCCGGGCTGATCCGCGACGAACCCGCCGTCGACGTCTCGCACCAGGTGGGCGGCCTGCAAACGGTGGGTGTTCTGCTGCTGTTGAAGGCGTTCGCGAACGGCTGCGCGTCGCTGACCGGCGTGGAGGCCATCGCCAACGCCGTCCCGTCTTTCAAAAGGCCCCGGGTACGGCGGGCGCAGCGGGCCGAGGTCGCGCTCGGCGGCCTGCTGGCTGTGATGCTGCTGGGCATCGCCGCGCTGATCGGGAAGTTCGCGATCGCCCCGGTCGACGGGGTGACCGTGCTGGCGCAGGTCACGCAGGCGTCGCTGGGCGATGGGCCGCTGTTCTACCTGGTGCAGTTCGCCACCGTGGTGCTGCTGGCGCTGGCCGCCAACACCTCCTTCGGAGGGCTGCCGGTGCTGGCCCAGCTGCTGGCCCGCGACAACAACCTGCCCCACTTCTTCGCCCTGCGCGCCGACCGGCAGGTGCACCGCTACGGCATCGCCTTCCTGACCGTCACCAGCGGCCTGCTGCTCATCGTGGCCGGCGGCGACATGAACCTGCTGGTGCCGCTGTTCGCGATCGGGGTGTTCGTCGGGTTCACGCTGTCGCAGGCCGGCATGGTCTGGCACTGGCTGGCGGACCGGCCGGCCGGATGGCGGTGGCGGGCTCTGCTGAACGGGTTCGGCGCCCTGCTCACGTTCGTGGCCGCGATCGTGGTGACAGTGTCGAAGTTCGGCGAGGGCGGCTGGCTGATCGTGGTGGCGCTGCCGCTGCTGGTGGCGGGCATGGAATGGGTCAACCGCTCCTACGCGCGGATCGGTGCACGGCTCGAGCTGGGCACAACCCCGATGCCGCCGCGGCCGCGCCGCTCGCTGGTGGTGGTGCCCGTGCACGCCGTCACCCGGCTGACCGGGGACGCGCTGTCGGCCGCGCTGTCTCTCGGCGACCGGGTGGTGGCCGTGAACATCAGCCATCCGGAGGATGAGCGGCAAGCGCGGGCGTTCGTCGAGGACTGGGAACGGTGGGATCCGGGCGTGGAGCTGGTTCAGCTCTTCGACGCCCACCGGCGCCTCGATCAGCCGCTGCTCACCTACCTCGCGCAGGTGCCCGAGCAGCACGTCTTCGTGCTCATCGCCGAGGTCGAGCCCGAGCACGCCTGGCAGCGGATGCTGCAGAACCAGCGCGGAGCCGTCCTGGCCAGGGCCCTGCGCCGCCGTACTGACGCGGTGGTGTGCCGGATGCGATTCCGCGTCTCATGAGACCCACGGGGAGTGGATGTGGGCTGCCCGCGGTAACCGGCCGCGCGGCCTCGCCCTTCTCATCGCTCTGCTGTCCGGGCTGCCGGCGGCGGCCTCCGGCTGGCGGAGGGGCGCCTCACGCACGGTCCGGCGGTGCAGCGCCCTCAGGAAGGCGTCCGCGTGCGCCTCGTCCACCACCCGGGCGAGCCGAGCGACAGGGCGGGCAGGAATTTGAGCAGCGCCAGGATCAGTGCGGCACCCGTTGCCAGGGTCACGAAGTTGATTCCCTGGGTGCGCAGGGGGCCGGCAGTCGCCGCCACGGGCTCCTGCCGCATCATCCGCCCGGCCAGAGCCAGGACGAACCCGCCAGACCGCCGGTCCCCGGCAGACCCTGCGGCCACTCCCTCGGCGGCGCGATCGCCCTGGCCTGCGACTCGCCCCGGATCGCGGCCCGGGTCCTGATCTCCACCGGCGGCCTGACCCGCCTGCAGGTCGGCCCCGCGATGCTCGCCGCGACCATGCTCTGGATGGCGCGCCCCTCCCAGGCCCACAGTGCGGCCCTGCTGCGCCGGTTCGTCGCCCCCGACAGCACCCCACCCGCCACGCTCATCGACTGGTACACCCTCGTCGCGCGCCACTGCCGCTCCAGCCTCGCGCCACCCGCCCTGCGACCCGAGACGCTGCAGCGGTGCCGATCCGTGCCCTGCCTGGTGGCCACCGGCGAACACGACGCCTTCCTCCCGCCCCGGCGACTGCGCCCGGCAGCCCAGCGCCACCTGGCCACCTCACTACGCGTCATCCCCGCCACCGGACACCTCGTCACCGACGAACAACCCCAGCAGATCACCGCCCTCCTCGATGAGATCTCGGCCCTCTTGACGGGGCCACAATCAGCCGCGTGAGCCGATCCGCCTCCCGCACGCCGACGCGGGTGCCCTGACTGGGCCACGGGCCCTCGGGTCGCTCGCGGAAGGCGTCGGTTGAAGAGGTCACCAGCCCCCGGACGTAGCGGGCCAGATCGGCGTAGGAAACTGGGCAATGGGTCCGCCCGCACGCCACCGCCCGAGGGCACTCCCATGGTGGCGGGCCGGCCGCGAGTCTGTCGTGCCTACACCGCGAGGTTCCTGCGGCGGAACAGCGCCAGCCCGGCCGTTGTCAGGGCGGCGGCCACGATGACCAGCGCTGCGAGCGGTCCGGCGGTGACTTCAGCCGCGGGGATCGGCGGCACGTGGCTGAACGGCGACAGGTCGCGTACCGCCTCGGGCAGTCCGAACACCTCTCCGAGTAGCCCGCAGACGATGCTCGCCACGAGTCCTGCCCAGGCGAGCGGGACGGTCAGCCGGGGCAGCAGGCCGAAGACGAGCACGACGAAGCCGGCCAAGGTCAGCGCGGCGGGCAGCTGCGCCAGCCCGGCGCCGATCAGCGGGCCCACGCCGGTAACGCCGCCGACTGCCACATCGGCCACCCCCATGCCCGCGCCGGCCAGCACCAGCAGCGCGGTCGCGCCGATCACCGCGCATGCCAGGTGTGCGGTCACCCAGCGGATCCGGCCCACCGCGGTGGCCAGCACGGCTTCGACCTGTCCGCCGGCCTCCTCCGAACGCAGCCGCAGCAGCGCCTGGACGACGAAACCTGCTGCCAGCACGCCGTACACGTTCATCATCGCCGCGTAGAAGGTGTCGGCCAGGTCGGCGACGCCGGTGCCGGCGAGCTGGTCAAGCATCTTGGTGACGCCCGGGTTGCCGGTCATCGCCTCGTTGACGGCCTTGCCGAGCGTGCCGATCCCCAGCCCGAACAGCGCACTGCCGATCAGCCAGCCGAACGTGGCGCCACGGTTGAGTCGCCATGCCAGCCCGAGCGGGCTCAGCAGTGAGCGGGCGGCCACCGCCGGCCCCGGCCTGTCGGGAATCAGGCCGGCGCCGAAATCGCGGCGATCGACCAGGGCGAAGGCCCCGGCCACGCACGCCGCCAGCAGCGCGAGCGGCAGGGCGAGCACCCACCAGACCTCCTCGCCGAACGGGCGCGCCTGCGTGCCCCATCCGATGGGAGACACCCACGACGGCCAGGCGCTGGTCACCTGGATGCCGTCCGGCGCCCGCTCACCGAGCGCGTCGCCGATACCGCGGATGAGGTAGGCCACGCCGACGGCTGTCGCGGCGAACGCGTTGGCCCCGCGCGCGCTCTGGAACAGCTGGGCGGCGACCGCGGCCAGCCCCGCGAAGGCCAGGCCGGTGGCCGCCGTCGCCGCGCCGAACGCCAGCGCGCCGTCGGCGGGCAGGTCAGCGCCCAGGAGGGTGCCGGTCAACGCCGCCCCGAGCAGCAGGTTGGCTCCGGAGACCACGACGAGGGCGGCGGTGAGGCCGGCGAACCTGCCCACGCTTCCCGCGCCGAGCATCTCGGCCCGGCCGTTCTCCTCGTTCTGCCTGGTGTGCCGGACGATCGCGAAGGTGCTCATGAGCCCGGCCAGCACCATCATGAACGCGAAGTTGCGGAAGTTCACCAGTGCGCCCAGGTCGGCGCCGACGGGTGTGCCGCGCATGAGCAGGACGGCCGGGCTGGTGCCGGCGCCCTTGAGCGCGGTGATCCGGCCGGCCTCGTCGGGGAACTCGTCGGCCACCGCCGCGGCTCCGGCCGCTAACAGCAGCACCGAACCGGCGATCCAGATCGGCAACTGGACGCGGTCACGCCGTAGGGCCAGCCGGATCAGCCGGCCGGTGCCTGTGTAGGCGCTCATCGGCCGGCGCCGATCATGGTCGCGTCGCCGTAGTGGCGCATGAACAGCTCCTCCAGCGTCGGCGGGTGGCTGGTCAGTGCCTGGACGTCGAAGTCGGCCAGATGACGCAGCACGCCGGGGAGTTGCGCCGAGTCCACGTCGAACCGGGCCCTCGTGCCGTCGGCCACCAGGTCGTGGACTCCGGGCAGGCCGGCCAGCCCGGTGACCGGCTCGGTCGCCTCCACGGTGAGCGAGGTCCTGGTCAGGTGGCGGAGCTGGGCGAGAGTGCCGGATTCGACGGTAACGCCGTCACGGATGATGCTGACTCCCGAGCA
The DNA here is from genome assembly GCF_037044575.1 of Nonomuraea sp. LPB2021202275-12-8. NCBI lineage: Bacteria > Bacillati > Actinomycetota > Actinomycetes > Streptosporangiales > Streptosporangiaceae > Nonomuraea > Nonomuraea sp. LPB2021202275-12-8. Next base: position 33,974 of record NZ_JBAHWD010000001.1, on the reverse strand, counting down.
GAGGGCTTCCACCTCGGAGAAGATGTGGCTGGACAGCAGCACGGTCGCCCCGCGGGTGCTCACCTCGCGGACGGTCTGCTGGAAGGCCGCCTCCATCAGCGGGTCCAGGCCGGAGGTGGGCTCGTCCAGGACGTACAGCTCAACGTCGGAGGCGAAAGCGGCGACCAACGCCACCTTTTGCCTGTTGCCCTTGGAATAGGTGCGGCAGCGCTTGGTCGGATCCAGCTGGAAGCGCTCCAGCAGCTCGGCGCGGCGGGCTTTGTCCAGCCCTCCGCGCAGGTCGCCGAACAGGTCGATGGACTCGCCCCCGGTCAGGTTCGGCCACAGGCTCACATCGCCGGGCACGTAGGCCAGCCTTTTGTGCAGGGCGACCGCGTCACGCCACGGGTCGCCGCCCAGCAAGCGCACCTGTCCCGCGTCGGCCCGCAGCAGGCCGAGCAGCACGCGGATGGTGGTCGTCTTGCCCGCGCCGTTGGGGCCCAGAAAGCCGTGCACCTCGCCGGTGCCGACCGTGAGATCCAGGCCGTTCAGGGCATGGGTGGTGCCGAACGTCTTGACCAGACCGGACACCGAAATGGCGTCAGTCATCGTGACTCTCCTTCAGGGGATGTGCGCTCGGCCTCGTCGAGGGCGGACAGGATCCGGCCCGCGTCCTCAAGGCTGAGCATGGGGTGCGAATAGAGGTCGACGAGTCCCCGGGCGAGCAGGCGGTCGCCGTGCGGACTGAACACGTCGACGCCCATCGCCCGTGACAGGTGCTCATGCAGGATTCCGACAGACAAGGCCATGGCCGTGACGAGGGCCGCGCGGATCTCGACGTCAACGGCGGGGGGATCCGGCCGGCTCTGGTCCGCTTCGTGCAGCCAGGGCACGGTCAGCCGGGCGAGCTCGTCGAACAGAGCACCCGCAGAGCCCTCGGCCAGAGCCCGCAGCATGTAGCGGCGCTGGGGAGCGGGGACGGAGCGGGCAGCGAGCACCGCGTCCAGACCACCGGAGGCGAGGCCGGCTCTCGCCTGATCGTTGCTCCAGCGGATCATCTTGACCAGGTGCTCGTCGCAGGCCTCACGCAGGCCTTGTTTGGAGCGGAAGTGATGCCGCACCAGGCCGGGCGACACCCCGGCGGTCTCGGCGATGCCGCGCAGGGATGCCCGCTCGTAGCCGAGTTCGCCGAAGTGCCGCATGGCCGCGTCTCTGATGCGCGCCCGCGCTGTCAGGTCCTCGGGAGCCGCAGCTATGGTCACGTCGCCACTCCTATTCGTGCGTATAGCCTACTGCTGTCTTGTGTCAAGAAACTATATGTACGCGTAATGATGTACGGCTGGTCGATGCACCAGTGCTGCGCAGGCGGCCTATGGTCCTGGGCCCCCATGCCCGTCACCGCGGCGAGGAAGTCGTTAATCGCCCGGGTGCCGGGTCTCCACTGATCTTCACCGACATCTGATCTACAGCGGTCGAGTTGCCCGTACGGGGTGGACACCGACTCCAGCAGGGTGCCGCGCGTGCCGACCAAGGAGGCGAGCCGGTCGCCGGGCTCCTGGGCGCCGACCTTAAGCGAGCGCTCAAAAGACACCCGCTTCATCGCCGAGCAGGCGAGGTGCGAGCGGTTGGTGCAGCGCGCCTTCGAGAAGATCCGCGCCGGTGATTATCTGATCAGCGATCCGTCAGGAAGGCCAGCGCGTCGGGGGCGAACCGCTTGTCGGTAAAGGTGCTGCTGTGGCTGCGGCCCGAGTAGATGACCAGCTGTGCGTCGGGGATGCCGGCCACCGTCTGCCTGGCCAGGTCCAGCGGGTAGACGACGTCCTTCTCGCCGTGGATGAGCAGCGTTGCCGCTTTGATGTCGGCCAGTCGCCCGCGCAGGTCGAAGCCGTCCTCGGCGTTGAGTACGGTCGCCGCGTCCGTGTGGTCCTTCGCGCCGTCCGACAACCACAGCAGCCCAGAGAGCAGCCACCGCCCGATCGGTGACTCGGTGACGACCTCGTCCAGCGCCGGGCTGGGGCGCTTACCCTGGCGCACCCTGTCGATATACGCCCCCTGGGCCCGCTTGCCGACTGGGCCGAGGGCGGCCGCCGTGCCGCCGAGAACCAGCCGATCCACCAGGTCGGGATGGTCAGCGGCGACTTGGAGGGCGATCGACCCGCCGGTGGATATGCCGAGCACGTTGGCCGGCCCCTTGATCGCCCCGGCATAGAGGGCAGCCAGTTCGGCCATGGTCGTGGTCGGCGGCAGGCCCGGCGGGCGGTTGAGCAGGTTGACGGCGAAGTGCTCGGTGAATGGCTTGATCAGCCGCATGGTGGACCAGAGGGCGAGTCCCTTCGGGCTGGCGGCCTCGGGGGTGAAGAGCAGCACGAACAGGGGAGGGCCGTCGCCGATCGTCAGATTCAGCATGGGGTGATGCCTTCCGTTACAGCGTCGATCAGGCGGTCCATGACCGCCGGGTAGATGTCGGGCCCCAGGTGCTCGGCGTGCAGCGGAGTGTTCGTCCGGCGCCGCACCGAGGACCCCACGCTGGAGAGCGTGATCGCCCTGATCACCCCCTATCTGGCCTACGTCCTGGCCGAGGCCGCGCACGGCTCGGGCGTGACGGCGGTGGTGGCCTCGGTGATCTTCGGCGTCAAACACCACCAGCTCACCAACTCCGGGATCCGGCTGCAGTTGTCTGCGGTGTACGGAACGGTGATCTTCGTTCTGGAGAGCGTCGTCTTCAGCCTCATCGGATTGCAACTGCCCAGCCAGATCCGCCAGCTCAGCGACGACAAACAGCCATGGCTGGTGGCCGTCGTGGCCATCGTGATCGTCCTGGTGCCCGCCTTCTCCTGAAGGGGTGGGCGGCGGGCTCGCTCACGAGCAGCGATCAGGTCGCCCGCACCCGCCCGGCCTACCCCTCGGCTATTCAGTGTTGCTAGATACCGGTAGTCAGTGTTACTTTGTACCGGTAGTCAGCAACATTGAGTAGCTGAAAGGGGGTGTTCCATGGGCAAGCAGGTGACGGAGATGCTCAAGGGAACGCTGGAGGGCATCGTCCTGGCGATCCTCTCCGGCCGGCCCGCGTATGGCTACGAGATCACGGCGTGGCTGCGCGATCAGGGCTTCTCCGACATCGCCGAGGGCACTGTCTACGCGCTGCTGGTCAGGATCGAGCGGCGCGGTCTCGTCGACGTGGAGAAGGTCCCGTCGGAGAAGGGGCCGCCGCGCAAGGTGTATTCCCTGAACGCTCAGGGACGGGAGTACCTCGAAGAGTTCTGGAGGACCTGGAGCTTCCTCACTGAACGGCTCGAAAAGCTCCGCGAAGGAGGCAAGTAGCCATGGACGCAGGGACGAACGAGCCGAAGAGCCGCTACCGGCAGTACCTGGAGGTAGTCACCGGGCCGCTCGAGGACAAGAGGCGCTGGCGGCAGTACAAGGCGCGTATCAAAGCGCTTCCCGACAACTATCGCACCGCAGCCGAAGCGCTGGAGCGGTACCTGATGCACTTCGGCCCGGGGGACGGCGCCGACGCGGCTTCGATGTACGACGACCTTGCCGATCTGTTCGAGCAGAGCGCGGCGGACGGAACCACGATCCGCGAGATCTTCGGGGAGGACCCCGTGGAGTTCGTCGAGGCGTTCGTTCAGAACTACTCGGTGGGGCGGTACATCAGCCGGGAGCGGAACCGATTCACCAACGCCATCGAACGCGCCGCCGGCGAAGACACCGGAAACGAAGAGAGGACCGTCTGATGACGACACCACAACCCCCTGTGATCCACGTGCAGGGCCTGAAGAAGGCGTACAAGACGCTGGAGGTGCTGCGCGGCGTGGACTTCGCCGTGGCACGGGGCAGCATCTTCGCCCTGCTCGGCTCGAACGGGGCGGGCAAGACCACGGTCGTGAAGATCCTTTCCACGCTGCTCAAGGCCGACGCGGGGAGCGCCAGCGTCAACGGATTAGACGTCGCCACGCAGGCTGCGGACGTGCGCGAGGCCATCAGCCTCACCGGCCAGTTCGCCGCCGTGGACGAGATCCTCAGCGGGCGGGAGAACCTCGTGCTGGTCGCCCGGTTGCGGCACCTCAAGGATCCGGGCAAGATCGCCGATGACCTGCTCGCGCGTTTCTCGCTGACCGACGCCGGCGGGCGCAGGGTGTCGACGTATTCGGGCGGCATGCGCCGCCGCCTGGACATCGCGATGAGCCTCATCGGCGAGCCGCCGGTGATCTTCCTCGACGAGCCGACGACCGGGCTCGACCCCCAGGGGCGCATCGAGGTGTGGCAGGCCGTCAAGGATCTCGCCGGCCGGGGCACGACGGTGCTGCTCACGACGCAGTATCTGGACGAGGCCGAGCAGCTCGCCGACCGGATCGCGATCCTGCACCAGGGCCGGATCATCGTCAACGGCACCCTGGCCGAGCTCAAGCAGCTGCTTCCGCCCGCCAAGGTCGAATACATCGAAAAGCAGCCCACCCTAGAGGACGTCTTCCTCACCCTCGTCGGTGCCGATGGCGCCGATGGCGCCGATGGCACGGACGGCGACGCCGGCAAGACCCGCATCTCGGCACAGACAAGTCAGGAATCACGATGAGCAAGCATTTCTTCGGCGACACCGCCGTCCTGCTGGGACGGTCCCTGCGCCACATCAGCCGCAGCCCGGACACCATCATCACGACCGCGATCATGCCGATCGCCATGATGCTGATGTTCGTCTACGTGTTCGGCGGCGCGATCAAGACAGGGTCGGATTCGTATGTGAACTACATGCTGCCCGGCATCCTGCTCATCACGGTCGCCTCGGGCATCGCCTACACCGCCTTCCGGCTCTTCACCGACATGACGAGCGGCATCTTCGAGCGCTTCCAGTCCATGCCGACCGCGCGCTCGTCTGTGCTTTGGGCGCACGTGCTGACCTCGCTGATCGCCAATTCGATCTCGCTCGTGGTCGTCGTGGGCGTCGCCCTGTTGATGGGCTTCCGCTCCGGGGCAGGTGTGCTGGCGTGGCTCGCGGTCGCCGGCGTCCTGATCCTGTTCACCCTGGCGCTGACGTGGATCGCCATCATCCCCGGTCTTACGGCGAAGTCCGTGGAAGGCGCGAGCGCGTTCTCCTACCCGCTCATCTTCCTGCCGTTCCTCAGCTCGGCCTTCGTGCCCACCGACACCATGCCCGGCCCGGTGCGCGTCTTCGCCGAATATCAGCCGGTGACCTCCATCGTCAACGCCATCCGCGACCTGTTCACCCAGCAGCCGGTCGGCACCGACATCTGGATCGCCCTGGCCTGGTGTGCCGGCATCCTCATCGTCGCCTACGCCTTCGCCATGAACACCTACCGCCGCAAGATCTCCTAGGCCGTGTCGACGGAGTCTGTCTTGCTCCAGATCAGCGTGGCAGCACCAACACGCACTATCGCGAAATGAGGAACGGCTATGAATGAATCCCCCCACACCCTCACGACGATGCCGACGGCGCGTCAGCCCGGCTGCCCCTTCGACCCGCCCAAGGAGCTGATCGAGGCCCGCGAGCACAGCCCGATCAGCCGCTTGCCCTTCCCCGACGGACACCAGGGCTGGCTGATCACCGGCTACGACCTGGTCCGGTCGGTCCTGGCCGACCCGCGGTTCAGCTCACGCAAGGAGCTCATGCGCCACCACCCCCTGGTCGACTACGGCGACATCGAGGTCCCTGCGGCGCCGCCCGGCGAATTCCTCCTCATGGACGAGCCGCAGCACAGCCGCTACCGCAAACCGCTGGTGGGCAAGTTCACCGTCCGGCGAATGCGACTGCTCACCGAGCGCGTCGAACAGATCACCGCCGAGCACCTGGACGCGATGGAGAAGGCCGGGCCGTCGGCGGACCTGGTGACCGCCTTCGCCAAGCCCATCCCCGCCATCGTCATCTGTGAGCTGCTGGGCGTGCCGTACGAAGACCGGGGCTCCTTCCAGGAGCACATCGACAAGTTCCTCGGCGGCGAGGTCAGCGACGAGGAACTGATCGCGGCCTACACCGCGACCCAGACCTACCTCGCCCAGCTGGTGGCCGCCAAACGCGCCAACCCCACCGACGACCTGCTCAGCGACCTGCTCGACAGCGACCTGACCGACGAGGAACTGCGCGGCATCGCCCTGATCCTGCTGGCCGCCGGGTTCGACACCACCGCCAACATGCTGGCGCTGGGCACCTTCGCGCTGCTGCAGAACCCCGAGCAGCTGGCGGCGCTGCGCGCCGAGCCCGCGCTCACCGACCAGGCCGTGGAGGAGCTGCTGCGGTATCTGAGCGTCGCCAAGCAGTTCGTGAGGGTCGCGCTGGAGGACGTCGAGCTGGGCGGCCAGAGCGTCAAGGCCGGCTCGACGGTCATCCTGTCTCTCAACACCGCCAACCGCGACCCCGAACGCTTCACCGACCCCCACGTGCTCGACCTGCGCAGGCAGGACGGCGGGCACCTGGCCTTCAGCCACGGCATCCACCAGTGCCTGGGCCAGCAGCTGGCCCGCGTCGAGATGCGGGTCGCCCTCCCCGCACTGCTCAACCGCTTCCCCACCCTGCGCCTGGCCGTCCCCGCCGACGAGGTCGCCCTGCGCCCGGAGACCGCCGACATCTACGGGGTCAAGAGCCTCCCGATCACCTGGGACGCCTGACCGCGAGCCGGAGCTGGGCAGGTCGGGCACCACCAGGACGGCTCTCGACCATCCGCGCGTCCCCATCGCCAAGCCAGCTCGCTCTCCCCGGCCGACGCCCACCGCCGGGCATCGCGCGGTGATCAAACCAGCCCCACCGTGCCGAACCGTGCCCGGCGGTTTCTACCGCACGGCGCTGCCCGCTGGCACTCGAGCCGCATCAAAGCCAAGGCCGGTCGCACCCTCACCATGCGCCCGCACCACGACGAGCTTGCCGCTGCCCGTCGGCGCACTCGCCGCCACCTCCGCGCGCTCCACCAGCCGCCGCTGATCGCGCTGATCTGGCCGGCACACCCGCACTGACAAGCGAAAACGCTTCATAGTGCCACCACGACCTTGCCATGCCGCCTTCTTGGCGCGCCATGACGATGCCACTGAGAGCAGTAACCAGCCCAAAAGGAAGGCACATGTCCAACTCCCCACGGCGAGGATTCCTCGCCGCAGTCGCACTCGCGATCCCGCTCGTGATCGCCGCTGCTCCCGCCGCGTCCGCGACGGCGAAGCCGGAGATCAAAGTCTCCGGCGGGCTGACGCAGCCCGTCTTCTCCTACCCCGACGCCATCCGTGAGCACGTCCGGGTGCAGTCGTCGGTGGACAGCGACGGCGACGGCAAAAAGGATCTGGTCCGGGTGGACATCATCCGGCCGAAGGAGTCCGGCTCCGGGCTCAAGGTCCCAGTGATCATGCAGGAGAGCCCGTACTACGACGATCCGGGCGTCGGCTACGAGATCGAGAAGAAGACCTACGACGCGGACGGGAACGTGACCAAGTTCCCGATGTACTTCGACAACTACTTCGTGCCCCGCGGCTACGCGTTCGTGTCCGTCGACATGATCGGCACCAGGCTGTCCGACGGCTGCCCGACCTCCTACGGCGCCTCCGACGTGCTCGGTGGCAAGGCGGTCGTCGACTGGCTGAACGGTCGCGCGAACGCCTACGACGACCACGGCGCCCCGGTCAAGGCCACCTGGACCACCGGCAGCACCGGAATGATCGGCCACTCCTACGAGGGAGCGCTCGGCGCCGCCGGCACCGGCGTGCGGGGCCTGGAGACGATCGTCAACATCTCCGGCTACACCAGCGGCTACGAGAACTCGCGCAACAACGGCACCATCACCTGGTTCAAGGGCGCGGCGTCCTGGCAGTCCAAGCGGGTCGACAAGGACCCGGACGAGAAATGCGCGGCCGTGCGCGAGAAACTACTCGAAGACTCCGACGACGCCACCGGCAACTACAACGCCTACTGGCACGAACGCAACTACCGGGATGGGTCGATCTCCAAGGCGCGCAACATCCGCGCCAGCGTCTTCTCGGTGGTGGGCATGCAGGACCGCAACGTGGTGGGCAGCCAGTTCTCCAAGTGGTGGGCCAAGCTGCCCAGCGACATCCAGCGCAAGGCGTGGGTGACGCAGTACGGGCACCTCGACCCGTTCTGGGCCCGCCGCCAGGTGTGGGTCGACACGCTGCACCAGTGGTTCGACCACGAACTGATGGGCGTCTCCAACGACATCATGCGCCGGCCGCGCGTCGACGTGCAGCTCGGCCCGGACCGCTGGATCACCCAGGCCGACTGGCCCGCCGCCGCGGCACGAACGACGACCCTGCGGCCGCAACAGGACGGCTCCCTGGGCCGCAAGCCCTCGACCGGCACCGGCAGCTACCTCGACACCGCCCAGACCGAGATCGCGATGGCCGACTACCCCGCCACCACCAACCCCAACCGGCTGGCCTTCCTGACCCCGCCGCTGAAGACCGCGATGCGGCTGTCCGGAACGCCGTCGGTGAGCCTGCGCCTCACGCTGGACAAGCCGACCGCCAACCTGGGCGTCCTGCTCGTCGACTACGGTACCGACACCCGCATCAACTACCGGGAACGCGGCGCCACGGCCGCGGAAGGCCTCAAGTTCACCGGCGGCGAAGACTGTGTCGGCCAGAGCACGGCCGACGACGACGGCTGCTACCTCAGGGCCGGCGACAACACGGCGACCTCCGGCTCCAACGTGGTCACCCGAGGAATCCTGGACGCGCAGAACCACAAGTCGCTGAGCCGCTCGAAACCGCTGACGCCCGGCAAGCCGTACCGGATCACCTGGGAGATGCTGCCGCTGGACTACGAGTTCAAGGCGGGGCACCGGCTGGGCCTGGTGCTGACCGGAACCAATGACGACTTCAACCTCGACGAGGCCGGCACCGGCACCGGCACCGACGCCGAACCCGGCACCGGGGCCAAGGTCACCATCGACCTGGCCGGCACCTCGATCTCGCTGCCGGTGGTCACCAGCACGACCATCAAGTAAAGCGCAAGATCGACATTCGCGTACGGTCGCGGCCGGGGTGGTCGCGACCGTACGCATGACGTCTCGGGTGCCCTGTGCCGGCACCTGCCACCAAGCCGGACACGAAATGCTTCCAGCATGACCTCGACCTGCGACTCCGCCGATGGCTGCCGCCCACCGGGGCGGGCGTGAGCCGGTCCTTGCGCTCACCCGGATCGACCCGCGGCTCGCTGAAGCAATGCCGCCGCAGCCCAGAGGCGCGGCATTCGAAACTCACCGTCATCTCCCGCTGCGGCATCGACCGCAGCACGGCCATGCTCAGCCAGACCGGCTCGCGCACCTCACCGGTCAGGCATACCAGACCGTTCGTCCCCAGCTCGATCGGCGTGGGCTCCACAGGGCGCCTCCTCGCCTGACAACCGCCTGATCGGGCCCATGCCCCGCGCCGATCCGGATCACACTCACTTGCAAGGCATCGTCCCAATACCCCTAGCAGATGCGGAAGCAGTTAGCCATATAGTGCCGCGTATGAGCTCTCAGCTATTGATTACGTCCCGGCCAGCCGTCACAGTGGCACTCTCATAGACATCAGAGGCCCCCGGGCTGTCGGGAAAGGCGGACCGGGACAGGCGGTGGGCACGGCCAGCCTGTGCAGGCGGGAACCTGCACATCCACCGGCCAGCGCCCACCCCTACACACCCTGCCGATCGCATTCCACCAGGCCTGTGCGCAGGCCAGGTGGAATGCTGGGGCAGGACGTCCGGGGCTGGTCCGACGGTCCCGGACGTTCCTGCCTCTTCATGACAGCGGCCACGACATACTGGGTCTGGCTCACTTTCCGTGATCAGTAGCCGTGCAGGACACGGACGCGGAGCAGGTCGGGGTTGGCTCGCCCGTACATGATCCGTTTGATCATCTTGATCCGGTTCGCGTTGCCTTCCACCGCGCCGGAGCTGTAGGGCAGGGTGAGCCCGGCCTTGACGGCAGCCCAGTCGCGGCGAAGGCCGGCGACGAAGTGGCGCAGTTCCCGTGCCGGGCTGGCCTCCGCTCGTGCCGCCCAGTCTTCAGGTCCTGTTCTCCGCGACGGTGCGATCGTTATCTTGGGTTTTGAGCGAACCTGCTGGTCAGCGGCATGAAGGCCATGCCCAGGGCGTGTCTGGGTCAAGCAGAAGAGCGCTTCAAGATCGCCCAGGTGCCCCACCCAGCTTGGCTCTCCACTGTTGTCCAGGAGCCGGGCAGGCAGGTGGCGATGTCGGTGCTGGGGATATAGAGCGGTCCGTCCTCGCCGAGCAGGTTGATCCAGACGACGGCGCCGGCGGGGTGAGGATGCGGTCGAGCTCGCGGGGGAAGCAGAAGGCGTCGACCAGGACGGCCGCGTTGACGGTTCGGTCCCGCACCGGGAGCTGTGAGGCGTCGCAGCAGATCCGGTGGCCAGGGATGGGTGGTGCGTGAGCCAGCATGGTGTGCGACAGGTCGGCTGAGATGACGCGGTCGAAGTGCGTGGCCAGCAGGGGGTGATCTGGCCGGTGCCCGATCCGATCTCCAGGCAGGTGCCGCCGGGTGGCAGGCCGCCGCGGTGCAGGGCGTCGGTGACGGGGTCGAAGTGGCCCACGCTGTGCTCGGTGTTCCAGGTGGCCGCCTGCTCGTCGAACAACGCCGTGACCGCGCGGGCCAGGTCCGGTGTCCAGGCCTGGCCGGCGGCGATCTGCCTGGCCAGGTCCTGTAAGCCGCTCACGTCGCCGAGCTCGGGTTTGCCCGCGGGCGCGGGGTGCAGCGCGGGCAGGCGGCGGACGGTCATCTGCGGGCCTTTCCGAGGTCGGCGGCGCGGGTCTGGTCTGGTGGGCGGGGGTCAGTGGGCGGCGAAGAAGTCGAGCACGAGCGGGGTGATCTGGTCGCCGGCCTCGATGGCGCCGCCGTGGGCGTGGCCGGTGATCTCGGCGAAGGTGCCGTTCGGCATGGCGGCGGCGGCCGCGCGGCCGGTGCGGGGAGGGAACATCAGGTCGTGTTCGAGCGCGAGCACCAGGATGGGCTGGGACAGTTGGGGCCAGCGGGCGGCGTGCTCGACGTCGAGCATCCATTGGATGCAGGCCAGGTACTGGCCGCGGTCGCCCGGGGTGTCCCAGGTCTTGGCGCGAATCAGTTCGGCCCACTGGGCGACGGGGGTGTCGTCGTCGCGCAGCACGTGGGCGGGCAGCGCGTTCATCAGGTTCTCGGCAACGTAGAACTCCTCGGGGACGGGTCCGGCGGCCAGCAGGGCGCGCATCGCGGTGAACCAGGCCCGCTGGTAGGCGGTCGTCGCTCCGGCGCAGCCGAGTAGCACCGCCGCCCGGACCAGGTCGGGGCGGGTCAGCGCGAGCTGCTCGGCGACGAATCCGCCCTGCGACAGCCCCAGGATGCGCACGCTCTCCCAGCCCAGGTGCTTGAGCACGCCGGCGGTGTCGTCGGCCAGCTCGGCGATGGAGTAGGCGCCGGGCGGCGCGGCGGACTCGCCGCTGCCGCGCGCGTCCAGGGTGGCGACCCGGTAGCCGACCGCGACGAGAGCGGGCAACTGCATCAGCTGCCAGACTCCGCGCGGCATGCTGGTGCCGCCGAGCAGCAGGACCGGCTCGCCATCGGCCGGGCCGTGCAGGTCGTAGGCCATCTCCAGCCCGCCGACGTCCACCGTTGCCATCGCGCACCTCCGTGAAAAGGATCTTGCCGATCTCAACGACCGGAGGGAGCCGGACGTCCCCGTTCACGTCCCCGGGGTTCGCCGTCGTCCCACTCGGGCGCGCCCGGGGTTGGCGTTATGCGGCGCTGAGGAGCGCGGCCAGGTCGGCGGGCAGCGGCATCGGCTGGGTGAGGCTGACCCGGGCGCGGCCGGTGTTGCCTTCGGGGTAGCGGCCCAAAGCAGAGCCAGGGGCGGCGACGATGATGCGGATGACCTGGCCGAAGGCTTCGCGCCGGTCGCGCTGGCGGACGGCGAGGGTGAACATGGCCAGGTGGTTGGCCGTGTGTGGCCAGGGCCAGGGCTGGGAGATGATGTGCGCGCGTTCCAGGTGCCGCCAGCGCGCCTCGGGATCGGTGGTGGTGCGGGCGGCGCGCATCTCGGCGCGGTAGGCGGCCCGCACCCGCGCGGGCATCGGACGGCCGATCATCGCTGGTCCTCCTGCGTGTCCTTCTGGGTCGGTGAGCAGCAGCCGTCCGCGCAGCCGTCAGCCTCGGACGAGGCGCCGGACACGGTGCTGTCGGGGACAGGGCTGCCGGAGAGGGGGCTGTCCGAGAGGGCGGAGGGAGCGGCGCAGCAGGCGTCCCCGCGCCAGGCTTCGCGGCCTTCCTTGACCGCGACGGCCGCGATGACCAGCGCGGCGATCGGGTCGGCCCAGGACCAGCCGAACAGGCTGTTGAGCGCCAGCCCGACCAGCAGCACGCCGGACAGGTAGGTGCAGAGCAGGGTCTGCTTGGAGTCGGCCACCGCGCTGGCGGAGCCGAGTTCGCGGCCGGCGCGGCGCTGCGCGGCCGACAGGAACGGCATGATGACCAGCGACGCCGCGGCCAGGATGAGGCCGGGGGTGGAGTGTTCGGCCTCGCCGCCGCCGAGCAGGGCGCGGACGGCGTCGAAGGTGACATAGGCGGCCAGCGCGAAGAACGAGATCGCGATGACGCGCAGCGCGGTCTTCTCGCGGGCTTCGTGGTCGGTGGCGGAGAACTGCCAGGCCACCGCGGCGGCGGAGGCGACCTCGACGATGGAGTCCAGGCCGAAGCCGACCAAGGCGGCGGAAGAGGCGATGGTGCCGGCGGTGATGGCGACCGCTGCTTCGATCACGTTGTAGGTGATGGTCGCGGCGACCAGCAGCCGGATGCGGCGCTGCAGTAAGGCGCGCCGGTCCGGCGCGGGCAGGTTCAGCGTGGTCACGATCTCGCCTTCCTCGTGGCGTTCTTCTCGCCGGGCGGGGCGTCGAGCTGGGCGAGGTCGTGGTCGAGCTCGGCCTGCAGCGCGCTGTGCGCGTCGGCCGCGCCGTGCTGGGTGCCGTGCTGGGTGCCGTGGCCGGGGCAGAGCACCACGGCGTGGCCGGTGGCGGCCAGCAGATGTTCAGCGGAGGCCAGCAGGTCCATCAGCTCAGGCCGGGTCAGGGAGTAGAAGGACTGCCGGCCTTCGGCGCGGTAGTCGACCAGGTCGCAGTCGCGCAGGCAGGCCAGGTGCTTGGACACCGTGGACTGGGCCAGGCCGAGCTCGGCGGTCAGGTCCACCACCCGGGCCTCGCCCCGGGCCAGCCGGGCCACGATGCGCAGCCGGGTCTCATCGGCCAGGGAATGGAACAGCGCCGCCGCCGGGGAGATGCCGGCGGCGATGTCGGCGCTGACGCACCGACCCCCATCAGAATCAATCGCCATATGACGATGATAATCCGATATTGGCATGTATTGGCAAGGGGGTGTGCGAGGCCGAGCGTGGAGCAGTGGCCCCTCTCAGGCGAGCAGGCCCAGGGTTTCGGGTGCCTCCCAGGCGGGCCTGTCGTTAAGGAAGCTGTCACCAGGTACACCCGAGCGCGTTGAGCCTGGTCAGTGAGGTCTTCATCGCCTACTTACGGATCTTTCCTGGAATCCGAGACGAGCGTGATCGTCTACGGCCAGTATTGATCCGGTTTCGGGGGTTGTCCGCAGCGGTCAGGTGACCGCCAGCCCGCGAGAAAGCCGGATGCGACGTGGCGCGTGTCGTCGATGAAGAGGAGTTGGTCGGGAACTGGTCGCTCCTCGATGAGGAGATGCAACTGCTGGCAGGGCGGCGAGGGCCGACGAAATTAGGCTTCGCGCTGATGCTCAAGTTCCACCAGCTGCACGGTCGGTTCCCCCGCGGTCGGGCCGAACTGCCCGACTGCGCCACTCCCGGCTGACCCACCTGGGCGAGGACGGCTGGTCATCCTCCATGCTCATGGCTCTGTCCGGCCATCGGAACCTGCGCTCCCTCGGCATCTACGTCCAGCCCAGCACCGACGCCGTCGCCGCTGTACTCGCCGAACACGACCCCGGACGCCGACGCCACTGACCAGTTGCCTCTTCCGGAAGCGAGCGCTCAAGGGGTGCAGCCAAGGTACGGCGGAAACCGGCAATAGGCGGGTAGCGGGGCCAGTAGTGGGTGCGGGTTTGGGCTACTGGCCCGCGCGGCGTTGGAGTACCTGAGCCTGGAGGCGGTCGTGGAGCTCGGCTTCCTCGGGTGTTTCCGGCTCGCTGCGCTGCCGGATCGGGGCGGGCTTGGGTCGCAGCGTCACGCGGTCGTTCGCGGCGGTCTGTTCGGCTGCCGCCTCGGCTTCGGCAAATGCCCGGTAGAGCGAGGCGACGGACGGCGGCTTGCCCTACCCTCGACGGCATCGTGCTCGACACCAGCGACGACATGTGCGGCGAACTGATCTTCACCGTGTTCGCCGCCATCGCCAAGTTCCAATGTCAGCAGATCGTCAAAGGCACCCGCGAAGGCCTCGACGCCGCCCGCGCCCGAGGCCGCGTCGGCGGCCGTCCTCGCGCTCTGACCTCCGAACAGATCGCCGACGCCCGCATCCTGCTCGGCGCCGGACAAACCCGAACCGCCGTCGCCGCCAAGCTGCGCGTCTCCCGATGGACACTCAGCCGCGCCCTCGACACCGCGTCCCGCTGACGGCCGCCACCGGGTGCCAACGCTTGACCGCAGCGGACAGCCCCAGCCCCATGCGCGGATCGCAGAAGAGGACGGTCTAGTTGTCGCCTCGGTGTCCGTCGCGGACCACCGCTAACCCGCCGATCCGGGTCGTGATGCCCGCCGGCCCGCGTCGGGCCGAAGCGAGCACGCTGGCCGGTCGACCGAGGGTGTCACCCTGCTCCACCTCGATCGCGACCGTCTGTGCCCCTGTCGTGTCGAGCAGGTGGGCGGCCAGGCAGCCGGTGCTGTTGGCGTTGGCGACGTCCTCGTCGACACCGATCGCCGGCGCGAACATCCGCGCCGCACCCGGTCGGTCGCCCACCGGCGGTACGTACACGAAACAGCCGAGGAGCCCGTACCGCTGGCACGCCGCTGTCAGCCTGCCGAGGTGTGGGTGGACTCGGAGCAGCGCCGACCGGTGGTGGACCGGTACCAGCATGCGTGGCGCGCCGGGCGCGGCGATCCGTGGCGCGTCGGTCGGATGCGGATCGTCCGCGGTGAGCCCGAGCGCGGCGACGATCGCGGCGCGCTCGTCCGGCGCCGGGTGACGCAGCGCGACGAGGCCCTGGTCGAACCACACCTCGATGCCGGCGGGGCGGCGGATCGCGACGGTGTCGAACGTGCGCCCGCCGGCGTGTTGGCGGTCGTTCAGCTCGCCCAGCGCGGTGCGGGTCAACCGGACGGCCTGCGCGGCAACGGTGCCATGGCCGCAGCCGGACAGTTCGGCGGTGGCGGTGAAGAACCGGACCGGCCGGCCACCGTCCGGCGTCCGCCCCGGGCCGAGGAACGCCGCGTGCGAGGTGCCGGCCGCAGCAGCGACCGCACGCCGGTCCGCGTCCGTCGCCGCCGGGTCGTCGTCGGTGACGGCCGTGGGGCTACCGCCCCGGCCGTCGCGCCGCACGCACGCATCAACCACCGTGACATCCGGCCAGGACATCGGCCCACCTTTGACGCTCAACGAACCGGCAACCGCGAACGGCGTCCGCCGATAGCCGGACCTGGCCGCAACGGCCGACCGAACGCGTCCCGGAGCATACCGTCCTGCCTCAGCCGGTGCCGTCCTGCACCGGATAGTGGATGATGACCGCACCGCCGGTGGCGTGCGTATCAGGTGACGGATGCTCAGCGATGGCTGGGCCCGCCGGTCAGTCGATGCCTTCGATGATGCGGAAGTCGCGCTCGACGCCGTCGGGGAGGGCCACCAGCGCCTTCTGGTATGCCTCGCTCTCGTATGCCGCGACGGCCTGTTCAAAGCTGTCGAACTCGATCAGAACGACGCGTTGCGTGATTCCGGCCTCGTGGGCGACGACTCGACCGCCACGGGACAGGAGGCGCCCGCCCCCAGCCTGGACAGCCGGACGGGCCAGCTTGTCGTAGGCAGTCAGCCTCTCAGGGTCGGAAATGGCGGGGTAGACACTGACCCAGTAGCCCTTAGCCATGGAAACCTCCTGTGTTCGGCCGGACACGTCCGACTTCGAATTGACACTCAGATCGATCGATCACGGCGACGGGTACTGCGGTCAGTTGACTCGTCATATGCGCAGGTTAGGGCTTGATGTGCGGTCGAGGGAAAGACCGGTACGGGATAGACTCAGAACGGATCGTTATCAATCGGCAGGGAGGGTACGTGGCGCCGGATACGGTGAGCCTGCGGTACTTCCTGGTGCTGGCGCAGGAGTTGAACTTCACCCGCGCGGCCGCACGGATCGGTATCGCACAGCCCGCACTCAGCGCCCGGATGCGCCGATTGGAGGCGGAACTCGGTACGGCCCTGCTGGTCCGCAACACGCGTAGCGTCGTATTGACCACGGCTGGTGCGGCTTTGGCGGAGTCCGCGCCGCCCGCGCTGGCGGCGCTGGACCGGGCATGGGACACCGCCCGGAGCGCGGCGGCCGGTGAACTGGGCACGCTGCGCATCGGATACAGCCTCAGCGCCGGGGCCGAGACGGCACCGGCCCTGGTGGACAGGCTGATTCGCGGCAACAGCGGACTCGAGGTCGGCGCGGTCCCGATGGCGACACCGGAGATCTCCCCCGCGGTCGCCGACGGCCGCATCGATGCCGGGATCACCCGCGGTGAACAGCCGGGCCGTGGCGTGCGCCGGTTCCCGCTGCGGCGTATGCGCATCGGGGTCCAGCTGGCGCAGCACCATCCGCTGGCCGAACACCCGGAGATCGAGATCGCCGACGCGGCCGCGTATCCGCTGCGACTCCCGGACCGCGCGGCCAACCCCGTGATCCACGATCAGCTGTCCGCACTGTTCCGAGACACCCGACCACACCCCCGATTCCACACGCCCGCAGTCTCTTTCGACATGTCTCAGCGCGACCTGCGCGACGGGGTCACCCTCGCCCCGGCCGGAGAAGCCGCGGTCACGGCTTCACCGGCCGGTCTCACCTGGCGACCGCTGCGGGGCGCGCCCAGCCTGACGATCCACCTGGTCCTCCCACGCGAGCAGTCGCCACTACACCGCCGCATCCGTGCCGTCGCCAAAACCCTGGCGCACGAGCTGCACTGGCTGCCGGACTGACGCGCAAGAGGTCAAGCGAGACGGACGTCTGCGGTGGCGAGGCCGAAGACCTTGCGCCCGGCGGACTTCGCGGTGATGACGACGACGGCGCTCTTGCTGAATGTCCGACACGACCTCGCTACGCCGGCGGATCAGCATCCGATGATGGCCCCGGGTCCGGTCCGAGCCGTACACCGCGGCGACGTCCTCGCCCAGCCCGAGATCTCGGCGAATGTGGGCCACCACTGCCTCCGGGACGTCATCCAGCCGGGGAAATAGCCCATCCGGTTGAAGCACTTCAGCTGCACCATCAGTGCCAGCAGGTGGTTGTCCGACCGCACCTGCCCACTCGCCCACGCGATCTCCTCCGTCTGCGGCGTGTAGAACACGTGCAACTCCCGGGCCGACAGGAACCGCTTGAACCGCGGATACGCGGTCCGCTCGATCGACGTCACGCCACAACCCCAGACCCGTAAATATCAATCCATACGGATCGAGGAACGTACCAAAAGATCAACTACGCCGAGGGCTGAGATCGATCACATCCGGGAACCCCTGCCCTCACCAGCGCAAACCCGAGGGCCGCTCAGCCTATTGCCGGTTTCCGCCGTACCTTGGCTGCACCCCCTCAAGGCCTCTCTACCTGGGCTAACTCCACTCGGTGACAGCTTCCTTTACGACAGGCCGAACCGGTCAGCCTGGCTCGCCAGGTGGTTCGCTGAGTCCTGTCACCTCAGGAGGGTGCGCCAGCGGTCGGCCGATTCCATGATGTCCAGGCTGACGCGTTCCAGGTATGCCGCTGTCTTGGCCAGCCGTTGCCCGACGGGGCTGTCGAGCCCGTAGGTCTCGGCCGCCGTCATCGTGGCGCGCGCCGACTCGAGTGTCTGCCGCTCGCTGGTCATGATCGCGTGGTACCAGGCGTCGTCGTCGATCACGTAGATGTCGCGCCGGCGCCGCGGGTCGCGCTCGCGCCGGACGAATCCCTGCTGGAGCAGGAAGTTCACGGCCACGGAGACGGAGGCCGGGCTGACGTTCAGCCGGCGGGTCAGGTCGGCGGCGGTGCGTCTGCCGTCCTCCGACAGCATCAGGTCGCGGTGCACGCGTGCGGTTATCCTCGGCATCCCCGCTCTGACCGCCCTTTCCAGGAGATCCTCTTCCATCAGGCCGTCCGGCGGTGTGTCCGCGCGCGGGGGTGTCGGTGTGCCGCGCCGTGCCCGCTGGATCGTCGCCTGGTGTGCCTGCTGGGGCCGGTAGTCGGTGGGGCCGCCGTTGCGTGCGATCTCCCGGGTGATCGTCGAGGTCGGCCGGTCGAGCCGCCGGGCGATCTCCCCGTAGGAGAGCTTGTCGGACAATCCGGACGCGATGCGCTCGCGCTCCTGCTGGGTCAGTCGTCCTCCTGGCATGCCGCCAGTGTTGTCTTCGCCGCCAGCCATTGCAACACGGTCTTGCATTCGAGCTCAGCGTCATTGCTCCAATTTGTGGCCATTCACCTGGGAGAAACGCTTTTTCGCGATTGACAGCATTCCGAATGCAACCTAGCTTTCGACCTGCACCAAACACGTACTATCGCGAAACGAGGAACGGCCATGAATGAATCCCTCCCCACCGCCAAGAACACCAGGGCCCGGACACCGAAGGCGCTCCGGCCGGTGGCGGTCACGGCACTGGCGGCCACGCTGCTGGCCGGGGCGGCCACACCCGCTTCGGCCACCGCGGACAGCGGGGCCGCACCGAAGGCCGCTGTCGGACAGGGCCGCCCGGAACTGCAGAAGGCCATCCAGGCGATCGTCGACGCCGGTTTCCTCGGCGTGCAGACGCGCGTCAACGATGAGCAGGGCGAGTGGGTCGGCAGCGCCGGGCGGCGCAAGCTCGGCACGAGCGCGAAGCCGGCGACCAACGGGCTGTTCCGGATCGGCAGCAGCACCAAGACCTTCATCGCGACGGTGGTGCTGCAACTGGTGGCCGACGGCGACCTCGGCCTGGACGAACCGGTGGCCGACCACCTGCCCGAGTTCAAGCTGGACCGGAAGATCACCGTGCGGATGCTGCTGCAGCACACCAGCGGGCTGTACAACTACACCGGCGAGTTCCGCCCCGACGGATCGGTCGAGCCGGGCATCCCCTCAGGGGGCAAGGAATGGGCGGACGCCCGGTTCAAGACCTACCAGCCGGAGGAGCTGGTGCGGTTCGGGTTGTCCAGGCCGGCGCGGTTCGAGCCGGGGACGAGCTGGAGCTACTCCAACACCGGCTACACGCTGGCACAGCTACTGATCGAGAAGGTCACCGGCCAGTCGATCACCGAGGCGATGAAGCAGCGCATCCTGGACCCGCTCAAACTGCGAGGCACGGTGGTGCCGGGCACCACGGACCTCCCCAAGCCGCACGCCCACGGCTACTTCCGCTACCAGGACGCCGCCGAAAAGTGGAAGGTGATCGACGTCACCCGCCAGAACCCCTCCATGGCGGCCGGCGCCGGCGACATGATCTCCACCACCAAGGACCTCCACACCTTCTACTCCGCGCTGAACAGCGGCAAGCTCGTGCCGGCCAAGCTGCTGGCCGAGATGCGCAAGCCGCACCCGAAGAGCGCCGGCCCCTTCGGCGGCTACGGCCTCGGGACATACGTGCAGGACCTGGACCTGGGCCCGGGCTGCGGCACCGTCCTGCATCACAACGGCAGCACCGCGGGGGGCTACGTGGCGGCGATGTACAGCACCCCCGACGGCAAGAAGACCTGGACCGCCTCCATCACCTACGGAGACACCGCCCCCGACCTGGCAGCCTTCGCGAAGGCCCGGGACAACCTCCTCAAGCAGGTGTTCTGCGACGGGCAGGCCGGGCCGGCCGACAAGGCCAAGCCGGCCCGGTAGACGAGGCCGAGCCCTCTTGGACCCGCACCCCTTGAAGAGGGGCCCGTTGCAGTCGTGCATCAGGTAGAGCGCGAAGCAGGCCACGCCGAACTCGCCGAGCGCGGCGGTCATCTCAAGGTTCGCCGCCTGACCGTGCCTTCATACGCAGCGGCCACATGTGACGGCGGAAGTCCTCCATGACGCGCTCGGCGATCTGTTCTGGGGATTCGGTGCCGCGCTCGCCGTGCCGCCAGGGTCAAAGCTGACGGCGACGAACCCTGCCTCGGCCAGCTGCCAGAATGGGCAGGTACTCCTCCTTGGTTGAGGTCAGGTGCGGCAGCCACAACGCCAGCGGAGCCCGGGAGCGCCGCGGCTCGGGCTCGACCCACGCCACGGGGATCTCCTTGACCAGCGTTCTGGCCACCTCACCGGCCCGGAAGGTGGTCGTCATCGGGCACTCCTCAGCGTGGTGGTGGCCGACTTGACGGTCTCGGCCAGGACGTCGTCGAGCGGGGCGGGTTTGAGGTCGAGTTCGCGTTCCGTCCGGGTGGAGTCCAGGACGTGCGGCTGCTGGTAGAGGTAACGCATCTCGGGAATCTCCGCCATGATCGGGTCGGTTTGGCCCAGCCGTTGCAGCTCCTCCTTCGACATGACGCTCAGCGCCGGTGCTGCCGTCCCGGCGATCTCGGCGAGCCGCGCGGTCAGCGTCCGGATCGACAGGTCGGAGGTGGACGGCACGTGCCAGGCGCGGCCGAACGCCCCGTCGTACCGGCTGGCGGCGACCAACGTGTGCGCCACATCACCGGTGTGGCTCCAACTGTGCGGCACGTCGAGATCACCGGGATAGGACACCGGCTGCCCGGCCAGCACCGCGGGAACGACCAGCATGGTGTAGAGCGAGGCGGCACCCGCGCCGAGGTATTCGCTGGCGCGCACTTCCGTGACGCGGACCCGGCCCGCCTGGTGGGCGGCCAGCGCGTCGATCCACATCTGCGCGCGGACCTGGCCCTTCACGGTCGTGGCCGCCATTGGCAGCGCCTCGGTGATGGGGCCGTCGACAGCCCCATAGCCGTAGGTGTTGCCCAGCATGATGTAGTCCGCGTCGGTCCGTTCCGCGGCCGACAGCAACGCCCCGGCCAGGGGCGGCCACTCGGCGGGCCACTGGTCATAGGGCGGCATCGCGCAGTTGAACAGGGCGGTCGCGCCCTTCGCCGCCTCCACCAGGGCCTCGACGTTCCTGGCGTCGACCGCCACCCGTTCGATGCGCGGATGATCCGGTCCGGCACCGCGCCGCGACACCACGCGCACGCGTTCCCCCGACTCGGCCAGCAGGCGCGCCACGGCACTTCCGGTGGGGCCGGCCCCCACCACGACATGCAACGACAAGAGAGTCTCCAAATCACCAAGGTCACGGACGGCGGCTGGCCGCCCGGAAGACAACCGTAGGATCGACCACCGCGACGAACCATGGCCGATGCTCTGCAATTCATGTCCGAACGTCTGAAGGAGATGGCGTTAAGGTGCTTCTGTGGACATGCTTAGCGACGTGCTCACCGCCATGCGCGGCGGCCGGCCTCACGCGGCGCGCACCCGCGCCCGAGCTCCCTGGGGAGTGCGCTTCCCGCCCGGGGATGGGGCGGGCTGCCACGTGATCCTGCAGGGCTCCTGCTGGCTGATGCCAGCCAACGGCACACCGCAGGCGCTGAACGTCGGAGACGTGGTCTTCCTCCCGGGAGTGACCGGCTACGCCTTGGCCGACCATCCCGACAGCCCGGTGGTGGAGTTCCGGCCGCGCCCCGACGACGGCGACGCCCCGCTCGACCAAGTACGCATCGACGGCGCCGGCCCCACCGCCACGCTGCTGTGCGCCGCCTACTACTTCGACCACGACCGAACCCATCCCCTGCTCGACGAACTGCCCGAGATCATCCGATTGCCGGCCGAGGTCGGCCGGCATACCTCCCTGCGAGCCACCGTCGAGCTCCTCGGCCGCGAACTGGCCACCCCGCAGGCCGGGACCACCGCGATCCTGACCTCGCTCATCGACATGCTGCTGCTGTTCATCCTGCGGGCCTGGCTCGACGAGCAAGCGGCCCGCACCCCCACCGGATGGGCCGCGATCTTCAACGACCCCGCCATGATGTCGGCGCTGCGTGCCATCCACACCCACCCCGAACGGTCCTGGACCGTCGAGGAACTCGCCGCCCTGGCCGGAATGTCCCGGGCCACCTTCGCCAAGCGGTTCGCCACCCTTGCGGGCCGCCCACCCCTGACCTACCTCACCTGGTGGCGCATGACGACCGCCGCCAGGCTCCTGCGCGAAGGCGACGCACCCCTGCGCGGCATCGCCGAACAAACCGGCTACACCTCGGAGTTCGCCTTCGCCAAGGCCTTCAAACGCCAGTACGGCCAAGCCCCAGGCCAGTACCGAAGGCAGACCCCGGGCACCGACGGGCAAGAACGACCTCGCCCCGACAGGGGCTCTGCGTATCTATTGACGTCTTCGAGCCGGTGATTCCCGACGAGGGCTGAGCGCCCCGCTCCGCCGTACCCCGTGTGACAAGTACGGCGGAGCGGCCTGAGGCGGCGTCCAGCGAGTCCAGTCAGGCAACGGGGGCCAGTCCTTCTTCCTAGGCCATCCGACCCGGCCCCAGCGCATTCGCCAACGGCACCAACGGCTGGGCGATCAAGCGGCCAGCTCGACGTCGGCGAAGTCGACCCCCTTCAGCAGGGGATCGAACGGATCCGGCCGATGACGTAGCTCGTCGGTGGCGTACGCGCCGAAGCGGCTGATATGGGCCCGCAGGTACGGGGCGATCTGGCCGAGCTGGTCGGCAGTGATGCTCCAGCCCTCGGCGACCAACTGCCGCACGACGTCGGAGATGTCCAGCGCGTTGTGGAAGACGACCAGGTTGGCCAGCAGCGTGTTGAACTTGATCAGTTTCTCCTGCTCTTCGGGGTCGTTGGCGGCCAGCACCCCGCCGAAGCCGAGCCACTTGGAGAACCCGTTGTAGGACTCGACCTTGTTGGTCGCCGCGGTGACCCGGGCCCGCAACGCCGGGTCGGCCAGATACCGCAGCAGGGCGACGGTACGTACGCTGCGGCCGGCCTCCCGGAACGCCTTGTAGATGCGGTTCTTGCGGGAGTTGTACCGCAGGCGTCGCATCAGCGTGGCCGAGCTCAGCCGGCCCTCGCTGATGGAGATGGCCACCTGCATCAGGTCGATCCAGTGCTTGTCGATCAGCTTCCAGTCGATGACGTTGCGGCCGCTCTCGCCGAACAGCTGGTCGATGTGCGGGTAGACGATCTTCTCCGAGGCGCGGAAGAAGATCAGGTCCTTGAAGTTGCGGATGCGCGGCATCAGGTCGAACCCGAACAAGGTGGCCAGGGTGAAGACCGGGAAGTTCTGGCCTTGGGTGTCGGCGTGCACGGTGGAGGGCTGGGTGTCGGAGGCATTCGCCAGCTGCCCCTCGATCAGGTGCACCGCCTCCCACACCCCGCACGGGATGAAGCGGGAGAAGAGCGCGACGTAGGTGTCGGAGATGTAGTGGTGGGCGATGCCGCCAAATCCTCCGTATCGGATGCTGGTCTCGGCCAGGAGATTATCGATGTAGGTGTCCACCTGGGTGCCGTCGGCGGCCACCGTGCTGCCATCCCCCCATGCCTGGACCACGTCCAGTTCGGCGAAGGCGTTGACCACATCGGCGATGGCGGCGTTCAGCTTCTTCAGGGTGATGTGCCGGTTGCGGACCATGGACAGCTCGTGGGCGGTGACGCCCGCGATGTGCTTGGCAGCCTCGTACGGGCCGATGTTGATGCCGCCGGTGAACACGGCCAGCGAGTACCGCCCCAGCTTGTCCTTGATCTTGGGGTCGGAGCCGGAGGCCGGACCGAAGTGGCGTTCGATCTCGGCCGCCAGCCGTTCGGCCTCGGCATCGCTGCCCTTACCGCGGCGGCGCTTGAGGGTGGGCACACCACCCTCGTCGATGACCAGGTCGGCGTTGTCGAGGTAGCCGGCGTCCAGGATGCGCGGCCGCACTCAAATGGGCGTCCTTGAGGTGGGCGACAAACCGTCAGGCGTATCGGGCAGCCCGACCTTCTCGCAGAACGCCGCCAGCCGTGGCTGGCACTCTTCCCAGGGCAGCAGGTGCGCGCTCCAGTCGGCGTACTCGTTCGAGCCGAGCACGGCCACATCCCCGGTGCGCAGTTCCTCAGCCAGGTAGCAGAACACCATCGCCTCGAAGTGCCGGCGCGCCACCATGCCGGGGCGGCGCCGGTCGGTCCTTCTTGAAGAACCGGTACACCGGCACCTCGTGCGCGTCGCCGTGGAAGGCGGCCACCTCCTCGATGTCGGCCAGCTGCGCGGCGAACCCGCCGGCCTGCTCCACCGCCGCCCGCACCGCCTGCACGCTGTGGGTCTGCACCACGAGCGCCGACAGCATCTCGCCCAGCGCCTGGACCTGCCTGGCGCCCGCCCCGCACGAGATCATCGCCTCCATCGCCCGCGCCACCGCCTCGACCCCGGCGGCCGAGGTCTCGCTGCCAGGGTCGAGACGTTCCAGCACCTGACGGTAGGTGCCGATCAGCCGCTCGCTGGTCGCGCGCCACAACGGCAGTCCGTCGGGTGCCGACAGGGCTTGGAGGTTGCCGGCGTGCTGGTGGGCCTTGCCGGAGTACCAGGCGTCGATGGGTTCGCCCTTGACGCTGAGGGTCTGCTCGGCGCAGCGATCGATGGGGATCAGGGTGCCATCGAGGATCACGTATGCCAGTCCTTCGGCTTGGGCGCGCTCGAGGGCTTCGTGCAGATCAGGGGCTTGAGCTGCGAGGACTTCGATGCCCTCGTGGAGGTAGCGGTAGGCGGTGGCTCGGGAGATGCGATGGTCACGGCCGAGCTTGGGGACATCGTGCTCGCCGCGGAACCAGCGCACCACCATGACCGCCTGCCGGAAAGGGCTCAAGGCTCGGCTGCCTTTCGGGGCAGGGCCTCGGCATAGTGGCATTGAAGGATGTTATGTCCGGTTCGCGGGATGACGGGCGCGAGGCGGGCCGGGTAAGTAAGCAGGCACGATCTTCGAGATCATGAGGTTCTCTACGCCAAATGATCAGAGAAGGCCGTGCCTGCCCCCTCATCATTGCCGATCAACCCTGTCCTGGACCAACTCGCCGAAGCGGCCTGCGACTGCAGGCCCGTCGTAGTCGCCGAGTACGCCAGCCTGCTGGATCAGCTACGACTGGTTCCCGATCCACGCGATCGACGCGGGATTCGACATGCGCTGGCTTCGATCCTGGCAGTGGCCGCGGCGGCGGTCCTGGCCGGAGCGCGGTCCTTTACCGCGATCGGTGAATGGATCGCTGATGCCCCGGTCCAGGTCCAGGCCGCATTGGAGGTCAGACGCGACCCCATGATCGGAGCTCATCGGCCACCACACGAGGCGACGATCCGCCGGTTGCTGGAGGTCGTCGACGCCGACCTGTTCGATGCGATCCTCAACACGTGGCTGACCGGCCGCCTGCGGACGCAGGCCGAGAACGCCCCGAAAACAAGCTCCACTACATCCGCGACGTCACCTACGGCGAAGACCACTCCCAAGCCCGCACCGGCAACGCACCCCGCAACATGAACCCCAGGTCGGATAGGGTGAGAGATGGTAAGGCGCCCGGGGCTCGAACCCGGAACCTACGGATTGAAAGCCGACGGGTTCAATGCCATCCGGTGCCGCGACGTGCCATCTCGTGCCGTTCTGTCGACCGGCGTCCCCGTGGGTCTGCCGGGTGATGCCACCGCGTGCCGGGCCGTACCGGGCACACGCGAGCAACCACCGAGCAAACATGGATTCCTTGACCGTTGCCCGTGTCCAAGGCGGTTCGGGTGACCTGCATGGTGCGGTCGCCGACGTCGGCCACCCGCCTCCGCCTCCGCGTCCTATGACCGGTCGGGTGGTCGGAAGGAATCCCGCCTCCCGACCACTGACGAAACATCGTGAGCCGCTTCATCTCATTGTCGATCCGTCGGTGCGGTGCGGCAATGTACACAGTCGCCCGTGCGCCGGTAGTAGTACGCAAGGGCCGCAAGACCGAGCGAGACGCCCCAGACGAGAAACGACGGGATGGGCAGGCCGAAGATCGGTCCCATTCGATAGCCTTCGATTTCAAGGGTCAGGCCGTTGGCGACGAACTCGGGCAGGCCGCGCGCCCAGGACAGGCCGACAGCGGTGACGCCGACCGCCGCAAGGCCCGCGAACGCCACAGGAAAGGCCACCGGGACAGGACGGCCGGCGAGCCCGAGAACCCAGCCCGGCCACACCTCTCCCCAGCGTCGCACCAGCCCTACGGTCAGGACGGAGCCGGCGGCGCACATTCCGACAAGGGCGAGTTCCATGCCCTTGGCGCCTGCTCCGCCGTTGGCGGATTCCATCTGCCGCAGGAACTCCGGGGGAACGCCGAGGGGAAGGTCCAGCACCCAGGCCAGCCGTACCAGCGCATAACCCCAGGGCGCGGCGGCGGCGAGATACGTGAGCATCCGGCCCCGGCGTAGCAACCATGCTTCCGCCCGTCCCCTGCCGCCCTCGGCCCCGCGACCGCAGTGGGCGCACGCCGATCTGCTCGCTCGCTGATAGGCCAGCGTGGCGCCGGCCCAGAGGAAGCCTCCGACCATGAGGATGAGGAAGTTCACCATCGGCCAGTCCATCTTGTCGAGCATCAGGAAGATGAGCGGGAACAGCACGACGGTGAGCGCGCGGATCTCGGGCAGCACCAGCACCAGGAGCGCGGCCAGGCCCCAACCGAAGAGGAGCAGGATCGCCCGCGGTCGTTTCGCCTGCTTGGACATCGCCCAGCCGGCGACCATGCCTGCCGCCCCGAGCGCGGCCATGATCGCACCAGTGACCGGCGCCGTCGCCTCGGCCAGCAGTGTTCCCTGGCCTGCGGCGTTGACGTCGCCGGCGCCGAAAGGGAAACCCGTACCGCCCAGCGCCCAGAACACGCCGAGAACAGCGTAGATCGCTGACCAGAGCCATGCGGCGCGGATGGTCCATATCGGCCACCGGCTCCATAACGACACCGGTGTTCGCTGGGTGATGGCCATGCTCGGGGCTCCTCTGCCGCCGGTGACATTTCAGGCCAGGATGCTCCCGGCTGAAGGCCTGGCACATCCTCCGTCACGGGGAGGCGCATCCCCTCAGGGGGGAGGCTCCGCGACTTCAGCGCCGGTCTACTCGACGTGTCCCGTCTCCCATGCCCAAGCCGCCAGCTCGACGCGGTTCCGCGCGCCCAGTTTGCGCTGGACGCTCTGTACGTGGGTCTTCACCGTGCTGGGTGCGATGACCATGGACCGGGCTATCTCATCATTGGACTGTCCACGCGCCAGCAGGCTGAGTACCTGCTTTTCCCGCTCGGTCAGAGGTTCACCGGTGAAGGTCTCGGCGGTGCCGGTTCTCCGGGCCAGGTGCCGCAGGAGCCGCACGGTGATCGAAGGGCTGACGAGGGCGTCACCGGCCATCGCTGCGTGCAGGGCTTCGATCAGAAGAGCCGGGCCGCTGTGTTTGAGCACGTAGCCGGAGGCGCCGTTCCGAAGAGCCGCGTAGACGTAGTCGTCGCTGTCGAACGAGGTGAGGATCACCACCCGCAGGGACTGCTGGGAGAGCAGCTTCGTGACCTCGATGCCGTCCAGGCGGGGCATCTCGATGTCGAGAAGGACGATGTCGGGACGGAGCCGCCGGGCCGACTCCACCGCCTCCACCCCGTCGGCGGCCTCGCCCGCAATGATGACCCCGTGGCTCTCCAGGATCATCCGCAGACCTGTACGAACGATTTTGTGATCGTCGGCGATGAGGACGCGTATCTCCGGCTCAGTCATCGGGCAGCAGTGTATCGACCGGGATTTCGGCCACCACCTGCCATCCGCCGCAGGCGAGGGGAGCGGCGGCGAATTGCCCGCCGAGCGACCTGACGCGTTCCTCCAGGGCGGAAAGGCCCAGCCGGGTGGTGGAGGTGTGAGCGGGGGTGCTGCTTCCCGGCCCGTTGATGACGCTGGTCGTCACGTTCGTACCGGTACCGACGACCTTCACCTCGACGGACCCGGCATCAGGAGCGTGCCGGCGGACGTTGGACAGCGACTCGATCACGATCCTGGCGAGCGTCGTACCCAGTCGCCTGGGCAACCTCTCTGCCAGCCCTGGTTCCAGCTGGAGCGTGGCGGGTACGGTGCCCAGTGCGGCGAAGTCCTCGACGACCCGGGGGAGATCTCCGAGGCCGGGCAGCCCCTCGTCCGTCGCGGCACCGTCGTCCAACTCGTGCAGCGCTCTGACCGTGGTGCTCAGCGAGGCCAGGGCTCGCTGGCCGGTCAGCTCGATGTGGCGCAGCGTTTCCCTTTCCCGGCCGGATGCGACCTGGCCCACTTGCGCGTGGATGACCATCTCTCCGAGGTCATGTGCGATGAAGTCGTGCAGGTCTCTGGCGAGGTTCAGCCGCTGGGCACGCCGAGCGCCGATCACCGATCGCACGCGCTCGGAGTCCAGCCAGCGCAGGTGCATCCCGATCACCACCGCCCCGGCCGCGCCGAGCCCCCAGAACGCGCACAGTCCCGCGGCTTCCAGCAGCGACGGGGCCGGGACCACACGCAGGATGAGTAACGACTCGGCCAGGCCGCTCACGAGCCCGGCGGCCACAGCCCGCCGTACCGGCGTGTTCCTGACCGTGACGATCATCATCAGCAGGAGGGCGAGCGTCTCCATGTACGCCCAGGCGCCCGCCCCGTCGCCGTACCGGTGAGCATGAAGGACGCTCACGCTCGCTGAGGCGGGTGCGATCACCGACAGGATGAGGGCGGCTCGGTGCCGAACTGAGCGCAGCGCGATGACCACTGCGGCCGCCGAGCACGTCACCACGGCCGACGCGATGGCCACCGGCGATGCGTCCGGTGTGATGAGCCGACCTGCGAGCGCACATACGATCAGCGCCGCGGCGATCGTGGCTACCCGCGTCCGTGTGGTCCAGTGCACCTTACGAGCCTACGGGCGGACCCTTCCCATGAGCAGTGGTGTGCCGTTTCAGAAGTCGTTACAGGGCGTCTGACCTGTAGGTCACCTTCTTGATCGGCTCGGCGTTGACCGGGGGCGTGCCCGGAAGGCAGGCAAGCGGCCTGCCGCTGCATGCGCTGCCCGTCGTGGCTGAGGGGGTTCTCAGCGTTCCTCAGTGAAATCAACGGTGCGGTGGAGCAGGCTTCCAAGGTCTTCTTCTCCAGCCCGCGGCCGCTCGTTCCTCGGCGCCACGGATCTCGGCCTGCCCGACGCCACGTGGCCGGGCGCGGCCGTATTGCTCTGCCCAGGCACACGTGCCTGCAGCTGCAGGCGGAGGTGCGCCATCCCGACGGCTTCACCTGCCACAGCCCGTTCACAGTGGTGTGCCGCGACAACTGACCCTCCCACCGTGAAGCTATCCCGGCGGCCCGAGAAGATGACGGAATCAGCTTCATGGGGTTGACGGAGTGTGGCGATCCCCTCATCATCCGGTTACTGGTCGTCGAGGCTGAGGAGACACGATGACCGAGCCACGCCGCGACGACCCGCTTGTTCTGGATGTCCGACGAGATGTCGCACGAGTTGACGGGGTCATGAGCCGGATTCTTGCCGATTCGGCGGCCTCGCAGGAATTCATCCGCGCTCCCAATGTGGTCCTGGCAAGGTATGGCCTGCATCCGGAAACCTCGCCGGAGATCCACGATCGTGTCAACAGCATCTTCTACGCGGTCCTGACGAACACCGAACTGCTCAACCTCGTGGCCGAGAATCTCTCTGGCTACGATGCTCGGGCCGATGAGAACGAGCCGATACTGCAGGCCGCGCTCCGGCGCGGGGAAATAGAGAACTCCGTCGAGCTCGACATGGCCGCCGTAGAGCACATCTTGAGCTCGCCAGACTTCATGCGACGCTCTTTCACCGTGACCCTCAACGATCTGAGCGATCGCGGTCTGCTCGTCGGGACCTACAGCCGTGAACAGATCAGCGACTACGTGGAAAGACTCGTCCAGGCCATCGTGGAGCGAAGGCCAGTGGCCGAGCATCCCGTGCTGGAGGCATGGGACGACAACTACGGGGTGGGCAAGGAGTTCGGCGTCGGCTTCTTCGAGGTCGCGCCGCCGATCACCGTCGCGGTTCCGGTGGAGGCGTTCGCCGAACTCACCGTCTACAACCACATCTACTCCTACACCCACCAGGTGATCGACAGAGCGACCACGCAGGCGCTGCGCGGCGACCCCGAGGCGGCCCGCCACCTTGTCACCACCGGTGCGATGATTCGGTTCGCGGGCGAGGTGATCGCGCATGCCCAGACCCTCGACCAGCTCTGAACAGCCAGACGACCGACCGACTGGGCGGCTGCTTCAGCCGGAAGTCGTGACGATTCTGGGAACGTACAAATGCACGGCTCGCTGTGAGAACTGCTGTTTCGACAGCAACCCGTTTTTGACGGAGCGACTGAGCCTGCCGGAGATTCTCCAGTTCATTCAGGAGGCCGCAGAGCTGCCCACCTGCAAGATGGTGGTGTTCTCCGGCGGGGAGTGTTTCCTGCTGGGTGATGACCTGGTTACGGCGGTGGCATACGCGACGAGCCTGGGAATGATCACCAGGTGCGTGACCAACGGGTTCTGGGCGAAGCACCCAGAACACGGCAGGACACGGCTCGAACCACTGGTGCGCGCGGGCCTGAAAGAGCTCAACCTCAGCACCGGCGACTATCACCAGCGCTGGGTCAGCCAGGACACGGTGGTCAACGCGGCGTGCCTGGCCACAGACTTCGGACTGCCCACCGTGATCATGGTGGAGCTCCAGCGCGAGCGGCGGGTCACGGCGGCGGATATCGCCGGCGACCCCCGGATGGCCGGGCGGCTGAAGCGGGACAACCCGAGCCTACGCATCCTGGAGTCGCCTTGGATGCCGATGGACCACAACGACATCATCGAGCAGTCGGAGAACCGGATGCTCAGCCAGCGCACCCTGCACATGCGGGGCGGATGCACATCCGTGCTCAACACAGTCGTGATCACCCCGCATCGCCGGTTCGGGTTCTGCTGCGGCCTGTCGCGTGAGAAGATCCCAGAGCTCAATGCGGACTGGGCGCCAGGCACGTTCAATGACCTTGTCGAGGCCGGCAACGCCGACTTCATGAAGATCTGGCTGTGGGTTGACGGGCCAGACCGCATTCTGGCTTGGGCGGCCACCAAGGATTCACGCATCGAATGGGAGAACCGCTACTCCCACCACTGCCAGACCTGTCTGGCTCTGTTCTCCGACCAGTACATCCGCGACGTGATTCGCGAGCACTACCGCGAGCGGGTGCAAGACGTGCTGTTCCGCTACACGATGCGGCTACGCGAGCAGCAGGGATTCGACACTCACCTGGCGCCCTGACATCCTCGCCTGGACTTGTGCGATCGGCCTGGGGCGCGGTATCGCAGCACCAAGGCGCGAATGGTGGGCCGGATCGGTGGTCGTCCCGGGCCGTGCTTGAGGTAGCTCCAGCGTCGCTTCACCGGGTCGGCGTGCCAGCGCAGGAGCGGCCGCGGTGTGACGAACAGGTGGCCTCGGCGGCGTCGGGACAGGAGCCGCGCCAGCGCGGAAATGACCGCCCGGTCCGCCCACGACGGCCGGGGAGCGGCGACCTGGCGGCGGAGCACAGCCAGCTGATGCCGCAGTACCAGGCGAGGTCGGGCTGTCGTCCGCTTACCGGATCTACGGCGTCGCAGATACGTCGTAGCAAGGACATTTGCCGCACGTTCAGGGCCGCCCATCGCTGCATACCTTCAGAGCAACGAAGCCGGCGGCGAGCTCCTGCAGACGAGGGCCGCAGAGCAGGACCGTGCCCTTGTGAGTGGAGGCGAGTCCTAGAAAAGCCACGATGCCAGCTCGCTCGGACTCCGGGATGTCCAGCCACTTGATCAGTGTCCACAGAACAGTTTGGCGGTGGGCTGTGGCCAGCGACGTGAACGCGGTTGCCAGGGGGATGCTGCTGGGGTCGCTCTTCAGAGCCGCGCGGTGGAGGCGGACCAGAGCCCTTTCTGGAGCTTGCTCGCCGAAGGTGCCACCGCACACCTCAGCGACCAGGTCGATGCGCTCCTGGGAGGGGTTGTTCGAGAGCCAGTTGTACAGGCGCCCGCGGATGTACGATCCGAATCTTGGATCGATCGCCGCCTTTGAGAGGGCCTGAGCGAGAGACGACCGCCGTTGCATGAGGAGCGCGTCTCGAAGTTTGTTGATGATCGCCTTGTCTCGGAAGAGGAGCGTCAGGTCCAGGAGTGCGTCGACGACTCGCCCAGCGTCGTCCGCTGGGAGGGCGGCTGCCTGCTCTACGGCCCATTCGGTCAGCAGGTCTCGGTGGAGCTCGCATTCGTCCCACAGGTGCCGGCGCACGGCAGTGGCCAGGCCGTGGCACTCGGGAGCCAGCTGCACCCTGTCCCGCTCGGAAATACGGTTTCGTGCTCTGAACTGGGATTCTGCTGCATGATCAGGGCAGTGGCTGCGACCAGCGCGAGGTGCTGTTGTCGCTTGTCTACCGGTTGGTGAGGTGCTTGTTCGGCCTGCTTGTGGTGCTGGTCCGCTCTGATCTGTCCAAGGACGTTGAGCTGCTGGTGCTCCGTCACGAGAACCAGGTCCTCCGCCGCCAGCTCGGTGGCCGGCTGCGGTGGGGTCGCGCCGACCGGCTCTGGCTTGCGGCGTCTCGACTGGTCCGCCGCGGCCGGTGGGCGGAGGTGTTCCCGGTCAACCCGGCGACGATCTTACCCTGGCATCGTGACCTCGTAGCGCGGAAGTGGTCCTTCACCGACCGGCGAGGTCCGGGACGGCCCGGCACGCGTCGGCCGGTCAAGGCGCTGATTGTTCAGATGGCGCGGGAGAACCCGACCTGGGGGCATCGGCGGATCCAGGGCGAGTTGGCGCGCCTGGGTTACCCGCTCGCGGCGTCCACGGATCGAGCACGGCGCCCGGAGACTGCACCTGGCCGGCGTGACCGCGCACCCGACCGGGGCATGGGCGGTGCAGCAGGTCCGCAACGTGGTGATGGGCCTGGGGGAGCGCGTAGCCGGACTACGGTTCTTGATCCACGATCGAGATCCGCTCTTCACCTCCGCCTTCAGGGAGGTCGTCACAGCTGAAGGGCTGCGGATCATCACCACTCTGGCGCGGACGCCGAGGATGAACGCCATCTGCGAGCGAGTCATTTGATCCACCTCGCGTCGATCAACAACCTGACCAAGCGCATAACGGACGAAACAACCGCAACCTGGCGAGACGCCTACTAGTAGTGCTTTGTTAGGTCAGCCTTTTGTGGCTGGTCGAGCGGGCTGGCTGGCGGTTCGATGCGGGGGTGACCCCGGAACAGCTTGTTGATGTCCGCGAGCAGGTGGAGATGTTCGCCGCCGAGGTGTTCCGCCCATTGACCCGCTCGGACCAACGGGCCAAGGCCGCCGCCTATCTGCGAGGACTGCCGTGGACATGCTTGATGAGCTGGCAGGTTGGGGGCGGAAGGCGCCGGTGGTGGGCGCTGATGCCGGATACGGCGACAACGCTCACCTGCGCGCCGCGCTGGACGAGCGCGGTCTGTCCTACGTGGTGCAGGTCAAGGGTGCGGTCACCGCCCACCGGGCCGATGCTGTAGTGCAGCTGCCTGCCTACGGCGGGCTCGGCCCGCGACCCCGGCTCGCGTTATCGCAGCACGCCCGTCAGCCTGCGTGAACACGTGCTGGCCGCTGGACGCGCCGCGGCGCAGACACTCACCTGGCGGGCCGGTTCGAAAGGTGATCTGACCTCGCAGTTCGTGATCCTCACGGTCCGGGTGGCCGGCCGCAGACCCCGCCTGGGCGATGACGGCACGCTGCCGGTCAGTCTCCTGATCGCGCAGTGGCCCCACGAGGAGTACGAACCGATCAAGTACTGGCTGTCCAACCTGCCCGTCCGCACGGCACCTGCTGACCTGGTCATCCTGGCCAAGATCCGCTGGCGGATCGAGCACGACTACCGCGAATTGAAGACCGCCTTGGGCCTGGACCACTTCGAGGG